>CAZVKN010000009.1:70253-89985 GCA_964627035.1 uncultured bacterium | reverse complement strand
AGATATTGTTTCTTAAAGAACTATTCTCGGACAGACTGCTTGATCCGGAATCCAGTGATAACAACCGTTTACTGGATTCCCGCCTTCGCGGGAATGACGGGAATATGAATAAATCAAAGAACTCAAGAATGTTCTTGCTCCCCAATTATGTGAAAACACTTTTAAGCACTGTTATAAACAACCCCGACTACAAGATCACGTTTTAATTTACGGAGGTAAATAAATTTTGAGAAATTCTCTGCTGCGACTTGACAGGCAAGCTATGAAAGTGTATATTGCAGCTTATTGAGAACTGGATTCAATGAGTTTGCAGCAGAGGGCGGGGAGCTTTCTGCTCTTCAGTTTAGAAATAGATCATTAAAATAGACAGGAAAAGAAAAAGTTAGGAGGAAGAACTCAAAACCAAATTGACGCTCGCACAGGAACTTAGAACTGCCCACCTGCACTGAACACCTTGATTAGTTAATCGTTTTTAATTGTAAGTTTTCAAGAGGTCTCACAAATGCAAAAAGTTACTTTTTTAGTTGCAATTCTGTGTGTCGCCTTGCTGTTGTCCGGAACAGCATTCGCCGTCAACCAGAATTTACTCCCGAACGGTGAGCCGAATCTCACCATTCACCCCCCACTGAACAACGCTTCACATCAACTCAACCGTGACGAAGATGAATTTATGACATATCGTTTCGTCGTCTCAACTGATGGTGGCGAAAGCTGGTCAGAAATCCGAGGTACCGGTGACACCGGTATGTGGGATGAAGATGATGAAACTCCCGCCTGGGGCGATGCCGGATACAACTTCGGTGCTGTCGCAGACGGTGACAATAACATCCACTTCATCGGAATCCTCGACAAATTTACCGGAGTGAACAATCCGGAAGAACGTGTCAACGGTATCTATGACGTCCAATCAAACATTGCCGGTGACGAAGTTTCCTATACTCTTATCACAGAATTGCCTGAAAACGCTGTCTTTACCTGGTCAGATGCAGGTAAGGATGCTGACGGCAATTTGATTGCACTCTGGGAAGTTCAAGCAAATGAGGCTCGTCAGTTCATGATGGCGACAAAAACCGGTGACGGTTGGGGTGATGCAGTAGCTATCGCTGAAGATCTTGCCGATGAAGATCACTATCCTCACATGACCGATATGAACGGTGACAATATGTTTGTATTGTTCCAAACTGCCAATGCTGATAGTGGCTGGTGGGATCAATTTGTCATCAAGGTCAATAATGGTGAAGCTACCACATACGGTCCTATCACCGAAAGTGGTGCATATTACAGCTACTACACCAGTGCGGTCAACCCGATTGCACAGGATGTGGATGCAGGTGTAGTGTACTTTGCAGTTCGTAACCGTAATCTATCAGGAACCGCTGTAGCCTTCTCCGATGACGCAGGTGAAAACTGGGTTGTCGAAACTATTCCCGGTGCGCAGCGCTATCCGAGTATAGGTGTAGATGGTGAAGGTCCGTGGGTTTTCAGTAATATCGGTATTCCGCAACCTGACACCAACGGTGTTTACCCGGCACACTACAACTGGGTTGCCTACGACGGTCTGGGTTACGGTGGTGGTGACTGGGTCGGTCCCGATCCCGTCATGGAAATAGAGTATCCCGGTCGTGTCTATTACACCGCAATGGGTAACTGGACATCTGAAGGACGTTTGGTGATGGGCTCCAATATCTGGAGCTATCCTGATCCTGTCCTGACTCCAAGTGGATTCATGGTTTCCTACTCCGATGATCTCGGTGAGAACTGGAGTGATACTCTTCGCATTATTGACTATCTCGAAGATGGGCTTAATGCGGGTTACTTGCCTCAAATCGGCATAAACCCCGGAGAAGGTGAGACCATCTTCGCCACTTTCTGTGTGCTTTACGGTGTCACCGACGTATTCGCGCCCGTTCCTCAAGACGAGAGTGTGACTCTGTCCAGCACCGTGCTTGGTGAACCCTGGATATCATCATGTGTGGTTGCTGACGAAAATGTCGGGAACACCGGTATCAGCTATGTGGACATCAACTGGCTGAACATCAACGCCGAAGGCGATGAAGTCGGCTGGGAGTATGTCGTAGCTGATTCGGGTGATACCGATGATGACGGCAACGGAACCTATTTCTTCACTATGCCGTCCGACACCATGCATGGTCAGGCGATTGCTGATGGAGACTCGATCTACTTCTTCATCTGGTGCCAAGATGGTGTAGGAAACGCCGGTGAAAGTGGATTGCAGCTCATTATCGTCGGAGAGGAATTTGTAGTAGGTGTTGACAATCCGACCGTTGAACTGCCGACACAGATGAGTCTGGGACAGAACTATCCCAACCCGTTCAACAATTCAACTGTCATTCCGTTTACTCTGAACAAAGCTTCAGAAGTCACTCTGACCGTATTTGACATTAGCGGTCGTTTGGTTGAAACGCTGCATGACGGAACAACCGCTGCCGGTCATCACGAGATAGCCTGGCACGGTGAAGGCGTGGGTTCCGGGGTATATTTCTATATCTTGAATTCGGGTTCACAACGTCATGTCGGTAAAATGACGCTTATTCGCTAACAGACAATGTGCCTGCCGGATGAGCCGGACTTTGACTGTTTTTGTAGTCGTGGTTGAGACAACCACGACTACGAAATACGGCTATCCGAAACACCCGGAAGCGGGCAAGCCAGCCACAGGAAGTCGAGTCTGTCCTATTCTCGACTTCCTGTGGCTATTTTTTCGCAATATGCCCCAATGATACTTATACCAAAGCACTATTTTCCGGATGTGCTTTGGGAGGTCTCATAAGTACCCCGGATAACTCTTCCGACAGGCAATTATTTTGGGAGGTTTGGATGAGATTTTTTTTACGAAATTTACCGGATGATCCGGTTCGTCTTGTTTTAAGTCTCGCCATATCACTGATGTTGATCGCCGGACCGGCTTTTGCCGGTGTGACCGGCAAAATCTCCGGCATCATAACCGATTCTCAGACAGGTGAACCGGTTGCCGGAGCCAACATTGTGATTCTCGACACTGAACTCGGTGCATTTTCGTCCCTGGATGGTGACTTCTTTCTACTGAACGTTCCTCCGGGACAGTATGACGTAATGGCGAGCCATGTAAACTATGCATCTGTAACTCAACAGGAAGTTTTAATTTATGCGGATTTGACCGCAACACTGAATTTTAAGCTTACCTCGACGACCGTTCAACGTGAAGAGGTCGTCATAAAAGCCGCGCGACCAGTCGTTCGCGCTGATGTAACCGCTACAACCCGGTTGACAACCGGAGACGAAATATACAACATGCCGGTCGCCAGCTATGTCGGTGCACTCGCAAGCGTCGGTGGCGCCGTCGGTAGTGGAAACAATATCCACATCCGCGGCGGACGACGTGGTGAAGTTGCGTATCTCGTTGACGGTATGGAAGTCAAAGATCCATTGAACAACCTGCGTATGCTCCAGATCGGATCGCCCGCTGTGGCGGAGATGGTCGCACAAACAGGTGGATTCGACGCTGAATTTGGTAACGCTCAATCTGCGGTCATCAATGTGGTGACCAAAGAGGGAGGTAAGAAATTCAGCGGACGCATTAAATATGTCTTTGACGACCTGTCACCGAAAGCTGATTCGAAGTTTGAGGAAAAAACCACGTACTTCGATAAGTTCGACACAACGGTAACGACCATGTGGCAGCCGCCGCTGAGTTACCAAAACTACGACTACCTTGAGGGATCCCTCGGCGGTCCCGAACCGATTTCCACTTATCTTCTACCGAAGATGGGACTTAAGGTTCCCGGATATATCACATTTTTTGCTGCCGCTGACATTTCAGCGCGAAACACATCCTCCAACGGATTGAGGATCAGCTCTTCCCCGTGGTACAGGCATGACGCTTCCGGTGGACTACTGCCCGATGCGTTTGGTCCTCGTCGTGAGCAGACGTTTTTCACGAGTAATATTCAGCTCACTCATCACATCAATCCGACGATGAAGTTTAAGCTCGGATACCGCGCCAATCGTGAGTGGTACAACGTGTTTGTAATGCGACAAAGTCGTCACTTCCCGTTCGACTACACACAGGCTGATGTGGACGCAGCGCTTCAGGCTTGGACAGGCAACGACCCTGATGATCCGCGCTTCTCTTATGTCTTCGATCGCTGGAATCCAATGGGTGATCCTGAGTTCGATGAACATGGCATTCATCGTGCAGACGATGATGCTGATGGAAGGGTCGATGAGGAAGCTTTGAACGGCAAGGATGACGATCTTGACGGTCTTATTGACGAGGATATCCAGTGGTACGAGTACAATGCCGCTGATCATACTCCTATGCGCAAGATCTTTGACGATCAATTTTTGCTCAGTTGGAACCACTCTTTGAACGAGAGGACATTCTACCATGTCAAGCTGTCGCGTTACAAGGCATCCCGCCTCATAACCGGAGCTGATAAAAAGCCTGACGAATACGGTGAATATGCCGAAGAGTTCATAGATTTACCGGATGCTGAAGGCAAGTACAACGGCTTGTACGACCCGGGTGAACCGTTCACTGACACAGACGGTGACGGCATCTGGGATGCGGGCAATCCGGCAAACAACACCTTCCAGTATAAAGGTTACGCCATCTCGGGTGACGGAACGGACGATGACATTGGTCAGCCGGTTCCGGCTTGGTATGAGGAAGAGTCTTATGTTTACGGGGCTAAGTTTCAGATCACGAGCCAGATGAGGCGGAATCACCAGATCCGCGCAGGCTTGGACTTCAACTACTTTGATCTGCGGAGTCATGTGCTTCCTTATCCTACGATTGCAAACGAAGGTAAGGGGATTTACACGGACATCTATCGGGTCTATCCATCTGACGGGGCTATGTACGTTCAGGACAAGATGGAGTTCAAGGACATCACGCTGACAATCGGCGGTCGTCTGGACTTTTACATGCCTGGTGAGCAGGTACGTCATGTTGCGGCGTTTGACACGTTTGCGACTGACGAATTTGGGAACCGGACTTGGAGTCCGAACTATATCCCGTTTGACATTCCGGATAGGATCACTGCCACGCTATCACCTCGGATCGGAGCATCTTTCGCAATTACCGAAAAAGCGTATCTGCACGCACACTATGGACACTTCTATCAGCGTCCGCGGTGGAGCGACATGTTTGAATCGGTGAATCAGGTTCAGTCGGGCGGCACGCCTCGCATCGGCAATCCGGATCTCGGTCCGGAGAAGACAGTCTCATTTGAGGTCGGTGTGGCATGGAATCCGTATGAAAACTATCTGGTTGACATTACCGGATTCATGAAGGATGTGAAGAACTGGATCAACACACGCGACGGCAAGGATTGGTTCCCTGAGCATTTCGGGAGGGATCTTCTCGGGCAGAACTTTGCGATCTACGACAACCAGGACTACGCATTTGCTCGCGGATTGGAGTTCAATCTGTCTCGCGAGTACGGCTCGAACATGTCAGGACGCATCACCTACACACTGTCTTGGGTGAACGCCAAGAACTCCTACAATATTTCCACACAGGCAATCCGTCGGAACTATGTGGAGCCTCCACTGGCAATCGCCGCAGGCTGGGATCAGCGGCACAGCATAGTCGCCAATTACAGCTTGGTATATGACGATGACGAGCCTATTTTCGGCATCGCAGGTGCACCGGGCGGATGGAGCATTAACGCTATGTGGAACATACGCTCAGGTCTCCCTTACACACCGACCGATGCCTCAGGTACTCTTATCGAAGGTCAATACATGACCAAGAGAACGGATTGGACGGATGCGGTTGACTTGAATATGACCAAGTACTTCAACGTTTTCGGCTGGAGAACTTCATTGTGGTTGGAGGTTCGTAACCTTCTCAACACCAAAAACATACTCCACGCTGATGACAACTACGGTCGAGTCGGTACACCTCAGTCGTTCGACAGTTATACAGGTGAAACGGGCTGGGTTAACGACTCGGTATCGCCAAATTATGTACAGAATCCATTTTCAGGACCGAATCCGAGTGCGTGGGACAATCCGCGCTTTTTGAGGGTTGGTCTTGGATTGGAGTTTTAGGAGACATTATGAAAACAAAGAAAAGACTGGATTCCCGCCTACGCGGGAATGACAGAGTTATTCTACGGAATAACAGAGTTTTTACGGGATGTGTCTCCTTACTGTTAATCATACTTATGGTGACACTCCCTTCATTTGCGCGCAGAGCTTACGACAGCGGACCGGTTCGTTTCAAGGGTGAAGCGAGCACGGACGTTGCGGGGATCAAGACGTTGATGGTTCACGATGTCGGCAACGTGCGGATGACGCTGTCGAACTGGGGTGAACAGGGCAACCCTGACCAGACACCGGGTTTTTTCGGATTTGAGTTTCCGCTGGGAGCTGAGACGGATTTTTTGTTCTCATCGGGAATCTGGGTAGGAGCCAAGGTATCAAATGTTCCGTTGGTTTCAACCGGCACGGACGGTGACAACGGAACTAACGAATTCGCACCTACTTTTGACAACTATGTTGCGACATCGAAGCAGTACAGCGAACTCGCCGGCAACAGTTACATCATGGGCGCGAAGGAGATAGACGACGACGGTGACTGGACTGCTGCAGACGATCTTGACGGAAATGGCGCACCTTCATCGAACTGGGACGGCGGCCGCGGGGCGATCGGCAGCGACGATGACGGTGACGGTGCCATTGATGAAGAGATCGCCGATGGCAATGACACTGACGGTGACGGTGAGATAGACGAGGACACTGACGAATCGGGCGACGACAACGGAGACTTCAACTGCAACTATGATCCGGAGCCTCACATTGACGAGGATCCAGCCGGAGATATGTCGAACGATTACATTGACAACGATTTTGACGGTCTTGTTGATGGTGACGATGACGACTTCGACGGCGATGCGGTTCCCGGATCCGATGACGATGACGGTGACGGAGTTGCTGACGAAGACGGTAACGCCCGCGGCACTCAAGAATTCTTCTGTGCTTACGACGATCGTGACGTCAATGAAGTGGCAAATCAGGACAACGACGGGCATACACCTCTGAACGTTCTGGTTCTGCAGAGAACCTATGCATGGGGTGAAGCCTATGCCGGTTCGTTCATTTTGGTGGATCTTATCGTTCGCAATGTCGGTGAGCTTCCGTTAATGGACGTGTTTATCGCCCTGTTTGCGGATCCTGATGTTGCAGCCAAAGGTGAAGCGGGTGATCCTGCATCGGTTGACGATTGGAACTTCTACGATGAGGAGAATCTGATGATGATCCAGGGTGACGATACCACCGATGCCGACGGTTACCTACCGGGAATCTACGCCATGAAAGTCGTACGCACACCAGCGCCACGCGAGGATCTGCTTATTTCCTTCCGAAATTTCTATCGTGAAGGTGGCGGTGACCCGGATCTAAACCAGGATAAATACGACATGATTTCATCGGGTGATATAGATCCTCCAACGGATGAAGTTCATGATTGGCGTTATCTGATGGGCTTCGGTCCTGCCGATGGAGGTTGGTTTGCCGGTGACGAGAACAATGTTCTGTTGCCCGGTCAGGAACTTCCGGTGACGGTAGCTTTCATAGCCGGTACGGACATCCCGGATGTTCAGAAGAACGCAGAGTGGGCACAGCGGATCTATGATAACGATTTCCAGGGACCTGCTGCTCCCAACCAGCCCGATTTCTGGGTTGAAGCGTTTCCTGATAGAGTTCGGGTGAATTGGCGCAGCAATTCCGAGTCATCGGTTGATCCGATCACTCAGGAGTCCGACTTTGAGGGATACGTACTTCAACGTTCTCAGGACACAAACAACTGGCTTACGCTGGCGCAGTATGACATCATCAATACACTCGGTGATGACCAGTTTGAGCGTGAGAACCGAAACAGCGGTATGCCTTATGATCGAGATCCGACTCCGGGTCAATCCTGGGAATGGGAGGTCGTTGATGGCGATACCGTCGGGAGACACTACTGGTATGACGACTTCAGTGTTCTTCGCGGTTGGACGTACTACTACATCGTTCGCGCGTTCGATCAGGGTGTGGAAGGTGCAGGAGTGCTGATCACACCGATTGGACGGACTTACGCTGAGGCAACCGCCGGATATACCGAAGAGACCTCTACCATCGGGGATGAGGTTGAAGATGTGTTCGTAGTGCCGAATCCGTACAAGGGTGGTCACGCCAAAGAGGCAGACGGAGCGCTTGACGATGAGGGCAACAAGATATATCCTCGCAAATTGTGGTTCATGAATCTGCCGGCAACGGGTGCGAAAATTGACATCTACTCTCTGTCGGGAGACCATATCGTATCATTGCAGCATCCCGCAGGTACTGATCTGCTGAGATGGGATATGCGAAACAAGTACGCACAAGAGATTGTCAGCGGCGTTTACCTATACGTCGTTGAACAGGGTGCGGATGGTGGTGGTCCCATCAAGATTGATAAATTCGCAATCTTGAAATAGGGAGGAACTATGAAAAACATACAAAACATAACCAGAGCAGCGCTGCTGATGCTTCTGATCGCTTTGTTGGTTGGAACAGCATTGTTAGGCTGCAGCGACGAGAGAACTGCTCCCACCAAGCCGGAAGATCCTGGCTATACCGAAACCATTGTCCTGCTGGATAGTGTGAATGCAATGGGAGACGATAAATCAGGTCAGTTTACATTGCGTGATAACATTACCGGTGCACGGTTGTATTTGTACGGCTATCTTCAGGCAGATGATGATCTGAATCTGTTCGGGCAGTTAGCAGTAGAAATTGACTCAATCGGTGAGGTTATTCTTGGCTTGGACGGTGCGATCCTTGAAATCGAATTGAAGACGGATAAAACCCATCAGGATTCAGTGGAGCTTGATTCACTGACTAACCTGAAAAACGGAGAGCGGGCACAGATTGCAATGCGAAACGCAGGGCGTGACTCGCTTGATATCCTGCTTGATGACAGGTATAAACTGTCCGTTTGGCTGGACGACGATCAGCACGAATACTATCCGAACGCCACATTCCTCGATGCGAGCGTGATCCCCTTCCTTGGGAATGACATCGCAGTTTGGGGTCAGGGTTTCTACCTGGCTCAACCGGATGAGAGAGGAGTTCGTGGAATGCGGATGTCGCTTGATCTGTCCGAATGGTGGGTTGCGGATGCAGGTTGGGAGACGAACGATCCCTATATTCCGGATGGATTACCTGCACGTGGCAGCACCATGCCGGAGCTGTTCCCGATTCGTGACTGGCTTGATCGGCTGACACCGTCAACACCACACACAATTCATGTTCGTTTCGGTGCTGCAGGCACTCAAACGGCTTTAACCGCCAGCTTATACGTCGTTTATGAGACGGCACAGTGAGGAGATTATGAAAAACACATCTACCGCTGTCAGCCCATCGAGGTTGACAGATGACCGTCGCCCACGGCGGGACGACGGCGGACATAACTACCACCCACTGCGCTCATCTCTGCTGATCCTGCTGGCGTTACTGTTGATTGCAGGAACGGCTGGAGCACGTGAGGTGCAGAAGGTCGGTACATCCAGCTTGCAGATGCTGAAGATCTCAAGCAGTGTACGTGCCATCGGATTGGCAGATGCATACTGCGCAGTGTCAGATGACATTCAGGCACTGTTCTGGAATCCGGGTGGATTGGTCAACATTGAAGGTACATCCGTTATCTTCAATCACATAAATATGCCCGCCAATATCCAGTTCAACAGCTTTGCAGCCGTTAAGAACATGGATCATTGGGGGATACTCGGCGTCCACGTCTTGTCTCTGAACACAGATGACATGATTGTGCGGACGATCTATAAACCGGAGGGCACAGGTGAGAACTTCATGGCATACGACATTGTCGGTGGAGTAACCTGGGCGCAAAAGTTGACGGATCGCTTCAGTTTCGGGGTCAATTTCCGGCTGGTATCCACCGGTATTGACGATGTCACTTATTCCAGCATCCTCGGTGACATAGGCACAATCTATCAAACAGCACTTAGGACGTTGAAGATTGGATTCTCGGTGCAGAACTTCGGTCCTGACATTGATTACGATGGCGAATATCTCGATTATCTCGACAAGGGGCGGCGCAACCGTGAAGAGCCGTTGTCCGATGATTTTGGCGCAGCGCCACCTCCGACAATCTATCGCATTGGACTTGCGGCAAACTTCTTTGAGATGACAGGGTTTGAAGCTCCTCCGGGAATAGATGGCTTAATGTCACTTGAGATGAGTCATCCTAACGACAACCGGGAGCGGATCAACTTCGGTGTCGAGTTCACTTACTTGCACATGATTTCAGTACGTGGCGGTCACAAGCTCAAGTACAAAAACCAGTTTGGCTACGACGAGGAGCGTTGGAGCGCAGGCTTTGGTTTGAGAATTCCGATAGCGGATAATCAGGTTGTCACATTTGACTACGGTTATCTCGGAATGGGACATATAGCGGAGGCATCAGATGGCTTTATGGACAGCCCTCACCGCTTCTCGCTTGGACTAAACTTTTAACGGCAATGGAGGAAAAATGAACAGAAGACATTTATTGATCGTCGCACTGTTGGTCGCTCCACTGTTGCTGTGGATGGGATGTGAGCCCGATGATCCAGGTACACCGTTGGCTAACCAGCCGCCGGATACCAGAATTGTGGTGGCTCCGCTTCAGGACAGTGAATACGATCACTACGTTTCACCATCAAGCATGTTTCGGGTGCAGTGGTTTGGGCACGACCCGGACGGCTATATCAAAGGCTACTATCTGCAGGTGGACAGCGGCGCTGAAACCTGGATCACCGGCGGTGACAGCCTGATCTCGTTTGAATCGTCTGAGATTGATCCAAACGATCCATCAAAAACAGTACCGATGCCGCACACCATCAAGGTGACAGCAGTTGACAACGAAGACATGCGTGATCCGGTTCCGGCTGAGCGCACCTTCAACGCTGTCAACGATGTACCTGTAATCAGTGAATTCAGTGCCGGTTTTGCCGATGGTGATACCGTCGGACCGGGCATTGCATTCGGCATTGCGGCGACCGATGCCAACGGTTCCGGGATATTAGCACAAGTCAGCGTGGATGGATCGGCTGTTAGCGACTGGGATTCAAGGACGCAATTCCAGTTCAGTGATACATCCGATGAAGCAATACTGGGTTCAGTCGAAAGTGAGGTTTACCCGATTGACATCTCGTCATTGACAGCAGGTAATCACACACTGTCGGTAGCGGTCAAAGACCTCGGCGGTGCTGTCAGCCCTGATTCAACGCTGAACATATTCATTGTTGACACACTTAAACCTGCAATTACCGGAGTCAGTGCGGTTTATGGATCCGCCCAATTTTACGTTGACGGCTCGATATTCTATGCCATGAACCGGACGACTACAATCACCGTCGTAGGTTCAGCGGCTGAATATGCGGGCAATGTATCCGGTTATCAATACCGCTACTTCTCGAAGCAGATAGGAGCTGACGACTGGGGTACTCCGACAGATTGGTCGGATTGGGGTGCTGCGGTCATTGTATTTGAGGATGAGGATGAGTTGAGCATGGGCGAATACTTGTTCGAACTCAAGTGTCGGGACTTTACCGGTGCTGAGAGCGAGGTTTCGACCTACGAGATGTCGCTGGTCAGTGCTGACTTCACAGCGAAGAATATCTTGGTTGTTGACGAGACCAAGGACGGTAACGGTCGCCCGGGCAGCCCGGATGACCAGCAGTGTGACGACGCTTACCGTACTATCCTTGACGTTGATACCACGACATGGATAACATCCACAGGTTGGGGCGTGACAGAGCTTGATTACGTCACCCACAAGGTTGACGATGTGAGTTACGTTTCTCCTAAGGACGTGTTTGACAAACGAATTATCCTGTGGCATGCAGATGACAAGTCAGTAATCATGCTTGCGGACAACGAGCGTATCCTGACCGAATACCTCAGTCGTGGTGGCAGGTTGATCCTGTCCGGTCACGATGTGATGGGTGCATTTAGCACCGCAGATTCCACTTCGTTTAGCGGATTTGTTTCACGTTACCTGCGCATTGAGAGCGGTAAGCGTGACATCACCCGCAACACCACACGCGGTTTCATCGGTATGGATGCAGATACTACATATGGTTATCCATCGCTGGAGCTTGACCGTGACAAAATATCGGGTCGCTGGGCAGGACTCGACAGATGCTGGGTGCTGAATCCGAGCCGTCGGACGGAATCAGTTGGAACCTGGGTAGGCAGCGACTCGTTGTCCTCATACGAGGGTGGCGGAGTATGCTTACGCAATTTCCATCCGGCGAACGATTGGAAGACTATAACGCTCGGTTTCCCGCTCTACTTTATGAAGGTAGATCAGGCTCAAGCCTTTATGGCAAAAGCTATTGAGGAAATTGACAGGTAGTTAGTTATAACCCGTTAAACCAAAGAGCCCGGTTTCGTTGAAATCGGGCTCTTTGTCGTCCGGCATGATTCGTTACGCTTGACTTTTGCCGCAACAATCAATATCATGATGTCATTCAGCGGCTGTGACGCAATTGGTAGCGTACCAGCTTCCCAAGCTGGAAGTTGCGGGTTCGATCCCCGTCAGCCGCTCAATACATTCTCACGCAAAGTTCGCTAAGTACCGCAGAGAGCGCAAAGAAGACATACATAAAACCTTTGCGAGCTTTGCGGTACTTTGAACCCTTTGCGTGAAATTCTTAATATGGATATGTAATGCCTCTACCCATAGTTGCCATCGTCGGTCGTCCGAACGTTGGCAAGTCAACACTGTTTAACCGTATCATCCGCCGCAAGCAGGCTATTGTCGAATCAACTCCCGGCGTGACACGCGACCGTCACTATGCGGAAGCGAACTGGAGTGGAGTTAGTTTCACACTCGTGGATACAGGTGGATACCTACCGGTGGGTGAAGGCGATGAGCTGATGGATTCGGTTCGTGAGCAGACATTGATTGCTGCAAATGAAGCAGATCTTATCATTATGATGACCGATGCCGTAGCAGGACTGACCGATGCCGATCAAGAGTTGACCCGAATCGTACAAAAGCGCGGCTGCGAGATTATGTTCGTAGCCAACAAGATTGATGATGCGTCGAGGCTCGGGATGGTTTGGGAGGTGTCGCTCGGAATCGGTGATCCTTATCCGATCTCTGCCCTGAACGGTTATCAGGTGGGTGACCTGCTTGAGGGAATGGTTGACCGTCTTAAGGAGCTGAAGCCTGTAGCAGGATCGCGATCCGACCCGCATGAGCTGGCACTGGCGGTCATCGGAGCCCCGAACAGTGGTAAGTCATCGCTCGTGAACAAGCTGTCCGGTGAAGAGCGGATGATTGTTTCCGACATCCCGGGTACGACCCGCGATTCGGTGGATACGGTAATTAAGTACCATAATCGGTCTATCCGTCTCATTGATACAGCCGGACTGAAACGAAAACGGTATGGTCAGCGTGGGCTTGAATTTTATAGTACACTGCGTTCAATTCGCGCACTGGAGCGGTGTGACGTTGCGGTTGTGCTGATTGACGGTACTCTCGGTATGACGCAGGGAAACATACGATTGATCAATCAGGCTGTGGATCAGGGTGTCGGTGTTATCATCGGCATCAATAAATGGGACATCGTTGAGAAAGATCCCAAGACTGCGGACGAGTGGATTGAAAAATGGCGATGGAAGGCTCCGTCACTAAAATGGATACCGATCTACTTCATCTCTGCATTGACCGGACAGCGTGCTATTCGTGTTGTGGAAGAGGCTTTCCGGGTGAAGGATGAGCTTAACCGACGCATAAGCACCACCGAATTTAACGATACCGTTGTGAAGATTCTCAGCAGAACACCACCACCGGCAATCAAAGGTAAAAACGTGAGGGTCAAATACGCTGCTCAGGTTACGAGCAAACCTCCTACATTTGCCTTCTTTGCGCGTTATGCAGACCTCGTCCCGGAACACTATAAGCGATTTGCCGAGCGGATTATTCGGGAACAATACACATTCCAAGGGGTTCCTGTGCGGGTTGTGTTTCGGAAGAAGTGATTGGTGTTAATCTTGTCTCAAATTATCTATTAATATGAATAACCCCGTCCTAATCGCTCACCGTGGCGGACTATACCACCGTCCCGAGAACAGCCTGGCAGCGTTTGAGTTCAGTGTCAAGCAGGGGATCGAGTGGGTTGAGTGTGATGTGCGGTTGACTCATGATGACATCCCGATACTGCGCCACGATGACAGGTTGTCAACTCCGCGTAACGGCTGGAAAGCGGTGCGAGATCTGAACTTTGAACAGCTTCAATCAGTGGACATCGGAGGTGGACAGAGGATTCCAACTTTACGTGACCTGTTCGATAAATTTAGCGACAAGCTCCACTTTGACCTTGAACTGAAGGAGATTGATGCTGTCGAGAAAGTACTTCCGCTTGTTCAGGAGTTCGGAGTTCATGACCGGATCGTCATCACCTCGTTCATCCCCGAAGCCATACAGTTGGTTAAGGAATCCATGCCGAAAATCAGCACCGGACTGTTGATTGACAGGCTTACCGGAAATATAGCCGGTCCTCGCAGTACGGTAAAGGCTGCATCACTGCTGGGGTGCCAACTCGTCGCACCGGACTACCGTCTGATTAAGGAGGAGTGGGTGGTAACGGCGCATAAGGCAGACTTGCAGATAATGGCGTGGACGGTGAACCACATGCTGGACGGCGTCAGGCTGGTTGAGGTGGGAATTGACGGGATTATATCGGACAGACCGGATATCTTCAAATCATTGATTCATGATTAGGTAATTTTGTGACCTTGGTGGATTAATGGTGGAATCCTGTCTTCAATCTGCTTATTCCGTCCAATCTGTTGTGAATCATTCCTTCGCAATTCCCCTCCAAAACACCATCATCAATTGCGAAACCATCCCTTAACTTGACAATTATTAACAGTGTTGTTATGTTACTTAGATAGTCAAACGGAGACAGTAAATGCCTGAACTTCGGGAACAATGGGGGTCGAGAATTGGATTCATCCTGGCGGCGGTAGGATCTGCCATCGGACTCGGAAACATCTGGAAATTTCCATTTATTACCGGGATGTATGGCGGTGCAGCGTTCGTGCTGTTTTACTTAATCTCAATCCTGTTCATCGGTCTGCCGGTGATGCTGATTGAGTTTAGTATCGGACGTAAAACCCAGCTTAATCCGGTAGGAGCTTTTCAAAAGCTGGCGCCGGGACAGATGTACTTCCTGATAGGTGCTGTTGGTGTGGCAACTGGTTTTGTAATATTGTCATATTACAGTATCATCGCAGGTTGGACGCTGGCATATGTTGTTAAGGCTGTCCAGGGAGGATTCGCAGGATTCAGTTCACCTGAAGTAGCAGGAAAAGCGTTCGGTGAGTTTGCGAGTGATCCAAAGCTGCCTCTAATATCTCATGCTGTGTTCATGGGGTTGTGTATGTTTGTGGTGATACGAGGTGTTAAAAACGGTATCGAAAAGTGGAATCGCATCTTGATGCCGATGTTGCTGCTCATCATATTTCTATTGGTTGTGCGAGGCTTAACCCTTGATGGTGCTGATAAGGGACTTGCATTTTTGTTCAAGCCGGATTTCACCAAGTTAAACGGTGAAGCGATGTTGGTGGCATTGGGACATGCGTTTTTCACTTTGTCGCTCGGTTTGGGAGTAATGCTGACTTACGGCTCGTACCTCAGTCACAAAGAGAATCTTGTTAAAAGTGCTCTGTGGATCATTGTTCTCGATACCGGGATCGCACTGCTTGCCGGGACAGCAATTTTTACATCCGTGTTTGCACTGGGATTTGAACCTAACGCAGGTCCGGGGCTGGTATTTCATGTTCTTCCTGCAATATTTGCGGTGATGCCGGGTGGACACTGGGTCGGGGTACTGTTTTTTATGCTGTTATCTATTGCAGCATTGACTTCAGGCATATCACTGCTCGAAGTCGTGGTTGCATATTTCACCGACCAAAAGGGGTGGTCACGCCGCAATGTTGTGCTGATTTTCGGGACGTTAATATTCCTGCTCGGGATACCGTCGGCACTATCTTTCAGCATTCTCAGTGATATAACTCTATTTGGTAAGACTCTGTTTGACTTTTTTGACTATCTTTCATTTAAATATATGCTCCCGCTGGGTGGACTGCTGATGGTGCTGTTCACCATCTTCCGGTGGGGTCCTGAGAACCTTCTAAATGAGCTTCGGGAAGGGGGGCCTGCGCTTAAGATATCAGCAGGGGTGGCGACATTTATTCTGGCAATATCAGCCCTGTTTATCACAATAACATTCGTCGCAGGGCTGTTTGGAAAAGCTTAAATAACGGAGAAGAGGATGACGAAACTCCCGCTGAAATCTCTGGGAGATCGCGAACGGAGTATATCTGCGTTCGATAATGCTCTGCGGCAGTTTGATCGTGCTGCTCAGATATTAAAACTTTCTGACGACCAGATTGCGGTCATCAAGGAACCGCGCCGGGTGTTGGAGGTTAAGTTGCCGGTGCGCATGGACGACGGCTCGATCCAAGTATTCAAAGGATATCGTGTTCAGCACAATATAGCGCGTGGTCCGGCAAAGGGTGGGATCCGCTTCCATCCAAAGGTTGATATTGATGAGGTGAAAGCATTGGCACTGTGGATGACGTTCAAATGCGCTGTGGTTAATATTCCTATGGGGGGTGGCAAGGGTGGTATTGAGGTCAATCCGAAAGAACTCAGCTTGGGAGAACTTGAACGGTTGTCGCGTCGCTACTTTGTGGAGATGATGGACATCTTCGGACCGGATCAGGATGTTCCTGCTCCCGATGTCAACACCAATCCCAAGGTCATGGGGTGGCTTATGGACACTTATTCACGTCACCATCAAGGCTATTATCCGGCAGTCGTTACTGGGAAACCGTTGGAATTGGGTGGATCACAGGGGCGTGAAACCGCAACCGCTCAAGGGATGGTGCATTGCGTTCATCTCGCTGCGGAACAGTTGGATATTGAGCTGTACAATGCAACCTTGGCTATTCAGGGTTACGGCAATGCCGGATCGTGGGCAGCACGGTTGCTTCATAAGGATGAAGGGTGCACGATTCGAGCTATTTCAGATGCTGACGGAGCGTTTATTTCCGAGGATGGAATTGATCCCGAAAAAGCGATTAAACATGTACAAAAGCACGGCTCGTTAAAAGGATTTGAAGCGACACCCGGCGTTGAGAGAATGGATGATCCAATGGAGCTGTTGGAGCTGCCGGTTGATGTATTGATACCTGCAGCACTTGAGAATCAGATCACTGAAGAGAATGCGCCTCGAGTTCAGGCGAAGATAATTGCTGAGTGTGCGAACGGTCCGTTAACGCCCGAAGCCGATGAGATATTTGAGCAAAAGGAGACGTTTATCATCCCTGATATTCTCTGCAATGCGGGTGGAGTTACCGTATCATATTTTGAGTGGGTGCAGAACCGGATGGGGTATTACTGGTCAGGCAAAGTGGTAGCGGAAAACCTGAAGGAGATCATGGAGCGTTCATTCATAGAAGTGTTAACCGCATCCATGGAGCATGAGGTTCCGATGCGCACTGCAGCGTTCATCGTCGGTATCCGCCGTGTGGTGGCAGCAGCAGAAATGCGGGGATTGTATTAACTGTTTTTGTTATCCGGAGGGCGGACTTTCAGTCCGCTCTACATTGACAAGAATGTCACTGCTCCCTCACGGTTGTAGTCGTGGTTGTCAAAACAGTGACGTCTGGTTTGAGACAAGCCCGACTACTAATAACTTAAGTATTCTCGTTAAAATTAAGGAAAAACATGATAACGATTCAAGCAGAATGTCCACACTGCCATCGCAGTCTTATGGACGAACAGCATTTAATTCAGGATAAAAGCAGCATATCATTGATGGGTCGTCTTCCGGGTGGTGTGACGGGTGCGATCCGGTTATGTGCTTTTTACGGTGATTATACTATCGAGACATCCCTGACAATTCCGGAAGACGTCATTGTAGAGTTTTCATGTCCGTATTGTCGGGAGTCATTGATGAGTCAACGTCAGTGTGACGGTTGTGACGCTCCTATGGCGGCATATCAGCTACCACAGGGCGGCAAGGTTCAGATTTGTGCTAAACGAGGATGCAAAGGGCACCTGTTAGAGTTTGAGAATCCTGAAGAAGATTTGCGAGCATTTTATGAAAAGTATTCGATGGATATGTAGGGATATCGTGTGATGTCATTCTGAACGAAGTGAAGAATCTCTCTTAATCGTCATTCTCGTGAAGGAGTTTGTCTGACAATGCTAGTATTCGTCATTCCCGCGCAGGCGGGAATCCAGTAACTTGTTGTTATTTCTGGATTCCGGATCAAGTCCGGAATGACAAAATAGTAGATTCTGTTATTATCGGACAGACTCGAAGACGGGAATCCAAAGATTCTTCACTTCGTTTTTGTAAAACTACCGGCTCATTCAATTCCCCAAACTTCTATGTCGTCAATGTAGACACCGCGATATCCGTTGCTGATATCTGAGTTGAAGAAGAATCCGATGCGTAAGAAGCTATCAGGTGCTTGGTTAAAATCGGATAGATTCATTTCATACTGTCGCCAAGTATAGTCGCCTCCCCACCATTGGTATGATTCACTATTGTAATACCATACATCATCATTTCCCCTAATTAATAACCGTACGTAATCATAATCCTGTTCTGTTTCGTAAGCCATCCAGAATCTTATTGTGACATCAGAAAAAGATCGAATATCAATAGCTTCATCCGACCTGAGACGCATTATTGCATCCATGTTATCATCATAACGACCTGCAGGATGATCGCCACGCCCGTTACACCAAACTGCTGCTGCACCCTCATGAGCGTTATCTACTACTCCCCAATAATCATAATCGGAGAATCCGTTGTCGTCAAAACACTCCCACTTCTGATCGAGATCAGTGTTTGTGCTGAACCCGTAACTCCAAATCATCTCTCCAACACTCATAGACACCGAGATACTTTCGTTACCGACATTTGACGTAACAGTGATTTCAGCCTCATATCCACCTGCTGATAAACCAGTGCGATCAACGGTAACGGTTACTTGATCAGTTTCTGCCGATGTTTCACCGCTGCTTGGTAAAACAGTCAGCCAATTCTGATCAACTGATAATGTCCAAGTCAGCGTACCTCCACCTGTGTTTGCAATGGTAAAACTGTTCTCTTCTTCACTGCTTCCGAAATCTAACGATGACAAAGATACTGATAATTCTGGTGCAGAAACTACCATTTCAACCGAAATCGTTTCTGACGAACCTACATTAGGTTGGATAGTAATTGTTCCGCTGTATGAACCATCCGACTGTCCGTTACGATCTACAGTAACCGTGATTCGATCTGTTTCACCTGTGGTCGAACCGCTGCTTGGTGCAACCGTCAACCAAGATTCGCTCTCCGAAATTGACCATTCTAAAGTACCTCCACCGCTATTGGAGATAGAGAATGTTATTTCAGTTTCGCTTGTACCAAAGTCAAGCGTGCCTATTGATACATCAAGTACCGGATCGGGTTCTGGTGCCGCAGGATTGTCGTCACCGCCGCAGCCTGTGCTGAACGCCAATAGTGCAGTAAGTCCGATTACCGATAAAACTGTAAATAGTTGTTTCATAACTCCTCCGATAAGTTAAAGGATAATAATATGGATATCTAATTCAAAATGGCAACAGAATGATGCACTATGCACTATGCACTATACACTATGCACTATGCACTATGCA
>CAZVKN010000009.1:0-70153 GCA_964627035.1 uncultured bacterium | reverse complement strand
CACTATGCACTATGCACTATGCAAGTTAAGCACTTATTAGCTGTAATGCAATCAATACTTGTTTATATCTCAACTTATTCCAAAAAATAATATACTGTTTATTTTAATTACAGATTGGCATTAGGTGAGATATTATATGAGATGCTATTATTGAGCGTCAATATGATTGGTGGTTTGGTGTGTGCGGCACGGGTTACAGACAAACCCGGCTTCGGAGAAGCCGGGCTACATGGATTCCGGATCAAGTCCGGAATGACAAAATTCAACGCTTCTGCAGCTCCTCAGCCTTCTCTAACTGCCGGAAGTAAGCCCTTATCAATTGGCGGTAATCACGTGTATAACCCTCTTGAAGTGCTCGCAGCAGGTCTCGTCGCAGTTGATCTTTATCCTTGTCGAACATCAGATCCTTAGGTGATTTACGCGTTAGATCACTTCCGGTTTTGCTCTCACGTTTGCGGCTGTACTCCTCCTCACGGACTGAGCGTGTTGCATCGAGGAGACGACTTACAATCTGACGCTGTAGCCGTCGGGTGCGTTGGTTGACGTTTTTCTCCTCCATGTCACCCGCAACCTCACCCATTGATTTTCCGATGCCATCCAGATCACCGAGTATCTCCTGCATACCCTCGCCCTCTTCTGACAGCCTCTTCATTCCCTCTTGTAGCATCCGCTGTTCGGCAGCCATCCGTCCGAGTTGCTGCATTCCGTTCTCGCCCGGCATCTGCTGTTCACCCTGACCGGGCATCGGCATACCCATTGACTGCTGGTTCAGTTCCGACTGCTGTTGAGCCATCTGCGACAGCTTCTCCATCATCTCTTCGTAGCCGGTTGACGATGACGATCCCTGCATTTCACTTAACGCTTCGAGCAGTTGACGTGCAGCTTGGTTTATGTTGCCGAGTGCGTTGCTCTGTGGTTTAGCTACCGAACGAGGGTTGCGGTCGGAATACTTTTTCAGTGCCGATCCCATCTCCTCCGATGCTTTCCCCAGCTTAGCACCGAGTGACGGATTCACAAAGAAGGTTTCCTTTGACACATTGAACAGCCGTCCGGTCACACCGTTCAAGGAGTTGCGGATATCCTCCTGTCGTCCAGCCAATCCGCGGTATCTTGGCGAGTGCGTTCCCGTGCGGATGCTCTCTCCAGCTAACTCTTCCTGAGCCTGCGAAACATACAGCAGCTCCTCAGTCAACCGACGCAGTTTTTTCTCCATATTATCCTTACGCCGCTGTTTTAATCCCTGACTTGAATTAGAAAGCTGCCCCGCCAGTTCTGACAGATCCCTCGCTGACTGCTCACCCTGCTGCTGAGCCTCTTGCATGTTGCCGGAGGATATGTTTTGGGCAGTCTCACGCATGTTCGTCGGGATCTTCTTGTCGTCCATCTGCTTCAACAGGTCTGACAGTTCATCGGCAAGCTCAGTCTCTCCCGATTCCTCAGCAAGCTGCTTGGCAGCCTCTATATTCTGCTCAAAATTCTCAGTTGAGTTAGCGAGTGATTGCTGCTGCTTTGAGAGTTCGTCAGCAGGTTGATCCTCCATACCGTCAAGAATCTCCTCCTGACGATGCAGCAGCTCCTCAGCCTGTTTGACCAACTCATCCATCTTTCTCTCAAGCTGCAACTGCTTGAGAATACTGAGCGAGCGTTCGATGTTCTGGAGGTATTCTTCACGGTCAATGTCAAACTGCTCCAGTGCTTTACGCAGGGCATCAGGATCCTGCTTTTCCATCGCTTCCTGCAGCTTTTTCATCGCCTCTTTCATCTCCGGTGTAGCGACTTCAGCCAGCAGTTCCTGCAGCTGCTTATACTTCTCCAAAGTTTCCATCGCCAGCAGGTCATGCTTCTCCAACTGCTCGACCAGTTGGTCAATTTTCTGCTTCAGTTGATCAACCTGCTTCTGCAGCTCGTCCTGTTGCTCAATAGCGGATTCAATCTGCTTCTGCTGTTCCCAATCGGCTTCAGGATTTCGCTTCATCTCTTCAATAACTTCAGCCACGCGATCCTTCAGTTCCCGCGCTTGTTCGAGTGCCTGTTCAGCCTGATCGAATCCGGCTTGTTCACTTTCTTCAACTCCGGCGAATATCTCCTCAATGGTCGGAAGACGGACAATGCGGCGTTCGCTCTCGGATCGCTTAGGTCCGCTAATGTTATCGTTATCCCAAGCTATCGCCCAGTACTCGACGACATCCCCCGGAACAAGCGTTAGATTTCCCAGCTCCCACATTTCGGATGCGAGTATTGTTGCTGATCCTGGCTGGTCGGGAGTCAGTGGGAAAGTGGTAACAGCACTGTCGTTTTCCCCTCCGAGTTTTTGAAATGCTATCTGCAATTTGCTGACACCAAAATCGTCATCAGCCGCAACCTGCAGCGGTACAATCATGTCATCGCCGAGTATCACATCCTCATCAGGAAACAGGATGCGGACGGTTGGATACTCGTCGGTGAGTAAGCGAATACGATAGCTGACAGGATCGCGATTCGGATGGTTGTCTTCATCACGCAGACGAACGCTGTATTTGCCCCCTTGAGTCATTGTGTGCTCAACGGTTCCTCTTAAGCCGGACAGCTCCAGCGTACTGCTATCAACAGCAGATGAATCAGTACCGGTCGGTTGAAACACGAAGTAGGCTTCACCGATAAGTTTGGTAGCCCTTATAGTTAATTCAAATCTCGATCCGGGCAGTGCTTCCACGTCACCAACATTCTCCGCACCGATTTCAACAGGCAGCCTGCTGTATCGGGGAGGAGTCAGCCGATATTGCAGCTCCGAAATTTGCGGGCGAGTGACAATATTCAGCCGTTTCTCAGGCGATGAGAACTCTCTGTATTTTGCGTGGTAAATGATAGAAGATGAGAACCCTTCAAATTCAAGATCAACCGAGTTGTCCTTTAGACGAACTGTTTTACTCTGGGCATCGCCTCCGTCGTAGCTGTACTTGAATTCGACGTCAGAAACGGGCTCTCCTTCAACCTTAATCCTAAACTTAGTCAGCTCACCGCGATACGCCCAATCCTGTTCAGTCTCAACCGAAATAGTGTAGGAAGGTGGCTGTGTGTACGCTGTTTTCGGGTGTAACAACCTATCCATCGCATCGCTTAATCCGGTCGGAACAGCCAAAAACAAAAGGAACACTACCGTCTGAGAGGCAAACCTCATCAGCAGCCCCTTCTGCCGCATATTCCGCTTGATAACCTGATCCAGCGGAATATCTCCCATGTCGGCAACTACCTGATGTAGAGCCACCTTCGCAAGATCATCCGAGTGTCCGTATCGGTTGGTTCGGTTAACCTGAATTGCGTTGAGCAGACGATCCCGAAGCTTGTCGGATGCAAAATTTCCCAGTTTCAAAGCCCAATGCTTCTGAGTGGAGAAATTCGATTTAAGAATAGGATTGCGGACTACTCGCAGGATTAGGCGTACTATTGTGGCGAGTGATCCAAGAATGAGCAAAAACAGCAGCCATACCCTTTGATCGGGAGGTAGGTTGAAAAGCAGCTCTACGACAATTCCTGATACCCAAATGGTGATGAGTAGGAATATTGCGTGAGTCACTCCTTCCGAAATTGTCAACTGTCGGTTGGTTCGTCGGAGGGTTTCGAGAGTGGCTTCGGCGTGCTTCAGTGATCTACTCACTGACCGCCCCGCAATCGCCAGATTACAATATTAGTGCCCATCTTCAAGGCTTTCAGCCGGATGTCGGGGGGATCGTTGTGGACATCGGCATCCTCCCAGCCGTCACCGATATCTGATTGGTAAGTGTAATAGACCACAAGTTTCCCATCAAGAAACAGACCAAATCCCTGAGCAGGCTTGCCGTCATGCTCGTGAATTTTAGGCACTCCTGATGGAAAGTCAAAGTGAGAGTGATAGATCGGATGACTGAACGGCAGCTCGACAAATTCAGCGTTCGGGAGCACACGCTTCATCTCGCGACGGAAGGATGGATCCATACCGTAATTGTCGTCAGCATGAAGGAACCCACCTGACTCGAGATATTTACGCATTTGCTGCACTTCTCTTTCGCTGAATCTAATGTTGCCGTGACCGTTCATATAAAGATAAGGAAATCGAAACAGACGCGGACTGGACAGCTCGACGACGGCTTCCTCATCGGCTGTTCGAACTCCGGTCTGTTTGCTGATAAATTTCAACAGATTAGGCAGAGAAGTAGCGTTCGAATACCAATCACCTCCACCGCCATATTTAACTCTGGCGATAATGAATTGTTCCGTTGATATCTCAGCAAAAGAAACTGAAACCAATAGCAAATATGTCAGAAAATATCGAATCAATCTTTTCCATTTACACCACGAAGTTCACGAAGAGCACGAAGTTTTCTTAGCGTCTTTGCGTCTTGGTGGTTAGTTATAAGTCGTCATTCTGAACGAAGTGAAGGATCTCTCTTATTTTTTATCCACAACCGAACAAACGCTCCAATCCCAATTAAATAGCCCGTTAAAAATATCTCCCATCGAAAACGATCAGGGTTACCGATTGTGAATGCAGTTTGATAGTCAACTATGAAACTGAAGATAATTATCAAACCACAAATGATCTCGATCACCCAGTATGCTTTATTCGTTCGCAGGGGAGATCCCTTGTCCTGTTGTTGTACGATAACTATGCAAGCAGCTATCATGGCAAGTGATACGAGCACAGGTGCCAGAACCGGACCGATCCAGGGTAGTGGAAGCAGGAAAAGAAGATCCCATGTAAACAGGCTTTGAGACCATCCGATTGAAAGTTTCAAGCCGATGTAGTAAACTATGTCCCATACTCCGAAACCGTACATAAACCAGGCAAACTTTTCCAGCTTTGTACGTCCGGTCAACATACCGACCGCAAGCAGCATTACAATAGTAGCTGCTTCCCGAACAAGCTCAATCCACCCAACTGACCATGGAATAACCTTAACCGGAAAGGCAAATCCTTCAGGGTAATAGAGCAGCCTCAGATAAACCACTATGGCAGATTCCACCCACCCAAATCCGATGGCGAAAAGGGTAATCCATAGCAATCGTTTGCGGCTGTTGCTACTCATTATCATTTTAACCTACCGCTGAAAACACATATTAACTTCATTAGCACATTTGTTTTCGTGTGGTGTTCAGAGTTCAGGCTTCAGCCTGTGCGTTAAGAAAATACACCGAAGAGCCTGTCTGACAACTAATTATCCCGCTGTCAACCCGCCGTGGTTGACAGCCCAACTTATGTTATCTCAATTAGATAGCTGTCAGCCACGGCGGGCTGACAGCGTGTTCTCAATAATCTATTCAGTTTGATATTATCTTCTTCAATTCAGTCGGCTCGGTCACCGGAACTTTGCAGGAGAAATCACGACACACATAAACTGCAGGTTGACCGGATATCTCGGTCTTATTCTTCAGGAGTGCCACCTCAACCACACCCTTGCTCGACCCAAACGCTAAGACAGTGCCGGGCATATAGGAAGAGTTAACGACACCAAGGAGGTCATCACTCCTCACACCTGCTTCGCCTACTATCGCAATCTGCTGAGTCGGAGCTGTCAGTTGATCGAGAACCGCTATCAGCCTGAGATGTGAACTCGGCATTCTTTCAATCGAAGAGGCAAACGCCCTGATTGTCTGCTCGGCACGGAATCTAAAATCGTCTCTGTCCGTCAGTTGATAAAGCGCAAACAGTGCTCCGGCAGCGATGCCGTTGCCTGACGGGATAGCTCCGTCGTGCGAACTCTTGATGCGGCTGATCAGATCGGATCGTCCTTCAGCAACCTGATAAAACCCACCGTCCTCGTCGTCCCAAAACCGCTCGATCATCCGGTCTGCTACTATAGTTGTTTCGTTCAGAACGGCTGTGTCGAAACCTGCCTGATACAGGTCAAGCAGACCAGATAGTAAAAATGCATGATCGTCGAGCATCCCTTCGATCCCGGATGTGCCGTCGCGGTAGCTGTGCTGCAGCGATCCGTCATCCCACATCTTCTCCTGAATGAATGTAGCGATTCTTTCGGCTGTATGCAAATAGCGGTCATCATTGAACGCACGGTATCCACGCGCAAATGCCGACATCATCAATCCGTTCCAGTCTGTGAGGATTTTATCATCGAGCCCGGGATGAATACGTCTGTTCCGCTCAGTCAGCAGAATTGTACGCATTTCCTCTAATTTAGTCTCTAACTCTTCAGTTGACAAACCATGCTTCTTTGCTACGCTTGAGATCGGTGTGGTGATGTTCGGGATGTTTGTGCTGTGCTCAAAATTGCCTGATTCGGTTATGTTATAGACTTCAACAAAAAGCGAGGCTTGCTGACCGAGCAGTTCTTGAATCGCCGACAACTCCCAGACGTAGAATTTACCCTCTTCACCGTCAGAATCGGCATCGAGCGTCGAATAGCAACCACCCTCCGGGCTGACCATATCGGTCAGCACCCAATCGAGTGTCCTCCTCGCGATGTCAGCAAAATATTCATCTCCGCTTGCAAGGTAACAGTCAATCATAGAAATGGAAAGGAGTGCATTGTCGTACAGCATCTTTTCAAAGTGCGGGACAAGCCATTCACGGTCTGTCGAGTACCGGTGGAACCCGCCGCCGATCTGATCGAAGATGCCTCCCTGTGCCATCTTACGGAGTGTGTGCTCCACCATCTTTAGTTGCTTTGGGTCGTCGGAACGATAGAAATCACGTAGCAACAGATCCATTTGACCGGTCGGTGGAAATTTCGGAGCTGATCCGAACCCTCCATACATTGAATCGAACTGCTGAGAGATGTTCGCTACCGCCTGATCAATCAACCGACGATTTAACTCACCTGTTGATTCAGGAACAACGCTCGCATTCCGGATATGCTCAGTCAATTTATCAGCACCTTCTGTTACCTTATCGCGATTATCTCTGTAGGCTGCTGCGATCTGATTGATTATCCGTTTGAAGCCGGGTCGCCCCCAACGATCTTCCGGCGGAAAATATGTACCGCCGTAAAACGGCTTCAGATCCGGCATCAAAAAGACGGTAAGGGGCCATCCGCCGGAGCCTGTCATCATCTGCACAGCGGTCATGTATATCTCATCAACATCCGGGTGCTCTTCGCGGTCAACCTTTATGCTGACAAAGTGTTCGTTCAAAAAGGCTGCTATCGAGTCATCCTCGAATGATTCATGAGCCATCACATGACACCAATGACAGGCGGAATAACCGATGGAAAGGAAGATAGGCTTGTCCTCATCACGTGCTTTTCTGAAAGCTTCTTCCCCCCACTCGAACCAGTTCACCGGATTATCAGCGTGTTGAAGCAGGTATGGCGATAACGAACTAACCAATCTGTTTCTATGTCTAACTTTTGTATGTTCCACTTGGGTTGCCTGGTCAATATCTTGAGTTTTAGATTTATTTTTATGGGGCTTGCTGTCGCTGCAAGAAACAGCGAGCAATAGCAAGCCTGAAATCAGTAATAGTTTCATAGATAGCGTAAACTGAGAAATGAACACAAGGTTATACGTCCCGTTGGGAATCCGTTAGGACGGAATTGGCAATAATTGCTCATTCTTATGTCATCGTTTTTTATTCTTAATCGTGTGATTCTTCACAATCACCTTGAGAAGTAAAAATAAATATATTAACTTATATGTTTGCCAAGTGTCGGGAGAGAGCATGTCTGAAGGACTCACAGTCTTAATCGCCATTCTGTTGGTGATTATAGCGCTTAAAATCAAGGCGATCAGAAAGGCTGCCGGTCTGGTGCTCGTTATTATTGGGACAATAGTCTCGTTCACCGGAATCGGTATGCTGATTGGAGTGCCGATGATCTTTGTCGGTGGCATTTTGCTCTTTAAGTGACAAATACAAAACTGAGCAATGGAGTCTGTCTGACAATAGTTTATATCGCTGTCAGCCCCGCGGCTGACAGCATAACTTACATTATTCCAATATAATGGCTGTCAGGTACGGCGACCTGACAGCGGATAATCCTTATTAACAGAGACATGATAAAAGATACAGTGATATCGGGGCTGCCGCCCGTAGTGAATGAATTGGTGGAACGGTTGGCTGGATTCCCCGGAATCGGGAAAAAGTCAGCACTGCGGATGGCGCTTCATGTGCTCCGTTCAGAACGAGGTTTTGCGAGAACCCTGGCGGAGTCGCTGCTTGCGGTGAAAGACAGGATCGGGCTGTGCAAAACCTGCTGGACGCTCTCGGAGCAGGATCCGTGCCCGATTTGTGCCGACCACCGACGCGATCACGGCTTGATCTGTCTCGTAGAGGAATCTGGAGATATCATAGCGGTTGAGCGTACTGACAGTTGGGACGGCGTTTATCATGTGCTCGGTGGAGCGATCTCGCCGTTGGACGGCATCGGACCGGATCAACTGCGGATTGATGAACTTCGGAGACGGATAGAAGCAGATTCGGTGCAGGAGATAGTGGTAGCCACTAATCCGACTTCCGAAGGCGAAACCACGGCACTATATATTGCACGAATGTGTAAACCGTTGGATGTGAAAGTCACACGGATCGCTCGCGGTGTACCGATGGGAAGCGATCTGGAGCTGGTGGATAACAACACACTGCAGCAGTCGCTGCAGGGACGTGCGGAAATATAGGTAGAGGAGGTTTATAACTACCAAGACACCAAGGAAGTGAAGATAAGGTAATTTGTTTTATTGGTGTATTAGTGGTTTGGCGGTAGGTTTATTTGTCTGAGCGGAGGATCGCATGAACAATGTTCGAGGATCAGTCTATATTCCACTGATTGTTCTGCTTATTATCATCGGCAGTTGCAAAAAACCTGAACCGACCTACGATGGGATGCCGTTATCCTACTGGATTGAGGAGCTATACTATTATGATGAGGATCGTCAGCTTACAGCCATCGAAGTGATTGCCTATATGAAGACAGATGCACTGTCTGCTGAAAATGACCTTAGGCAGATGGTTCAAGGTAAATTGCAGGAAATCCCTTGCAGCCCGGCAGTTCAGAAGGCAGCGGAGAGAGCACTTAGGTTGATCGGTTCGGATGTACCTCCGATAGATACGACCAAACGGAAAGCTAAACTGCAGGAATGGTCACAGGCGTTAGGTGATCATTCCCGGTCGGTTGCTGATAAAGTAGCTGCGCCACCACCGGATATGTCGGACAGCGCATCTGTTCCGCTTGATTACTGGATGAGTGAGCTTTACACTGACAATGCTGCCAGACAGTTGGAAGTTATCCGTGTCATCGGCGCTATAGGACCGCCTGCAAATCGTGCATCCGGTATATTGGCTGAGATGAAGAAAGGTATGCTTAAGGACATTCCGATTCCTGAACCGATTCAGTTAGCTGCGGCTCAGGCGTTGGAACTGATTAAACTGCCGCCTCACATGGCTCTGGACGGTACGCAGGTCAGTCTGCCGGACAGGAGTATTGACAACTTCTTTGCATTTCTTGATTCACTGGCTGCAGTGATGAAAGCCGGTTACTATGGTGACCCGCGTTCACCTACGGATATTTTGCTCGATTCAGCACGGATGCTGTCTTGGTTGGGAGATAAACCGGGAGCTATAGAAATTTTGAATAACATGCTTAGAATTGACACGTTGTCTGCACAGTCAAAGGGAAAAGTTGAGTACCTGATGGAGCGGATTAACGCCGGTAAAGAGGAGATTTCGGTTAAACCGGAATAAAATTATGTTAACGTTATTATGGAATTTACTGTTCATTCTAATTCTCATTTCCGGTTGCAGTAAAGCACCTGAACCAACTTTTAACAGTAAGCCATTGTCACACTGGATTGACGAACTTTATCAATATAATGAAGGAAATCAACTCAAAGCGATAAGAATAATTTCGAACATGAAAACACAAGCTCTCCCTGCCGAAAGCGACCTTAAACAGTTAGTACTTGGCGAACTGGCAGGAGTTCCAAGCACACCGATAATTCAGAATGCAGCGGTCAGGGCGTTAAGAATGATTGGGGCTGATGTCACACCGTTTGACACTGGGAAACATAAGACCAGACAGAGTGACTTGTCGAAAAGTAAAACCGATAGTTTATCCGTTCAACTTGAGACTTTGATTATTGAACTGTACACGGATGATCCAGATAAGCAGTCGGAGGTTATTCAAAAGATAGGGGCAATAGGTCCAGATGCAAATAGTGCTTCAGATCTGTTACAACAGATTGCTGAAGGTTCTTTTTACCAACAACCGACTTCCGCACATATCCGGAAAGTAGCAGCAAAAGCCATGAAGCAAATTGAATTACCGACATTCGCCGATAAAAACGACAGGGAAACAGGTTTTAAATCCAATGGTGCAGATGAACTTCTTGAAGTTCTTAAAGCGGAATATCCAACTTTGGAGTCTTTACAAAAAGCTTTGGGGGTTATGAAGGTTGAACCTAAACACAATATAGAGAATACCCGAACACGAATAGAAGTATTGATCGATTCTGCGAGAATGGTCTCATGGTTAGGAGACGAATATACAGCTCTGAATTTACTTCATGACATACTACAAATTGACACACTATCAAGTACGTCACGAAAGAAGGTTGTGAAAACTATGGAGAAAATTTTGTATCGCAAAGAGGGAATTTCGGTTAAATCGGAATGAAAACATGAGCAACTCATGAATAAAGTATTGATTGTCCTATTATTAGCCTTTATATTCATCGGTTGCAGTGATCCTGAACCTGCTGCAAAGGGCAAATCACTGTCTGAATGGATCCAGCAGTTGAGCAGTGAAGACGAAGAAAAGATACTGGAAGCGATTGAAGCTCTTGGTGAAATCGGCCCCGATGCATATCCGGCAAGAATGGTATTGATAGCACTGATGTCTAAGTATGCCGCAAAGACAGATCAATATTTCGCTGGAGAGATTATGATAGCAATTACTGAGACTTTAAAGGAAATTGACAAACCGTTCCCTGATGAAAAGAAATCAAATTTATCGAAAGATTAGGGAGCAGGGACATTCCTGTCCCTGCTTTGCAGACAGGAATGAGTTCTTTAATTTATTCTGTATTTTGTCATTCTGGCGAAAGCCAGAATCCAGCAACACATTATTATTACTGGATTCCGGATCAAGTCCGGAATGACAGATAAGGTACATCGCTGAATAAATCAAAGGACTCAAGAACATCGGCACTCCCTTAAGTAACAAACAATCACGCTCGCAAGGGCTTTTACATAAATAAATTACATCTATGTTAAGGAGTAGTTTTGAGTAGGAAACAAGTAACTATAGACGGCAATGAAGCGGCAGCGTATGTCGCCCACCACACGAATGAAATAATTGCCATTTATCCAATTACGCCCTCCTCGAATATGGGCGAATGGGCGGACCAATGGTCTGCTGAAGGTAAACCGAATATCTGGGGCACTATCCCCGAAGTGGTTGAAATGCAGTCCGAAGGTGGCGCATCAGCGTCAGTTCACGGTGCGCTCCAGACAGGTGCATTGACTACAACTTTCACCGCATCACAGGGATTGTTACTGATGATCCCGACCATGTTCAAACTTGCCGGTGAATTGACATCAACCGTGTTTCACGTGTCAGCGAGGACTATTGCTACGCATGCGCTCTCCATATTCGGAGACCACAGTGACATCATGGCGGTCAGGTCAACCGGATTTGGGCTGCTGGCATCGGGATCGGTTCAGGAAGTGATGGATCTGGCACTGATAACTACCGCTGCATCGCTGAAGGCACGTGTGCCGTTTATTCATTTCTTTGACGGATTCCGCACTTCTCATGAAGTTCAGAAGATTGAAGAATTGACCGAAGATGACATGCGGACGATGATTGACGATGAGCTGGTGTTTGAACACCGTCGGCGTGGTATGACTCCGGAGCGACCTGTATTGCGCGGGTCTTCTCAAAACCCGGACGTCTTCTTCCAGGCTCGCGAAACGATCAACCCATACTACGACGCCTGCCCGGAGATCGTGCAGGAAGCGATGGACAACTTTGCAGAAATCGCCGGTCGTCAATATCATCTGTTTGACTACCACGGTCATTCCGAAGCGGAGAAGGTGATTGTGCTGATGGGTTCAGCCGTTGAGACCGCTCATGAAACAGTTGATCATCTGATTGGTGAAGGCGAGAAGGTCGGTGTGATAAAGGTCAGGCTTTTCCGTCCATTTTCCATTAAACATTTTGTTGATGCACTTCCTGCGAGTGTCACATCAATCGCAGTTTTGGACCGCACTAAGGAGCCGGGCGCAGCGGGGGAACCTCTGTATAAGGATGTATTGTCCGCTGTGGCTGAGTCTGTAGCAGATCAATCTGCACTGTTTAGCAATATGCCGACAATCATAGGTGGTCGTTACGGCTTGTCATCGAAGGAGTTCACTCCGGCAATGGTAAAAGCAATCTATGACGAGCTGGACAATGAAAGACCGAAAAACCGCTTCAGCGTCGGAATTGAAGACGACGTGACCCACCAGAGTCTCGATTATGATCCGAAATTCTCAATCGAGAAAGACGACGTGTTCCGCGGACTGTTTTACGGGCTCGGATCAGACGGTACGGTCGGCGCCAATAAGAATTCGATCAAGATCATCGGTGATGAGACTGACAACTTCGCACAAGGATATTTCGTATATGACTCGAAGAAGGCGGGAGCTATCACCGTGTCGCACCTTCGCTTCGGACCGCGTCCGGTCAAGTCTATCTATCTTGTGGATAGAGCGAACTTCATCGCATGTCACCAGACTGTGTTCCTGGAGAGGTACGACATGCTTGAATCTGCTGTCGAGGGAGCTACATTTCTTCTGAACAGCTATGTTTCACCGGAAGAGGCTTGGGACAGCATGCCGCATCAGATGCAGGAACAGTTGATCGAGAAGAAGATGAAACTTTTCGTGATTGACGCCTACAAAGTTGGTCGTGCAACAGGTATGGGAGAGCGAGTTAACACCATCATGCAGACTGCGTTCTTCTACATCTCAGGCATTCTGCCTCCGGATGAAGCTATAGAAAAGATCAAGAAGACGATCAAGAAGACATACGGCGCTAAGGGCGAAAAGATCGTGGAGATGAACTTTAACGCAGTGGATAAAACTGTTGAAAATCTGCATGAAGTTCCGGTGCCGGAAGAGGTTTCAGGCACAATAGAGCTGATGTCTCCAGTCACCGACAACGCACCGGATTTTGTCAAAGATGTGCTTGGAACGATCATCACCAACAAGGGAGACAGTCTGCCTGTCAGCGCATTTCCCGATGACGGAACATTCCCGACCGGAACCGCACAGTTTGAAAAGCGGAACCTCGCTATGGAAATTCCGGTATGGGACGACGACATCTGTACACAATGCGGCAAGTGTGTGATCGCTTGTCCTCATGCAGCGATCCGTCAAAAGGTCTGCGATCCTGAACTGTTGGATGATGCACCTCCAACGTTCAAGTCTATGGACTATAAAGCCAAAGATTTCAAAGGTATGAAGTACCTGTTGCAGGTAGCTCCTGAGGATTGTACCGGCTGTGCTATATGCGTTGATGTCTGTCCGGTCAAGAATAAGAAGGTACCCAAACTCCGCGCACTCAACATGGAGCCTCAACCGCCTCTGCGTGAGGCTGAACGTGAAAACTACCGTTTCTTCCTTGATGATATTCCTGAAGTGGATCGCAGGTTGGTCAAGGTGAATACGGTGAAGGGCTCACAGTTCCTGCAGCCGTTGTTTGAGTATTCGGGAGCATGTTCCGGTTGTGGTGAGACACCTTATGTTAAGCTGGTAACACAGCTATTCGGAGACCGTGCTATCATCGGTAACGCTACCGGATGTTCCTCCATTTACGGCGGTAACTTACCGACAACGCCGTACACTACTAATAAAGACGGTCGTGGTCCGACGTGGAACAATTCGCTGTTTGAAGATACTGCTGAGTTTGCTCTTGGTTTCCGGCTGACGATTGATAAACATCGTGAGTTTGCGCTTGAACTGTTAGATAAATTGAGTAATGACATCGGAGCAGAGTTGGTTGCCAAGGTTGCCGACAATCCTCAGAAAGATGAAGCTGACATCCAAGAGCAACGTGAATTTGTTGAAGCGTTGAAACAGAAGCTCGCAGGTGATAATCGTTGGGAAGCGAAGCATTTGGTTGAACTGTCTGATAATCTTGTGAAGAAGAGCGTGTGGGGATTCGGTGGTGACGGTTGGGCTTACGACATCGGTTACGGTGGATTGGATCACGTAATGGCATCAGGTCGTAACGTCAATCTGTTGGTGCTCGATACAGGCGTATATTCCAATACAGGCGGTCAATGTTCAAAAGCCACTCCACTCGGCGCTGTAGCTAAGTTTGCCGCTGCCGGTAAAGGTATCGCTCGCAAGGATCTCGGCATGATCGCTATGAGTTACGGTTATGTATATGTGGCTCAGATTGCGATGGGTGCTAAGGATCAACAGACCGTGCGTGCTATCCTTGAGGCTGAAGCTTACGACGGACCGTCCCTGATCATCGCCAACAGTCACTGCATCGCTCACGGCATTGACATGTCCATAGGTATGCAGCATCAAGCCGCCGCTGTCAAGAGTGGCATGTGGCCCCTGTATCGTTACAATCCTGATTGGGCTAAGGAAGGCAAGAATCCACTGAAACTGGATTCCAAAGCTCCGTCAATACCGTTGAAGGAATACACCGACAGTGAGACTCGTTGGAAAATGCTTGCTCGCTTCAAACCGGATCGCGCAAAAGATCTTATGGAACGTGCCCAAGCTGATGTAAATGCACGGTGGAGCTACTACGAGCAGTTGGCAGCGATGAATTTTGAGAAAGAAAATGGAGAGGAAGCACAATAGACCTCTAAATTTATACCGTAGGGGTTTGATTCATCAAACCCGTGTTTTAATAACACGATAATGGGTGTGTTGAATCACGCCCCTACAAATGATACACAACTGAGACGAATTTAACAAGAACCTAAGTAAGGTTATTTCATGAACTTATCAACCAAATATCTCGGACTCACATTAAAAAATCCCATTGTCCCGTCGTCGTCTCCGCTGATGGAGTCGCTGGACAACATTCGTAATATGGAGGATGCAGGCGCTGCGGCGGTTGTGCTGCATTCGCTGTTTGAAGAGCAGGTCACCAACGAAGCACTGGAACTGCACTACCATACAACTCAACATGCCGACAGCTTTGCAGAAGCTCAGGGATACTTTCCGGAGCCTGAAGTTTATACTCATGGTGGTGAGGAATACGTCGAGCATCTGCGCAAAGTGAAGCAAGCTGTTGACATCCCCGTTATCGGAAGCCTGAACGGTGTGACTGCAGGTGGTTGGCTGGAGTTTGCAAGTCAGCTTCAGGAAGCCGGAGCCGATGCTGTTGAGTTGAACCTGTATCACATCCCGACCGATCCCAACGTCTTGGCTGCTACACTTGATGATACTTACGTTGACGTGGTCAGAGCGATTAAGGCACAGGTTTCAATACCGGTAGCAGTTAAGCTGAGCCCGTTCTTTACGTCAATGCCAAACATGGCGCAACGATTTAAAGAAGCTGGTGCTGACGGATTGGTGCTGTTCAACCGTTTTTATCAACCTGACATCAACGTCAACGAGTTGACTGTTCAGCCGAATATTATTCTGAGCTGCTCGGATGACATCAGATTGAGACTGCGGTGGATGGGTCTGCTGTACGGCCGGGTTGATGTTTCACTGGCAGCGACAGGTGGCGTGCATCAGGCACTCGATGCGATCAAGCTGTTGATGGCGGGTGCTGACATTACTATGATGTGCAGCTCGATTTTCAAACATGGTGTAAAACACATTGGAACCGTGTTGAACGATCTGACTGAATGGATGGAAGATCGGGAGTATGAATCCATTGAGCAGTTGAAGGGTTCGATGAGTCAGCAGTCGGTAGAGGAACCCGCAGCATTTGAGCGTGCGCTCTACATTAAAGGGCTGAAGACGTTTCACTATTAGGATCTGAGACCTTTAATGGTGAATCACCGCTGTCAACCCGCCGTGGTTGACAGCATAACGCGCATAATATCAATCTATTTGCTGTCAGGTGCGGTGACTTGACAGCAGATAATCTGCTTTGTCCCTTACATGTCAATTACGGTCGGCAACACCCAAACTTGTTCCGCCTGCTCATGCCTTATCGTAATCCGTTTAGTTCCGATCTTCACTATACAGCCTGTATCAGCTTTGTTTCGCAACACTTCCGCATAAGTCCCGGTCACAAAACCCATTGCAATCAGTTCATCTGCAACTGTTCCGGTTCCTCTCACACTGCAAACCTCGATGGATTCTCCCTCCTGAATCTGATCGAGAGTAGTGAGGTGAATGCGTTTTTCCGAAGGACAGCTACATCTATGCGATGCGGCTCGATGGCAAAGCGGTTGATGCTTTTTACTCTTTTGTCTTCTCAACTCTTACAACCCTTGTATGTCATCATCGTCCGATTAACCGTTTTATCGCTGCTGATTATCAGATAGATATTACGTAAAACGTTCCTCAATAATTGATAGAGCGGATGCAAATCGGTGTGAGTCGGTTGTGTGTTGAGCGCAGAATGATTATACTTAAAATGGTGTTTTTTGAGGATGAAATCAATTAACAGAGGAGTACGATGGACTATTACAACCTGTGGTCAATCTGTATCACAGCTTTTATATCGGTTTTCGTCGTTTTAACCGTTCTTGCCGGAGTGATGCAAGCCATTGCAGCACTTTTCCCGACGAAACAACAGGAGTCTTCAGCGGCATACGTCGCTGCTATTACATCAACCGTGCCGACATTAATCCCCGGCGCACGAGTGACCCGAATTGAGGAAGTCAAATGATATATACCAAAAACCCTAAAACTATAAGGGTTATGTTCACGCCTTTCCGCGACGGACTGCAGAGCATGTTCGGTGGAAAGACAAGGATTCAGGATATTCTTCCCGCCATGGAAGCCTCAGCTAAGGCGGGAATTCGTCATTTTGAATTCGGTGGTGGGGCGAGATACCAAGCCCCCTATTTTTATTGCGGAGAGGATCCGTTCGAGACCATGCAGAAGATGCGTGATGCGGTCGGTCCCGAAGCAGACTTACAAATCCTGACCCGCTCAATCAGCGGTGTCACCTTAACCACCCAAAACACGAAAGCCTTGAAACGTCAGGCTGATCTGCATAAGCAGTACGGTACAACTTGGGATAGAAACTTTGACTTTATGAACGACGTTGACCTGCTGGTAAAGACTGGACAACCTATAGTTGATTCCGGCATGCACCATCAGGTCTGCGTGGCATTTATGGGGCTGCCTTTTGAATCAAAAGAAGCTCATACACCCGAATTTTATATTGGAATAGCACAAAAATTACTCGACAGTGGTGTTCACTTTGACTCACTCTGCATGAAAGACGCCTCCGGCACAACACCACCTCAAATAGTCTATGAAACCGCAAAAGGTATCAGAAAAATATTACCACCGGAAGTCCCGCTTTGGTCGCATACTCACGATACCGCTTCAACAGCAGTCTCCTGCTACTCTGCAGCCATAGAGGGCGGTGCAGACGGTATTGATTTGTCTGTTCGTCCGCTGGCGAGCGGAACTGTACAGCCCGATGTCCGCTCAATGGATCATGCCCTAAAGGGAACCGGATATTCACTCGATATTGATGCCTCGATAATGGGTGAGATTGAAGATCTGCTCAATGAAGGGTTGAAGGATTACGTGTTCAATCCGGTTGTGACATCTGCAGACGCCCGTGTGGTCGGTTTCCCGATGCCGGGTGGAGCTATAGGTCCCAACGTTCACATGATGGTTAAAGCTGGAATCCTCAACCGCTACAGTGAAGTACTGGCTGAATTCCCGGTTGTGGTTAAAGCAGGTGGTGCATGGACAAGCGTCACACCCGGAAGTCAGCAGTATTGGCTGCAGGCGTTCAACAATGTGCTGTACGGTCGCTGGGAGAAGATTGACCCGGGATACGGAAAGAGCGTACTCGGTTACTTCGGCAACACACCTTTGCCGTCTGATCCGGAAGTTGTCAAGATCGCATCAGAACAGTTAGAATTGCCGGTACTCGAGGGCAACCCGCTTGAAGCGGCACCGGACAGCCTTGGACCTGCAAAGGAAGAGCTTGAGAAGCGTGGTCTGCCGACAGATGACAAGTCAGTATTTCTCGTCGCTGCTGCAATCGTGCCTAAAAAGAACATCGAGATGAATGAAGGATTGAGGCTGCTCAAAGGCAAACCGAAAATCGAATTACCGCTGAAGAAGAAGGAAGAGCCAAAACCGGCTTCTGCTCCCGCGACTGCGGTTGTAAATCAGCCCGCAGCACCGACGTTTGCACCGGGTCCGATGACTACAACCTGCACTCTTCAGGAAGGAGAAGTGACTCGCACATTCAGGGTGACACTCGATATTCCCGGTGACGGTCAGCTACCTGTCCAGTCGGCGCAGGTTCAGGCAACCTCTACGCCATCATCAAACGGTGTTGGTGTCTTCTCACCGTTTGAGGGTGATGCTCCGGTGGTTGAGTTGAAGGTTAAGAAGGGTGATGCAGTATCTGAAGGGCAGATTTTGGCTGCGGTAGAAGCGATGAAAGCAAATCACCCGGTGAAAGCTCCGGTTGCCGGATCAATTCAGGAAGTGCTCGTTGAAATCGGCGATGATGTCGGTGCAGGCAAGCCGATTATGACCATCCTCCAAAATTAAGGAGGAGAACATGGATGCGTTAAACTCCCTGATTCAAACGTCAGGGTTTGTCAATCTGTCCGTTGGCAATCTGCTCATGTATCTGATCGGTGGTGTGCTCATCTTTCTTGCTATTAAGAAGAATTTTGAGCCTCTACTGCTGATCCCAATTGGATTTGGTGCCATCTTGGCAAATTTGCCACTGGCTCACATGGCTGCGGGGATCGGATTCCACGACGGGTTGATGGCATTTATATATAAGGTCGGGATAAAGACGGAATTTCTGCCTCCGGTGATATTTCTTGGAGTAGGAGTTTTGACCGATTTCCGACCGCTGCTGTCACGACCGTTCACGTTCCTGCTCGGTGCTGCAGCGCAGTTTGGCATATTTGCCGCCGCATTGGGAGCGTATTACCTGTTAGGGTTCACAGCACAGGAAGCCGGTGCGATTGGGATCATCGGAGGTGCGGACGGGCCGACTTCGATATATCTCGCAGCGAAACTCGCTCCGCATCTGTTGGGTGTGGTAGCGGTTGCGGCATACAGTTACATGGCGCTGGTGCCGGTGATACAGCCGCCGATTATGAGGATGCTGACGACGAAGAAGGAGCGTGAAATTGACATGCCGCAGGCTCGACCGGTGTCGAAGACTGCCGTGATCTTATTTCCGATTGTAACCGGAATAGTTGCCATGCTGGCAGTTCCAAGTAGTGCGCCGTTAATCGGGATGCTGATGTTTGGCAATCTGATCCGTGAATCGGGCGTTACTGAAAGGCTGCGGAAATCTGCAGGCGGTCCAATGATTGACATCGTCACGATCTTTCTCGGTGTTGTGATCGGTTCGACGATGGCTGCCGATAATTTTTTGAAGCTTGAGACGCTAAAAATATTGCTTCTTGGTGCAATTGCATTCGGATTCTCTACAATCGGCGGTGTCCTGTTCGGGAAACTGATCAATCTGTTCCTGCCGAGTGACAAGAGGATCAATCCGTGCATCGGCGCTGCCGGTGTTTCGGCGGTTCCTATGGCAGCACGTGTTGTGCAGCGTTTTGTTTCGGAAGAGACTGATGGTCGCGTCAATCCATTGATGGCTGCGATGGGTCCGAACGTCGCCGGTGTGATCGGCTCGGCGGTGGCTGCAGGTGTATTTTTAACGTTGTTGAAATAGATGTTTAGAGTTCAGCCTTCAGGCTGTTCTTCACGCTAAAGCGTGTAATCTGAACTGTTTGTAAAAGGGGCGAACACAAGATTCGCCCCTACGGCAATAAACCCCGGTTTCAGAGGAACCGGGCTACATACATTAACAATCATCCCCCGATCTCTGTGAAATCGGGAAACGTACTGCTCACTTTGTCCAATCTAATATCAGGGAATCCTCTATGACAGTTATTCAGGGAATCATCTTAGGAATTATTCAGGGGCTGACCGAGTTTCTGCCCATTTCATCCAGCGGTCATTTGGTGGTTGTCGGTGAATTACTTAAGACAAATTTGAAGGGTGATCCTGGGTTTGTCATTATTGTTCATGCGGGATCTCTGTTGGCGGTGCTGGTATTCTTCCGCAGGCGGATTATCAACATTTTTTCAGACATATTCAGCGGCGGCGAAAGTGGTATCCGCTGGTTGACTGTGTTAGTGATTGGAACAATTCCGGCTATCGTGGTCGGATTAACACTTGAGACGCAGATTGAAACTCTCTTCCTCAACAGCACAACCGTCGCATTCACCTGGTTGATTACCGCTGCGCTGCTATGGTTTGGTGAGAATTTTGCCCGATCCTTGGTTAGTGCTGAAAAGATGGGGGTGAGTCGGGCGTTGATTATCGGATTGGCACAGGCTTTTGCCTTACTGCCGGGGATTTCCCGTTCAGGAGCTACTCTTTCCGCCGGAATGCTGCTCGGAGTGAAACGGAAGGATCTGTTAGAATATGTTTTTATCCTCTCCATTCCCCCGATTGCCGGTGGGACGCTACTGGAGAGTTTTTACTGGTCAACCGGAACCGCACCGTTCACGATGGCTCACGTGTGGGGCGGGATTGCTGCTGCTGTGTCCGGATATTTCGCCATTGCACTGATGCTGAAGGTTGTGAACAGCGGTAAGCTAAAGTGGTTTGCCCTTTATTGCGCACTAGCGGGAATCGCCACGATGACATTTATGGTTTTCTAAGAGAACTCAGGCGTCAGCCCGCCGCGGCTGACACTACCTTACGTAATGTCAACCATATGGCTGTCAGGTACGGCGACCTGACAGCGGGAAAACTCGGGAACAAACACACTTTTAATGGATATTGTTTATTGTTATCAAGAAGGGAAGTGAAATGATGAGGAATCTTTTTGTACTGCTATGTCTGTTTGCTACTATTGCTCAAGCGGACAATAGAGCTTTTCAGAATAACGACTTAAACCGCAATGTATCGATCAGACCGGGTGATCCCGAGATATCCGGTGTGGTTATGTTTCCACCGGATCTAACAAGGTATGAGGCGGGACCTTTGCGGGATCGTGTCGGACCGAATCGGTTAGTCAGCGACGAAGACCGCACACACCAGAATGAGTCAGCTTCATTCGTCAATCCCAATAATCCGCAGCATGTCATCGGCGGCTGCAACGACTACCGCGGTGATGATGTCCGTTGTGGATACTATGTTACCTTTGACGGTGGCAGAACTTGGGAGGACGGAGTTGTAGAGGATATAGATGGATTCGGAGCATCCGGCGATCCTTCAGTGGCTATTGACAATGACGGAAACGCATATATGTGCGGTATTGCGTTTAACCGCGATGACGATTTCGGTGGCATCTACGTGAGCAAGTCCGAAGACGGTGGCACTGAGTGGGGAGAGCCGAATTGGGTGATTGTGCATAGAGAGGGTGAAAATAACCCACCCTTTGAAGACAAATGCTACGTCGGTATAGACAACAGCGACAGCGAATATGAGGGTAATATCTACGTTTCATGGACACGTTTTGGAGGTGAAAGTGGTATCTATTTCTCTCGGTCGGAAGATGGTGGTGAGGAGTGGTCTGATCCTCTGAATCTGACCAGACGTAGCTCACAGGGATCTGTACCGACGGTGGGACCGGATGGTGAACTGTATGTCATCTGGAAGGACTATACAGCAGATAGAGTTATTGGTAGAAAGTCCGACGATGGTGGTGAGTCTTTTGAGGAGATTTTTGTTGTGGCTAATACGGATGCAATCCCACGTAGATTGGACCCCACTGAGTTTCGTGTTAACAGCTTTCCCTCTCCGGCAGTTGATTGTTCAGATGGTGAAAACAGCGGGCGTGTCTATGTAACTTGGGCGGATCACAGATCTGGTGATGCTGATATACTGCTTGCGTATAGTGATGACGGTGCAGACAATTGGACTGATCCGATACGATTGAACGATGATGAAGCGGAAAACGGACTGGATCAGTTTTTTCCGTGGATTGCAGTTGATCCGGTGAACGGTCACCTGTATGCGGTGTGGTACGACCGCCGTTTAGACGAGGACAACATCTTCGTTGACCTATACGGAGTCAGATGGAACGGTCTGGACGAGGAGTTACCGGATAACGAACGGATCAGCAGTGAGTCGTTTGATCCTCGCATTGGGTTTGGGGGCGCATTTATCGGTGACTATAACGGAATTGCCGCCGGTGGAGGTCTGGCTCATCCGGCATGGTGTGATACCCGTAACAATAATCAGGATGTGTTTTGGGCTCCCTTCATGGGTGAAAGACATTTTTGGTTTGAAGAGCGAGAGTTTGATCACATATATATTATTGATGAAGTTTTAATCAATGGAGAGCCTGGTGAAGAAGGGGATGAAATTGCAGCAGTTGAAATGAATCGTAGAAGACCTAGGTGGGGACAGACTATTCTCAATGCAGTAGTAATTGAAGATGATGCACCCTATGAAATACCAGTGTTCGGTAGTTATTCCCAATGGAGAGTGTGGGATGACTCAGAAATGGAGGAGATAGTCTCTGCTTGGGAAGTCGTCGAGGAGGGTGAGGGTGAAACTGTTTTACGATTGGTTGCTCCACCACCGGATACCGTTAGAATTGAATTGAATAACAATTGGAGTCTTGTGTCACTTCCGATAAATCCAATTAGTGTTGATCCGATATTTATCTTCAGTGCAATTGAAAATGCAATAGGAATGGTGAAGAATGGGAGAGGTAGATTCTATGTACCATCAATCCCTTTTAACAATATGGGACCTATTTCACCATTTGAAGGTTATCAGGTTAGAGTCATTGAAGAAACAGTTCTAATCGTGCCGGGCATCCGACTCGACCCGCAAGAACCAGTGCCACTCAGGGAAAATTGGAATTTTGCCGCATATCTCCCAGACTATGAACTTGATCCCTGGGATGGATTTGAATCTATCCTTGACAATATGCTTATTGCTAAAAATGGCAGAGGGAGATTCATGGTGCCTTCGCTCAATTTCTCTAATATAGATCGACTTATACCGGGTGAAGCTTATCAGATCCGGATGTCGGAAGCCGATGAGTTGATCTACCCAGAAGAGGGTGAGTGATGATCTGTAGGTATCACCGTAACGTAGCCCAGCTTCTCCGAAGCCGGGATTTACCTATCAATTCACCCCGGTTTCAGAGAAACCGGGCTACGTAATTGCTCAAATGACCACACAGAGCGATGTAACATCAAGAATTCCAGCGAGACGGGTAGCTCTCGCTCATGATTGGCTGACCGGGATGCGCGGCGGTGAGATGGTTCTTGAAGAGCTGTGCCACATGTTCCCCAAAGCGGATCTGTTCACCATCGCTCATATCCCCGGTACGGTCTCTCCGCTGATCGAGTCGAGACGGGTAATCGAGTCACCTATTGTCAAGCTGCCTGGCGGTCGTCGTCTTTTCAGGTTCTGGTTGCCTCTGTTTCCGTGGGCGGTGGAAGCGTTGGATCTGCGTGGATATGACCTGATTATCTCGAGCAGTCACTGTGCCATCAAGGGCTTGATTCCTCCACCGCGAGCCGCACATATCTCGTACGTGCATACGCCGATGAGGTACGTGTGGGACATGCGTAGTGATTATCTTGGTTCTCAGCGGATCGGGCCCATCCTGCGGGCGATTGCGGGATTAGCAGCACACTACCTGAGAAACTGGGATGTGGTCGCATCCACAAGGGTGGATCAATTGGTTGCAAACTCCAATCATGTCAGGCACCGAATCCAGAAATATTACCGGAGGGATTCCAAAGTGGTGTACCCTCCTGTGTCTATAGAGCATTATACACCCGGACCCGGAACCGGAAATTATTTTTTAACGGTGTCGGCACTGGTTCCGTATAAGAGGGTGGATCTTGCGGTACGGACATGCAAACGACTCGGAGTCAGGCTTGTAGTCGTGGGTGACGGTCCTGAGCGGGCACGGCTGCAAAAGATGGGTGGGGATAAAACAGAATTTATCGGCTGGCAGACGCAGGAAGAATTGACTGAACTGTATCGTAATGCGTCCGCCTTACTCTATCCGGGAGAGGAAGATTTCGGTATCGCTCCCGTAGAAGCACAGGCTTGCGGACGTCCGGTTATTGCATACGGATTCGGTGGTGCACTTGACACTGTAGTACCAAGCGGCAATGATCAAACCGGAATTTACTTCTATGAGCAGACACCCGAATCGTTGTCACAGGCGATGAAGCAGTTGGACAGCGTGCCGTTTGACACAGGAGCCATCCGCAGACATGCCGAGCAGTTCAGCCGTCAGCGGTTCAGGCAGGAGATGTATGACGTGATCTACGACGCATGGAACAGGATGCAGGGGTAGATGTGAAGCGATTCGGTCAAATATGGCTGCCGGTTCTGGTGGCAGTCGGTGATGTTGCAGCGATAATAGTTGGTGCCTGGCTCGCCTATCAATTTCGCTTCAGTGTGCTATTCACATCCTACATCCCGATTGTAACCGGACTGCCTCCTGTTGATTGGTACTTACGGCTGTCTATGGTCAGCGCACTGTTGACGTTTATGATGCTGTTGACCGGACAATTATACCGTTTTCCGAGACAGGACGGCATGTTCGACGAGCTGGTCACGGTTTTCAGGATGTACACGCTCGGATATACGTTATTGCTCGCAGCACTGTTCTTCTACCGCGAAGTCACATTCTCTCGAATTACCGTAGGTTTCCTGTTCCTTTTCAGCGGTTGCAGCTTGGTGATTGTGAGGATAATCGGGCGGAAGCTGCGTCAGTTTGGCTATCGCAGGGGGCTGGGGGTAAGACGTGCTGCGATTGTCGGACACGGCAGTCAGTTGGGCAGCATGATAAGTCATCTTAACGACCGTCCACAATTTGGATTCAGCCTGATCGGAAATATCTCCGATGAGGATGACGAGGAACCGAGCACAGACAAGCTTAAGTGGCTGGGCGAAGTGTCCATGTCCGGTAAGATTGTGCAGCAGGAGCAGCTTGACACCTTGATAATCGCTCCTTCTGAAAGGGATAGTCGTGTACTGCCTCGAGTGGTGGAATCGTGTTACGGCGTCAACGTTGATTTCCTGTATCTGCCGGATATCCAGCCTGTCAACGGTCGTCCGAGAAAGGTTATCGAAGTCGGTGGAGCACCGCTGTGGACGCTCAAGGAAAACCCGTTTTCCGGATGGCAGGGCATCGTCAAGCGACTGTTCGATGTTTCGCTAGCAGGGATAATGCTGCTGTTTCTACTTCCATTGTTGGTTATCATTGCCATCTTGATTAAATTGGAGAGTCGCGGTGCATTGATCTACAGGCAGAGGAGAGTAGGGCTTGACGGGCGAGAGTTTGACTGCATCAAGTTTCGTTCGATGCGATTGGATGCCGAGAGCGGTAAAAAACCGGGATGGACTACTCAGAATGACGAGCGTGTGACCCGCTTCGGCAGAATAATACGCCGCTGGAGTATTGACGAGCTGCCGCAGCTGTGGAACATTCTGATCGGGGACATGAGCCTGATCGGTCCGAGACCGGAGCGACCGGAGTACGTCAAAGAGTTTGCTGAGCGTATAGACGGCTACCATGAACGGCATCGGGTCAGATCCGGGCTCACCGGATGGGCTCAAGTCAACGGACTTCGAGGTGATACCCCCATTGAGGAGCGGACTCACTATGACCGTTACTATATCGAAAACTGGTCGCTGATGTTTGATCTGAAAATACTTGTGCTGACACTGTGGGCAGTCATAAAGGGTGACAATGCATATTAGCTATCCAGTTAGGCGGGTTTGAGACAAGCTCGACTACAGGCAGTCATTCTGTAGTCGTGGTTGTCTCAACCACGACGTCTGGACATTTGACAAGGTGCTGAAAGATAAATACCCTCATAGATAGTAATGATAAATGGATTTTTTAAATACTCAGTAGTGATAGGGCTGCTGTTATCCGTCCCTTCATCGGGAGATGATGATCCCGAACCACCTGATAGCGAGGACTCTGCGGTGGTGATTGACGATTCATTGGATATGGACAGTTTGAGCATTGTGCAGGATGAACCGGACACTTTGTCAGATAGTGTTGGTTTTAAGATTGCGATGCCGGATAGTTTGGCGGATTCAATGTCTGTTGTTATCGAATCGGATAGCTTGTTGGACACGGTTTTGACTGAAAGTGACGAGCCTGAAATGCCTCTTCCATTCGGAGTAGGCGAGAGACTGGAGTTTGACATATCGTTTGAGTTTGTCCTCGGCGGTCATGCCATCATGGCAGTCGAATCCGTGCAGCAGTTTGACGGATATGACTGTTTCGTGATAGCATCCTCTGCGCGATCAACCCGGACAGTTGACTACTTTTACAAAGTGCGGGATCGCATTGAAAGCTGGCGCGATGTTGACAGTGGTTTTTCCCGGAAATTCGTCAAGAATCTGCATGAGGGCAAACACAAGTACACGAAACGAGTGGAATATTTTCCTGAAACCGGTATCGCTTATTTGTTTGAAAAGAAGTCCCCAAAGATTCCGGATACACTCGAGGTCATTGGGCATATTCAGGATGTACTTGGTGCATTTTATGAGCTGAGAACCAGACCGTTGTTTGCCGACAGCACAGTATGGATTGACGTTCATGATATCCGGGAGAGGTATCAGCTTGGGGTTAAAATCTACGGCAAGGAGAAGATCAAGGTCCCCGCAGGTGAGTTTAACTGTTACAAAATCGAACCGATGCTGGAGTCATCAGGTCTGTTCCGTCGAAAAGGCAACATGGAGATATGGATCACCGATGATGAATACCGGATGCCGGTGCTGATGAAAAGCTGGCTCTACTTCGGACGAGTGTTTGCCAAGCTGAATAGATACAAGCTTGCTGAAATTAAAAAACATGCAGAGACTGAGTGATGCAACCCGATAAATCCAGATATCCTGAAATTGACCTGTCAAAAGTGAAGCGATTCTCCATTGATGAGCTGACACGCAAGGTTAATCTCAACGAGTTTGCCAAACCGACCAAAGCAGGATTGACGCTCGCAGAATTTATCGAATCACTGCCTGCAATTCTGAAAGCCAAGGATATTAAGGATTTTGCACAAATTATCGCATCAGCACATCAGCGGAGTAAGGCAGTTGTAGTCATGCACGGCGGTCATGTAGTCAAGACCGGACTCGCTCCACTGCTGATTGACTGGATGGAGCGTGGGATTGTCTCCGCGATAGCTACAAACGGTTCATCTATAATCCACGACAGCGAGATCGCTCTATTCGGAAGGACATCAGAGGATGTCGCGGAAGGATTGGCAGACGGCAGATTCGGTATGGTACGAGAAACAGCAGACTTCATCAACGGGGTCATATCAGATCCCGTGAAAAGGGAGTTGGGATTCGGAGAAGCTCTCGGAAAAGCACTGCTTGAGAAGGATGCTCCTTATGCCGATTTAAGCCTGTTATGCGGTGCATACCGAAACAGCGTCCCGATGACCGTTCATGTAGCAATCGGCACAGACATTATCCACCAGCATCCGTCCGCTGATGGTGAAGCAATCGGTAGAGCCAGCATGCGTGATTTCCGTCTGTTCAGCCGTCAGGTGGCTCGTCTTGAGGAAGGGGGAGCGGTCATGAATATCGGATCTGCGGTAATCATGCCGGAGGTTTTTTTGAAGGCTTTGACGATTGCGAGAAATCTTGGTTCTCCGGCTCACAAGTTTGCCGCTGCAAATTTCGACATGTTTTCACATTACCGTCCGACAGTGAATGTGCTTAACCGACCGACTCTGACCGGAGGGCGGAAGTTCAACTTCATCGGACACCATGAGATTCAGATTCCACTGTTGTTTGCAATGGTGAATGAAGCGATAGACAAAACGTAGCCCGGTTTCTCCGAAACCGGGGATCTGAAGTAAAATAAAGGGGAAGACTGGATTCCAGCCTTCGCTGGAATGACGGACCTTGTCATTCTGGACTTGACAGTCTGTCCGAGAATGTAGATAACCCGCTGTCAGGTCGCCGCACCTGACAGCCACATTATTGATACTACTTAAGTTACGCTGTCAACCACGGCGGGTTGACAGCGGATATTCGTATTCTCGGACAGACTGCATGATCCGGAATCCAGTGTTACAACGACTTGATGACACTACGGCTTATCATATAAGCCGAGCTACATATACCTTGCGCCTTAGCGTCTTTGCGTGAGAAATCTAACTACCCGACAGGAGTACAGTTATGCGTTCCATAAAAATAGTCCTATTGTTAACAGTTCTAACCTTTTCCACAACCCTGTGGGCAAATGATGGTGAAATCGTGAAATTATCCGGTGATTTCACACTCTTTACCGCTGAAACCATACCTGGCATCCGAACGCAGGCGAAGCTACACTGGAAGTATGAAGGTCCTACCGATAACGTGCAGTTTCATCTCACAAGAGACGAGACCGGGCTCACACCGACCTCCGTGTTTGAATCTACCACCCACGAGTATTTAGATCTGATTGAAGCAGGGGCGGATATCACCTACACACTTCAGGCGTTCAGGAATGATGAGCTGCTCGCTGAAACCACTCTCGATCTTCCCAAAACACTCAGCGGTGGGTTCACAGAATTCACTGCCATAGATGCTCCGAATGACGGTGGTGGAGCAGTGGACATAACATGGAAACTGAGTGAAGGGGTCGGGCATCCCGGATTGGTGAGCATCTACAGAACTGAACAAGGTGAAGGAAAGTGGAATCTAATCGATGAAGTTCCATTCACTGATAACGCTTACAACGACTCGGGCTTGGAGCATGATAAGAGCTACAACTACATGCTGCGAGTGAAAGGTGAAGGGGCACTGTTTGAGTCTCGTCCGATTACCAATGTGATAACTCACGCATCTTGGTTCAATATGCGAAAGATCAATATGCTACTCATTGCGATTGTCGTTCTGACAGCGGTGATATGGTATGTGATGACGGCGCATAAGATGCTGTTCATCCGCAAGATTGCGGGATTGGAAGCGGTTGAGGAAGCTGTCGGTCGAGCGACTGAGATGGGTAGGTCGGTGCTGTTTGTTCCGGGGATACTTGATCTGGATGACGTGCAGACGTTAGCGGGCCTGAATATTCTCGGATCGGTGGCTAAGTTGACTGCTGAGTATGAGACCGGATTGGATGTTCCGGTGTCGCGGTCACTGGTGATGTCCAACGGTCGTGAAGTGGTCAAAGAAGCGTATCTATCGGTTGGACGACCTGATTATTATCATGATGATATGGTGCATTATGTAACGGATGAACAGTTCGGTTATGTAGCGGCGGTTGACGGGACGATGGTACGTGAGGAGCCCGCCGCATGTTTCTATATGGGTGCGTTCTTTGCGGAATCGTTGATTCTGGCTGAGACAGGTAACTCCATCGGCGCGATTCAGATTGCGGGAACCGCTATGCCGAGTCAGTTGCCGTTCTTTGTGGCAGCGTGTGATTATACCCTCATCGGTGAGGAACTATTTGCGGCATCAGCTTACTTATCCGGCGACCAGCGGATGATCGCATCGCTGCGCGGTCAGGATGTCGGTAAGATGCTTGCTATGTTTTCTATACTGGTTGGATCAGTTTTAGCGACGTTGAGTTCATTTGGGAACGGCAGTGGATTCATAGCAAAAGCGTCGGATGCGTTTAATCGGTTGTTTGCGTTGAATTTTTAGAGGCTCACGCAAAGTCGCAAAGACGCAAAGGAAGAGAAAACCACCAAGTCACCAAGACACAAAGAAGAATAAGAGGTTGTATTATGCAATTTTCAAGAATTACAATTGATCCCAATCAGATGGATGGAGTTCCATGCATTAGAGGGCTGAAGATACCGGTTGCTACTGTCGTTGGGATGTTAGCTGAAGATATTGCAAGGGATGAAATCTTGCGTTTGTATCCTGATCTTGAAAGTGATGATATAAGCGAAGCGTTACGATTGGCAACTATCGCATTACACGAGCTTGAACTTATTCCTGATGATGAAGCATACTTGTACACGCCTTATTGGCAGGAGGCTATCCGTAAATCGGAAGAAGAGTTAGCATCGGGCAATTTTAAGTCAACTACTGATCTTGATGAACTGTTCAAAGATTTGAACAACTGATGAATATTATTTGGACACCTCAATTCAAACGGATGTGGAAAAAAGCAAATCTGGAGAAAACAGTCAAAGCAACCAAGGTTATTAAACAACTTACATCCGATAGAATACATCCATCTCTGCGTCTAAAACGAATTAGAAAAGACAGTAGATATTGGGAAGTCAGAATAGATCGTAGTTGGCGGATAATTTGTCGTCTATCGCATGATACAGTTAAGTTAATTGCTATCGGTTCACACGATATTTTAGATAGATTCAAAAGGAATTGAAATGGACATGCCAAAATCAGTAAAAGGATTCTTTGACGCTGAAGGTAAGATGAAGTCGTGGCCCGCTAAGTTCGGTAAGCAAATGATCGCATTATCTTTACTCGCTGAAAAGTTTGAATCGGGTAAGGAGTACGATGAAAAGGAAGTCAATGAGCTTCTCAACACGCTCCATACCTTCAACGACCCGGCTCAGCTTAGGCGGAGCATGATCGAAATGAAGCTGTTGGACAGGACACCTGATGGTAGGAGGTATTGGAAAAATGATTCTAAGAAATAAAATTCAGGCAGAGATCAACACCAAGCATATCTTTGCAGGATTGACAGCAATTGCGGTTTCGTTTGTAGTGTGTGCTTTGATTATAGCTGCGGTTGTTTTGGCAGTTAACCGGGTGGATTGATAGGAGATAGTAGAAATGAATTTGAAATACAACTACATAATAGTGATCTTGGTATTATTTCTCATTTCTCAGTTTTTTATGAGCTGTGCAACGAAAATTCCTCGACTTGGTACAGTGACATACAATCCGGTAAAGGAATGGGATGCTTCAAAGTTGTTATATGTTCAGCCTTATCATCAAGATGATTCAGAGGAATATCCAATAGAATTAAAGCTAAGCAATATAGTAACACTTCTTGGTAAGTATGCCAACCTGGAATTCGTGGAAGATATTGCGTTTGCTGATTTTATAATATACGTAAGCATTTCTGTAGACACAGTAAAATACACGAATCCTGGTTATGTTTCAGGGAGGTCATCTTCTTTTTTACAGTATAATAAACTACTTAAAGGATTTATCAACACTTCATCAGGAAGCTCAATCGTAATTCCGCCCCGAGATAAGGTAATGTATTACGGAAATGTATATCTGCGGACAATTGATGCTCACAAAGATGTATGGGAAAATGATAAAACAGTCTTTGTCTCACATGCGTCAAAGGACCTCTATTGGCGTGATCCCCTCCTGACATTTTATAATTTAGTAAAGGAGTGTCTATTGGTAATCCCAGGAGTAGATCAAAAAGAATTGAATCGTGTCCCCGCTCTTGGGATTAATGTTTTCACTAATGCATTAAACGGGGTGAAAGTAATTCCCTTCATTAGTGGTAATTTTACGAGCCCAGTTGTATTTCCTTATGTCAAAGATGATGTAGTATTCAAAATAAATGATTATAGAATCTATGATTTCCTAGATTATATGACAGCTCTGCTTTCGCTTAACGAAAATGAGAAAAGTTGCAGAGTCAGCTTCAATAGAAAAGGGAAAATAAGACAAGAAACCGTTAGAGTAAGACGATAACTACTAATATAACATAAATTCCTTCGCGCCTTTGCGTCTTGGCGTGAGAACAAAACAAGTGAGGTCATATGCGTCGCGAAATACCTCTGATTATCAGTTTCATAGTGGGGACTGCGCTAATTGTAGCGTTGTTCATCCCGCATGAACCGTTCCCGGAGCTTGACAGCGAGTTCTCGGTATGGTTTGACATTATCGCAGTGTTTGCGTTTATTCTCGGAGGTGGGAATCTGCTGAAGGTTCACATTGACCGGATTACCCGCAATCACAAGGACAAATTCTTCAGTATGGTAACAATCGGTGGATTCCTGATAACGTTAATCATCGGACTGCTGAAAGTAGGTGGCGATCCGGGATTGACGGGTAACTATACCGCTGACGGTACCTGGTTCAAGGTCATCTACGATGCTGTGTTCGTACCGCTCGGAGCTACTATGTTCAGTCTGTTGGCGTTCTTTGTTGCATCAGCGTCATATCGGGCTTTCCGCGCTAAAACGCGCGAAGCGACCGTGCTACTGCTGGCGGCATTTATCATTCTGGTCGGACGGACACCACTCGGACACATGTTAACTTTCTGGGCATTAGAATTGCCGGAATGGCTACATTTTCTGTATATCCCAAACCTGTCAGCATGGATACTGTCCGCACCGAACCTCGCCGGTCAACGTGCTATTATGATCGGAATTTCGTTGGGCATTATCGCTACTTCAATGAAGCTGATCCTCGGAATTGAACGCAGCTATCTCGGGCAGGAGAAATAACATGAACAGCAAACAAGACACATTCATAGATAAGCTATTGAAGATTGATCGCCGAATCATCTTTGCATTGATCGCACTCGGTGTGATACTTCCGATGATATTCAATCTGGAATTTGAGATGCGGTCATCGCCGATTGTACAGTCAATCTTTGACAAAGTGGAATCATTGCCGGAAGGATCAAAGATACTGATGTCGTTTGATTACGGTCCGTCAACCGTTCCGGAGAATCGTCCGATGGGTGATGCTACGCTACGTCACTGCATGATAAAAGGCCATAAAGTCTATATAATGGCGCTGTGGGCGACGGGTGAAGCTGAGGCTAATATCACCATTGATAAAATCATTCACGGTGAGTTCCCCGATAGAGTATATGGCGAGGATTACATCCAGCTCGGTTATAAAGCCGGTAACCAAGGATTGATCAACGCCATATTCACAGACTTAAAAGGCATGTACACCACCGATTCCGAAGGCACGGACATTAACAGATTCCCGATGATGGCTAAGATAAAGGGAATTCCGGACTTTGACTTCATTCTCGGGGTATGTTCCGGTAAGCCTGGGCTCAAGGAGTGGGTACAGTTTGCGGGAGATCGGGCTAATATCCCGGTTGCGGGAGGCGTTACTGCTGTTGAAGCGCCGTTGCTGTATCCGTACTATCCGACACAACTGCTGGGACTTATGGGTGGACTGCAAGGTGCCGCTGAATATGAAGCGGCACTTGTGGAAAAGTATCCCGAATATCATGAAGTTAGTTTGACTGCAGTCAGATTAATGGGTCCACAGACTGTAGCCCACTTGGTGATTATATTCTTTGTAGTCATCGGTAATGTTGCCTTCTTCATCAAGTCACGACGGGATAAATTGGCTAAGCAGGGATAATTTAACTTGTCAACTTGGCAACTTGATAACTTAAACAAGGAGCAACATGGAAAGCATCAGCAAACCAACGACCGTAGCACTGTTCATAGATGCAGAGAATCTGATCATTCCAATTCAGATGGTACAGACACTGACTGTTAACCTGCAAGCCATTGTCCTGCGCGTGCGAGAGGAGGGGACGCTTATCGTTTCACGCGCGTACGGCGATTGGAGTAAGTGGCCCTGTAGGGAGTATGTTCAGGAGTTCGCCGCATTCGGTGTCGAAATGTACCAAGTCTTTTCCGATGCTAAGACTAAGAATACCGCAGATATATTGATTGCGGCGGATGTTATGGAGTATTGTCTCAGTCCGGTGAGCAGCGACAGCATCGTATTGGTATCCGGTGATCGTGATTTTGTGCCTCTGGTGCAGAGGTTGCGTCGTCACGGGAAAAAAGTTATCTGTATATCGGTTGAGGAAGCCGCCAGTGTAACCTTGAAAAACACCATTGATACGTATATCGGATATTCATCACTGTTAAAGGATGCAGCAAAAGTTTACACTGGTCCAAAGAAGGAAAAAGAACCGATTCCTGTTACGACCAAAGCTGAAACTGAAACAGTAAAACCGGAAGAAGAAATCATTGATGATGATCATCGCGATGAACGCTATCATGCGTTTATGATTTTGCTGCAAGCTGTCAAAGCGATCAGACGGCGCGGATCACTCCCGCTAAATTCCGACATACCGTACATGATGCGGCAGTTGTGGCCCGAGTTCGATTTTCAACTGCTCGGTTATCAGACATTCACTGACTTCGTAAAGGACGCCGAGAACCAGAACTTTGTCAATATAACGCATTACTCTGAGGATAGCGGCAGTTTCTCGGTTGAAATTTCATCGAAAGCGGTTTACGAATCCGATGATTACAGCTATGCTTTAAGCAGCGGGTATTCTTTCGACACGATTGAGGATGCGTGCGACAGTTATATTAAAATCCTCAAGGAGAAGAAAGTCCCTTGGGTATCATGGGAATATCGTGGTCGGATAGTCGAGCATTTATGGACAACCCTTGAGAACAGCACAGCAGGTAAGCCGTTATCGCAAATGAAGGATATGTTGATAGCCTACGTCAAGAACAAGGGTTGGCCCATTGATGAAGGTGCTATCTGGAAGATACTTTTCAATCTGAATATCGGCGGCTGTTTCAAGCACGATAACCTCAATGAAGTCGGTGATAGAATACAGGATTGGGATCATACACACGCACAAGCAGCGGTTACATTGGAGTCAGCTTATGACCGAATGCACAAAGCGTATCTGATCGGTATCAATGACACTTATCCTGATACAGTTTTCATACCGGAAGCGGTAGCTCAGCTGTTCTATGAAGCGACCGATTCATACGCAACGAAACAGGCGTACGAACTCATCAAACAAGCAAATGTCAGTTAATAGAGGAAATAAAAATGAATGCAGCACAATACATTGAACTTTGGGTAGGTGGACTGCTCACTCTGATGATTTTCAGCTTCCTGTACAAGGACAATCCGTTTTACAAATTTGCCGAGCATCTGTTTGTAGGTGTATCAGCGGCGTATTGGATGGTAGTAGCATTCTGGACGACGTTGATCCCTAATATGCTCGGATCAATTCTTCCGGCTTCGCAGGCGTGGTTCACCACCAACCCGGAAGAAGCCGCCACCCTCGTAGCTCAAGACCCAAATTGGATGCGGATTCTGCCGTTGATACTCGGATTTATGATGCTGACGCGGTTGGTGCCGAATTGGGCGTGGATGTCTCGTTGGCCCATGGCGTTCATCATCGGATTTGCGGCTGGTACAAACTTGACGCGCTATCTCCAATCGGACTTTATCGCTCAGATCCGCTCGACACTGATCCCGCTGGTTGACTTCAATAACGGCGCATTCAGTCTCGGAGGAACATTCACCAACGTTGTAATTGTCGGTGGAGTGCTTTCGGCATTGGTATATTTCTTCTTCAGCAAGGAGCATAAGGGCTGGTTCGGAACTACTGCACGTACCGGGATCTGGGTGTTGATGGTTGCTTTCGGCGCAGCATTCGGATATACCGTTATGGCACGTATCTCGTTATTGATTGGTAGGATGGAGTTTCTGGGGAGGTGGGTTGGGAGTATTTTTGGATAAGGTAGAATATGCAACGTGAATCAGCATTAGAATACAGGGAAAAGAGAGTGAAGGAATGAGAAACACACTCTATTATGGAGATAATTTAGAAATACTCCAACTACATATCCCTGACGAATGTATTGACCTGATATATCTTGATCCACCGTTCAACAGTTCACAGGATTATAATGCATTTTTTAAGGAAAAGGATGGCACGAAATCAGCGGATCAAATAAGAGCGTTTAAGGACACGTGGGAGTGGAATGAAGTATCCGCACTATCATATAAGCGCGTTGTAGAATCGTCGTCATCTAAGATTTCAAATGCTATGCAAGCATTTAGGAAGTTTCTAGGTGATAATGATATGTTGGCGTACCTCTCGATGATGGCACCAAGACTAATCGAACTAAAGAGAGTTCTTAAACAGACAGGTAGCATTTTCCTACATTGCGATCCAACAGCGAGTCACTACCTTAAGATGCTAATGGACAGCATCTTCGGTGGTGGTAATTTCAGAAATGAAATAATCTGGCATTATAGAACCGGGAACCTTGCCAAAAAACAGTTCCAACGGAAACATGACGTTATTCTCTTTTATTCTAACACCGATAAATGGAAATTCACTCCTTTGGAATATAAGGAGTACTATTGCGAGGTTTATGGACCCAAATTTAAGCCGTCATTTAAGGGGAGAAAACATGGTGAAGATAAGTACGGTGCATATCGCATCCCCTTTGTGGATGATGTCTGGGACATATCTGCAGTCTTTACTAGAAGCAATGAACATTTAGATTACCCCACTCAAAAACCGTTAGCACTGTTGGAGAGAATTATAAAAGCAGGTAGCGATTCAGGTGATGTTGTGCTTGATCCTTTTTGTGGTTGTGGTACTACTATTGCGATGGCTGAACATTTAGAAAGAAAATGGATAGGAATTGACATCACACACTTAGCGGTTTCTCTGATGAAACATAGGCTTAGATATATGTTTGATAATAAGGTCGAATATCAAACTATAGGAGAACCGACATCAATAAATGGTGCGCGAGTATTAGCAAAAGAAGATCCTTACCAATTTCAATGGTGGGCTTTAGGATTGGTTGGTGCACGTCCTGCTGAAGAGAAAAAAGGAGCAGATAAAGGAATAGACGGACGGCTGTTTTTTCATGACGAGAAAGACAAAATTGGTAAGACTAAGCAAATAATAATATCGGTAAAATCAGGGAAAGTTAATGTCTCTCACATCAGGGATTTGAGGGGTGTGATTGAACGTGAAGAGGCTGATATTGGTGTTTTGATCACATTGAATCAGGGAACAAGAGATATGTATAGGGAAGCATCATCTGCAGGTTTTTATACATCCCCGTGGGGCGAACATCCACGCATGCAAATTCTAACTATTGAGCAATTGCTGACCAGTGTGAGAATTAACTATCCACCTCAAACAAACGTGACATTTAAGAGGGCGCAGAAATTAAAGCGTGATTACAGTAAGACCGATTCACTGTTTTGATGACGGTCACTTTTATCGGAACTCAGAGTAAAATTTATGGGAACTGTTCAGTTGAGTAACAACAGCCTCTCATCTCAACTTTCCTTCCTCCTTGAGCTCGACAAGCTGAAGTCAGTGCTGAGACGCTCATACATCAACAAGGGGGTACGGAGGGAAAACAGTGCGGAGCATAGCTGGCATGTGGCTGTATCGGTGATGTTGCTGGCGGAACATGCGAATGAAGATATTGACCTGATGCGGACAATGAAGATGATGCTGATCCATGACATAGTTGAGATTGATGCGGGGGATACGATTGTTTATGATAATTCTGATGAAGCTGGCAAAATTGAACGAGAGCGTAAAGCTGCCGAACGGATATTCGGGATGCTGCCGGATGATCAGGCGCGTGAGCTGCATGAATTGTGGATCGAATTCGAAACTCGTGATACTCCTGAAGCGAAGTTTGCAGCAGCCATTGATCGAATTATACCGTTGCTGCACAACTATCATAGCAAGGGTAAAACCTGGATTGAGTACGGTATCAATGCAGGACAGGTTCGTGAGCTCAATTCACACATCAGGAAAGGATCTGAAATGCTGTGGAATTATATCAGTGATATTATTGATGACTCAGTAATGAAAGGGTATCTGACAAACAAATAACAGATTATACGTCATTCCCATGAAGATGGGAATCCAGTTCTTCTCGCGATATGTTTTCTGGATTCCCGCCTACGCGGGAATGACAGGATTACATATTAAAACTGAAATGGAGAAACAATGATACGTCATATAGCAGGTTTGGCAGAAGTTGTGGATGATATTGAAACTGCAGTAAAGTACTATCGCGAAGTGTTGAAACTGGAAGTTAATCACACATCGGGTGAACCGTACGCCATGATTAACTTACCGGGTGTACTGCATCTCGCGATCTGGGACAGGAAACATTGTGCAGAAATAACCTTTGGAGATGCAGATCAAGTTGACAAGGTACCGCTTGGATTCCATGTCGGGTTTGAGGTTGACAACGTCAAGGACGATACCGCTCAGATCGAAAGCCGCAACGGCACGTTTGTTCAGCAACCGCAGGAAGAACCGTGGGGACAGACAACTTCCAGATTTTATATGCCGAGCGGTGCGCTGTGTGAGCTTTCAGAAACGCCGTGGGCACGTAGAATTGAAAATAAGGAGTAGTTATGCAACGTGAATACACATTGGAATACTGGAAAGACGGTGACTGGTGGGTGGGTCGTTTGATTGACGCGCCGGGAGTCTTTAGTCAAGGGGAGACCTTAGCTGAACTGGAAGAGAATGTGCGGGATGCGTTTAAGATGATGCGGGAAGCCGAAGCAGAGGATGTTGATCAGCCAATGACAAAGCCACTTGTTGTTGAATTTGCTTAATGAAAAGAACAGCTCTGCTCAAAATTCTAAAGAAACGAGGGTGTCTTCTCTTCCGACACGGAAGCAAACATGATATATACATTAATCCTATAAGCAGAAAGAAGGCTCCTATTCCAAGACGCAAAGAGATCAATGATAATCTGTGCCATATTATATTTCGTCAATTGGGTATAGATTAAGACAATCAATGCAAAAACACCTAATAATAATAGAATCAACCGAGCATAATTACGCAGCTTATTCTCCGGATTTACCGGGATGCATAGCAACAGGTAAAACACGCACAGAATTCGAAAAAAGCATGCAAACTACCATTGAAATGCACATTGAAGGGATGTTAGAAGATCAATTGTCAATTCCGGCACCATCGGCAACAGCAGAATATGTCACAATCGCAGCTATATAAACAGCAATCAAACACAATACCACATTGAAACAGAAGAAAGGCTTAGGCAGGGGGCTGTCCGCATTGATGCCGGATGTGGATATTGATGAACCGCAGTCAGGACTTCTTGTCCTGCCTGTATCTGACATCATACCCAATCAGCATCAACCACGCAAGGTTTTCAAACCTGAAGAACTGACCGAACTGTCCGCTTCGATCAAGGAAAAGGGCATCATTCAACCGTTGGTAGTGCGGCAAAACAATAACGGCTACGAACTGATCGCCGGTGAACGAAGGCTTCGGGCAGCACAGATAGCGGGATTCGACGAAGTTCCGGTGCGGGTTATGGAAGTGCTCAGTGATCGGGAAATGCTGGAGCTGTCGCTAATCGAAAACCTCCAGCGTGAGGATCTCAATCCGGTTGAACTGGCGCAAGGTTACCGGAAGCTGCATAATTCATGGGGGCTGACACAGGAACAGATCGGCAAGCGTGTCGGTAAAGAGCGTGCTACGGTGGCGAATACGATCAGACTGCTTGAACTTCCACAAGTGATACTCGACTCACTGCAAAAAGGAATTATCACTGTCGGTCATGCCAAGGCGTTGCTATCGGTGACAGGCAAACCGCAGCAGAGTGCGCTGTTCAAGCGGATTATCGCTGACAAGCTGTCGGTTCGGCAGACTGAGGAGATCGCCCGCAATATCGGCAAACCGAAGCCGAAAGCTCAGCTAAAAAAAGAAGCGGAAATCCCACCTCACATCCGCCAATATAACGACCGACTCCGCAGCACGCTCGGTACAAAAGTGCAAATAAAGAAAAAAGGCAAGCGGGGAACAATTCAGATTGAATTTTATTCCGATGATGATCTGGAGCGTCTCGTTGAGCTAATGTCCTGATTAAAAAATACTGGATTCCGGCTCAAGTCCAGAATGACAATTTGAGGGATTATTCTCCACTGTCAGGTCGTCGCACCTGACAGAAATTTATTGGAGGACGGACTTTCAGCCCGCTCTTAGCTTCAATTGACTACTCTGTTTTTAGAGCGGACTGAAAGTCCGTCCTCCATGATGTTTGGGACACTGAATGTAGCCACGATGGACTGACACCGGAAACAAAATCAACTACACATTACATGCAAAAACACCAACAATACATTGAGGAAATTATGAACAGTTTGAAATTGCTTTTAATCCTTCTTCTTACAGTGATGACAACCCTCCCCGGTTTTGCACAAGATGTCGCAATCGGTGAGGCGTTTCAGGTCGGTACGACTTACTGGATAACTCAACAGAACAGCACAGTCGGTAAGATGGTCAGCCGTGACAGTGAAAGCGGCACACACTTTGTATGGACTAAAGGGATGGATGCAAACAACAACAACCGTCAGGTCTATTACAATTTTTGTGACGATAATATCCAGATGACAACACAAGATCAACTGGATCGCAACGATGCGCGAATAGACTTCGATGACAGATCCGGATACGTATCCATGACGCTTCACGAATTTGACAATGAGATATCCGCTATTGCCTTTTATCATCTGTCAGGTGAAGGTGCATTTGCGATAGACCTCGAACGTGGGCTTGGTGCATTTGAGCCAAATCCGTTTTCCGGACCGCCGCGTAACATAATCATTTCCACCAAAGGAGCTGTTGACCGTAACGGCAGGATGCACGTTCTCGGCGTGATTTTCGACATGATGGATGCGGCTGCGTTTGAAGTCAATCTGTGGAGTGCCGATATGGGTGACGACATCGGTGATTGGGACATTGCTAACCCGAGACCGATTGAGGTCACCACAGGATTAAGTCACCATATTGCCGCAGCGACGGAATCGGATGAGGTGGCGATTGCGTGGCATCACAACATTCTTGGCGGGAATGCTCCTGACTACTGGGACGGCACTACAGAATATACCATGAACAACGATCTCTACCTGTATGTGTCGCCGGACGGTGAAGAGTTTGAGTTTGACGAAGCGCTCAATCTCACCAACACCATTGAGGCTGATCCCGAGCGAGATGCACCTTATTCTTATGGTGATACACTGCGACCGTTTAACGATGTGGACATGATCTATGACGGTGAAGTGCTGCATGTTGTGTTCTCGGTTCGCGGTTTTTGGGCTGATCCGTTTGAGGATGAGCAGCCTCCGGTGGAGCGGATTACCATGAACGAGAGTCTGATCTGGCATTGGGATTCGGAGAGCGACAGTTTGACGCTGGTGGCTGATGGCTGGTACGAAAATGAGGGTGTTCCCGGACCTCAACACAACAATGTCACTCTACCGTCACTCGGAATTGACGAGGACGGCAAACTGTATTGTGTCTGGCGTCAGGTGACCGAGGATGACCGCAATCGGGGTGACTACTGCTATGGTGAAGTGATGCTCTCGTTGTCGGACGATCACGGAGTCACGTGGTCAGAGGCTATCAACCTGACCGAGACAACAACCGAAGGCGAGTCTGAGTATGTGGACGAACTCTATCCATCGCTTGCTGAGATGGTGGACGATGATCTGCACATATCCTATCTGTTGGCTGCTGAGAATTTCGACGGCATCAACAGGATGATCTACCAGCGAGTTGCGGTTGAGGATCTACCTGACGTGGATGATCTGCCTATGCCGCGCGATGGGTTCCAGTATCACAATATTAACCCGGCATCGGTACAGGATGATATAACTTACCTTCCGACTGAGTTGACTCTGAGTGCATACCCGAATCCGTTCAATTCACATGCAACTCTACGCTATTCACTACCACGATCCGGTGAGGTTATGCTTGTGCTACTGGATGTGACAGGGCGAGCATTGCAGACTCAAGCATTGGGTAAGCATTTAGCCGGTGAGCATTCTTTATCTCTTGACGGGAACGACCTGCCAACAGGAATTTACTTTGCACGGTTGGAGGTTAATGGTGTGAGCCGAACGCAGAAACTGTTGTTGGTGAAGTAGGAAGAAAGTAAGAAAACATGAAAGGGGAGCGTGGACATTCGTGTCCATGCTCTGCTGATAGGAATATCCGCACTCCCCGTTGTGATCTGTTCAATTACGTGAGTTAGGAGTGATTATGCTCAGAACTATCATTTTAAGTTTATTGCTATTTGTAGTAATATCTACAATATCTTGTGATAACAGTTCGGATACTAACTCAGAGGAAGCATTAACTAGTGCAATCGAAGAAGCCAGAACTGCTATACGTTTCATACGAAGTGCAATTCGAAATTATGAACAGGACTGCGGTGAGACTCCTGAGTCGTTTAAACAATTACAAAACTTACAGTATTTAAATGAAAACGATTCCGTACGTACTGATTCGTCTGTTTATACTCAATGGGATTTTGCAATCGAAGTTGAAAATCGTGAAGTGCTAACTGTTACTGCTATGAGTACAAACAGAATGATTGGAGGATTAGGTCACGAGATACTCTACGACATGCTGAATGGACAATGGACGACATATCACTATGACACACAGATTAACCTGATTGATAATGATGTTCTGATTAACGAATCAATCGAAGACATCCGAGCAATTATGAGAAGTACCCGGATGGGGATATTGATGTATCATCAGGACGTGGGTGAACTTCCAAGATCGTTTGAGGAATTGGATGAATTGCAGTATATAGAATTCTATTCCGCAGATCAGGCTCAATGGGAGGTCATGTTAGAGTTTTACGACACGGACATCATCGCAATTGTTGCTGAGAGCAAAGAAGATATGATGGGTGGTTATGGCTACACGGTCAGCTACGATCTTCAGGACGGGTATTGGACCATACTGTATGACAATAGAGAAATTGATAAGCTTGATATTGAAACATTGATAAATGAATCAATAGAAGATGCTATTGCGGCGATTGGTGATGTGGTAAGTGTAATTCAGTGGTACGAAAGAGACCAAATGAGGCAGCCTGAATCTCTCGATGAATTAGAAGCAAAGGATTATTCAGCATATCGGTTTGATACTATAGTCAGATCCCAGTGGGACTTGAGCCTTGAATCTAACGGTGACAGGATTGAGTTCATTGTTGCCAATAGCACTGAACTAATGCCGGGTGGAGTTGGTTATAAAGTTCGATACTCTATAAGCGAAAGGAGTATGACGACTGAGAAGAACGGGAGAGAGATAAGTATTCCCCCTACCAGACTTAACACTATTAAATATGTGCGAGCGGCGAGGGCATCAGATGGGAATGTTGTTCGTATTTATTGAGACACAGAAAATCTATAGAACAGGTCAACATCTGAGTTGTCATTCTGGACTTGATCCGGAATCCAGAAAACTATTGATATCACTGGATTCCGGATCAGATTCGGAATGACAAATTGATACATTTTCTCACTATCGGACAGACTCGAAGATGGGAATGACGGAAAAGTTATGACATTTACGCATGATTGCTTGTAGATTGTTAGAATTAATTCTCACATAAAAATGTCAAGTTGCGATTTCCCAATAGATCATTTTGATTATCGGAACTATTTCGGAATTGATGCGTTTTATGTGAATTAAGCCAAAACGTTTTCCAAGACCAACTTCAATTACCATTTCAATCGGAAAGCTGTTAATTCACCACATTGTCATCAAATATATCAATGCAAATGCAAAATACTATCCGTTTTATTCCAATTATAACACCGCTACAGATTATTATTCTGATTATCATTATTAATTTTTCCATGCTGTTTGCAGATGTAACTCAAACCTTTAATCCGAACGGAAACGGATCGAGATTCCCGATATCTGCCAATGGTCGATTAACGACAATTCCAGAGTTGAACGCATACCAATTGATTAACGAAACAATCCAAGTTGACGGCAAATTGGATGATCCAGCATGGAGCAAAGCAGAAAACGCTACCGGATTTCGTGAATGGGATCCCAATCGTGGTGAAGTCTCAATTGAAGAGACTTCATTCAAAATAGCCTACGATAACGAAGCACTGTACGTTGCCGTAGCATGTTTTGAAAAAGATGTCAACACTGTTACCAATAAACTGTGCCGGAGAGATCAGATTAGTAACTCCGATTTCGTTGGCGTATATATTGACCCATATTACGATCGGACAACCGCTTACAACTTTATGGTTAACCCGTCGGGCGTTATGGGTGATCGTTATGTATATGGTGACGGCAATATGGATCCGAACTGGAACGGAATCTGGGAAGCAAAAGTTTCATCCGATGAGGACGGTTGGTACATTGAGTATCGGATACCATTCTCGTGTTTGCGCTATCGTCCCAGTGAAGATATGACTTGGGGGCTTAATGTCTATCGGTTCATGTTTGGACGCGGCAAGGACAACGGTTGGACGGTTTGGGACAAAGAAAAACGTGGATTTGTCAGCAGATTTGGCGAATTGAAGAACCTCAAAGATATTCCTCAAACTCGTCAATTGGAACTGACACCGTATTTTGTACATAGAACTACCGATCCTTACAATGATAGCGAGTTCAACCATTACGACAACTTCGGAGCTGATCTTAAATGGGGAGTTACTCCGAATCTGACGTTGAGCGCAACGTTTCAACCTGACTTTGGACAAGTTGAAGCAGATCCTACCGAATTGAATCTGTCACCTTTTGAGACTCATTTCATTGAAAAACGACCCTTCTTCGTGGAGGGTGCGCAATACTTTTGGCATCCAGATTTCAATATGTTCTATTCCCGCCGAATTGGCACCGGTGATGAGAACTCGCGAATCCGCACCGCTGGAAAACTGCTCGGCAAAACTGAGAGTGGAATATCAATAGCCGGATTATATGCTTCTACCGACATAGCATCCGAAGGTCAAGCTCACAACTCCTTCAAAAACGGTACTCAATCATCACACTACTTCTTCACGAGAGTAGGCAAAGAGTTCAACGATGGAGCACATCGGATTAACTTCGCTCAGTCAGCCGTATTCAAACCGGATAATCGTGATGAATACGGCAATTACGATTCACGCGATGGAATGACTACCGGTGCCGATTTTGATTTCAACTTCATGGATCGTGCGTATAATGTTCACGGTTCATTTATCGGTTCTATCATTGACCCTGCTCCATCAGAATCTGATCCTGATTTGTCTCACGGAAAAATCTACGGCACAGGAGGAGTGTTTAAGGTTAGTAAATTAGACGGCAATTTCAAAACCGGATTGATTGGACGATGGGAGAGTAAATATCTTGACCTTAATGATGTCGGATACTTAAGCGCACCCGATGAAATTGATTTTGATTACTGGGCTTCGTACTATTACAATCCGAGTGGTAAAAGCACAATTTTCAACCAAGCCAGTTTTGAAACCGGATTCTGGCGAAGATGGTTGTACGGTTCAGGTGATGGATACGACCATGATACAGGTGAGTTGATTTGGTCTTACGGCAGAGGATATCCGAAGAAATATGGAGGTCGATTGGAATCGTGGATGCAGTTTCAGAACTATTGGGAGTTGTGGACAGGTATCAATGCAGAGAGTGAAATTGTTGCCAAATATGAGACTCGCACATTTGATGGAGAACGTGGTCCATTGATGCGATTACCTTCTGGGATTAGTGCGTGGTTGGGGGGTAATACGGATTATCGGAAACGGTATCAATTGGAACTGAATCTTAGCGGCAACTGGAATAACGATGGTGGAGCACGTGTTAGTACAAATGCAAGCTGTAGATGGAATACAACGGATGCACTACGATTGACGATGTATATCGGTAATATCCAACGTCATTACAATGTGATGCACTTGGAGAATTTTGCTAATCCGGGTAGTGGAATCGGTGGGGTCAGTTATGTTTTTGCCGAACTGGATCAGCGGATTGTAAATATGACGCTTCGAAGTGACATCCTGTTCACGCGTGATTTATCGTTACAGCTATACGCTCAACCGTTCATCACGGTTGGTGATTACTCAAATCCGCGCGAACTGAAACGTCCTAATTCGTATGATTTGGAACCCCCTGACGGGCTACCTGATTTTGATGTTGATGATTACGATTTCCGATATGCAGCGGTTAATTTCAATGCGGTATTGCGGTGGGAGTTCATGCGGGGAAGCACATTCTATATAGTATGGAAGCATGAGCGAATCACAGATATAGATCGCAGTGATACGACTGATCCGGATGAATTCTCAACATCGTTGGATGCCGCTGATTTGACCAATAATCAGCCGACGAATGTGATTTTGATGAAGATAAGCTATTGGTTGGCGTTGTAAGTTGTTATTGCGAATCCGCGAAGCGGGTGTGGCAATCTCCTACTTGAACCATTGGATTGCTTCATCACTTCGTTCAGAGTGACAATATCACCCCCCTAGATACGCCTCCCTAACCCGTGCATCTTCAGCAAGTTCATCGGAGGATCCGCTTAGGAAGATGCGTCCGGTCTCAAGGCAGTAGCCTCTGTCGGAAATTTTTAAGGCAGCACGTGCATTCTGCTCGACAAGTAGTATAGACCGACCTTCTTTGGCTAACTGACCTACAACGCTAAAGATGAGCTTCGCATAGATCGGGGACAGACCGAGTGACGGTTCGTCAAGCAGCAGCAGCTCAGGACGCCCCATCAGTCCTCGGGCAATCGCTAACATCTGCTGCTCGCCACCGGATAGCGTGCCTCCGGGTTGGTCAATGCGCTCGGAAAGAATCGGGAAAAGTGATGTTACATGATCCACATCCTTAAGGATCTCTGGCTTGTCTTTTCGCAAAAATGCACCCATCATCAGATTTTCCCGAACAGTCAGCCTGCCAAAAATATGTCTCCCCTCTGGTGCCTGAATGATTCCCTGTTTGACCCGGGCGACTGCGGTTAGGTTATTGATCGAATTGCCTGAAAAAGTGATCTCACCTTCCGAAGGGACGATCCCGGATATCGCCATCAGTGTGGTAGATTTACCTGCACCATTTGCACCGATCATAGAGACCACTTCACCCTTTCCAACTGTGAATGCAATCCCGTTAACAGCAATTACACCGCCATAGCGGACGTGCAACCCTTTAACCTCAAGCAGCGGATTCATCTTCATCCTCCCTGCCAAGATAGGCTTCAATTACCGCCGGATGTGTGATAATCTTATCCGGTACATCGTTGGCGATAAGGCGACCTACATCCATGACCGATACCTGCTCGCACAACCCCATAACCAATCTGACGTTATGTTCGATTAGGAAAACCGTAATATCACGCCTGTGGATATTAATAATCAATTCCTTCAGTGATGCTGCCTCGTTAGGATTCATCCCGGCAGCAGGTTCGTCTAACAGGATAAGCTGAGGTTCTGTCGCCAATGCCCGCGCAATTTCAAGCCGTCGTTGCATACCGTAAGGCAATGAACCTGCCAGATCATCCTCACGACCGGTAAGCCCGCAAAATTCGATCAGCTCAATAGCGCGATCCACAGCCTGTTTCTGCTCATCACGCGAACCGGACGATCCCACAATAGTCGGGATCATACCGCTGGAGAGATGACGATGCCTGCCGACCATTACATTCTCCATTGCAGTCATACCGGAGAACAGCCTCAGATTCTGAAAAGTGCGGGCAATTCCACGATCAACAATTTTATGTGACAGCAATCCACTGACACGCTTACCGTTGAACATGATCTGTCCGGCTGTCGGCTTGTAGATTCCGGTCAGGCAGTTGAACAGAGTGGTCTTGCCGGATCCGTTCGGTCCTATCAGCCCGTGTATGGAGCCCTGTTCGACGTTGAAGGAGATGTCGTTGACAGCTTTTACCCCACCGAAGAAACGGCTGAGATGATCTATTTCAAGCAGAGACATTTATACAGTTAGTCCTGAGTTGATTTCCAGGTTGTGTACAGTGGCAGCAGTCGTGAGCGTCCTCCATGCTTTCTTTGACGATAGTCTTAAAATAGAAATCCTTAGTGTTCGACGACCATTTCACTATTGGAAGATCCTTGTTATCATCACACATACACGAATAAGAGAGATTCTTCACTGTGTTCAGAATGACACATACAACAATTTACTTTGCAGCTTTGCGGTACTTAGCGATCCTTGCGTGAGATTCTCAAACCTTGACTTTCAACCGTTTGCTTGGAATCAGTCCCGTACGGCGATACTGCATCATAAGCACCATTAGCAGCCCAAACGCCAGCATCCTGAAATTTGATATTCCTCTCAATAGCTCAGGAGCTACAATCAGGACTATCGCACCTACTGTTACACCGATAACACTACCCATCCCACCGAGTACGACCATGCACAGCACAAGAACCGACTCTAAGAATGTGAAACTCTCAGGTGAAACATGAGTCATCCGTGCAGCAAACAGCGCTCCGGCAACACCAGCCCACGCACCACCGAGCATCATCGCCAGCATTTTCATGCGAACCACAGGAACTCCGGTATGAGCGGCTGCAAGTTCGTCCTCACGGATAGCTTCCCAGGCTCGACCGACCTTTGAATTTGCTAACCGATACTGAACAAACATGGTAATAATTGCAAGTGTGAAAGCGATGTAATAATAGCCAAGTGGTGTACCGACTTTGACTCCGAATAGCTCGGGACGAGCGATATTCATAATGCCGTTGGGACCGGCTGTCAGCTCGTCCCAGTTGTTAAGTATTATGCGGGTGATTTCACCGAATCCGAGTGTCACAATTGCGAGATAGTCCCCCCGCAGTCGCAGTACCGGCAATCCTACGAGTGCTCCCGCTAATGCTCCGGTTGTAAAGCTGAGCGGTAGTGCGAGAAAGAAGTTGACTCCGTAGTTGACATTCAGTAGCGCATAGGTATATGCACCGACAGCATAGAATGCAATGTATCCAAGTGCCAGCAGACCGCTTAAGCCTACGATAAAATTCAGTCCGATTGAAAGGGTAACGTATATCAGACCGAGAGTGGCAATTTCAGTAGTGTAACGGTTCAGTCCGAACGGCAGGACAGCTATCACCAAAACTATTCCGAACCGGACAGCAATCGGATAACCGAGGAAGATAGATTGAATCCGATGGAATAGAGTCTGACGGCTGGCTTCACCTTTGTCCTTCTTCTTTTCATCCTCTGATTTGCTGAAAAGGTTTGCGCCGAGTCCGCCTTCGCTGAACAGCATGAACAGTCCACCTGCAATTGCCAGCGACACTGCAATCACCGGACGGGTGAACGGGATAGTAATCAGAAACACCACCAGCGTACTGAGCAGACCGATCCTGTAATTCGTAGGAGCCATCACACCTTCTCCGGTACATGCTCGCCGAGTATTCCACCCGGTTTGAAGATAAGCAGCAGAATCAGTATCACGAATGCATAGACATCCTTGTACTCGCTGGAGATATAACCCGCACCGAATGCTTCAACCAGTCCGAGGATCAATCCTCCAAGCATCGCCCCCGGTATGTTACCTATTCCTCCCAACACCGCAGCGGTAAAGGCTTTCAGTCCGGCTTGATATCCAATGTAAAAATTAATCATGCCGTAGTATGATGCGACGAGCACTCCGGCTATTCCTGCCAGACCTGAACCGATGGCGAAGGTGATTGCGATTACATGATTGACATCAATACCACATAGCTGCGCCATGATCTTATCCTGAGCGGTGGCTCGCATAGCTGCGCCAATTTTGGTATGGTTAACCAATAGAGTCAGTCCGACCATCATGACAATAGAGGTTACGAATATCAATATCTGAACCGGTGACATCCGTGCTGTGCCGATTTCCAATCCGCTACCGACAAACAAATCGGGAAAAACCTTTTCACGTGCACCTTGAGCCAGCATGACGAAGTTTTGGAGGAAGATGGACATTCCAAGTGCGGATATTAGTGGAGAAAGCCGTCCGGCAGAGCGGAGTGGTCGGTAGGCAAACCGTTCAATCGTTATCCCCCACAGGGCTGAAAATATTGCTGCAAACAGAAACAGAAATATAATTAACGGAACTGGACCCACTCCCTGTAGAGCCAGGAATTGCCACAACCCCAGCCCAATCACACCGAGGTAGGCACCTATCATGTAGATTTCGCCGTGAGCGAAGTTGATCAGCTGAAGGATACCATAAACCATTGTGTATCCGAGAGCGATCAGAGCATAAACACAACCGAGAGTTAAACCGTTAATTAGTTGCTGAAGAAACAAGCTGTGTCCTGAATGTCCTTTTGCAGTTTTGTAGTCGTGGTTGTCCCAACCACGACGTCGGGCTTGACTACGAATAAATGCTGTGTGTGGCGACCTGACAGCAGATTCTTAAAACTTTGCGCCATTGCGCGAGATACTCTTCTAACCTTTAGGATCCCATTCCAACTGAACCCACTTACCGTCCTGAACCTGCCACATGACATACGGCGATACGACAGGATCACCTTTGTGGTCAAACTCAATATGACCGATTGCTCCCTCGAAGCTGTTCTTGTGTATTGCCTCTGCTACCTTTTCCCCATCAGTGCTTTTGGCAAGTTCGATGCCTTTCAGGATGATATTAGCAGCATCGTACGAAAACAGCGAATACGGTCCGACCTCGGGCCATCTTGATCGGAAGTTTTTTAGGAATTTTTGTGCGGTTGGGATCTTGTCCGGCGAAACAGCATAGCTGACATAAGTTCCCTCTGCAGCGTCTCCTCCGATACGGATAAATTCAGAGTCATACACACCGTCACCTGATAGAAAGATAGATTCCATTCCGAGCGACCGCATCTGTTTTACGATTAGACCACCCTGAGAATAAAGCCCACCAAACATCAAAAGGTCTGGTTCAAGTGACTTTGCTAATGTCAGAACTGCGGAAAAGTCCTTATCGTCAATCGAGATGCCTTCGTAAAGAATAACTTCGACCCCATCGCTCGGTAGGTTTTTCTTGAACTCATCTGCAAGTCCCTGACCGTAAGTGGTTTTATCATGAAGGACTGCAATCTTCTTTGCGCCGAGTACTTTTGTGCTATAGTCTGCTTCAACCTTACCTTGTTGATCGTCACGTCCGCAGGTGCGAAACACAACCGGATGCTCCTGATCAGTAACCATTGGGTTCGTTGATGCCGGTGTGATCATGATGATGTTATTTTCACTGTAGATATTGGAAGCGGGGATGGTGCAGGATGAATTGTAGTGCCCGACAACACCGACAACCTCGTATGATGCAGCTTTGTTTGCGACTGACACTGCATCTTTCGGATCGGCTCTATCGTCCTCGATCATCAATTCGATTTGCTGACCGAGAACTCCACCCTTTGTGTTCCATTCATCAACAGCCAACTGAACACCGCGGGAAAGATCTTCACCCATCTTTGCGGAATAGCCGGTCATCGGAGCGATGGCAGCTATTTTGATCGTTTTTTCGCCGCCGCATCCGACGATAATCACCGTTGCAATTAGCAATATCGCCAACCAGGCGAACTTTCTGCTCATAAATCCTCCAGAAGATTTTACACTAATGCAATGTAAAAAACGACAGTCCAAACATCAAGAGGCAGGCAAGCCTTCAACTATGTTTTGTGACAATAGTATGGGGAAGCATATCGTTTCATTGACCGATGTAGGATAAAAATGTATATTGCGGATTATGAAGGATGTATTTTCAAAGATGATAGCTGCTGTCATCTGCACAGTATGCTTCATTGCATGTGGCGGATCACAGGTTGCCGTCACTGATGAGGCTCCTCGCCACCGCATGACCGGTGACGAAGTGCATATAGACACGTTGAAGTCATATCCTCCGAAACAGGTGGAAGACTTGCAGACATTCACTTTGAGAACAATCCCGTTCTTTGCTCCAACCTATAGGGAGCATAAGCAATTTATACCGACACCGCTTAAGCCTGCAGGAGCTGCTGAGGCTGCTAAAGATAAACCGCTGGAGCAGAAGCCGGGGTTCAGAGTTCAAGTGATTGCGGTTAACAACCAATACCGCGCCAGACGGGTTGAGAGTAGAGTCAGAGAGATTCTTCAGGATCAACGGCATCACACTTACCTGGTTTATGATGCGCCTCAATATAAGGTTAGAGTTGGTGACTTCACCTTGAGAGATGAAGCGGTTCAGCTTAACAGTTGGCTGCGTCAGCAGGGATATTACGATTCGTGGGTCGTTCGCTCAAAGGTGTTCCCAGCACGCAATCAGCCTTTAGAGGAAGAACCGCTGCCGTCCGAAGAAGATCCGATTGAAGGGCATTAATTAGGAAGCTACATTGTCATTCTGTGTGGCATGGGCTATTCACTGTGTTTTGATCGGAAGACAGGCTGAAGCCTGAACTCTGAACCTGGAGAGCGGACTTTCAGTCCGCTCTTCTTAAAGAACCTGATTAGTTTCAGGGCGTCCCAACCCATCGGGACGCCCTCCAAACCCAATCACCCAAATTTGAACAGATACTGATAATTACGAAATTCGGAGAATCATTGACTACGAAAAAAGAAGCACTGAAGTATCATTCGCGTCGGCGTACCGGTAAGATCGAGGTTGTGGCGACCAAGCCGTGTTTAACGCAGCATGATCTTTCACTGGCATATTCACCTGGAGTTGCCGAACCGTGCCTGGAAATTCATAATAACCCTCGCGATGTGTATAAATACACCGCAAAAGGCAACCTCGTCGGCGTGGTAAGCAACGGCACTGCCGTATTGGGATTGGGTAACATCGGACCGTTGGCGAGCAAGCCCGTAATGGAAGGGAAAGGAGTGCTGTTTAAGCGGTTCGCCGATATTGATGTGTTTGACATTGAACTGAATGCGAAGACCGCTGATGAAATCATTGAAGCATGCCGTTGTCTGGAGCCTACATTTGGTGGGATTAATCTGGAGGACATCTCTGCGCCGACCTGTTTTACCGTTGAGGAGACTCTCAAAAAAGAGCTAAACATTCCGGTGTTCCATGATGACCAGCACGGAACAGCGATCATCTCTGGGGCTGCATTGCTGAATGCGTGTGAAATAGTCGGTAAGAAGATGGAGGATATCAAGGTCTGCGTCAACGGGGCAGGTGCTTCCGGGATAGCATGCTCAAAGTTCTACGTCACACTCGGAGTCAGACTGGAAAACATCACCATGTGCGATACTAAGGGTGTGATTCATAGCGGTCGTGAAGATATGGATCCTGCTCATCCACGATACAACAAGTATAAAGCGACCTTCGCCCGTTCAACCGAGAGGCGAACGCTGGAAGAAGCGATTGACGGTACAGATGTGTTTGCCGGGCTATCGGTGGCGAACATCGTTTCAAAAGAAATGGTTCGCTCGATGGCTGACGACCCGATTGTATTTGCGATGGCAAATCCCGATCCGGAGATCACCTATCCTGATGCGATTGATGCTCGTTCCGACGTGATTATGGCGACAGGTCGGAGTGATTACCCGAATCAGGTGAACAATGTGCTCGGATTCCCGTTCATTTTCCGCGGAGCGCTGGATGTTCATGCCCGTACCATTAACGAGGAGATGAAGATTGCCGCTGCCCATGCACTCGCTGCACTCGCCAAAGAGGATGTTCCTGATCTGGTATGTCATGCCTATGGAGTTGACCGGATTGAATACGGTCGTAAGTATCTGATCCCGAAGCCGTTCGATCCGCGAGTGCTGCTATGGGAAGCGGTTGCGGTTGCCAAAGCTGCCTGTGAAACGGGCGTAGCGCGTCATCCGATAACCGATTTTGAGCAGTATCGCGAACAGTTGGAACGCAGATTGGGGCTTGCGAGAGAGATGATCCGTCATGTCATCAACAAAGCCAAGCGATACAAGGTAAGCGAACATCCAATTCGTATTGCTTTGCCTGAAGGACACGAGGAGAAGATCATCCGTGCAGCAGGCAGAATCGTCGAGGAGAACATCGGCACCCCGGTTCTGCTCGGTAATGAAGCTGTGATCAAAGAGATGGCTGAGGAGCTTTCGATCAGTCTCGACGGTGTGGAGCTGATGGACAACAAAACCGATCCGCTTAAAGACGATCTGATTCGCGAGTTTGCAGAGCTTCGTAACAGGCGTGGCGTTACTCAGGAAGCAGCCGGTCGCTACATGGGCAGGCGATCATTTTTTGCGGCGATGATGCTTAAGCACGGCGCCGTTGATGCGGTGGTCACCGGATCCAATCGTCACTACCCGGATGTGATTCGTCCTGCTCTGCAGATCATTCCGCTGGCGGAAGGTTACAAGCACGCTTCCGGTCTGTATATGTTAATCTTCAAGGAAAAGGTGATCTTCTGTGCTGACACGACCGTTAACATAGATCCTGATGCTGAAACATTGACTGAGATCGCCCTACAGGCTGCTGCCACAGTGAGGAGATTCGACATTGAGCCGAGGATTGCTATGTTGTCGTTCTCAAACTTCGGATCGGTTCGAAATCACTATTCAGAGAAGATTCGTGAAGCTGTCAGAATAGTGCGGGGCAAGCGTCCTGATCTTATCATTGACGGTGAAATGCAGGCGAATACGGCACTTGACGAGCATATCCTGCAGAAAGATTTCCCGTTCAGCAGGCTCAAAACGGACGCAAATGTGCTGATCTTCCCGGATCTGACATCCGGCAACATCGCATACAAGCTGCTGATGGAGCTTGGTGGTGCTGAAGCTATCGGACCTATTTTGATGGGATTGTCGAAGGCTTATCACGTGGTTCAGCGTGGTTCATCGGTGGATGCTATCGTCAGCATGGCAGCAGTAGCGGCGGTGCAGGCTCAGGACATCATGGACAGATAAAGACACAAATTCACTATGTAGATTATCCGTAGCCCGGCTTCCCCGAAGCCGGGTCTTTTTTGTACTCTTCATCATGTCTTCCAGTTCAGAGTACACGCTTCAGTGTATCTTCCTCGCAAACAGGCTGAAGCCTGAACTCTGAACTCATATTACAGTGAAAGACTGACTCACGCCTGTCCATGCTATCCAGTCAGGACTGTTGTAATCCCGTTAATTCATATTTACATTTGAATACAATGAACAACAAACCGACAGGAATCAAAATGACACCAAAATTTGACCTTTCCATAGATATCGCAGATATGCGCGGCTACATCAACAGTTGGTCGCAGCAGGTCGCCCGCAGTTGGAAGAATGGATATGCAGCGGGCAAGAGCGACCCGGTTGCCCCGCCGTCGCTGCTGGTCTGGGCAGGCATGGGAGGCAGTGCAATCGGAGGCGATTACGTCGCATCTATCGGAGCAAACAGCGCATCATTTCCGATCCTCGTTCACCGCGGTGGTCCTCTTCCGGCTTATGTCAACAGCAACACGCGCATGATACTGGTCAGCTTCTCCGGCAATACAGCGGAAACACTCGACACAGCAGATCAGGCAAAACGACTCGGCTGTTCACTGGATGTACTGACCTCCGGCGGTAAGATAAAGCAGTGGGCGGAGAGCGAGGGCATCAAACCGTGGCTGATCCCGGGCAGTCGTCCTCCACGAGCTGCCTTAGGTGATTCATTCTGCTATGTACTCGGTGCGTTTGCGGGACGCGGGTGGATTGATGTTAGCAATGCGGATGCGGAAGAAGCAGTCAAGATACTCGATACAAAGGACAAGGCTCTAAACACAACACCCGGCAGCGGTCACGAGCTTGACTCTCTACTTGACACTATGGCAGATCGCAAGCCGATGATCTACGGCACCGGCAGAATGGTGGTCGTCGCTCGGAGGTGGGCTAACCAGATCAACGAGAACAGCAAGCGCCCGGCACAATGGGGTGAGCTTCCCGAGATGAACCACAACGAGGTAGTCGCATATCTCGAGGGCACAGGCTGGGGTGATCGGTCATCAGTCGTGATACTGGTTGATCCATCCAGTCCGGCTGATACGCTGAAGCGTGTTGAAATCACCAAGCAGCTCGGTGAGGAGGCTGGATTCCGAACGGACATCATCCGACCGACCGCATCGAACCCACTGGCACAAATGCTGGAGCTGACATCAATCGGCGACTGGCTGAGCTACTGGCTGGCACTGGCAGAAGGCATAGACCCGACACCCGTCCCGACGATTGATAAGCTGAAGGCGGCGTTGTGAGAACACACAGTTATTTATAATCTGAATACAAAATGAACGACAAAGATAAATCGAAAGAGAAACTGACCGAACTGCAGTATCACGTCACTCAGGAGAACGGTACTGAACCGCCGTTTGACAATGAGTTCTGGGACAATAAGGAAGATGGGATCTACGTTGATGTTGTATCCGGTGAACCGCTGTTCAGTTCAAAGGAGAAGTACGACTCCGGCTGCGGGTGGCCCTCCTTCTACCAACCGCTCAAATCCGACCAGATCACCGAGCATGACGATAAATCGCTGTCACGCATCCGCACCGAAGTCCGCAGTAAGGACGGTGACTCCCACCTCGGACACCTTTTCAACGACGGACCGAACCCGACCGGACTACGTTACTGCATTAATTCCGCATCGCTACGATTCATCCCGAAGGATGAGTTGGAAAAGGAAGGGTATAGGGAGTATGTGAAGTTGTTTGAATAAGAAAGAATACCACTAAGTCACCAAGACACCAAGACACCAAGAAGAAAAGACTTGTAATTAGTTTTCTTGGTGCCTTTGTGTCTTGGTGGTTAGTATTCTACACCTCCAATACTTTCTCGCACAACTTTAGATACATCTTTTTATCATGATCACCGATTCCATCCGGAGTAAGGTCGTGCAAATCTTCGATTCTGCCCTCAATGCGGTCCCAGAATTTTGCCCACCACGATAGTTGCCCGTCGCTGAACATCTTGCCATCTGCGTCAAAGTATCTCAATGTCCCAACATGAGTATAGCCCAGAAACTGTGGTGGGATCCGAGCTATGACATCGTTATTATTCACCATGCGGAAGCATTTCGATTTCAGAACATCATTAAACGCGTTTCTGAACTCCTTATTGCCCAATCTCGGCTGACCGTAGGTGTAGATACCGTTGACATGCATCTGCTCACCCTGAAGACGTAAGGTTGCTCCGGCAAGAACTGCTAGTGCTCCTCCCAGACTGTGTCCGGTTATCCAGATGGTCTGATTGTTGTTGCGCAATCGGTCCAGTTCCGCTTTGATATGATCCCAAACGCTGCTGAGTGCTTCGTAGAAACCGTCGTGCACCTCGCCGATATACTTTTCAGGTGTCCAAACGCTTTTCGTAATCTTAGCATCGGTGATCCAATCCTTCAGAATCCCCGGTTCAGTCCCACGAAATCCGATGATAATCTTCTGATTGTCTCCGGCAATGAAACCTTGCGTGTTCGTTCCACCTCTGCCATCGTCAGAGAAATAGTAGTTGTCGTATAGATTGAACCCAAGCTCTTTCAGACCGGAACCGATATCGGCTTTTGGTTCGTAAGCTAAAACTGAACAGTATGTCAGGTATGCCAGATTAAGTTTGCTGAAGCCTAATGCTCTGTGGTTGAAACGACGTTGGCTCATAACTGCACTCCCTTAATTGCTGGTTGTAATATCGGAAGCATAGAAGATTATTGAAAGGTTTGTCATTCTGAACGAAGTGAAGAATCTCTCTTAGAGGGCTGTACACGGTGAGACTCTTCATTTTATTCAGAGTGACAATGTAGCTAACTCAAGAAGAAGGTGCTGCTCTTATAGCTTAGTAAATCCCATTAATAATCTCATTATTCTCATCACACAGCACACGCTTGGCAATGATCCGTTCCTCGGAAACACCCCACCCGACGATGGTTATACGGTCACCGTTGTGGATCAATCGCGCAGCACCGCCGTTAATGACGATAGCATTGGATCCGCGTTCGCCCTGCTGGACATACGTCTCCAGTCGCGCGCCTGTATCAATGGAGATCACGAGCACCCGTTCACCAGCCCACAAATCAACCGCCTCCATCAAATCAAGCGGAATGGTAATGCTGCCTTCGTATTCAATGTTGCCATCCGTGACCCGTGCACGGTGAATCTTTGATTTTAGTTGTGTCCTGAGCATATAGCAGAGATTATTACAGTCCTTTCAATTATAACACTACAATATATGAATATCAATCGCCGGATGCAAATCACATTCGCAGCGTCAGGCTCCCTCATCATAGGGTTGCGAAAAATTCGCTGATAACAGTGGAGCTCGTTGGATATTTGGCTGATCTGTCCTATATTAAGCGAAATATTGACCTGTGCAACTGAGAAATGACCAAATCCGAACATAACCCAAAAAACGTAGATCGCAGTGTCCTGAAGCGATTCCTGACCTACTTTGTAGAGTCGAAGCTAATCCTGATCGTGGTGCTGTTTGGCACCATATTCATAGGACTGGCTGAATCGGCAAACGCTCTTGCAGGAAAACTGCTGATGGATCTGTTCAGCGGGATCACAAGCGCGACATCATCCGGTACTCCGCTCGAACTGAACTTCACCAACGGGTGGGGTGAGTGGACTCTGTACGATTTCACGATTTCGGGATATAGCCAAGCCGGGCAGATGCTGGTGATTATCGCACTAACAGCACTCGGACTGATCACCCTCAAAGGATCGGTACACTTCGCCAAAGAGTATCTGCTGTGGGGGATCACCCACCGGGTACTGATGCGGCTGAAACGTGAGCTGTTCCAGCGGGTTGTACGGCTGCCGCTGTCATACTTTGACCGGGAGAAGTCGGGGGACGTGCTATCTCGGATTACTTATGATGTGTCACAGATTGAAGGTGCAATCCGTTCCGGTATCCTGCTCGCTAAGTCGCTGATTTACGCTATGATATTTGTGACAATGCTGTTTCTGATGGAGTGGGCACTGACGCTGTTTGCGCTGATGATATTCCCGCTGTCGGCTGTGATTATCAAGATTTTCGGAGATAGAATTCGTCGTGTCAGCCGGAATGTATCGCTTAATGTAGCTGATTACACTTCAATGTTCAACGAAGCTATCAGTGGTATAAAAGTTCTCAAGGCGTTCGGTCGGGAGAAGGACAAGCAGGACAGTTTTGAGCAAAAGATTCAGGTCAACTATCGTTTCAGCATGAAAATCGCCAAGTATGCCACGCTGAATGCACCTATTCAGGAGTTCGTCTCAACGCTTGGGATGGCGGGTGTGATCATATTCTGCGGATACCGAATGCTGTCCGGTGCGATGACCATCGGTGACCTGTCTGCGTTTATGATCCTGCTGACATATGCCTACAAGCCGATCAAAACACTCGGGGAAACCAATGCAGTCATCCAGCGAGCGGTAGCATCCGGTGGAAGAATTTTCGACCTGATTGATCAGCCGGATGAAGCTGTAACTATCGGATCCGGGACTCACAAACCGGATAGGGTCGAAGGTATGGTAGCATATCGGGATGTCTCATTCAGTTATGATGATGAAAGCAAGGCATTAGAGCAGGTGAATCTTGAAATTCGTGCCGGTGAAACGGTCGCTTTTGTCGGTTCATCAGGTGGAGGCAAATCTACACTTGTCAGCCTGCTGCCGAGATTTTATCCATTGGAGCAAGGCGCGATTGAACTGGATGGAGTTGATGTCGCTGATTACGACCTTACATTCCTCCGCAGTCAGATGGCAGTAGTACCGCAGGAGACGGTTCTGTTCTCAGGCACTATCGAAGAAAATATCCGGCTCGGTTATCCTTATGCGAACGGTTCTGATCTGATAGAAGCCTGCAAGTCTGCCAATGCTCACGACTTTATCGAGCATCTTCATGACGGTTATCTGTCACAGGTTGGTGAGCGGGGAGCGCAACTCTCCGGAGGACAGCGTCAGCGCATCGCACTGGCACGTGCCATTCTGCGAGATCCTCGCATCCTCATCCTCGATGAAGCGACCTCCGCTCTCGACAGCGAATCCGAACGGTTGATTCAGGAAGCTCTCAACCGATTCAGGCAAAACCGCACCACGCTTATCATAGCTCACCGTCTGTCAACAGTTCAATCAGCAGACAGAATTGCTGTCATGTCGGAGGGAAAACTGGTCGAAATCGGATCACACGACGAACTGTTTGCCAATAACGGCATTTACAAACGGCTGTATGAACAGCAGTTTAACCTATGAGTCGTATGAGAGTGTTGATCGCTGTCGGACTTGGGGGGATATACTCAGGTGGTGCGCATCAGGCACTCTATCAGCTACGAGGGCTGAAAGCTGCCGGAATGGATGTCATGGCTGTGTGGGGTCCTGATGAGGAGAATGACCCACACGGATTTGACCGCCTGAAGGCACTTGACATTCCGTTCAAAATCCTGCCGATTAACCGCAGATGGACAGTTGCTTCTCTGAAGCAGTTCCGAAAGATTCTGCTCGAGTTCAAGCCGGATGTTGTAGAGTGTTTCAAGAGCGGTCCGCAATATCACGCACTGTTCGGCGGGATTGGTTTGAACCGTCATGCTCTACTTTTCTATCGTGGGATCAGTGTTGCAATGGACGTTTGGCAGGGGTTGAAATATAGGATGAACAGGGTGGACGGTATCATCGCCAACTGCAACGATCTGCGTGAGATTATGATTAAATCCGGTAAAATTCCGGAGAGCAAGATAGACTTTGTGCACGGCGAGTTCGATCCTGCCTTTGCCGATATGGATGCAATAGATGCGACGGGACTCAAGCAGGAGTTACGTATCCCTGAAGATGCAATGCTAATCACTCAGCTTGGCAACTGGTCACTGTGGCGCGGGCAAGGGGTGACGCTTGATGCTGCTAAGCTGCTGCATGATAAAGGACACAAATTCCATCTGCTGTTTTGCGGTAGGGAAACCGACAAACTGAAAGAGAGGGTTGAACAGCTCGGTTTGACCGATAGAGTAACGCTGTCGCTATACCGCAGGGATCCGGAACGTGTACTGAAGATTACGGACATTCTTGTTAATGCCTCGACCAGCCATGAAAGTCTGCCTGGATCTGTGATCAACGGTCATGCGATGGGCTGCCCGACGATTGCCTCCGATATGCCCGGCAGTGGTGAGATCATAGTCAAAGGTGAGACCGGATTCATAGTCCCTCCGAGCAATGCCAAATCACTTGCTGATGCACTTGAGAATATGCTTACGATGGATAAAGACAAGTTTATTTCGATGAGTAAGGCAGCTCGAAGGAGAGCAGAGACTCACTTCTCGTCAGATGTGCGGACAGCCAAGCGGTTGGAGTGCTATGATAAAGCACTAAGACATCGGAAGAAATGCACAACGGATTAAGCGGATTAAGCAGATTTTCCCCTCATACAAAGTAGGGGGGAGTAAGGGGGGATAATTCTATCTCACTACCAAAACACCAAGTCACAAAGAAGACTATTAATGGTTTTCTTGGTGTCTTCGTGCCTTGGTGGTTATTCTTTCTTACTTTCTCACTTAATGAGAACCACCTTCTGCGACAGTTGCTGCTCATCTGAGTTCAATCTGATGAAATAGACTCCACTCACCAATCCATTCCCATCTAGCATCGTACTCCACACGCCCGCAGATCGCACCCCGGAGAACAGCGTCATAACCTGCCGACCGGAGATATCATACAGCCCGAGGTCAAGGTGTGTCTCGGTTGGCAATTGGTAGCTGATGAGGGTCTGGGAATTGAAGGGATTGGGGTAGGCGCATAGGAGGGTAAAGGATGATGGAGGAAGGATGAAGCTATCATTTACGTCTGCTGGATCGGTAAAGCGGTAGATGCCGAGGTTACTGTGATCAGCGACGTAGATTAATCCATCTTCTAATAATGCAACACTACTCGCTACCCCGGGGGTATCGAAGAATCCAACTTCCTCGGGATTCTCCGGATCAGCAATTGAGATAACAAATAATCCGCGACGCCAATCTGTTACATATGCATAGTTACCTGAAACAGCTATACCCTTTGCATTTCGTAATGGCGAATCGTAATAACCCACTTCTCGTGGATTTGCTGGATCAGCAATCGAAACAACACGCAAACCTCTTTGGTTGTTTACAGCTAAGTAAGCGTAATCTCCGGAAACCCAAACATCCATTATATCGTCCAAATTATATATAGATCCTATTTCTTCCGGATTTTCGGGATCTTCAACGGATATTATTGTTAGTTTACCACCAAAGTCACGATCTTCAAATACATCATAATCTGGAAGCGAACATAAGAAAATGAGATTCCCCGATATCTCAACAGAACGAATCCACCCAATATATCTACTACGGTATTGTCCAACTCTTTGTGGATTCTCGGGATCTTCAACGGATAGCACATCCAAATTGTTATTATATACTACATATGCAAAGTCTTCGGAAACTGCCACGTCTCTGGATCTCACTGCCACGTCTCCGACCTCTTCCGGATTCTCGGGATCAGCCACCGAAACAACACGCAAACCACTAAGGTAGTCGGCTACATAGGCATAGTCACCGGACACAGCAACATTGTAAGCAATTCCTGGTGTATCATAGTTTCCTACTTCTTCTAGATTCTGTGGATCAATTGAAACTATGCACAAACCATTAGATCCATTTGCGGCATACACATAATCCCCTGAAACTACAACATCCTCAGCATACCCACCAGTACTATAGCCTCCGATAAACTCAAGATTTTCTGGATTCTCTACTGATATCATTTGCAGCATATTATTACCATTTGTTACATAAGCACAGTCATTTTCAATTGCTATTCCAGCGATATTACCTACTTCAAACTGTCCGACAACCTCTGGATTATCAGGATCATTCAATGAGACTGCAAAAAGACCTTCATCTTCATAGCTAACATAAAGGAGTTCATCCGCTATCTGTATGTCCTTCGGCACATCAACGTGAAGATATAACTGCCCTATCCACTCGGGATTTTCAGGATCAGCAATTGAAATTATACACAAACCACCAAATTCACAGAGGTACGCATATTCATCAGAAACCACAACGCCTGCAGGTAAGACTGTGTCTTCACATCTTCCAACTTCTTCTGGATTTTCAGGATCAGATATATTAATCACAATCAAACCTTCTCCCTCATCGACTAGATAGGCATATTGATCAGATACAGATAATGCAATAGCAGATTGTGACTCAACATATCCAACTTCCTCAGGATCATCCGGTTCTGCTATTGAGATTATGCGTAGTCCACCGGGATCTCTTATTCCATGTCTATAATCTGCTACATAAGCATAATTACCGGAGATAACAACATCTTTGATATCTCCGGATCCACCACAAAATGCGATTTCTTCGGGACTTTCAGGATCATTTAATGAAATGATTCGAAGACCACCAGTGCCATCAGCTACAAATGCAAATTCACCAGCAATATCAATCGAACTTGCATAACCCGGATTATCATCCCAATATGCGATAACATTGATGTTATTGAGATCGGACACATCCACAATCTGGAGACCCGAACGTCCAGCAGCAACATAAGCTAATTCATCAATGATCTTTACATCTGTTGCATCTTCCCAGTAATTATAAATCCTCCCAACCATCTCCACATTCTCAGCATCCTGCGCAATTCCTGTCGAGCAGACAGCGAGTACAACCACAACAACCAACCATCTCATAATAACCTCCGAATTCCGGTGAAACTCATACACAAGCATGATAACTACAAAACATCATAATTACAAGTGTTGAACGTAGCCCGGTTTCCCCGAAACCGGGGCAATATGCCGAATCACCCAATTACTGAATTACTCAATCACAAAATCACCTAAATCTGCTTCATCCGCTTTATCTGCTGAGAATCTCTTCCCCCATCCTCCCCAACCCCCTTTCTCATGCAGCTCATGTGTTTACTTTCACGACCTGTTTTCTTATATTAATCAAATGACCATTCCAAAACGTTAACGTCAGCTGCTCAGGTGAATCTTGTGAGTCGCACGCCTTACAGCAGTGACTCATCCCACATACAGCGCACAAATCCTCTGCGCAGTTCAACTGCATCGGCGATATATATATAATGGATTACAGGAGTCAACCAATGGTAGATGCTACTAAAGCAAAAGAAGATGTTTGGGTCCCAACCTGTTGTGGGCAGTGCTACTGCATGTGCGGTATCAACGTCCGGAGGCAGGACGGCATTGTAACGCAGGTCGAAGGCAACCCCGAAGCCCCGACTGGACGGGGGTCAATCTGCGCTAAAGGTCTCGCCGCACCCCATCTTCTTTACGATCCGTACCGCGTAAATTATCCGATGAAAAGAACAAATCCCGAAAAAGGTCTTGGCGTTGATCCCAAATGGGAGCGTATCTCATGGGATGAAGCACTGGACACTATCACCACCAAGCTAAAAGAGTGTCAGGAGCGTGACCCACGCGGAATGTTCTTCCAGGCAACAACAACCCAAGCCTCTGAGATAAGATTCGGCGTTATCAGCTTTATGAAGGCGTTCGGTACGCCTAATTACTGGGTGTCAGGCGGTGGTTTACACTGCGGGAACGGCGCACACTTCATGAACGGCATTATGCACGTGTCGTGGTCAATCATCCCCGACTTCGCCAACTGCAACTATGCGCTGAATTTCGGATGCTCAAAGGGTCACGGTGCAGGTCATACAGCGGTGCAAAACGCTACTCAGGTTGCTGATGCGCGGTTCAGAGGCTTCAAGAATGTAGTGTTCGATCCGTTCATGAGTGCTCAAGCATCCAAAGGTCACGAATGGGTTCCGATTCGGGTCGGTACAGATGGAGCTTTAGCATTAGGACTGGTCAATTCTCTGATTAACGAGCACGGAATCTACGACCGTGAGTATCTCATGTATAAATCGAATTCACCGTACCTGATTCGACCGTCAGACGGAAGATACATGCGTGATAAAGAGACCAACAATCCGCTGGTATGGGATCTGGTTGACAACTGTCCAAAGATACATAATGATCCATCAGTTACGCGGGTTGAGTATGAAGATGAAGCTCACGAAGTTGCCCTGACAGGTAAGTACACGGTTGACGGTGTTGAGTGTACCCCTGCATTTGAACTGCTGAAGGAGCATGTCAAGAAATACACTCCCGAGTATGTCGAGGAGATCACGTGGGTTCCAGCAGCGGACGTCAGCAGAATTGCAAAAGAGTTCGGTGAGGCTGCCGAGATCGGGTCAACGGTAACAATCGAGACCGAAAACGGTCCGAAGAAGGTTCCAAGACGACCGGTGGCAACCCACTTCTTCCGCGGTTCGCAGGGTCACACCAATTCAGGTTGGACATGCCTGTCAATTGATATGGTCAATCATATTGTCGGTGCAGCGGATACTTATGGAAGTGCGATGGGGCTCGGTGCGACCGTTCAGGATGGGTACAAGAAGACCGGAAAACCGTACCAGATTCCTTATCCCTGTCCCGATGGTCTCCTGACGGCAAAAGCATGGGTTTACGATCATGTACCTTATCCTCTGCGTGAGCCGAAGCCTCCGACGAGACTGGATCTTCACGACATGTTCCCGACTTCGATATACAATGCATTCACTATTTGCAGCCCGGAATGGTTTGACATTCTGGAGCGATTTGAAATTCCATACCGACCGGATGTAATGATAAACTTCGGCTCGAATTCAGTGATGACTATGGGTAATGCTGAAACGGTCACCGAGAATTTCCTGAAGAAGTTTAAATTTATTTTCTCTTTCCAACTATATATTACCGAATTTGAAGAGGCAGTTGCGGACATTGTTTTACCTGATGCCTGCTATCTCGAACGCTTTACTCCGGCAGTTAGCTTCCCCTCAACATTCTCACACCCTCAGGGTGAAGACGACTGGGGTTGGACAATCCGCCAGCCTGTTGTGGAACCGCTATATGAAAGACGCGATTTCAACAAGGTCATGCTCGACATCAGCAAGCGATGCGGGATTCTTGGGAAATATTACAAAGGACTCAACGACACCATTCCCATCCGCTATGGGGGTGAGATGGATCCCAAGAACAAGCTTGTCGAGGATGGCAGCGTAGAGCATACCTGGGAAGATGTCTGTGATCGTTTGGTCAGAGACAGATTTGGTGATGAACATGATCTGGAGTACTTCAAAAAGCATGGCGTGTTTACCTGGCCCAAACGCAAAGAGGATGTTTACTGGAAATGGTTCAATCCATCACGTGTGCCGGTTTACTTTGAATATTTCATTGATTCCGGTGAGAAGATAGATAAGCTGTGGAATGAGTACAAAGGTAACGATTTCTTCAACTTTGACTGGTCGCGGTTCAAGGCTCTCGCTGACTGGTATCCATGCCCCACTCATACCGAAGATGATCCTGAATATGACATGAACACATTCTACTGGCGAGCGGTGGTTCATTGCAACTCACTGACGCAGCAGAACCCGTATCTTGACGAGTGTGCTCAGGAAGATCCCTATGTGTATGCAATACAGATGCACAAGGATACCGCTGCTGAAAAGGGGATAGCCGATGGTGACAAGGTCTGGCTGGAAAACAACAAAGGGCACCGTGTTAAGGGGTGGGTGTCTCTTTGCGAAGGAATCGAACCCAAGCACCTCGCCATTGCTGCAGTCGCCGGTCACTGGGGCAAATATATGCCGATTGCCAAAGGGAAAGGAGTCTTTTTCAACGATCTGGTTGAGATGGATCTTGAGCACACCGATCCACTGACATTTAACCAGGACATCTGCTGTCGGGTCAAAGTTTACAAAGCCGATTGACGGTGTTAACTCGGAAACAACTGGAGATATAATATGCCACAATATGGAATGGTCATAGACTTGAAACGGTGTTACGGATGTTACGCCTGCGTCATGGCTTGTAAAGTTAAAAATCACACTCCCCCTAACGTGTTCTGGGCGCGTCTATTGAAGGGTGAACGTGGAAAATTCCCCAACACAATGCGGCAGGCGCTTCCGGTGTTGTGCATGCACTGTGATGAGCCTTCCTGTATGGAGGTCTGCCCGACAGGTGCAACCCAGCAGCTTGACAACGGAATCGTTATCGTGGAAAAAGATAAATGCATGGGCTGCAAGTATTGCATAATGGCTTGCCCTTATGGAGCGCGCTACTCGGTGGAGAAATGGGAAAGCTACTTTCCGGAAGGACTCCCATTATCAGAGTACGAGCAGTTTGCTAAAGAGTATTGGGAAGAGAAGTCCGGATGTGGTGTGGCAACGAAGTGCGATTTCTGCCTCGATCTTCTCGAGGAAGGCAAGCTGCCTGCATGTGTTGAAGCGTGTAGCGCAAACGCCAGGACATTCGGTGATCTCAGCGATTCTAACAGCGAGATTTCTATTCTGATCCGTAAACATCGTGGTGAAGTATTGAATCCCGAGCTTGGAAACAAGCCGAAAGTGTACTACCTCGCACCGAGGTAGCAGGTTTGGAGGGGTGAATTATCCCTCAATTCAGCTTTTCAAACAGAAAGATAGAGAGTAAATATGAATCCAAAAGTAAATGGTCAACTGCAAAAAGAGTGGGGATTTCTGCTTGCTGTGTATCTCTTTCTCGGAGGACTCGGTGGAGGAGCTTACACTATTGCTGCAATAAACAGCTTCCTTGGGAAGGGGATGGAAATCTCGACAACCATCGGGTTGTGGATCGGTTTTCCGGCGCTACTCATCGGGAGTCTCGTATTAGTTTTTGATTTAGGTAATCCGAGCAAATTCATTCTCGCGGGACTAAAACCGGGAACATCGTGGATAGCGCGTGGTTTCTGGATTATTTCGCTGTTCATGGTAATCTCATTTCTGCATCTTGTTATACATCAATTCAGAATTGTCAATCTCAGTACAACCGGCATGAACATGCTTGCAGGAGCGGGTATCATATTTGCAGTTTTGACAATGGCATACACAGGAATCCTGCTTGGTGCTTCAAAGGGGATACCGTTCTGGAGATCGGGCACAGTACCGGTCGTATTCGTGGTGTCCGGGTTGGTGACGGGACATTTTCTGATTATGCTTGGCTTGGTTCTGTTTGATGGAAGTGCGAACTTGTCCCAGCTTGGTGTCATGGCGCTTGAAGCGGTGGTGCTGGTCATCGTTGAGGTGTTGGCAATTGTGTTCTTCCTACAGTCTGCATTCAGAGAACCGGACACACGCGAATCAGCCGAGCGAATTATGCGCAAGCAGATTTTTGTGCTCGGGTATTTTACATTCGGGCTTGGTGTTCCGCTGGTAATGATGCTCTATATTGATGTGTTCAATCCTCCTTGCAACGTGCTGTTGACACTTGCGTTCATAGGAGGGCTACTCGGGCTGATCGGTGGACTGCTGCTGAGGCAGGCGGTGCTGATCTGCGGTGCTCTACCGACTTGGAATATGGGTGGATTTGAGTTCCGTCGGATTGCACGACCAAAAGAGATCAAGCCGGGCATCGGGTTGATGCCTCCAAAATAATCAAGTTTTGTATGAACAGATATTTGATTTAGGAATCGGTAATGAACAATTCAGAGGTGATTCGCAAGGCAATCCGTCAGGTGGGAGCCAAGCGGATCACTACCGATAAAGACTCACATCCGATAGCGGAACAGGTTGACGTTATAATTGAATCCCCTCTACTGATTGATGTAGAGGGGATTGAACATTATACCGTTCTGTGTACACCGACCGATAAGCTGGCGATGGCTGCGGGGTTCCTGTACTCTGAGGGTGTGATTGACAGTTTGGGTGATGTAGCCGATATTTACGAGTGCAAAGATGATATTGGAACGGTACGTATCAGGTTGACGATTGATAGACCTCGTATAATGGACCCGGGTCGGAACCTGGTCATTGTGTCATCGTGCGGTGCTTGCGGCACTGAGGAGTTCAGCGAGAAACTTGATTCACTACCAAAGGTTGAGAACACACTACAGATTACGCCACAACTACTGCGAAAAGGTCTGGACGACATAAAGCAGGTGCAGCCTCTGTTTGAAACTTGTGGTGGCACGCATGTAATTGGAATCATGGATCAATCAGGAGATATGATTGCCCATGCAGAAGACACCGGCAGACACAACGCACTCGACAAGGCTATTGGTAAATGTCTGTTTGAGGTGATTGATACCGCAGGCTGCTGGGCTGTACTGTCTGGACGGGTCAGTCTTGAGATGGTGAGCAAATGCGTGCGTGCCGGGATTGAGCTGATATCCGCCATCTCCGCACCGACATCACTGGCGATTGAGACTGCAGAGCGTTGCGGGATCACGCTGTGTGCATTCGTGCGGGAGACGAGGGCTACTGTCTTTACAGGGGAAGAGAGGGTGAAGTAAAATCTTCTCAGTTCTGTCTGACGCCCGTCATTCCAGACAATCCCGTCATTCCCGTGCAGACGGGAATCCAGAATATCTGCTTCATCTGCTTGATCTGCTGAGAATCTCACCGGATTACTCCCCCTCCAATTTCTTAATAAACCTCCCATGCATCAGGAACGCCACCGTCTGATCCGCAACCCCCTTATCAAATCGCATCATCAGATGACCGCTGTCAACGATGACGAGGTCTGTCATGCCGTTGAGTACGGTAGATCGCACCGGAACCAGACCATCGTCAGCACCCGGCAGGATGAAGTCGTTGTCAATTATTCTCTTAATGCCAGCGATGATCCCGATAGGATAGTACGGACTGCCGATTGAACCGGGGAAGCTTGTGCTATCCGTGCCGAGTGCCAGTGTCATCGGACCGAGCATCTTCATCCACCATGTGTCACGGAATTTGTCCACCAACACGGTTCCTTGATTTGGAGTTCCCATGAGGACAACCCGTCCGAGATTTGTGACTCGGTTGCTGTCGAGATATGCCCGGATCATCAACCCGCCGAGTGAATGCCCGACAAAGTGGACGGTTCGGCTTGTATCCACGATTTCAGCCTGAATCTTTTCACTGATCGTTTGCAGGACTTCATCGGGCGACTTATTCAGCGAGTGGTATCCGATCCGTTTGGCTTCGAATCCTGCATCTTCGATCCTCGTAGCGAGCAGCCACATGGCAGCCTTCGTTCGACCAAGCCCATGCAGCACCAGAACCAGATCCTTCTCATGGTCAGATTTAGGTTGGACAGAGCCATCTTGTGCAAAGCAGAGCGATATGGAAACTAATAGCAATAATGTCAGTGATGGTAATCTCACAATTTCTCAATGGATGAAAGTTGATAAGAGTTTTAATTTAGGGTGATTAAAGGGGGGATGCCACTGAAAACTGTAGTAATATTTAATGAAGGCAAGACCTCTGAACCTTATTAATCCTAATATGATTAAAAAATACAACCGTTAATAATACTTCAGAGATCAATGGGGTGGCATATGCGCTTTGCCCCAAGAGCAAGCAGTTTATCCAATTTCGTTGTCTTGGAGAAATTCCTATCAGTTGTTAAGAACACGTCATTCCCCTTCCGTATGTGGCACCACATGCTCTGGACATCACAGACTTGGTTCAGCAATTTTCTACCTTTCTGAGAGTCTAGATCCAAAGAGGTCATATCTACATTAGACAATTTTCTGAATAAGACATCTTGGATCTCAATCGATAGCTTAATCATTTCGTTGCTACCATATAGGCACCTGCCCCAGAATGTGATTCCCCAAATCATTAGTGGATCAATTCTTGGAAGATGGGAGATTCCAGCTACTTCAAGGAGTTCATTAAACTTGGTGATTGCTTAAGTTCTTGCACTAAATTATATTTAGTGTTATGGACTTATAT
>CAZVKN010000008.1:0-92075 GCA_964627035.1 uncultured bacterium | reverse complement strand
GTCATTGTTATGTCATTGTTATGTCATTGTTATGTCATTGTTATGTATCACTGTAAAGCATGATAAGTACATTTTCAACGAAAGTCAAGTGAGTTTAGTCAATTCTCGTTATTTCAACACTGTTTTTTTGTTCCTGATTCCATCTACATCTATACTCATATCATAAATTCCGCCGGGGGCACGGGTTAATCGTTACCCGTGTTTCATTAATTAAAGAGACATGGGCAACCAGTAGCCCATGCCTCACAAGATTTACTATTCCTTCGACCCTGCCATCAAAATCGCCAAGGCAAATGAGTTCAGCGAATTCTCAGGATCTTCACTGCGGGAGGTCAGAATGATCGGGAACGGTGCGCCGACAATGGTGCTCGCAGAGTGAGCACCGCACAGCGTGATCATTGCCTTGAAAAGCACATTGCCGATTGAAATGTCGTTGACAACCAAAATGTCCGCCTTGCCTGCGACCGGGCTCTTCATCTTTTTCTTTGCGACAGATTTCGGGCTCAGCGACAAATCGAGTGACAACGGTCCGTCAATCTCCACACCCTTAGGGAACTGACCGCGCTCAGCCATCTTGGCAATGACAGCCTCCTCAAGTGACACAGGCATCCCGGGAGTCACCGCTTCAACCGCCGCCAACAGCGCAACCTTAGGCTCATTTATTCCCAACAGCAGTGCAAAATCAAGTGCATTCTTGATCAGCTTCAATCTGCCCGGCAGGTCAGTGTTGACCACCATCGCACAGTCGGTGAGGAACAGCAGACGGTCAATGCCCTTTACATCAAGCACCACTACATTGTTCCACATATCCCCTTTTTCACGAAGATTCAGTTGTGGGTCAAGGAGAACCTGAAAGAAGTCTCGAGCCAACAGCTTACCACGCATAAGAATATCCGCCAAGCCGGAAGTTACCATGTTGATAGCTTTTTTTGTCGCGCGGTGATGATCCTTTTCATTTATAATCTGCCACCCTTTCGGGGAGACGTTCAGCTTTTCGAGTGATGCATAGATCTGCTTCTGGTTGCCTACCAATATCGGTTCGATCAGCTCCTGCTCACGACCGTAGCTGAGCGGACCCAGTGTCATAATCGTCTCACCGGCAGCGACCGCAACCCTGTAGGGACCGTATTGTCGTGCCTGTTCAGCAGCAAGCTCACACACTTCATCCAACGAGCGGACGGGATGGTCTATTATGTTACGATATTCCATTGTTGTCACCTCGTCTTTAAGTAGTGAGCCACAACCACCGCCAGTGCAATTGATGTCATTTTATTAATGGCATCATCCGCTCTTGAAACCAGACTGATCGGGACGTTCGCACCGATAATAACTCCTCCGAATGCAGCTCCTCCGAAAATAGTCAGCGATTTCGCCAGGATATTACCCTGCTCGATTGATCCAGCGACCACAATATCGGCATGACCGGCAACAGAACTCGCCATCCCTTGATATTCAAATGACTTGTGCCACACAGCCGTATCAAAGCTCATCGGACCGTCAATGTCGCACGATTGAATCTGACCGCGCTGACCCATTTTGGACAGTGCAGCAGCCTCAAAGGTCTCATTGAAAGAGTTCACTACCTGATCAACCATGCTGAGTATAGCAACCTTCGGAACGTCTATACCGAGAGATCTGCTGACCAGTACAGCATTGCGGATGATTTCCACTTTTTGATCGAATGTCGGTTTGATCACCATACCGCCGTCGGTAACAGCGAGCAGTTTGTGGTATCTCTCCGGTGACAGTACAGCCGTGTGAGACAGCAGCCCCCTTCTTCGCAACCCATACTTTTCGTTGAGAACGCTTTTAAGCAGTCTGGAAGTCGGTAGGATACCTTTCATGATGAGGCTGGCTTCACCCCGACCGGCGGATTCAGCAACCTTCGTCGCAGATTCCTCGTCGTTATTGGTGTTGATGACTCTGAAATCACCGACTTTACCTCCGAACTGCTCGATCATTGGATTAATGCGCGCAGCATGGCCGAAGAGCAGACCGTTTGCGATTCCCTCTCTATGTGCTGCGACCACCGCTTCCATGACAGCTTCATCGTGAGCAGCCGCAACTGCCACTCTATACGGTTCTCCAATGCTGTTGATCTCCCGGGCACGTTGATGGATGTCATCCATAGACTTCAGTGTCGGAATATCAGCCTTTTCGGTCATCGGATTTCCCTCATGATAATATCTGACATATAATTAGGAATTTAGCTGTCAGGTCGCCGTATCCGACAGCTAAGTTGTTGATAATATAGATATTATGCTGTCAGCCACGGCGGGTTGACAGCGGGTATTTTTCATTCAAGAATGTAGAAGAATACTGTAGTCGGGGTTGAGAACAACCCCGACTACAGTTTTTACCAATTCAGATGCTTTTGCAACTGCTGCTCGAGTGTCGGTTTCGGCAGTGCGCCTACGATGCGCTCAATCGCTTCGCCGTCTTTGAACAACATCAGCGTCGGAATGCTCGTAATCCCGAATTTCTGAGCGGTCGCCTGATTGTCATCCACGTTCATCTTACCGATCTTCAACGTATCAGCACGCTCTTCGGCGATCTGGCTCAGAATCGGTCCGACAAACCTGCACGGACCGCACCACGGCGCCCAAAAATCAACCAGTATGGGCAGATCTGAGTTAGAGATGGTTTCATCAAAATTTGCATCTGTTAATGTTATTTCAGCAGACATATTATTTTCTCCAAAGTTTATTTGATGTATCAAATTTGTTGTGATATTTGTAAGTGTAGTCAGGCTTGTCTTAAGCCCGACGTCGCGGTTGAGACAACCACGACTACAAGATCAATATCACATGATACTATTGCTAATTCTTGCTGACCACAACTGCAAATATGGCAGAACAGTGCCACTTATGGCAGTGGTCAGATCAGTTTACTAATTGTGACTGTTCCTTGTGCAATTAGTGTGCCGTTTATGGAATCGCATGAGTTGCCAGATAATCGGCGCGTTCATTCAGCTCATTGTTGTCGTGCCCGCGCACCCACTTCCAGTGAATCGTGTGGATGTCAGCCAGCTCAGCCAGCCGTTTCCACAATTCATGGTTTTTTCGCATACCGCCTTTCGTCTTCCATCCAGCTCGCTGCCAACCGGACAACCACTCAGTCATGCCTTTCACCACATAGGACGAATCGGAATATAGAATAACTTCGACAGGTCTGTTCAACGATTCCAATGCACGGATTACCGCTGTCAACTCCATCCGGTTGTTGGTGGTAGAGCGCGCCCCTCCTGAAATCTCTTTCTTCTTATTGCCCCACATCAGGATAGCTCCCCAACCTCCCGGACCGGGATTCCCACGACAAGCACCGTCCGTGTATATAATTACGCTCGGCATACAACACTGTTTAGGTTCATTAGTCCCAATCCTTGATTTTTATGCGGTCGGGGAAACAAAATATAGCTGATACCACAATCCGATAGCAAGTGAATCACAGTTTATTGCTTTCTTTTACTTTGAATTCAGATATAATCTTGCCAAACATGTTAATTCTCATTATATTAAAATTTCAGATTGCTAAACCGCAACTTTTGCGGATCGTTTGTCTCGATTCTCAACAGACAAATATTAACAGCTTATCTGCGTAGATATGCTTGATGCGAATGCTGCACGCAGTTTAAGGCATTATTACTCAGTGAATCAGCTACTCAGCGAGAAAATTAAAATACAGAAATCTACTTCAAAAAAACTGACCACCGGGAACCGTCCGATCCTTGTCGTGACCAAATATATGGGATCGAAAAAGGCAATTCTGGACTTTGTGGTTGATGAGCTTGAACGGCTGACCGAACCTGGAGATATCCTTGTTGACTTGATGGCAGGAACTCACACTATCGGTTATGCCATGAAAAAGAAATGCATTGTTGTAGCTAACGACATCCAGAAATTTTCGAGGGTGATCGGCACGACACTGATGAATTACATCCCTAAACCGCGTTTTGAAGGTGAGCTGCAGAGCGTTTTCAGACGGTTTTTCGTGACTAATTTGCGGAATGTTGAGCGTCTGTTTGCAGAAGGTATGCATCGCGAAGCGAGTATGCTGTCCACAGATCCCGAGATTCGTCCAAACTGGGAAACATACCACAGCTTTTGTGAAGGCTACCCGCACTTCGTGCGTCAGACACCGGTTCTGGACTGGTCGGAAGATCATCTGATGCTGTTCAGCAAGCCTCGTGTGAACGCTTACCGTTCGCTGAACAAACTGGAGCCGTACAGCCTGTTTTCGCTGTACTATGCGAACGCCTATATCGGTGTGCAGCAGGCTGCTGAGATTGACTCACTTCGGTATGCGGTTGACAAGCTGTGTGATGAGTGGCTGCCGTCTCAACCGAAGTACGAGGAGCTGGATGTTTACGGTGTACGTTGCCTGCTCTTGTCGGGATTAATGGCAGTGCTGAACCGGATCAATCCAGGTCCGGGGCATTGGGCGGCTATCCCCCGCATTAACCAACGGAACCAAACCTATATCAGCGCCTATCGAAGAATTGACCTTTATCCTCTGTTTTTGAATAAGATTGCTGAATTTGAAAATGCGCTTGCAGACAACGCTTCACCTTATGCTGCTGAAAATATTGCCATGACTGAGGATTATGTGTCTTTTATGGATGAAGTGCAGGAATACATCCGTTCCGCAAAGGTCGTTTACCTCGATCCACCGTATTCTCAGGGGCATTACTCTCGATTCTATCATCTTCTCGAAACATTAGTGCAATACGACTACCCGGATATCGCATTCGCAGGCAGATACCGCACTGACAGGCATCAATCCCCATTCAGTAAAAAGGATACGGTGACGGGTGCAATCGGTCATGTGTGTGAGATGGTTCGTGATGCAAAGACGACTCTCGTGATCAGCTACTCACAGGGTGGGATTATCCCTGATGAAGAGCAGTTCAGAAAAATCCTTGAAAAATACTATCCGAAAAAGAAAATTGAATTGCGCACATTAAGTGCGGCGCACTCCAAGTTTGGACAGGCTGAGCGAATGCAGACTAAGGAGTATATGTTCACCTGCCATCCTTAGCAGACTGAACCCATGCCGGAAACAACCGTTCATTGCGGTCTGTGGCATTCCGAATTAGAACCGCAATTAATCTCTCAGATTCAATCTATAAAACTGACGGATCCCCTGCAGCCAATCGTGGTTATGATTGGCTCCAGACTCCTTGCGGACTACCTCACCTGGCATCTCAATGATCTTGAAATAAACTGCTTCAACCTGCATTTTGTAACTGTCGCAGGACTGGCGGGTGAACTTGGCTTCAGGGATAAAGTCAGGGATCAAAGACCTGAACTGCCCCCGTTTGGTGAAAAAGTGGCTATAGCTGCTCTGCTTGACGAGATGGGGCATGAACACTATTTCGAGGATTATATCGGTCAAAGCGGCATTGTCAACTCGCTTGAGAACAGTTTTCACGACCTCGATCACGCCGGAATTAATGACCTGGCGCAGTTCAATTCGGTGTATCTGCAATCAGATAAATTCAAGACGCTCGCAAAGTTACGAAATGATTGTCTTAAGCTGCTTTCGGGTTTCAGACGACCAATCGAAGATCTCTCAATGCAGGACTCTGGAAGCAGGTTTGAGACTCGTTTCGGAACCGATCTGCTGCACATTTACTCTCTGTATGATTTCTCTCAATTGCAGATGCGGTTCATTCGTAATCTCGCTGAAAGGATTACTATAAAAGTTTACCTCCCTTTCTCGCATGACTGTCCGGCATTCAAATATGCGGATAAAGGGCAGCGTTTTTTTAAATCATTGCCTTCATCAAAGATTTTACACCTGAAAGCAAGTAGCAACATTTTCAGTCATAGTCAACTACTTTTCTCGCCTCAGACGAGAACCGATGGGGCAACACGAACTGCACCGAAAGTAACTCTGTTCAACGGAAATGACAAGATTGATGAAATCAGTGGAATCGTCGCACGAATTAGTGAGATGGTGCTGTACGACCATGTCAAGCCGGAATCCATCGGGATCATGCTGTGGCAACCTGCGGACTATCTGCTGCCTTTGAAGGATGCCCTGAATCAAGCTCAGATACCGTATGCGGATATGATCGGAAGTGGATTGAATCATAGCAAAGAGGGGAGAGCGGTTTCCCAACTAATTAGCTTGGTCAAAAGAAAACTGAAAAGGAAAGAAGTCATTGACTTTTTGTCGTCCAATGATGTGATACTTGCCGAAGAAGACGATCCGGTAATGTGGGAGAAGATAAGTGTTGATGCAGGGATTGTGGAAGCAGACCGCATCGGTTGGGAGAATTCTCTTAGAAGATGTAAAGACAACTATGGGTACAAGTTCAAGAACGCACCCGAGACAGCGTACATCTGTATCAAACAGACTGAAGCATTGCAGCAGTTTATCACTGATCTGTTTGACTGTTTTGACCTCTTTCCAAATAAAGGTTCATGGACGGAGCTAAATCGTTCCACAGTCCGGTTAGTCAAGACATTTATCCCACAAAGTGATACAACAGATCAGATAATCGAGATTGTACGTGAGTTAAACGATTTGGACGGCATAGCAGAAACCGTTAACCGACACGACTATTTTGACACGGTTATAGATGCATTGGATTCTGTCAATATCGGTAAAGGACGCTATGCGGTGGATGGGGTTACCATCTGTGACAGGATGACAGCGCGCTTTGTTAAGTTTGACGTGCTGTTTATCCCCGGTTTGGTTCAGGGATCAATACCTGTTATTCCGCGTGAAGATCCGATATTGACGGATCGTGAGCGGACGGAACTGAATAAGCAGTTTGGAAAAGAGCTGCTGTCATCCAAGCTTGCCCGTATAGAGGAAGAGAAGCTGCTGTTTGCCATAGCTGTGGATTCCGCTCGTGAGCGGTTGTACCTAAGCTATCCGAGAGGCAAAATCGGCGGGGGAACGCTGCGAGTTTCCCGTTTTTTACTTGAAATGTGCAAGGTCGTATCTGGCAGACCGCTTACTGTTGAGCAGATTCATCAACAGCCGTTCTTTGAAAGGAAGGATGATTCAAACGTCAAATATTTCAAGAGGTTGACCCACACTAACGGCTATATTGAGCAGTGGATAAAGAACACTGTTCCGGAAGATGCCCGCTTATTGGCATATCACGAGCTTTACAGAGATTCCGGGCAATACATCCGCAGCATCAGGACGATACAATCCCGCAAGAGTGGAAAGGGTTTTACTCCTTGGGATGGGATGATAGAATCCGGCTGGAACCGACCTGCGGACATGACACACAGTGCATCATCACTGCAGCAGTATGCATCCTGTCCGTTCAGGTATATGATACAGAGGATCTTTCGCGCTGAGGAATGGGAAGAACCGGAGCAGCTTTTGACGCCTGTCCCTCAGGACGTTGGTACGGTTATTCATCGAATCCTGCAGCAACTGTATGTCAACGCACGTCAAAACGAGATGGAGTCACCGAACAGTAATTTGAATTGGTACCTGACCAAACTGGATCAGATCATTGACAGCATGTCCGGCTGGATCAGACGGCTGTGGCAGGTTCCCAAGCCTGTTTATGAGATGGAGCTGCAATTCATCCGAAACCGACTCAAGCGGTTCATTGAACAGGAGTCAGATAAAGATGATGGATTTCTATTTGAAACCGCTGAGATGTCAATTGATAGAAAGATCGTAATTGAATCGGCGGATGATAGTATCGTTTTTCACTTGAAGGGGCAGATTGACCGGATAGACTTCAGCACTGATCGTCATCGGATGAGGATAATAGATTACAAGACGGGTAAGAATAAGCCGAGATCACCGAAAAAGTACATCGGTGGCACTAATATCCAGATCCCGCTATATCTGTCAGCCATAATGCCTCTTCACAAAAGTATCGAACCGAGTGACATTGAAGGGCAATTCACTCATATTGATCTTCGTGGCAATAGTTCTGATCTTAAGATAGACGGGCACATGCTGCTTGAAAGAGAGGACGATTTCAACAAGATTGTCAAGGCTGTTATCTCAGGAATCTCAACAAGCCAATTTCCACCGATTCCATTTAGCGAAAAGGATTGCTCGAGGTGTGAAGTGGCTTCAGTCTGCGATTACCGGAGTCGTAAATCTGCCGAATATCGGATGGCGGATCTTAGAGTTGCTAAGCTTGTCGCTGCGCGGGAGGTCGAATGACATCTCAAAGAATCATACCTTCAGATGAGCCGGTACGTAAGCAGATCCGAACCGAGCTTGACGGTTCAATGGTCATTGAAGCGGGAGCAGGCACAGGCAAGACTACTCTATTAATTGACCGTATGATAGCTCTTCTCCATAAGTTCGACATATCTGAGGTTGTTGCGATCACTTTCACGGAAAAAGCTGCAGCAGAATTGAGCGAACGACTGTACACAGAATTGGAAAAGCAAGGCAACGAGAAACCTGAGCGTCATCCTCTTCATCTCGCTTTGAACAGATTTGACCATGCCAACATTTCCACTATCCACGCCTTTGCATCATCAATAATTCGCGAACGCCCGATTGAAGCCGGGATTGATCCTGAATTCAGCTCCATTGAACCGGAAGAAGAAAAGGAGCTGCTGAGACAACTTGTAACTGAAGACCTCACTAAGCCTGACCGCAAGCGGGATGACATACTGACGACATTCAGGTCGCTTGGAGGATCGCTTAATCAAGTAATGGAGCTGCTTGAGAAATTGTTCGACCACCGGGATCTGTTAGGGCTGCTGTCTTTGAACTCAACTCCATCGGATTTTACCGGCGAGGTGAAGCGATTCAGCGGGAAAGTAGATGACCTGCTTTCATATTGCATGGATCACTGTGAAAATGACAGAGACTCAATGCACAAAAAGCTCAAGGGGTTAAGAAGCGATCTTCCCGTTACTGATGATGATATAATTTTATGGTTAGGCGGTTGGAAGACTTTCAGTTATAAAAAGGGAAACAAAACAAAATGGGACAGTGCTGATGCCTTGGCAAATGTCCGTGAGGAACTGAGGGAACTAATTGATTCTGTTGACAGTCTTGTAAAAACTGTCCGAACCGAAACGCTTGAGAGTGTGATCAGATGGCTCATTGATATAATAAATCATGCTGGACGGGTTAAATCCGAGCGTGGTCAACTTGGGTATCAGGATCTGCTGATCAAAACGAGAAAGCTGCTGGAACGACCGCATCTTCTTCAACACTTCCAGGACAAATACAAGCGAATCCTGATTGATGAGTTTCAGGATACCGATCCACTGCAGGTTGAGATTGCCATGATGTTGTGTCAGCAGTCACCTGAGAATAAGATGCTTGAACCGGGCAAGCTGTGCATTGTCGGTGATCCAAAGCAGTCAATCTACCGCTTTCGTCGAGCAGATCCACGCGTTTATAAATCAGCAACTGAGGATATCCTTCAGACCGGTAACAAAAGACTGGTCACACAAAATTTTAGATCTGCAGTAGGCATCGTCAATTTTGTTAACAGGTTCTTCAGTTCGATATGGAGAAAGGACTCAGATGCCATCTCCGGTTATGTCCCGATTGATCCGCTGATAAGCAGACCGGAGTTAATGCCGACTCCATCGGTCACGGTTCTTACTCCATACAAAGAGTTGGTTGGGAGTATGGGAGATGCTTCCTCGGTCCGCTCAAATGAATCAAAAGCTATAGCAGCATCAATCAGAACAGCGGTTGACAGTTGGCAGATACTCGCTGGAGAGAGAAAACGACCGGCAGAATTTGGTGACATGGCTATCCTCTTCCCGACGACCACTGATCTTGACACATACAAAAACAGCCTGACCGATGCAGGAATCCCGTTTCAAGTCGAAGCAGGTAAGAAATTCTATCGCTCGCAGATGGTCACTGATCTGTACAACTGCCTGCGAGCAATTGACAATCCTATGGACAGGCTGGCTGTCATCGGTGCATTGAGGTCTGTCCTGCTTGGAGTCAGTGATGTTGATCTTACGGGATGGCTGTCGGAAGCAGGTGACATTGCGGATTACAGAATCGAGTCCGCTGATTCCACAAGCACTCTTGCGGACAGCTTGAAACTCCTTCGAAAGATGCACGGGATGAGAAAAGAACTGACACCCGATCAATTGATTGAAGAGCTATTGCAGAGAACAGAGATAATACCCGTCCTGTCAGCGGATCCATACGGTTACAGCGATATCAGCACCATAAGCAGGATCATTGATCTGGCGAGGATATACTGCTCAGATCACGAGCCATCCCTTCGTGGTTTTCTGAGATGGTTGAGCAGCCGAATGGACAAAGCAGATGAGAAAAATTCGGGAGACTTTGACGATTCCAATCGGGTAAAACTGATAACCGTTCACTCAGCGAAAGGGCTGGAGTTTCCCATTCTATACCTCGCCAATCTCAGTGTGAGACCGAAATTGAAGGTTGAATCCATCCCGGACAGGATTGGCGGAAAGTTTGAAATTGCAATCGGACCGCAGGTTAACAGGTTTGAGACAGCCGGGTTTCAATCCTCTTTACAGGCTGAGCACAAGATTCTGCAGGAAGAACATTTTCGGCTATTCTATGTCGCATTGACCAGAGCCAGGGATCACCTCGTGCTGCCGTTGTTCTATGGTAAAAAACCGGAAGGATATAGTAAATGGCTGACGGATTTTGTGGATGCAGCCACGGACAGTGAGGATGAACCGCTTTTCAAGTTAGTTGAGTCAACTCATTATCAACCTGAAAGGACAAAAACAGACTTACCCTTGAAGTTTGATCCGACAAGAGTCCGGCGCGAAAAGCAAACATGGGAACAAGAGAGGACAAAACGCATAGAAGAGGTTCAGGATTCACTGCCACGGTTGATCAGTCCAAGTTTTCATGGAACGGGTGAAGACACAGTAATAAACGTGAAAGCAGCAGATGGTCTGTCCCTCGCCGGATCAGTCGGTAGGGCGGTGCATCGGTATATGGCTGTGTGCAGTGTGGATGACACTGTCAATCTCGACCTGATTAAGTATGTATGCAGTGAAGAAAATGTTGAGGTGGATGATGTGATCCAACATACCAACAACTGCCTCAACAGCGAGATATGGAAAGATGCGTCACAATCGAAAAGGATGTGGCGGGAAGTTCCGGTTTCAGTGAAAACAGAAGAAGGTCTGGTTAGAGGCTCGGTTGACATAATGTGGGAAGCTAAGAACGGTGATATATTTATTGCTGACTGGAAAACGGGGGCTTATGATCCGAAACGCCACGAGAATCAGATCATGCAGTATGCTACAGCGATCACTATATCCACTGAAAGTTGCATTAAAGAGGGCTATCTCTATTTCACAAAAGAGTGCCGGACGGTTGAAGTATCATTGGATTGAGCCGTCACCTCTTGCGTCAGCAGCCATAAAGGTATAAATTCATAGTTTAAATCGAATCAGTAATAGATATGGGATTAAGGTTAACATGACAAAATTTAAGGTCAGCATAACGGTTGTCGCATTGGCGATGCTGTTAGTGACGGTTATCGGGTGCGGAGGCAAAACGGATCAGACTTCCGCCAAAGAGATGATGGCGCGCGCTCAGGAGATGCAGGAAAAACAGAACTTTGAGCAAGCGATCAAGGCTTACAAGCAAGTAGTCGAAAAATTTCCCCAAACACGCGAGGGTGCAAACTCGCAGTTTATGATCGGTTTCCTGTACGGTAATTATCTCAACGATCATGACAACGCAAAGAAAGAGCTGGAGACTTTTCTCGCTAATTTCAGTGAATTTGCAGACAGTGGGCTGGTCAAAGGCGCCGAGTTTGAGCTGAAATTCATGGGCAAGAGCATTGACGAGATCCCTATCCTCTCCGGATTAGGTGACAAAGGTGAAATTGCTGACACCACCGCTCAATAGCAAAACTACAGAATAGTATAATCATCATTAAGATGTATTCGGAACCAATCATCATGACAAACTTCCTCTCTGTCATGATGATTGTATTGAAGAATCTCTCTAACCACGAATAATCCCTCATAATAGTTGGAACAGATATGAAACCGATCCATACCGTAATAGCGTTTTTTCTCATTATAATATTATTTGGTGGATGTGCTCCGAAATGGCAGCTTGCACCGCTTGAACCGGCGCCGACACCTGTCGTCAGCGAACACGGCATGGTTGTGGCTGCACAACCGCTTGCGGCTGAAGCCGGGATTGCAGTTCTGAAGGACGGAGGAAATGCGGTTGACGCTGCGCTTGCTGCGCTGTTTATGCTGAATGTCGTCGAACCACATGCATCCGGATTAGGTGGGGGAGGATTTGCATTGATCAGGATGGCTGATGGAACTGCCAAGGTAATCAACTATCGGGAGAAGGCTCCGAGAAGTATAGATCCTGATTATTACTATGATCCTGCGGACAGCACACATGACCGAATGAAAAGCAGTGGAACCGCTGTTTGTGTACCGGGGGCTGCTGCGGGTTGGGCTGAGCTGTACCACCGATGGGCGACACTGCCGCTTGAGCGGTTAGCACGGGATGCGATTCAGGCAGCAGAAGAGGGATTTGTTATTGATCCGACACTCGCCGGACAGATCGGAGGGCATTATCAGCAGTTTGAAACGGATTCACTGCTGGCAAAGACATTCCTGAAAATCCCAGCCGGATTTGAAGATGATAGTATGGCAGTTTACATGCCGTACGATGCAGGTGATACATTGCGTCAACCTAATTTAGCAAAAACACTGAAGACATTGGTCAAACGTGGTTTGAATTCGTTCTACCGCGGTCCTATTGCTGAGGCTATCGTTCAGGCTTCACAAGCTGACAGCGGGTTTATGACAACCAATGATCTTGAATTCTATCGCGTGGATTTGATCGAGCCTGTCACTGCTAAGTTCGGGAACTATGAGCTGCTGACCATTCCTCCACCGAGTCGCGGTGGTACTGCTCTTGTTGAGATGATGAACCTGTTTGATGTGACGGATGCTGCTGCACCCGGACTTGGAAACGGTGATGGGGTTCATCTAATGTCACAATGTATTCAGCAGGCATATTCAGACACGAGGACTATGATAGGTGATCCCAAATTTGTTAAAACCGATTGGGAGCGACTTCTGACAGTTGATCACGCTAAATTGGCTGCTAAAGGTATTGACGTTAAGACGAAAGCCAGTCCTCGTGACGCGGTATCTCCTGTTGATTTATCCGATGTGGGTAATACAACTCATCTGGTGGTAGTTGACAAGGATGGCAACGTTGTGTCATTAACTCAGTCAATAAACTGGTTCTTTGGGGCGGGTGTGATTGCCGGTAATACCGGATTGTTATTAAATAACCAGATGAATGACTTTTCCATTCCTCCAACCAATGAAACTCCTACGGATACGTTGAACTACATTGTTGGTGGTAAGCGTCCTCGATCTAATATGACTCCGGTGATTGTTCTTAAGGATGGTAAACCTTATATAATACTTGGAACACCCGGAGGATCACGTATTCCGGCGGCAGTCGCTCAAATTATTGTGAATATCTCTGAATACGATCTGGACATTTCAGCGGCAATTGATTATCCCCGCTATTTTCCAAATGATCGTATTCCATACGAGCGTCTTTATGCTGAGAATCGTTTTCCAATGGAAACATTTCAGAAACTCAAGAAAAATGGTTATGTACTGGGTATAGCCCCACCATACCATGTGTATTTCGGTGGTGCTCACGGTATTGTGATTGAAAATGGAAAGCTGTACGGTGCTGCAGACAAGCGGCGCGGCGGTGCTGCACGAGGGTATTAAAGGCTCACGCAAAGCTCACTAAGTACCGCAAAGGGCGCAAAGATTTTGTTTTAGAGTTGTACAAAAGTCGTTCAGAACGCAGTGAAGAATTTCTCCCCGCTTGTAAACATTAAGAGAGATTCTTCACTTCGTTCAGAATGACGCGTTATTAGTTTAGAATGGATTGAGGCAAACACAAAAGTCTTCGCGTGCTTTGCGGTACTTAGCACTCTTTGCGTGAGAAAAAAACGTAACCAAGATATTAAGTGGAATCTGATATATTAACTCACGGTTGGTGGCTTTTCGCAGTCATGGTCGGAGTGTTCCTCTTTGGAACCTTCTACCGGAAGCAGCCTATCGGCATTGCTCTACTGATAGGTGCGACCGTTGGTGGATTGATAGGCAACATGCTCCCGAACGTATTTGGTGGAGGCTTCAGTCCCCGTCATCTCGTCGAAGGAGCGTTTACCTATTTCGATCCAATGCTGATCATCTTTACAGCGATCCTGTTTATGAAGGTGATCGAGAAGAACGGTTCGCTGGGGTTGCTGGCACGGCTGATCATCGAGCGATTTGGTAAACAGCCCGTTCTGCTGCTTGTCGTTGTAACACTGTTTATCATGTTCCCAGCGATGCTGACAGGAATCACGACGACTTCCGTATTGACAACCGGGGCTCTTATCGCAGCTCCGCTGATGGCGCTGGGATTGCCGCGCGTTACCGCCGGAGCGATGATCGCACTGGTATCTATCATGGGGATGATTGCCCCTCCGATTAACATCCTTGCTATGCTCATCGGGCAGGGTGTAGATATGCCATATATCGGCTTCACCGGACCTCTGGCGTTTATTGCGTTCCCACTGGCTTTGATCATTGCATTCTCGCTCGCCTACTCTTATCTGAAGAAAGCTGATGCACAGGCTGCACTGGATCAGTTGCCTAACGCGATAGAAGGGAAATCGCTTGGAATACAGTTTCTTCCTCTTGTCGTGGTGTTTGCTTTTATGGCTGCGATCCGGATGCTGCCGTCAATTGTGCCTGACATCGGTGTTCCGTTGATATTTTTAATCGGTGCAGTAATCGGCTTGTTTACCGGAAGAAAGGTTGTTCTGTTTGAGACCGCCTACAATGCAGTACTGACTGCGCTGCCCGTGTTGGGGCTGCTTGCAGGAATCGGAATGTTCCTGCAGGTGATGACGCTCACCGGAGTTCGGGGTTTGATCGTGGTTGGAGTGCTATCACTTCCTGTTGCCTGGAAGTATCTCGGTATTCTAATCAGTCTGCCTGCATTTGGTGGTGTTTCGGCTTTTGCATCTGCGATGGTTTTTGGGATACCATTCCTGCTGTCTCTGCTGGGACGCAATGAGATTGTGGTTTGTGCCGGCATTGCGCTGCTTGCCGGATTAGGGGACGTGCTGCTTCCAAGTGCCATTGAAGCGAGATTTGCCGCTCAGGTGGTGGATGAGCCAAAATTTACCAAAATTGTTTGGAAGTGTCTGCCGTTTGTGCTGCTGTGTGGTTTGGTCGGGTTGGCAGTTATCTACTGGGCGGATGCGCTGACGTTCTTGGTGCCGTGACATTAAGAACCTGTTCGCAAACAATAAAGATGCTGTTTCACCACGAAGTACACAAGATCACGAAGAAGAGGCTTCGTGTTCTTCGTGACAAGATTCTCCTCTTTACTTAGAATGACGGCATTACTATTGCGCTTGGTTATTGCTCGTAACACCTTCACATAGTCAGAAACAGGAAACACGATGCGAAATACAATACTATGGACAGTGACTCTGTTTATAATAGCGACTCTGCCCATTCATGCCATGCTGCCAACATCACAGGGAGAGCAACAGTTCGACTCGTTTAATCCGCTTGAATCTGTCGGTGAACGTGAAGCTGAATCGGGTAATTATTATCCTGCTCCCGATATTCAATGGCAGTCGTTTAGATACAGTGAGAGTCAAACGATAGCTTTGGTAACGGGCAGTCCGGTTGAAATCGCTCCCAAAGGGAGCAATCAGGCGACTGTCGTCGAAACTGCCATTAATTTCGTTTCTGACCGAGCAAAAGACTTCGGTATCGAAGGCTGTGATCTCGCAGTTGACAGGATCCACAAAGTTGGTGATCTGACTGTCATACTGATCCGTCCGCAGATCGGAACTGTTCCAATTTACAGTTCGTATGTGACAATGACATTAAGCTCACACAACAGCTTAATGATGCTGAAAACGCTCGGGTTCGGTTCAAAAACATCGGGTTCATGGTCATTGCCCGCAGAGGAAGCGATTGAAACTGCCCGGAACTATGTGAATGACAATACCGGCACTGCCGGAGTTGAACCTACCTGGCTGCCGCAGCAATCTACAGACGGTGATCAATTCCTGCAGGCATGTCACCTCGTAACACTGATGCCCGACAACCCACAGCTCCGACCACTGATATTCGTTGATGGTGAATCGGGTGAGATCCTCGCTTCGGAAAACCGGGTTCTCCATGAACTTGCTGAAGGAGTTGTCAGGGGGTTGGTTCACCCCGAATATCCTCAAGACGAGATGCAGCCGTTCCCGTTTCCCGATGAGAGAATAACACTCGACAATGATAATCAATACAGCGATGAGAACGGCGAATTTGTGTTCGATGTAAATCCGAATCTCGAAGAAGTCACGGTCACCACAGAGCTACGTGGTCGTTGGGTGGATGTTAACTACGAAGATGGACGTGATGCTCTGTTCAGGTCCGATGTTGATCCGGATGAAGAGATCGAGATTGAATGGAATAACATAAACTCTCGCGACGATGAACGGATGCTCTATTATCACACGAATTTCATTCACTCCTTCTGGAAGGAGCTTGATCCTGACTTTGACGATATGGATTATCCGGTTCCGGCAACATGTCAGGTTGGTGATGAGTATAACAACGCATACTGGAACGGTCACGGGATGTATTTTGGAGGTGGTGGTGGGATGCTGGGACGTAATTTTGCATTGTATCCTGACATAATTTACCATGAATTCGGGCACGGTGTGACGGGACATATTTATCCCCGCGATCTCATGCCGTACCGTGACGAGCCGGGATCGCTGAACGAGGCGTGGTCTGACTACTTTCCTGCGACCATTTTCGACGATCCGCTGATGGGTGAGGATGCAAATGGTGGCAATTATATCCGCAACCTCGACAACGAACTGCGCTATGACGGTAATGTCAACCCTGAAGTCCATTCATTCAGCAGAATTATATCCGGTGCAATGTGGCATTCACGCGAGGTTCTCGGTGCAGAAACATGCGATTACCTGTTCCATTTTGCTCGTTACATGCTGGGGAATCAGTACCTCGATTACTTCGTGGATGTGCTGACTCTGGATGATGACAACGACGATATTACAGATGGAACCCCACACTACTATTCTTTGTACGAGCAGTTCGGGCGGCACGGAATCGGTCCTGGTGTCAAACCGAATTTGGTTGTTACTTCATTTGAGATGAAGGATGACCGACAGGATGGTGCAGACGGCAATGATGACGGTTTGTGGGAATCAGGAGAAACTGTCCGCATTGATGTTGACTTGAGGCGTGATGGAACGCTGTTCCCGCCACCGGCTGAAGATGTCAGAATCACGTTGAGCTGTGATTGCGATGAAATAACCGTCATTCGCGACCAGGTCAATATCGGAGACATGCGGGTCGGTGATGTAATGGACGGTCATCAGCCTCTTTTATTTGAGGTCAATCAGGATGCACAGGTTCAATTCGCCAATTTGTTTCTGAATGTCATATCATGCGACGATGACTACGCCATCCGTGATACAATCCGAATCACAATCGGTGTCCCTGAACTGTTGCTTGTCAGTGATGGGGAGAGCGATGAGATGTCCGTTTGGTACGAATCATCACTCGACGAGCTTGAGCTGATCTATGCCAACTTTGCCACAGCGCGTCCGGCGGGTCTGCTCGAGGATTGGCTGGACAGGTTTGAATCTATAATCTGGTTCACAGGTTCAAATCGGGATCAGATCATGAGCGAAGACAGCCGCAACCTGCTGGGTAACTTCATTGATGACGGCGGTAATGTGCTGCTGACCGGTCAATCTATCGGTTCTGTGCATGATGCTGATGAGTTCCTCGAAGATTTCTTTGGCGCATTGGTAGAAAATGACTCAATTGCGGGTCGGATGGTCTCCGGTGTTGAGGACGACTTGGTAGTGAACGGCATGAACCTGCTTGTCATAGGAGATCATGGAGCGCGTAATCAGGACAACCCCGATGCGATCTCAGGCGTAGGACCAGCAGCAGAAATTTTCCACTGGGATCGGCTTGAAGGCAATCCCGCGGCGGGTGTCAGGTCAGTACATGCCAACAGCGGAGCTAAGACAGTCTATCTCGGATTCGGTCTGGAGGCGGTGAGCGGACTGGGTAACACAGCCTCGCGAGCAGAAGCCCTGAATGCGATACTAACGTGGTTCGGAATTGAATCAGGAGTGGATGGGGATATTACGACAAATCCAGTGTCTTTCGAACTCAATGATCCTTACCCAAACCCTTTCAACAGCACATTTAGTGTACCGTTCAGACTTGGTCAATCGGGCAGGGTTGATATATCCATATTCGATGTCAACGGCAGATCAGTGTGGAGCGGTTCACAGCAGTTCAGCGCAGGATATTCAATCTGGTCAATTAGGGCTGATGATTGGGGTGCGGGGCTGTATCTTGTCAAGATCGGAAGCGGTCAGTCGGTGCGGACGGTGAGAGCGGTGCTGCTGAAGTGATTGTGTGATTGAGTAATTTGGAGAGCGGACTGAAAGTCCGCCATCCAATTGAAATAGTGTGAATTATGCTGTCAGCCGCGGCGACCTGACAGCGGTGAATCACATTATCAGACAGACCGTTAAGCCTGAATTTCGATTTTCTTTGCAACTGCTTTTTCCGGTTTCGGAAGGGTTACGGTCAGGATGCCATTGTCGAATTTTGCTTCGATTTGGTCGCCGTCAATCTCAGGCTGCAGTCTGAATGATCTGCGGAACATACCGAACGCTCTTTCGTTCAGGTGCAGATTGCGTTCCTTGCTATCATGCTGTTCCTTCTTCTCACCGGAGATTGTGAGAATGCCGTTGTCCAGCTCGATGCTGACATCTTCCCTGCTCATTCCGGGAAGCTCTGATGTGATCTCATACTTGTCATCGAGATCAACAACGCTGCTGCGTGGTTTCCATTCAATGACGCTGTTATTTTCATTGTCATCGAAAGAGCTAAAAAAGCGAGCCATGTCTCTGTGCATCCGGTCAACTCCGGAAAAGCGATTACGGTAACCAAACGGTTCACAACGTACGAGTGTCATGATTATTTCTCCTACTGTCTATTTTGATTTATTTGAAAACGATTTCAACTGTGTCAGTTGGCAATCGTATTTGACTTCTGCCCGTATAGTTTGCAACATGCGTGCCAACTTTGCAAATACTTGATATTACAGCGATTGAATTATATAACTGATTCGACATCAATTACAGACAGGGATTATGACAGTCATCTCTGCCATATTGGCATAGCTGCTGTCCTGAATTGGCAGATAAAAATTGAATCGAATTCAGTTAAAACCTTGATTTTACCGTCAGTCTGGCGTTACATTACAATGTTCAGTCAGGTAATAATCACTGATCGAACTATAAAACAGAAAATTAATTACAGGAAAGATTTAACAATAGGAGCTATGATGCGCACCATTTCCTGCATTATCGGTATTTTGCTCATGTCCATGTTCACGCCGGTTGACGGATCTGAGCTTGCGAGAACCGGCAATATCACTTTTGAAACCAGCCACATCAGCCAGGACGGTTTTACCGTTTCGCTGAATTTTCCACAACCGACTTTGCATAGTCATGATGACGGTGAGGTTGAACATCTGACGGTTGATATGTCGGGTGCTGTACCAAACTTTGACCGTGAAGGTGTGGCACTTCCGGCAATCACCAGATTTGTCGCTGTTCCCAACGGCTACCGAGTGGAAGCGAAAGTCATTGAGACGACAGAAATCAAATATGAAATTGAACCTGTTATATCACGGGATCGAATAGCTCGATCTGCAAGAAGCGTGGGTCATCAGGACAACTCAATCGTAGAAGTGGGTGAGACGGCATGGATGCGGTATGCACACATCGCTCCGATTGTCATCAATCCGGTGAGACACGATGACGAGCATCATGCCATAATTGCCGCTGACAATATACAGATTGAGTTTAAGTTTATCCCGTCCGATGACCCCAACAGGGATGCACCGGATGATGACCGCTACTGGTCTCCGACACTCGATGAAATGCTCAGGGTGATGCTGTTGAATCCGCAGGATCTGCCGACAATCATGTCTGGTGGTCGTGAGGTTCAACGAGGGACATATCTTATCATCACCGATGAGACTTTACCGCGGTTTTTGGCTCCGTTGGTCGAGTGGAAAAAAAGGAAAGGATTTGCGGTTCATATCGAGTCGTTTGACCTCCGCCCCCCCGGCAACGCTTCTGCTGAGACTATAAAGGATTTCATTCAGGAAGCGTACGACACTTGGGATCGTCCGCCCGAGTATATATTATTGGTCGGTGATGTCAACATGCCTGGAATCCAACTTCCTGCAGATCGGATCAGGAATCCAATCTGGCCCGCTGAAAATGACGTGAACGACCATTGGTACACCCTACTCGAAGGTGACGATTACTTCCCTGATGCCTTCATCGGTCGCTTCTCCGTTGACTCACCGTCACCGGGAGGAGTACTCGCCTATGTTGTTCGATCCGTGTATCAGGATAAAACTCCAAATTTAGAAGATCCTGATTGGTATCACCGCGCTACAATCTTTGGCGGCAATTACGGAGAGGGCGGTAACCCGATCAGCAGTCCTGTTGAAACCTGTAGATGGCTCGCACGTCGTTTGAGAGACGTAGGTTTCGATGTCGAAGAGTTCTACTACGAAGACGAGAATGATGATCGCAATTCAGCACCTAATGTCCGTTCGCACAACCGCGGACGACCTAACCCCGGTGTAAATATAAGTGCATATCGTGGTTGGGGAGATGCCCACGGTCCGCAATATCCTCTGTTCCAGATAAGTGATTTAGGTGATCTCTACAACGGACCGATGCTGACAACTGTGACCTATTGTGTCTGTAATGTAGGCGATTTTGGTAATGTCGTTAATCCATGTTTTGGTGAGGCTATTGCAACGGCAGGAGAATTAGACGATCCTCATGGAGCTATTAACTTCTATGGACCGACTGACCTTCATACAAGTACGAGATTTAACAACCCGAACCTGGCTGGATATTATTCCGGTATGATAGATCACGGATTACGCAACATATCGCAGTTTGCGTTAGCAGCCAAGATGGAGATATGGAGAGGATTCCCCAATGACCGTCACAGCGGTGGTGAAGACAATTTTGTCGAATTCTATTTCCACGTTTACAATGTCCTCGGGGATCCCGACATGACCTTCTATATGGATCCACCTGATCTGTTGAATGTGGTTCATCCTGAAGTCTTATCAGTCGGTGACACCCATGCCCGTATCGTAGTACGTCGCCGCAACGGGCCTCCGATTCTCGGAGCATTGGTAACCATGCTGAAGGCTGACGAAACAGAAGTCAGTGTGTTGACAGATCGAAACGGTGTGGCACTGGTTCCGCTGAATCTGGAAAGCGAAGGTGAAATTCAACTGACAGTAATAGGATATCAGGGCGTGCCGTATAACACTGAAATTGAGGTCTTCGCTGCTGACAGGATGATCACGCTCGACGATGTCGTCATTGAGGTTGAAGGTGGTGGACGTGTTCTGGCTCTTCCGCTTGGATGGCCCACAGACATTAGAGTTACGCTGCGGAATTCCGGACAGAGTGCATTGAACAACATCACCGCCGAGTTGATCGGCAGTCATGAACTTGTGGATATAATTCAGGGTGAAACCGAATTCGGTAATATCGCTGCGGGTGCAACCGGGGAGAGTGATCCTGTGTTTCGGGTGAATGTTTCACCGGCATTGAGTCATGTCGGCACAATTCCTTTTGTGCTTAACATTCAGGATGGAGACGGCAATCAATATCAGGCTCTGTTCAGAGTTGAAACCATTTCACCGGCTATTACCATGATTAACTATTCATTTGACAATGAAGTAGTCAATCCGGGTGAAGAGACCGACATCGTAATGCAGGTGAGAAACTCCGGTGATATGATTATCGAAGGGCTCCGTGCTACCATGCACACATTTGATGAGTCTGTCGAGATCATTGACGCCAGCGCTACTTTCGGCATTAACATTCACGATATAGGTGAAGAATCTGATTGCAGCGAGGATCCGTTCCGGATTCGTGTTATGGATGAGACTTATGAGGGACGACCCGTTCAGTTGCGGGTTGTGTTTACAAATGCAAATCGAGAATTCGTAGATTTTGTTCCGGTGAGCATTGTGATCGGAACCGTCAGCGAGACCAATCCTTTGGGTCCGGATGGGTACGGTTACTTTGCTTACGAGGATTTAGATGTGGATCATAACGGTGATCCATACTCAGAGAGTCCAACATATGATTGGGTTGAGCTTGATCCTGATTATGGAGGTCAGGGAGCAACACATCATGAGGTTGAAGACGATCAGGTATTCGTAATGCCGCTACCGTTTACGTTCCAATACTACGGTATGGAATTTGATACTGTTACGGTTTGTGATAACGGATGGATCAGTCTTGGTAATTGGGGAGGTCTTCAATTCCGTTCATGGAACTTCCGAAACTGGGGATTACCAAGCCCGTTAGGACTACCGGACCTGATTGCACCATTTTGGGAAGATTTGGTCAACAGGGATCAGGATGACAATCGAATCCCAAACAACATTTTCACCCGATATGACGCTGATGAAGACAGGTTTGTGATCGAATGGAGTCGTGCGCTGGCAAGGACGGGCGTGAACAACTATGAAGAGACATTTGAGATAATATTGTTCGATCCCACAGCGGACGGTCATCAAACTCCTACAGGCGACGGTGAAATTCTGTTCCAATATAATACGGTGAATGTTGTTGATCGAAACGAAAATAATTATGCAACCGTGGGAATTGAGGATTACTATCATCTGCGCGGTCTTGAAGTGACCTTTGCGAGCCATTATGCCGAGTCTTGTGCTGAGCTTGAGTCCGGACGAGCTATCAAGTTTACTACCCGTGCACCGGACAATTTTAACGATTTTGAGGTTGAAGCTCCTGCTGAGCCGACCACATTTGCACTGCAGGAAATCTATCCGAACCCGTTCAATTCCCGCACTGCGATTCAGTTCTCTCTGCAACAGACAGGTGATGTCAACCTGACTGTCTGGGATATGAACGGAAGAATGGTTCAACAGTTGCTGAACAGTACTATGGAGGCGGGTACGCATTCGGTGACGATGGATGGAGGAGCACTGCCGAGCGGTCTGTACTTCGTTCGTCTTGAGTCCGGAGGGCTAAGCGCACAGCAGAAGGTTCTTTTGATTAGGTGATTGAGTAATTTTGTGATTGGGTTTGTAGGGCGGACTGAAAGTCCGCCATCCAGGATTGCTTGACAGGAATGACAGAATACGAGAATTTAAGTATCGGTGTCAGCAAGTGAATGACACATAAATAAGGTTTCTTTGGAGGTTCCACGATGAAATTTTTACCGCTATTGGTTTGTTTTGTGCTGCTGTTCAGCACTGCACATGCCGAGCGAGCCGCTGTTGGACGTGCACCCGCAAACACTCCGGCAGATCGCATTCTTATGCCGGGTGAGTACATTGATCTGTCGCAAAATCGGGTTATCTCCGGAGATTACCGGCATACACCGCGACGAGATTCGGTTATCGGTGAGACTTTTCTCGCCGGTGAATCGTATTACGATTACCAGACGAACGGCTGTGTCGGTAAGATGGTAGCGTTTGACAGTGACGGTGGAATCCACGTCACCTGGATGGATCTGTACAACACGAACATCAACAACGGCAATCGCCATCAAAAATACAATTTCCTTGAAGATGATGAATGGCTCGAAGAGGATGGTGTGCAGGTTGACAACGGTGACCGTGGCGGTTACGGCTGCTTATGGTTGACTGAAGAGGAAGAGCAGCGTGCAATGATCTTCTATCACAATGTGCTCCAAGGAGATCTGACAGCGATGTGCGGAATTGACATCGAGCGCGGTATCGGTGCATTTGTGTCAGCAGCGCTCCCGAACTATCCCGAGAGATTGACGGCTTGGCCCCAAGGTGTTATGACTTCAGAAGGTGTGATCCACACAATTATGAATGTCAGCAATGCACGGATGATCTCATACACATTCGGCAGCGTTGACCGCAACGGCGAGCCTGTTTTTGAAGAGGATTCACCGTTTGAGGTCAGTGAAACTCACCTGAATTCGTACCGTATCGCACGATCCCCACACAGTGAACGTGTTGCGATGACATGGCAATATCCGAGAACCGGCATTCCGGCTCCGGAGGGATGGGACGGGTATCTCGCATATCAAATGAACAATGACATCTACATGGCTGTCAGTGATGACGGTGACGATTGGGATTTCGATAATCCCATCAATGTAACAAACTGCATCCCACCACAATTAGATTATGAAGATGATAGATTGTACGGTGATACTCTCCGTCCATACAGCACTCACGACATTATCTTCGATGAAGATGACAACATACACGTTGTGTTTGAAGTCAGGGGACTGTGGGAAAACCCACTCGCTGAAGAAGGGGAACTTCTGTGGGATGGATTAACAGTTGATGCTTCTTTTCTGTTCCATTGGGAGGAAGAGACTGAAGAGGTTACTCCGGTGGCAAACGGCTGGTTTAACCAATGGATTTATGATGAGGATAATCCTGACAGCGTGATCCTCGCACCTATTCCGGGAGCATGGAAATCAAATGTCTGCAATCCATCTTTAGCATACGATGAAAATGGCGATCTGTATTGCGTCTTCAACTATTATCCTTATGGTGATTATATGAATCCCGATCTGGATGGCGGTCGCTGCAACGGTGATGTAGCGGTGACTGTTTCCGAAGATAATGGAGAGACATGGTTCTATCCGACAATGGTGGTTGAAACGCCGAGCTTGCTCGCTGAACCGGGTGAGGGTGAATGCGAAACGTATCCTACATTGGCAGAACGCATTGATGACAACCTGCACATCTTTTACGAGCTTGATCTATCTGCCGGAAATGCTGTTCAGGATGAAGGAGCGGAAGTTACTCTGAATCCGTTCATGTATCAGCGAATTCCCAAAGATGAAATTCTCCGTGATTCTATCTGGGACGGGAGTGAAACCTGGGAGGGTGGATTGAAATTCCATGTGCCCCTCTCAGTAGATGAGGAACACGTGTGGACTCCCGATGGATTTAGACTGAATTCGGTCTATCCTAATCCGTTTAACAGTCGTACTGTCATTCAGTTTGAGAATCGGATCAAGCAGGAAGCGACAATCACAGCATACTCGCTTGACGGAAGAAAGGTAGCGGATGTCTTCAGCGGCATCGTGCTAACCGGAAGGCATGAAGTGACATGGGATGCAGCCGGGATGCCTGCGGGTGTTTACATCGTAAGATTGGAATCGGGGAATTCACAGACATCTGTCAGGGTTGCTCTGGTAAAATAAGAACCATCTCACCACCAAGACACGAAGTCACCAAGAAAACCAGAAATTTTGTCCTTTCTTCTTGGTGCCTTTGTGTCTTGGTGGTAATTTTAAGGCTGGATTCCGGCTTTCGCCGGAATGACGAAATACTGAATAAATCAAAGAACTCAATCCTGTCGGTGCAGCATGGAAAGTCTCCGGTGTCAGTCCGCCGTCGGGCTTGAAACAAGCCCGACTACAACATAGTTCAGGCTTCAGCCTGTGTCAATCACGTTAAACGTGAACTCTGAACCGGATCATCTTATTCCCGCCTGTAAAGAGCCATCAATTCAGCTTCGCCTATAATATGCTCCCTCATGCCGTTCATCAGCGTAAGCTTGCTGACTCCGGCAGGGAGATCAATTTTGGAATCCAAGGCATACAGCCTGAAAAAATAGCGGTGTGGTTTCCCCGGAGGAGGGCAGGGACCGCCATATCCGATGTTATTCCAACTGTTGCCCCCCTGTTTAGTGCCGTTTGGGAGTGTCGGAGCGGTTTCGACAGCATTCGAAAGGGATCTGTCCGCTACGGGAATATCAAAGATTACCCAGTGTACCCAGTTCCCATTCGGTGCGTCGGGGTCGTCGCAGATTAGTGCGAATGACTTCGTATCTTTGGGAGGGTTCAGCCAAGCTAAGTGTGGAGAAATGTTTTTGCCATCACAGGTATAAGGCTTGGGGATGACATCCCCATGCAGAAAATGCGGGCTGGTCAGACTGAACCGGTTTTGACTGCTTCCACAGCCTGTGATGATCATCGTTATGATTAGTATTCTGAATGCAACTCGATAGATCATGGTTCTAACTCCTGTATAGCAATAGTTTGCGTTACTCGACAGTTACCAGCTTTCTAATCTGCCTTATCGTCTTCGGACCTATTCCATAAACTTCTGTCAGATCGTCAATCTCTTTGAAAAGTCCGTTTTTATCTCTATAGGCAATTATTCGCTCAGCTCTGACAGGTCCGATTCCGGGCAGCAGTTCGAGATGGTGCCGGTCTGCACTATTGAGGTTAAGCGGATTCTCAGGCGTCGGTTGCTGATAGAACAGCGAGTCTGTAACAGGCAGCGCGGGCTGCTCTGTACCGTGGACAGTTAATACCTTAGAGAGTTGACGATGTTTGTACCACCTTACTCCCGATCCGATAAGGAGCAACGCTATCAGAAACCTCAGAGCGATCCGTTCATAGTGGCTGAATCCGCCCCAACTCTTCAAAAGGTTTCTAATCGCTGTGTCTCCTGTTTACAGGTGGTTAACTGAAAATATCCTTTACCTTACGGAAAAATGACTGAGTTTCTGACGGTTTTACCGATTTATGTTGTGCCAGCTTTTCGAGCAGTTGCTTCTCTTCACTGCCTATTTTCTTCGGTATAAATACAGTCATTTTCACGAGCTGATCCCCCTGCCCGTAAGAATCAAGATGTGTGATTCCTTTACCCCGCAGACGAAACACCTTTCCAGGAGGTGATCCCGCCGGGATTGTCAGGCGGACATTACCGTTGAGTGTTGGAACTTCGACCACGTCACCGAGAACTGCCTGTGGGTAGCTCAACGCCAGCTCCAGCACAACATCATCACCGTGCCGGGTGAACAGCTTATGAGGGATCTCCTGGAATGAGACGATAATATCGCCTGGGGGGGATCCGAACCGACCTACGTTGCCTTCATCCCGCATTCGGATAAAATTGCCGGTGGTTACTCCACCGGGAACCCGTATGCTGACTGTTTTATCGGATATAACCACACTGTTACCGTTACACTCAGGGCATGGGTCAGTCACTACTCTGCCGTTGCCACCGCAGTAGTCGCAGGTTGCGATATTCACAACTCTGCCGAAGAATGATTCGCGCAATTGACGGACTTCTCCAGAGCCTTTACATTTTGGGCAGCGTTCCATTCTGCCACCCTTGGATCCTGTTCCATCACAAGTGCTGCATCCGTCGCGAAATTTGATCTTTACCTTCTTCGTAGTACCTTCCGCAATTTCTTCAAGTGTCAGCTTAATATCAACGGCAAGATCGGTTCCTCGCTGTCTGCGGGAACGACCGCCGCCGCCACCTCCAAATATATCACCGCCAAATCCACTGAACACTGTGCGGAACAGCTCAAACGGATCCACACCGTCCATTCCGAAGTCAAACCCGCCAAATCCGCCTGAACCGGACAGTCCCGAGTGACCATACCGGTCGTATTTTGCCTTCTTGTTCTCATCGGACAGGACCGCGTATGCTTCTCCGACTTCCTTGAACTGATTTTCTGCCTGTTTTTCTTTGTTTCGGTCGGGGTGATATTTCATCGCCAGCTTTCGGTACGCCTTCTTTATTTCCGAACGGTTGGCATCCCGGCTGACTCCCAAAACTTCATAGTAATCTCGCTTACTCATCCTTATCATCCTCACTCTTGTCGGATCTATCGGTTTCGACAGAATCTTTTTCCACTGCCTTGCTGACGATCACCTTTGCGTGTCTGATCACTTTGTCCTTCAGTTTATATCCTTTTTCAACTTCGGTAATTATTGTTCCCGGTTCGACATCATCGGATTCAATTTCAGATATTGCTTCGTGGAGGTTTACATCAAACGGCTCACCTTCCGATTTTATAGGCGTAAGATCTAATGATCCGAGTCTGTCCTGCAATTTACGATAGATCAGCCTTGTTCCTTTAAGCAGTGTATCCAACTCCATCTTCTCAATATCCTGAAGGTTCATCCTCTCACAATCATCCAACACAGGCAGCATCTGAAGCAACACTCTCTCCGTTGCGTTTTGGGTCAGCAGCTTCAGATCGGATCTTGAACGCCGACGGAAATTGTCAAACTCCGCGAGGTTTCTGAGCCGCTTGTCTTTTTCAATTGCCAGCTCTTTATCAAGCTCCTCTATCTTTTTCTCAGCGGCTTTTTTGTCGGATTTCTTCTTACCGCCTTTCTTTTTACCCTTGTCTTTTGATTTTTTCTTGTCCTTTTTCTTCTTCTTTACATCATTCTTTTCAGATTGTTTGGCTTCACTCTCTTTATTATGGAGTTCTTCAGTGCCAGCTTCTCCGTTTTTATTTTCGACTTTATTTTTGATCTTTGTCATTTTATGTTTAGAGTACCAATTTTGTAGTTGTGGTTGTCTCAACCGCAACATCGGGCTTGAGACAAGCCCGACTACAGATGAACATTACTACAAATATAATACCCTCGTTATGTTTGATTCGTTTATTTGATTGAGGATGAAGCCTGTCTGCCCACCGTCCTCGATGTGTAATCTACCAGCGCTACCAGGCTGCTGTAATTCATCCGTGTTGGTCCGATGATTCCTATTGATCCGAACACGTCACCTACTCTGTAAGTTGATGAGATTACGCTCATCTGTTTTAGTTGCTCGTTTTTGTTTTCTTCACCGATAGTGACTGAGATACCTTCCGTTCCAACCTTGTCCTTTAAGAGATGGACAATTATTTCATTGTCCTCCATCAGTTCAATGATCCCCTGAACATTCTCGGGTGAATTGTATTCAGGTTGCGTTAATACATTTATCCTGCCGCCGATAAACATCTCACTATCCTGCTGACAGGAGAATATTTTGTCGGGAAAGTCAAGAAACAGCCTGACTATTGAATTCCTCCGGCTCTCTTCCGCAAGACGCGCCGTTATGTGACTCGGTATCTCCGCCAGTCTTAGTCCACCAAGTCGCTGATTGACAATGTGAGTGGCGTTTGTAATTTCTTCGTCTGTGATCTCGGAATCCATCTCCAACAGGATATTTCGCACCATTCCTGAATTGATCACCACTACAACCATTATCCGACCGGTTGCAACTCGAACAAGAGCGATCTTCTCCAGAACACCGGTTGACAGATCCGGTGCAAGTATTACGGCAAGAAGTGATGACACCTCTGCGAGCAGATCACTGACTTTGGTCATCACCGCATTTGCTTCAGACGACAGCGACTCCAACTGTGTTTTGATGGACTTGCGGATATCGTCCGACAACCCTTCAATCTGCATCAGATCATCAACATACACCCGGTAACCGAGATCTGTCGGAGTGCGACCTGCGGAGGTATGCGGATGAGTCAAGAGACCCATATCCTCCAGATCTGCCATAGTGTTCCTAATCGTTGCCGGGGACAGACCGATGTTATATCTTCGGGTCAGAGTCCTCGATCCGACAGGCGAAGCTGTCAGGATAAAGTTATGCACGACCGACCGCAAGATTTGGCGTTCTCTAAGTGTAAGTTGCATCAGATCCTAAATACTGATTCCGCAGGCGAACCAGTAGTGACTAAAACTGCAATAAATTTATAAAGGCATCAACATTTTAGTAATTTTGTCATCTGTAGTCGGGCTTGTCTCAAGCCCGACGTCGGGGTTGAGGACAACACCGACTACAAAATCACTACAAGAGTGACACTCTCAATTTATATTCACATGGACTGTATGTTAAGCAATTGAATATACGATGTCAAGGAATTTTTTATTTGAAAGCGGCTGTTATTGTTTGTAACTTTGTGAAAAATATCCTCATTTTGTACAAAATTAGTTGCTTAATGAGATCTGTGGTAATATATTGCCTGATATGCTGGTCATTCATTGGAAATGTATTCAGAATGTAGGAACTAATTACGCTGAATACATAGAAGAAAATGGTCGGTTTTTTCGTTAAGCAGAAAATAGAACACGAGGATACAATATGGAAACTGTGACACTGCTGATTCTACTCGGTACAATAGTAGTAATTCTCGGCTTAATTATATTTGCTCTCGCCAAACAGTATAAAAAAGTCGGTCCCAACGAGGTGCTGATCGTATCCGGTGGTCGGAAACGTACGGTTCAAGCCTTGGATGGAAACACACGAAAAGTCGGATACCGTCTGCACATAGGTGGCGGTACGTTTGTAATGCCCTTTATCGAAACAGCGCAGGTATTGCCTCTGGAGACGTACAGTGTCGCCATCAAAACTCCTGAGGTATTAACACGTAAGGGGGTGCACATTGTTGCTGAAGCCTCAGCTCAGGTAAAAATAGCCTCCAGCGAAGCTTCAATCCGTCGTGCTGCGGAGCAGTTTCTCGGTAGGGGGAGTTCGGGGATCAAAGAAGTTACAGGACATATTCTGGAAGGATATGTCAGATCTGCCCTCGGCAGTATGGAAGTCGAAGAAATTTATCAAAATCGTGACGATTTTGCACGAAAGGTTCGGCAGGATGCAGATTCCGACATGAAACGGATGGGGCTTGAACTACTGTCATTCAACCTCAAAGACATTTTCGATTCACAGGATTATCTCAACTCACTGGGTCTTCCACGCATCGCTCAGGTGAAACGTGATGCAGCAATCGCTCAAGCAGAAGCCGAGAAAGATACGATCATACAGTCATCAAAGGCAAGAAAAGAGGGCGATGTGGTCAGATATCAGGTTGAAACAGAAATTGCCTCAGCAAACAAGGATTTTGAGCTGAAGAGATCAGAATTCCAACTTGAAATCAATCGCAAGAAGGCACAAGCTGACATTGCATACGATCTGGAAAAGCATAAGCAATCAGCTCAGTTGAAGAAAGCTGAATACACCACTCGTTTGGTTGAGAAGGAATCTGCGATCAAACTTGAGGAGCAGGAGATCACGCGTCGTGAACTGGAGCTTGAGTCATCGGTTAAGAAACCTGCTGAAGCTCGCAAATTCCAGATTGAGACTGAAGCTGAAGCCGAGAAATTCAAGCTGGCAAGTGAAGCTCAAGGACGCGCAGATGCCCGTCGCGCAGAGGGAGAAGCCGAAGTAGCTGTCAAGAAAGAAGAGGGGATCAGCCGGATTGCATACACCAGAGAATTCGGTAAGGCGGAGGCGGAAGCTATGGCTGCGAAAGCAAAGTCATATAGCGATTACAACGAAGCAGCCATGTCTCAGATGATAATTGACAAGATGCCGGAAATCGCTCGTGCTGTGTCCGAGCCGTTGACAAAAGTTGATAAGGTTACTTTGATCAGTAATGACGGCACAACCGGAGCTTCAAAGATCACCCAGCAGGTAGCGGACGTAATAGGTCAGGTGCCGTCAGTCATTGAATCGCTGACAGGCGTTGATGTGACGAAGTATCTGAAGAAAGACAAGGGTGATGATAGTTAGTAGTAGAGTGAGAGCATATCAAGTTAGTATTGATATTGTTAACTGTAGTCGGGCTTGTCCCAAGCCCGACGTCGCGGTTGAGACAACCACGACTACAAATCATTGATTGAGTTGTCATGTGTAAGTCACAGTTAAGGTTTGGTGATGAAACAGGCGATTAAGTTCCCTGCAAAGGGTAAGAAGATTTCCAAATCGTGGATGATTGTTATTTTCATGTACAGCTATTTTGTGTTGTTCTCTTTCGGTGAAATGGTTTCGCAATTGTGGCTCAGGTTTCTTGCGAACGATGCTCAGGTGATGAGATTTGAGAGAATTGGTAAGATTGACCCTTTAACATTGCAGTTTTCGGGGCATCCATACCTGAATTATTATCCGACACCAAATTTCGTCAGCGGTGAGTGCAGACACAATTCACTCGGCTACCGAGGTGAAGAGTTTCAAGGGACAAAACCGGATAGTGTGTACCGCATCGTGCTGCTCGGCAGCTCGACAACCTATTCATCGCATGTTGCAGATGATGACAAGACGTATCCTGTGTTATTGCAGCAAAATTTGCGTGATAAATCCGGTCATGACACTGTTGAAGTGATAAATGCGGGTGTATCGGGTCATACAAGCTGGGAGACTCTCGCCAATTTCCAGTATAGAATATTGGAGTTAGATCCGGATTTGGTGATTGTAAGTCTCGGTATTGATGATGTGAACAGCAGGCTTGCCGATGACTACAGATCTGACAACAGCGGCTACCGACAATGCTGGAGCAGACCGAAGACGAGCTGGTGGGAGTATAGCTGCCTGCTGCGGGTTATCAGTCGAGGACTGCATCTGACAGAACCGAAAATTGATGTTTGGGATTGGATGTTGGCTGAAGACTGGAAGAGTGATGACATCCGCACCACAGAGGCTGACAAAGTTGAAATGAATCTTCAGAGACTTGGTGAAAATCCTCCGCTGTATTTTAAGAGAAACCTGACTAATCTCGTACAAATCGCTGGTGATAACGAGATCAAGATCGTGCTTGCGACGGAGGCTGTTTCTCCACATGCGGAGTCAGAGTTGACAGAGTTTCTAATGGCTGATCACTTTCAGACAGCACTTGTACAGCATGCAAATGTAATGCGAGAACTGAGTGAAGAGCATAATGTTCCTCTGTTTGACTTCGATAAGGTGATGCCTAAGGATAGAATATTGTGGGTGGATCACCTGCATGTGAACGAGGCGGGTTCACTCATTAAAGCCGAACTTCTTGCAGACTTTTTGAATAAAACATGTTTCAACCGGACAGTACGACAAATTAGTTACGTGCCCCGGTTTCTCTGAAGCCTGGATTACACTAAGATGTGAGTATTCTCCCGGTTTCGTGACTTCGTGTTTTTCGTGAACTTCGTGGTAAAATAAAAACTTGAACGACAATAACAGGAAACGGTTATGCTTTCCGACCTGATAAAAAATATCGGATTTTCATCTACCTTGAGAATCTCAGGCAAGGCGCAGCAGATGAAGCGTGAGGGAATAGACGTCATCAACTTGTCGGTCGGTGAACCGGACTTTCCTACACCCGCAAATATCAAAGATGCTGCCAAGCGAGCCTTAGACAGCAATCACACGAACTATACTCCGAACGGTGGCATCCCGGAACTACGCGAAGCAATTGCCCGTAAATATCGGGAAGAGTCTGCAGCGGATTATGAACCGAGTCAGGTCATCGTTTCAACCGGAGCAAAGCAGTGTCTGTACAATGCTTGTGTTGCGCTGCTCAATCCGGGGGATGAGGTTATCATCCCGACTCCGTATTGGGTTTCATATCCTCATATGGTTAATCTTGGTAAAGGCAGCCCTGTATATGTTCACACCCGTGAAGAGAACGGATTCAGAATGACGACTGAGGACTTTACAAGAGCCCTATCTGCACGAACCAAAGCGATAATCTTGAATAATCCCTCTAATCCTACCGGATCAGCATACGATCCAGGTCAACTGCGCAGATTGGTAGATGTGTGCATTGACGAAGGAATCTTCATTATTGCCGATGAGATTTATGAAAAGCTGGTGTATGACGGATTCAATGCCATCTCTGTTGCTGCAATGGGCGATAGCGCACGAAAGAACAGTGTAATCATCAATGGGTTTTCAAAAGCATACTCGATGACCGGATGGCGCTTGGGGTGGGCAATCGGACCGGAAGAGGTTATTCAAGGTATGTCAAAGGTTCAATCACACTCAACTTCAAATGCAAATTCGATAGCTCAATGGGCGGGTGTTGAGGCACTGAACTGTTCACAGCATGAAATTAGCCGGATGCGGCAAGAGTTTGAACGACGTCGGAATTATCTGCTTTATCGAATTGAATCTATTCCTCATGTTTCATGTTTTAAGCCAAACGGTGCGTTCTATCTGATGCCGAATATGTCATGGTACTATGATAAACAGTTTGAGGGAATGCAGATTCGGAATTCCGCAGGTCTTGCGTACTATCTCCTTCGTAAGGCGCACGTGGCTACGGTTCCCGGTGAGGCGTTTGGAGCGGACAATCATATTCGCTTGTCGTATGCGACCTCGATGGAAAATCTGACTAAAGCGATGGACAGGATTGTGGATGCATTGGCACATCTCAAACCTACAGCACTTGCAAGACAGAGAGCACTAAACAACACCATTACAAAAGTGACTAAATCTGTGGAGCTTGAGTCCTCTATTCCGGTGGAACAGAGAGACTCTCTGGTGGCTGAAGCGGAAAATGCCATGTCTTACGACAGTTACCACGAGTGGAACGTCAACGTCGGTGGTGTGGTACTGAAGCTGATGTCAAACTCACCGCACTTGATAGATTTCTGGATGGACAACTGGTATCCGTCCCCGTTGGAAGCGGATACGGAGCCACATGGTGTGCTCTACGGTGTGAAGGGTGTTGAGGGTCGTGAGCCGAGAGCGTTCTACAATCCGGAAACACGCACCGGTATCATGCTTAACACTGCATACTATCCGCAATTGCGTTCAATAGCTCTCGGTATGGCGGATGATATTGCCGGACGGACATTCGACATGCATCTTGCAGGAGGATCATGTATTGATGTCAACGGTAAAGGTGTTACCCTGATTTCACCTCCCGGCGGTGGAGGGACAACTCACCTTGCTCGTCTGTTGCGCAGACCGGAGGTCAAGCTTCATAGCTATGATGGATATTTCATGCGATGGGCTGGTAACACACCGATTGCAGATTCGGTCGAACGAAAACAGTTGATGCAGACTGACATAACCCGGCATCTGCCTGAGCTGGCACCGCTGTTTAATCGCTCAAAATGTGAGAATGTTGTTACTAATCGCGACCATTGCCGGGTAGAAGCTTGTCCAGGCTACAACGAATGCCCGCTTGATCGCGGTGAACCGAGCTGTTTCTTTGCATCTCGACGCTCACGTGCTCTGTTGGATCCGTATTGGATGGGTAAAAATGATAAGCATATCAAGAGAACAGTCATATCAAAGCAAATACTGCTTCACAAAGACACTGTTGCGACCAAGGTTGCCAAACCGACGGTTGATGCTGCTTTGCGGATGTTAGAGGAAGGAAGCAATGTGACTGATCGTGGAGGTTACAGTTCTCTGCCGTTCTACAACAAGTTCATGCTGGTCAAATCGAGTGACAGAATTGATTTATTGAGACGGCATTACAAGCGTCTGCTGAAGGTCGCACCTCTGTATGTATTGAACACAGCACGGATGTCAATTGAGGAGACACAGGAAGCAATATGGAAGATTATCACTGAATAGTAATCGTGTAGTGGCTAAATTGCTGTGGCTAACAATTTTGTGGTCATAGTTGTCTCAACCGCGATGTCGGGCTTGAGACAAGCCCGACTACAGTTTGAAACGTCTCTTAAGTGGGTCATCGCGAGGAGCGAAGCGACGAAGCGATCTCTATTACTTTGTTATCAAATGAGAATGCTTCGCTACGCTCGCAATAACACTAAATAATAAAGACTTATGGAACAGTCCCTTCTTTTTTTGCTTCAAACTGTCAATCGTGAATTTTTTCTGCAATCAAAAGCAACGCATCACCGTCAAATTTGCCTTCTTCGGCAGAAGAACGGTATCTAATACATTTGGCTCGCGGTAGTCCGACTGCATCAATCAAATCCTGTCTATGTGGAAAGAAGTGTAAGTGGTAGTCTTCGGTATAAGGTAAGTATTCCTGAGATGGAACAAGGATAATCAGCTTATCGGATGATACTCGTTTAAGCTCATTAACCGCATTGCCAATATCACGAACGTGTTCCAGTGTATGCACAGAGACCACAACCTGAAATGACTTATCCTGAAACGGCAAATATTCAGCGGAACATTGAATTAATTCGGCACTCGCTTCGAGTCGAGTTGCAGCACGGCGGAGGGCTACACCGGAAAGATCAGCACCGGTGACGTTATTTGTCACTTCCGTCAGTTTCTTGAGCAGATAACCGTTACCGCATCCTACATCAAGAATCGAAGCATTGCAGGGGATTGATTCACAGATTCGATGAATGTCTTCTTCAGTTAAATCATGTTCATCCCAATTTTCCCAAGACCGGTTATATACTTCCACCCAAGTCTTCTCATCTGCATCGGTTGCTTTACGTTTCCAGTCAGCATCGAACCAATCACCGAGCCGCTTGAGAATGATCCGTTTAGAGACTACTCGATTGTACAGATGATGCACAGATCGTGGTATTACCTGCTTCAGAACCTTTTTGAAATATCCAATCATTAAATCCCCAAATCACTTAATCACTTAATCAACTCACATTCCCAGGTTACATCAGCTACCTGTTTTACCATTGATGAAACAGCACAGTAGCGTGTCATTGACAGCTCAGCAGCTCGTTCAAGGTCCTCAATTGTTAATCCAGATCCTTTTGCTCTGTATATAAGTTTCACTGTTTCGTAATGACGTGGATGCTCGTCACGTTTTGTCCCCTCGATAAATATCTCAAAATGTTCAGGTTCTTTTCTACGTTTACGCAAGATGGCAACTACGTCCATAGAGGTGCATCCGGCAAGCGCATGCAGCACCATCTCCATCGGTGTAGGACCCATCTGCTGTTCACCTTCAGGTTGACTGTCCATGTCCGTGCGAAGGTTATTGCGACTGATCCCTTTATAGTGATTGTCTTCAATTAGTGAAATTATGGCGTTGAAAGTTGCACCCATTATTACCTCTTGTTTCTGTTTAATAATCTGCAGAAAATTAACAAATAGAGACTGTGAAATCAACAATGTTTACATGTTAGTGAATGCAATGAACAATCGAAAGAGTTTTCTGTTGAAATGATTTCATGTGAAATGATTTCCTTGACAATGAAAACGGATTGAGGTATATTTACTTAGTAATCTATAACACATTTTTAGAGGAGAGTCAATGTCTCGAATTGCTGTCATTGCCGGGGATGGGATCGGTGTGGACGTTACGAAGGAGGCTATCAAAGTGATGGCTGCCATCCATGATTGCGGTGTCCCGCTGGAATGGGATGAGTTTGATTACGGCGCGGATAAATATCTCGCTACCGGAATTACGTTACCCGATGACGAGGTTGCTAATTTTCGCGATAATTACGATGCGATCTATGTCGGAGCGGTAGGTGATCCGAGAGTGCCGGATATGGCGCATGCTCGTGATATATTGCTTGGGTTACGATTCAAATTAGACCTGTATGTCAATTACCGACCGTGTCATCTGTTGGATGAGTCCTTATGTCCGCTTGAAGGTAAAGGTTCTGATGATGTTAATTTCGTAGTATTCCGTGAGAATACTGAAGGCGCATACTCGCATACCGGAGGTATCCTCAAGAAAGGTACGCCGGATGAGATTGCGGTTCAAACATCTGTTAACACTCGCAAAGGCGTTGAACGAATATGTCGTCATGCGTTTGAGTATGCAAAGGTTAGCGGATTGACTAAGGTTTGCATGTCGGACAAGTCAAATGCGATGCGATTTGAAGGTGATTTGTGGCAGCGTGCGTTTTTCGAAGTAGCTGAAGAGTATCCTGACATTGAGGCGAGTCATTGGTTTATAGATGCGTTGTTGATGCAGATGGTCAAGCGTCCTGAGCAGTTTGACGTTATCGTCAGTTGCAACATGTTCGGCGACATCATCACTGACATGGGTGCGCAACTGTGTGGTGGTTTGGGATTGGCTGGGTCGGGTAATATCCATCCCGGCAAGACATCACTATTTGAACCGGTACATGGATCCGCTCCCAAGTATGCCGGCACAGACATCGCTAATCCACTTGCAGCTATCATGACCGTCGGTATAATGCTGGAAACACTCGGTCATAAAGAATGGACTCCACGCTTGGAGAATGTCGTCAGAGATATGGTGAGAACCGGCAATGTCCCGCGTGACATGGGTGGTGATTTGGGAACTGCTGCGGTTGGTGATTGGGTGTGTGATAGGATAAAAACATAACCACTAAATCACCAAGACACCAAGAAAGCATATACAAGTTTTCTCTTTCTTGGTGTCTTTGAGCCTTGGTGGTTCCAATCTTCTTTAGATAAATGAAAAAACTAAATCCACGTACAATCCCGATGATCCAGTATATCATATTTTGTATACTTGTCGTCATGACTCCGTTCGTGGTCGTGACTAAATATCTACAGGGATCGGTCTATGATCTGTCCCACATGAGTTTTTCAGTGTTCGGACACTCGATTCCATACGTTGCAACCGCTGGGATAATTTTCATAGGAATTTTCTTTGCTTGGTACTGGAAACGAATCACACTTCGTAAAACAGTCGCTGTCATGATTATTGTTGCGATGATCGGTTGGGCGCAATGGCTGCAAGATCTCTACGGAGGAATGTCAATATATGATCTGCAGAAGAATTGGCACTATGTAACCTACGCAGCGTATATCCTCATGTTCTTCAGAGCATTTCATGTTCGAGGAATGACCGTACCGCACGCTGTCCTATACTCGTTTTTAACCGGAATGTCCCTCTCCATTTTTGACGAATTTTTTCAGCTCTTTCTGTCGGATAGAATCTTCGATATAAGTGATATTGCCAAAGACTCGTGGGGAGCCGTAATGGGGTTGATCCTGATCTTTTTCGTTACTGAAACCTATGGAAAGATTGATCAGGGAAAACACCGCATTCTACAAAAGAAATTAAAAGATTATACCAGAGAACCGTTATCCGCTTTTTTTGTTGTCGGACTTCTTGCATTTATTTTGATCACATTCAGTCCGCTTCTCACAGGTCACGATTATTGGCATTTCCTGTTACTGATGACAGTGAGTATTTATCTCATCCTGTTCACAGTTCTGCACCTTTCTCAACACAGAAAAGTTCGGTTTGTCACTATAGGTGTGGTAAGTGTCATCATCATGCTGTTGGTAGGGTCATTCCTTCTCAACCACAGCAAGAATGTAATGCACAACGCTCCCGGATTGACAATCTATAGAGGCATTCCGATACCATATTTCGATTTCTTAATCTATCCGAACGGGATGCTGCGGTTTGCGGATAAGAAAAAGCATTTTAACACCCAGGATAGGCAGTTTATGTTGAAGCAGAAACCTTCCATCATTCTGATCGGAAATGGATCGAAAGGTGAAGGAGGGTATGGTTTTAAGATGAGTGAAAGTGAACCGGGATTCTACTTCAATAAATGGACAAAGAAAGGAACTCAATTCATAATTTTGAGAAATGCGGAGGCGTGTAAGCTGTTCAATCGGTTGGTTATGGAAGGTAAGAACGTTCTCTTCATTGTTCATAACGGTTGATTATGAAAAGAAAACCTGCAAAAAAACATAGATCAAAGACTGTTACTAAAACTATAAATACCGAGCGGATTGATGCTGAACCGAAATTGAAATGGTTTGGTTGGCTGGTGTTGATAATTCCGATGTCCATTGTTCTGTTTCTTTCGCTGTTTGAGGGACCGCCTTGGGTAGCTGAGCAGTCAGCACTTGGTGCGTTAGCTGAAGCGACTCAAGCGAATACACACGGGATGAAAGCACTAAAAGCAGGTCGTTACAAGGTAGCAACCGGCTATTTTCATAAAGCATTACAGATTGATCCCGACAATGCTGAAGCGTACACGAATTTGGGGATATTATTCAATTTACACGAGGATTGCGATGGTGCAATCCGATATTTCCAGAAGGCATTGCAGTACGAAGATGAAAATAAGGAGTTGATTTATAATAATATCGGTATGATCTATGGTAAAAAAAATGACCATGAAAAAGCCTTAAAGATGTTTGAGCAGGCTTTGACCGCTGGAGTTAAATCAATATCTATCTACCGTAATATCGGTGCATTGTGCATGACAGCGGGAGATTTTGAAGGTGCGATCAAAGCTTATAAAAAGGCTATTGAATATCATCCGACGTTGGAAAGGTCATATGACAATATGCTCATTGAAGTGCTAAGGAAGTTTGACACAAAGGAAGCAGAAAGGGATGAGTTGTATCGAGCTGCACTTGAAACGATTCGAAATGACTATGAGAGCGGTTCAATTGATGTGAATTTCAATGAGTACGACACACTGATAGTAAATAATTTTCTTAACAGCAGTTCAGCTCTGAATGATGATTATCGAAACCTTGGGGCTGCCTATAATAAGATAGGAATTCAGCACGGCAGGAATGAGGATTATGAGCAGGCAATCGCTGCATTTGAGGAAGCGGTCAAGTACGATCCCCGAAATAAGAACGCTAGGCAGAATCTTGAGCATTGTAAACGGCAGTTATTAATCGGATCCAGCGAATGAGGTTCTGTTGGAAGTAATCTCTCTGAAGCAGGCTAGGCGGATTGCGTTGAACAGTCAGCTCTTTGACAAGCGAATCAAATTTAAGAAAGGCAAAGAGGGGATAGCCCAAACCATTGAGCACCTCGGTTACGTCCAGATTGACACGATTTCAGTAATCGAACGGGCGCACAACCACACATTGTGGACGCGAATATCTAATTACAATGCTCAGATGCTACATGAATTGCTATCTGAAAACAGGCGTGTTTTCGAGTATTGGGGTCATGCAGCGTCGTATCTGCCAATGTGTGATTATCGTTTCTATCTGCCGCAGATGAAGCGTTACGAAGACCCGCACAGCAAATGGGAGAAGGATCGCCTCGAAAAGTACGGTCACATGATGAAGCCTGTGCTGGAGCGAATTCGCAATGAGGGCGCATTAGGGTCAAAGGATTTTGAGGCACCGGTTGGAACTAAGGCAGGTAATTGGTGGGATTGGCGACCTACGAAGGTTGCACTGGAGATGCTGTTCTGGCGGGGGGAATTGATGGTTACTCGACGACACAACTTCCACAAGATTTACGACCTGACTGAGCGGGTTCTGCCTGACAATGTAGATACGCGATTTCCCGATAATGATGAGTTGGGTCAGTTTTTCGTGAAACGAGCATTGCAGGCGTATGGAATTGCTCAGGAGCGAGAGATGATCAACCACATAAACGCGGTTCAGAAGAAGGTTGTGCAGAAATCGCTGAAGGATCTGATCGAAGCAGGTGAGGTGATTCTGGTTTCAGTTCGTGGTAACGATAAGCAACAGTATGCTCTTTCAGATGGTTTTGAGCAGTTAACCAAACTGCGAAAGACGAAGGCTGAGGTTCACATTCTGTCACCGTTTGATAATCTGATAATACAGCGAAAAAGGATAGAGCAGCTATTCGGGTTTGAATATGCGCTTGAGTGCTATGTTCCCGCTGCCAAACGTGTTCATGGATATTTTGTGTTGCCGATTATGTGGGGTGAGCAATTCGTCGGAAGGCTTGATGCGAAAGCGGACAGAAAGAAGAAATGTCTGATAATCAAAAAGCTCGAATTTGAGCCGAAATTTAACGATTTTGAGCATTTTCTGCCATTTTTTGTGCAAAAACTGAAAAATTTTGCGAGTTTTAATGGATGCGACTCTATGAAGATTGAGCAAGTTTTAAACCCGAAAATTAGGGACAAATTAAGGGGGATGCTGTAAAATGTTACTACACACAGACAGTCTGGCGGATACGGTTGACGCTGTGAATGAAGCACTGTTCAACGGTGATGAGATAACCTACAATGATCGTCTTGCCGTTTCGATGTGGATCGCATCGCGACAGGGTATGAAAGGATCATACGGCAATATGTTCGCTCCGACCGATTGGGATTACCGTGACGGATTCAGACTGTTCACGAGCGAGAAGGTGACTTCGGGTGCCGGGACAGGACATATCCTCGGTGAGGAGGCTTGCCGAATTCTGGTCGTACTCGATGTGGATGATGCCGGAGTAAAAACTGCACTTGGAAATGCGACTGAATGGCTTATCAAAAGACTTAAGTTAAGCTATGAAGAGCGAGCTTACGAATTTGGCATGTTTTGTTGTGGGACTTGTTCGGTGTCGTTGTGGAGGCATATTGCTGCCGGAGGGCTGGACGATCAGGAGAATAGACTGACAGCGGGTATTGGGCAACTGAAACGGTATCGCACTGAAAAGGGCAAATACAGGCGTTTCCCGTTTTGGTACACACTGCTGGCATTGAGCGAGATGGATATTTCCATAGCACATACAGAAATAGAGTATGTCGCTCCGGTTCTGGAACGGTACGTGAAGAGAAACCCGAAGGATAAGTACGGAATCCGCAAGAAGAGGTTTGCGGAGAAAGCACTGAATTTAATTTAACCGATAGGACAAAAAATGAGTGAAGAACTATACAAGGAAATAGAAGGGCTCGAAAAAGAGCTGATGGAGAAAGCGGGTAAGTTGGCTGAACTGAAGAAGCAGCTTCCGCGTGAGGAGATCAAGGACTACACGCTGACCGACCGTGACGGCAATCCCGTTAAGCTCTCCGAACTGTTTGGAGACAAGGATGACCTGATCGTTGTACATAACATGGGGGAAAACTGCCCGTACTGCACTCTGTGGGCGGATGGATTCAACGGATTGGTGCATCATTTTGAGGATCGAGCAGGATTTGTGTTGGTGTCACCCGATAGTTACGAAGAACAACGTAAGTTTGCAGACAGCCGCAACTGGAAGTTCAGGATGATGTCAGCCAAAGAGAGCAGATTCACATGGGATCTCGGTTTCCAGACTGAGGAGTACATCATGCCCGGCTTTTCTACCTTCCGCAAGGAGGATAGCAAGATCTATCGCATCGGCTGGTCATACTTCGGACCGGGTGATCTGTTCTGTTCACTGTGGCATATGTTTGGGTTGCTGGAAGGTGGAGCGGGAGATTGGGAAGCGAAGTTTGAGTATTGAGGGTAAATTAATCACAGCAAAGAAGAATTTATGAATAAGAATAAAATTCAGCAGTTTATCTTAGGATTACAAAAATAGGATGCGAGTAGGTCCATGGCTGTATGTGTTACTATCACTTTATGTCATATTATTATGGCCAACCTTCCTATATGAACCATTGTCAAATGATCAAAACTTTCACCTGTTGATGGTATGTAATTGGTTTGTGTTCATATTTGCAATTTGGTTTAATAGTTCTAAAATTTATTCTTATTGGGATGGATTAAATATTATTTCTGGATCAATGATGAGTGGTTGTGCAAATATTACAATACTTTACGCTGTTCCAGCAATTTTGATAGTTTATTTGATCAGTATTTATAATGCGTTTTTAGGCATGTTTTATGGTAAACGATTCGCAGAAGACAAATGGTTAAATATAGTATTATGGTTTTATAATCGAAGATTAAACGATGAATAATTCTATCGACGGATGACATTGGTATTTATTATCCGTGTTTCCTTTAAGGTATAGATAATGAAAAAAGATCAAGTAATTAAAACATTAAAACTTTTGGCAGAGGGGATTGATCCTAATACTGGAGAGGTAATGGTCAAAGATAGGCAATATCGATCTCCAACCGTGATTCGAGCTCTGTTCAATGCGATAAATCTATTGGAAAATCCTCCAACTAAATCAAAACGCTCTCGTGAGGAGATAAACAGAGAACAAGGATTGCCACGGAATGCCTATAAACCTTGGACAACGGAATTAGACAATCTGCTGAAGGATATGTTTGAACAAAAGGTCCCAAGGCGTGAGATTGCGAAAAGGCTTGAAAGACAGACATCCGCAATTAGGTCACGTCTTGAAAAACTTGGCTTATTATAATGTTAATTCTCTAGCGGCGGGTGGCACGGGTTACTTGTTACCCGTGTTTCATTATTGAGTAAGCTTAATCCAATGAGGACGTATAGTATTACATGACCAAGAGATTTGAAAACCCATGCCAAGCCAGATACTTAACATTTTCATGTTACAATAGAATCCGACTGTTTGTAACTGATGATCTGTGTAATTTGTTTACTAATCACCTTGAGAATAAAAGAACTAATAAAGGATTTGAGCTATACGCATTTGTAATGATGCCGAACCATGTGCACCTGCTGTTAAAGCCTGCTTATCATGACAGCGTAAGTAAGATTCTATTGTCGCTGAAGAAAACGTATAGCTACAAAGCACTAAAATTACTTCAGGAGAGTAATTCAGTGCTTCATGATAGGTTAATTGTTAAAGAAGGTGGAAAGAATGTGAGGAGATTCTGGCAAGCAGGAGGTGGGTATGACAGGAATATCTATAAAGCTGAATCATTGAAAAAGGCAATAGATTATATCCACATGAATCCGGTTCGGAAGGGCTTGGTTAAGAATCCGGTCGATTGGAAATGGTCAAGTGCTAGATTTTGGATAAAGGATGAAGATGATCCGCTGCGTATGGATATTCCTGAGATGCTGTAGTAAAGAAATAGTGGCAAGGATCTGACTTGGCAAACATATTGAAGTAAAGAAACACGGGCAACAAGTAGCCCGTGCCACCCAAGAATGGGAAAGATTAATTAAAATGCACAAAGCCGACTACAGCAACATAGCGAGGTTTTATGATCGGGGGAGGCAGCTCAAGGAGCGTCATGCCGAGCAGTGGTTTGAGCTGCTCACTGAAGTTAGTGGTGCGACTGAGGGAGCTAAACTGCTCGATCTTGGTTGTGGGACTGGGAGATTTGCACTGCCGTTGACACTGAGGCTGGGGTTTGAGGTGACCGGAGTTGACTCGTCTGCAGAGATGATCGAAGTCGCTCATGCCAAAGACAAGAACCAACTGGTTGAATGGGTCGTCGAGGATGCAGCGAAGCTCAGTCTCCCTGATGACAGCTTTGACATCGTGTTTATATCATTTCTGTTCCACCATGTTGATTCACCGCTGGATGTGATGAAACAGTGTGCGCGTGTGCTCAAACCGAACGGTACGATCTTCATCCGGCACTGCACGATGGATCAGATACGTGATGATGTTGAGCATACCTTTTTCCCTGAGACGATTGAGATTGACGAAGCGAGGATGTTGACACTTGAGCAGATGGAGGGATGGCTGGAAGAATCGGGATTTAGTGACATCAAATCGCAGGAGATCAACCAACAGACGCATCTCGATGCATACGAGAGGCTGAGCGGAGTAAAAGTGAAATGCAACTCAGTTCTGACAATGATCTCAGAAGAAGCCTTTGAAAATGGACTAAAGCGATTTGCCGATCATGTGTACAAAGAACCGGATGACGAGTGGTTACTGCGTGACAGGATATTGCTGACGACGGGGAAGAGGAACGGGTGACATTTGAAAACTGAAATGTCTAAAAGGAGATATAGATGAGAACATTTACTACATTGATTGAGCGTGATTCTGAGACAGGTCTGTATGTCGGGATTGTGCCAGGCATTCCAGGTGCTCATACACAGGGAGCGACCCTGGATGAGTTGCAAATAAACCTTAAAGAAGTAATTGAGTTGTGTCTTGAAGAGATGGATGCTGAAGATAAGGCTCAGTTACCGGAATTCATCGGACTCCAGCAAATCGAGGTTGCAGTTTGAGTAGACTGACTCTATGTAATTCTCGTGAGATGGAGAAAATCCTGTTCAAATTGGGTTTTGCGAGAAAACGGCAGAAAGGGAGCCATGTGTTCTACAAGCATCCGGACAGTAGAACTACTACAGTTCCTCATCATAAGAGCAGAGATTTAGCAAGACCCCTGATCAGAGAAATCTTGCGTGAAATTGAAATTACCGTTGAAGAATACAATAATCTGTTAAAGAAGACTTGAATATTTTGCTAAGAGAAACTTACAATTTCCGAAATAAACGAGGCAATCATGCAAACCAAAAAATACACCTATTACGAAGATGACAATGTTCTCATCGGTTGGTTGGAGGATTATCCGGATTATAGAACAATGGGTGAGACAATGGAAGAGCTTGAAGACAACCTGCAGGATATTTATGAAGAGCTGACCGGTGGTCGAATTCCGTATGTCAGGCATATTGGGGAATTAGTACTACAATGAAACGTGCTGAACTCCTCAAACGAATTAAAAAGATTGGAGGTGAATTCGTTCGTCACGGGAAGAAACATGACTGGTACACAAATCATGTAACAAAAGTCTCTCAACCCGTTCCAAGACATACAGAAATACCAAATAATCTCGCTAAACACATCTTGAAAATGCTAAAACAGGAAATATAAATGACCCTCGCAGAAAAAATCCTCGCACGACACGCCGGACGTGACAGCGTCAAGCCTGGTGATATGATAATGGCAGAATTGGATATGGTACTCGGCACCGATGTAACATGTGCTTTATCAATTGAAGTCTTCCGCAGTATGGAAGCGAAAAAAGTCTTCGACCCGAATAAAATAGCACTCGTCAACGACCACTTTGTGCCTGCTAAAGATGTCAAAGCTGCAGAACTGTCACAAATCATGCGTAACTTTGGCAAAGAGCAGGGGATTACTAACTACTTTGAAGTAGGTCGCAGCGGTATATGTCACTCGATCCTGCCGGATAGTGGCTTGGTCAGACCGGGTGATCTGGTGGTCGGTGCTGACAGCCATACCTGCACGTATGGAGCGTTGGGAGCATTTTCAACAGGGATCGGATCAACTGACATGGCGTGTGCATGGGCAATCGGTGAGCTGTGGTTCCGCGTTCCTGAATCAACCAAAGTCATCATCAACGGTGATTTTCAGGAGCTTGTCGGTCCGAAAGATCTGATTATGTACATCATCAACCGAATCGGAGTTGACGGTGCACGCTACCATGCAATCGAGTTCACCGGAGATGCGATCAGCAACATGTCCATTGACGGCAGGATAACGGTCTGCAACATGGCAATTGAGGCTGGTGCAAAGACGGGACTGATTGCACCCGATGATGTTACAAGAGAATTTATGGCTAAGGTTAGTAAGAAGAGACCCCCCCTTAGTCCCCCCCTGCCGAGCAAGGGGGGAAGTGAGATTGGTGTCTATCTCGAGAGTGATCCGGATGCAAATTACAAACAGATTGTGGAAATTGATCTGAATGATGTTGAACCGCTGGTCGCCGAGCCGTTCCTGCCTTCAAATATCAAAAAAGCGAAGAATTGTAAAGAAATTAATATAGATCAGGTTGTTATAGGGTCGTGTACAAACGGTCGAATTGAAGATTTTCGGGCTGCAGCAAAAATCATGGGTGACCGTCCGGTTCATCCCGATATGCGGTTGATAGTGACTCCGGCAACACCTCAAATTGCTAAATCGCTTGTCACTGAAGGACTTGCTGAGCAGTTCCTTGAAGCCGGAGCGGTGATTACGCCCTCAACATGTGGAGTATGCATAGGTGGTCACATGGGAGTGCTGGCTGAGGGAGAGATCGGGTTGTTCACAACAAATCGCAACTTCCGCGGACGCAACGGTCATCCCGATTCAAAGGTGTACCTTGCCGGACCTGAGGTCGCTGCAGCGACAGCACTTACCGGACGAATTACAGACCCAAGGGAATTATAGGGTGTAGAATTATGGAAGCTAACGAAAATAAACTGCTGAGCAAAAGTATCGGATTTTGGGTTAATGGGTTAGCGAGATTGATCCGATTAACTCTGGAGAACCAGTTGAAGGAGGTTGGTTTGACACCTACTACCTGGACGGTGCTAATGGCATTGGGAGAGGAGGATCAACTGTCACAGACCGGTCTGGCAAGGCGAACTTTGCTTGACGGAGCGACGATAACCCGCGCACTCGATCTGCTTGCAGCGAAGGATTATATAATGCGAAACCGGGACGATGTTGATCGAAGGGTTCAGATCGTTGAACTGACAGAGACGGGGAGAGCGATGACGGTAGAAACGATTCGCTTTGGAATGGCAGTAAATGACCAAATCTCAGGCATCCTGACTGAGGAAGTGTACGATAGATTTAACGACATACTACGGCATCTGGTTCAGGAGCTACAAACGGCACATAACAACGGGATCAATAGTGGAAGATAAAACCTTACACGGTAACGCATTCAAATATGGTGACTCAATAGATACCGACGGGATTATTCCGGCTCGATACTGCACAAATTATCATGCAGAGCTACTTGCTCCTCACTGTCTGGAGGATGTAGATGCGACTTTCGTAGAGCGCGTGAGCGCTGGTGACATTATTGTTGCCGGAGAGAATTTTGGATGTGGGTCATCTCGTGAAAATGCTCCGATAGCGATCAAAGGAGCTGGAGTTTCCTGCGTGATTGCAAGGTCATTCGCTCGGATATTCTACCGCAATTCCATCAATATCGGGTTACCGATTTTGATTGCGCCGGAAGCTGTGGACGGCATCAATGAAGGTGATGAGCTTGAGATCAATCCTGCTACCGGGCTAATCCACAACATCACCCAAGGGGGCAGTTGGCAAGCTGATCCATTTCCTGAAGACATTGAGAAGATAATCAAAATCGGTGGTTTGGTTAATTATGTGAAGGAAAGGTTAGCTCAGGTATAAGATGAAGAAGCCGAAAAGACTATCAAGGTCAGTTGTTTATGAGAGTTCATGGATTAGTCTCTATGCAGACAAGGTTGAATTCCCAGCAGGACGAGTTATTGACAGGCATCATATTCTTGATTTCCATCGTGGTGCTGTTGCGGTGATTGTTGAGAATGACAAGGGTGAGATACTGTTCGTTCATGCTTATCGCTATACAACTGATAGTGTTGAGTGGGAGGTGCCAACCGGGGGGATGGATGCAGGTGAATCCCCGATAGAATCCGCAAAACGAGAGGTTTTGGAGGAATCTGGATGTGAGACATCAGGTCATGAGCTGATATATAGTTTCAATCCGATAAACGGTATATCGGATCTGTGTCATCATATAGTTAGATGCCGAGCCAATGAATGTAATGAAACCTTTGATAAAAATGAGATTGAGAGTGTGAAATGGGTACCGATTGATGAGGTTAGGAAGATGATAGATGACAGGGAAATTAGGGATGGGTTTACTTTGACTGGTTTACTGTTATTCCTGAATAAACATCAAGATATGGAGTAATTGCATGACCATACCAACAAACAGTCTATATTTTGGCAACAATCTTAAATTCTTAAGGAATAGTGATTATTTTCCGTCAAAATCGGTGGATCTGATATATCTTGACCCGCCGTTCAACTCCAATCAAAATTACAATGTGCTTTACAAGGAGGTAGAAGGAACACCTTCAACTGCTCAAGTTAAAGCATTTGAGGACACCTGGTATTGGGATGAGTCTGCGGCTTATGCGCTATATGAGCTTAACAGCGTAATAGATTACACGCCTCAGCCGTTAGTATCAATGCTGAATATGCTGGAAGAGTTTCTCGGACATTCTCCGATGTATGCCTATTTGGTGCAGATGGCGGTTAGGATTGTGGAACTTCATCGGATATTGAAACCGTCAGGTTCTCTGTTTTTGCATTGTGATCCTACTGCGAGTCATTACCTGAAATTGGTGCTTGACGCGACATTCGGACCTAAGATGTTTAAAAATGAGATTGTGTGGCATTATCGTCGGTGGACTGCAAAATCATATCGTCTCCAAAGGATGCACGACATAATACTTTTCTATGGTAAAAAAGATGCCCTATTTAATGCAGTCTACGAACCTTACGGAGATTGGATCAAGAAGGATTACAAACATGTAGATGAGGACGGCAGACGTTGGCGTTGGCACACACCGCACGGAGTTCGGCAGAAAGTATACTTAAAAGATCCAAATAGAGGTGTTCCGTTGAATGATGTCTGGCAGATTCCGTTTATAGGTTCAACAGCGAAAGAACGATTGGGTTATCCAACTCAAAAGCCTTTGCGGCTATTGAAACAAGTTCTTAAAATATGTTCTGATCCGGGTAGCATTATCCTTGATCCATTTTGCGGTTGTGGAACGACCATTGATGCAACTGAACAACTAAATCAAGAGAACCCTGATGATGCTCCTCGTCAATGGATAGGGATTGATATTACGCATCTCGCTATTGATCTGATAAAGTATCGTTTATCTGATAGATTTGGACTAACCCCAAAGGATTACGATGTTATTGGTGAACCGACAACACTGCCGGAGGCGCATTCATTAGCATTGGAGGATCGTTATCAATTTGAATATTGGGCGTTGGGATTGATTGGAGCGCGTCCTTGGGGGCGCAAAAAGAAAGGTGCTGACAGAGGCATTGACGGTTTCCGTAGTTTTTTGCACGGTAGCAGACGTACCTACGCAAAATGTATAGTGCAGGTTAAGTCTGGCAAGGTCAATCCGGCAATGATTCGTGATCTGAAAGGTACAATGGAACGTGAAAAAGCTCCTATGAGTGTGTTCATTACACTTGAACCAACTACTCCTGAAATGCGAGCGGAAGCTACTTCAGCAGGATATTATCATTCCGATGTTATGAACAAAGATTATCCGACTGTGCAGTTGTTGACGATTGAACAGTTGTTGCGGAATCCTGACTGTTTTAGCGTGCCACCGGGAGGTGATTATCGGACGGCGGTGAGGTATCAGGGGAAAGGGAAACAGAATGATATTTTTGAGGATAAGTAGAAACAACTCTTTGGTATGAATCTTACAAGCATAAGAAAACTATTTCAAAACCTTTACAATAAGGGCTTTGTTCCAACTCTGCGTAAAGGTCCAACAGGGATTGGCTATACGCTTGAGAAAGAGCTTGGACTATCAGAAAACAATGTCGCATTACCTGATTTCGGTTCTATAGAATTGAAGTCTATGCGGCTCGGTGCAACACGGATAATTACTTTGTTCACTTTAAACAGGTTAGCTTGGAGTCCATCCGCAAAAGAAGCAATAAAGCACTACGGTTATTGGGATGAGGAAAGGGAACGTCATGCTCTGTATTGCGCAGTAAAGAATGATCCGAATCCACAAGGGTTATTGTTGGACGTTATTGAGAAACAGTTGCTTATCAAATCAATTGATGGAAGTGTTGCCGCCATCTGGCAATTGGAAGCAGTTCGTGATAAGTTCATTGAAAAACTACAAGCGATGATACTTGTAAAAGCAGAATCTAAACGGATAGAAGGTATTGAACATTTTCGGTATATTAGTGCAGATATTATGACGGGATGTAATTACAGGTTATTCTTCGAGTTTTTAAGAACGGGAAAAGCGTTCGTAGATATCAGAATGCATCTTAAGGATACTGGGGCAGTTAGAAATCATGGAACTGGATTTAGAATCCGTTCGGATTTGTTAGAAGAATTATACTTGGACAAGATTGCACTTATTGAGTAACATCAAACCTATGGAATCAAGTCTAACATATAGCGCACTGAGTTGGGACTTTAGAAAAGAGAACACGAGGAATCTTACTCATTGTTATCACGATTATCCAGCGAGGATGATACCTCAGATTGCAAGACGCCTCCTTAAAAAGTATAAGAGTAAAAATCATACACTTCTTTTTGATCCATTTTGTGGGAGTGGTACCGTTCTAGTGGAAGGTGTATTGTTAGGATTGGATGTTATCGGTACAGATTTGAATCCATTAGCGCGATTGATCTCAAAATCAAAGTGTACTAATATTGATATTGGACAATTGCGGGAAGCGATAAAGAGGTACTCTGAATTTGCTAAAAAAGATCCGAACTCAGAAAATGAAAAGAGTCCTGTACCAGACTTCAAAAATTTAACCTTTTGGTTTAATTCTAGAACAATTGCAAAACTTACATTGTTAAGAAAGTTTGTTTTTTCTATACCTAACGATGCAATTAGATTGTTTTTTACAATTGCTTTTAGCGAAACAGTTAGGGAAAGTTCCATCAGCAAGCCCGGCGAATTCAAACTCGTCAGAGCAAAGGACAGAATAGAAAACGGGTTTAATCCAGATGTGTTTGGTACAATGCTCAGCAAGTTGAATAGGAATTTAGATGGACTGACGGAGTATATTTCGCACCACAATGAGCTAACAAGAAAGCCTCAAGTACGAATCGAAGAGTTTGACTCATCAATTTGCATTCCACAGAATATCATAGGCGAAGGTACGATTGATTTGGTTATTACTTCTCCTCCTTATGGGGATTCTTCTACAACAGTAGCATATGGGCAATTCTCCAGATTGTCGAATCAATGGCTTGGGATTGAAGATGAAGTTGCATTCAAGGTTGATAAGCATCTGATGGGTGGAGTCAGATCATCCGAAATCCAAAATTTCAATATCCCTAAATTGGATATGGCGATAAGCGTAATTGATCAAGAAAATCACAGTAGAGCATTAGAGGTTTCCTCCTTTTACAGCGATCTTTTGAATTCCTGTAGCAATGTTTCAAAGGTAGTCAAGTTTTTAGGCTATGTGTGCTATGTTGTTTCAAACCGCAGAGTAAAAGGGATTACACTTCCAACAGATACTGCAATTATTGACTTTTTCGAGAGAAATGGATTTTACCATGTTAGGACGTATACAAGAAACATCCCGAATAAGAGAATGCCTTCAAGGAATAGCCCAACCAATGTTAAAGGTCTTACAGATAAAACTATGTCAACAGAATCAATAATAGTGCTACAGAAACATTCTAAACTATAACAAAGGATCATCTATGAAAAACGTAACTCCAACGTACCCAAACGCCTATATCCCTTACGGTACGTGGGGCGCAAGCTGGTTTCCGGCATGGCATACCAGCGCCCTGGCGGAAGTGGATATAGCTCGGTTTGCTGCCGAAGCTATGGCGTATATTCTGGGTAAACGCAAGGTTCCAATCAGCGAATTGGAATACATGGTCAGCGGGTCAACTATTCCCTGGCTGTACAAATTTTGGAACTCGCCTTACCTTTCACACAGCATGGGTGTGCGACTCCCCGGTTTCCACGTTGAACAAGCGTGCGCTACCGGATTGCAAATCATCACCAAAGCATCCGCTCACCTGCAAGGTGGAGCTCAAAATGTAGTCAGTGTCCTCGCATTCGACAAGACCAGTAACTCACCCGCAGGCGTGTTCCCTAACCAAGGGACATACCGCCGTACCGAAGTTATCAGCGATATCTGGGACAACTTTGGATACGATCCGTCATCCGGACAGCAAGGGTTCAACCAAGCTACCGGAGAGACGTCTATGATCGCTTGTGCCGGACGGACATCGCGCAAGTACAAACTCGATTTCAAGGAAGTGGCTGAATTGTCGTTCCATCGCTACCAACAGTATTTTGAAGCGAAAGACTCCGGTTTTCTGAACAAGGTAATGGTACCGATGCAGGTACTAAACGTTCAAGGTAAACCGCTCGGAACGGTTGACGATGACTATGGTGTCAGGCGCTACACGGCGTTGGATCAGTTCCTTACGGAACGCCAACTGGATACTTGCGTTGCAGCAGGTGGTCAGACTCACGCTTCAGATGGTTCAGCTATGTTGCTGGTTACTACCGAAGAGAAAGCACGTGAATTGAGCCCTGAACCGGATATCAGCATTCAATTCATCGCATCCGCCGAAGATCGCGCTCAAGCCGGCTATATGTCGGAAGCTCCAGTGTTAGCCTGCAAGAAGCTGTTTGCCAAGACCGGACTCGGTGTGGAAGATATGACTGCTATCTACAGCCATAATCCGTTTGCAGTTACCGATTTGATTTTCGCAAAGTCGTTTGATTGCGGTTGGGAAAATATGAACAATACAGGCTGTCCGATGATTTACGGTCATCCGCAAGGTCCGACACTGACCCGCGCTACTATCGAAGCGTTTGAGCATACGGTCAGCAAAGGCGGTGGATACGTGTTGATATTCGGCTGTGCCGCTGGAGATGTCGGTATTGCCGGAATATTCAAAGTCAGCGAAGGAGGTAAGTAATAATGAAACAGATGCGAAAAACTACGCTGGAAACCATCGGACTCGGATCGGTACTGGATATTTTTGCCAATGGTAAATTACCGACCAACGAAAGCGAATTGGTTGATAAGGTATTTGGTCCTGCTGGTGATCGTGGATCGTTGCTAATCACAGGCGGTAACGGAATCGTCGGTAGCGGTAAAGCGATGCAGTTCGGTTCGAGATTGTTGCCCTACGATATTCCGATTGTAACGCTCGATATGCCTGACGCACCGGATGGAATCGGTGATCAGTATCCCGGTCTGAAAGGATCATTCGGTCCCAAAGTTGCTGGTCAGATTATGGCGAACATCGTCAAGTTCAGCTATGACGGATCAAGTCTTCCGGCTGGTCTTAACCATTACAAACCAAAATTTGTATTGGAAGCTATCCCTGAGATTCTTAATGTCAAAAGAGCACATTATGAACTTCTAAGGGGGCAGTTCCCCGGTGTTCAAATTCGTTCCGTAACCTCCGGTTTTCCAAGTAGAGAGCTTGGAGTGGGTGTGCTTCACCCGTCATTCCCTCACCAGATCAACAAGATATGGGAAGTGGTTGAGGAGAAACCGTCGGACATCACGCAACTGCTGTGGGCAATGGGCTTGATTCCGGTTCCGGTCAGTGATGATTGGTCATTCATTTTGGACATACTGTTCTGCGGTATAACATTGACGGCATTACGTTATCACCGTGCTACCAACATGCCGTTCTGGAAATTGGACAAATTCGTCCGTAGATTGGTAGGACCGAATCCTATTCGCGCTCATGATGCAATCGGACCTGGTGCCAGTTTCTTGACTTGGTCATGCTTGCATCATTTGGCTGAGACGTATGGTGAAGTATTCAGACCGATACCGGAATTGGTTCGTCGTAAAGAGAGTGGTGAGAGTTGGTATTCATCAAATCGTCCTACGGTTGATTGGGCGTTGGATGATCCTGAGCTACTCAGCGATTGGTTATTGGGACCGATATTCCAAATGACTTCTCTAATGCTGAAAGAGAAGCGTGGACATCTGACGCACATGAATGCTATCGGTGAGTTGTGCGCGCAATTCACCAACGGTATAGTTGCTACTCTGAGAGGAATCGGTTCCGATGGAATCATCAACCGAGTGAATCGTTATCACAAGCTGCATCCCGCAGCCGCAGGTAGCTGCTGGTATCCTGAAGTGTTCGAGGATATGTCTTCAAACGAATGGCAGCAGTTGTATGTCAACGCCGAGCATGACGGAAAGGTCGGCGTGGTAACAATGAGTCGAGAGTCTTTGAACTGGGATGTTGTCAAGGAGCTGAATCGTGCTGTGGACTGGCTGAAAGCCGAAGGTATTGATCGTGTGATCCTGACCGGTGACTTCCACCTGTCAACACAAATGGTCGGAGCGGATACTACCGAGTTCTATCCGGCACTGAAGGATGAGAATGCCGGATTCAGCGTTGCTAAAGCATGGTCGGAGACTGCACGTCGGTTCAACGATGAGTTTGCCGTTTCGGTTGGATTCATTGACGGCAAACGCTGCCTCGGTGGTATGCTCGAGCTGATGATGCATTGTCACTATCTGGTGTCACTTGATAATACACAACTCGGAATGCCTGAAGTGACACTGCCTGTCGTTCCGGGAATGGAAGGAACACACTGGGCATTCAGAAAAGCTGCTGATGGTGACAAGACCAAGCTGCTCGATCTGCTGTTAACGGGCAAGTTCGTTCGAGGCAAGGATGCCACTGGTTGGCTGGTTGATTTTACCGGTTCGCTGGAGGATTCACTTGCGAAGGTCTGGCAGATTGCTAACGGCGAGGATCACGGTATCTCCAAGCGTGATGTTGCAGATGGTGCTGTGACAGTTCCGAGCTGGTCAGGAGCACAGCCGGACGATCCTATGGGACAGGCTGCGGTCAAAGCGATCATGGACTGCGTCCGTGCATCTTGCGGAGCTACGTTGGCTCAATCGCTCGAAATCCAAGCGAAACATTCGGCTGGGTTTATGCTGACGAAAGCTTGCCAGAGAGGTGTTATTGGTAGTAGCGCGAAGAAGATTATGAATATTTAGCTCGCGCGAAGTCGCTAAGGCGCAAAGAAGAAATGGTGTCGAGTGGAGACGCTCGACACCATAAGGATTGAAACCATTAGATCTAATGGAGGAGAAGTTAGGATGAACGGTTTTTTTTCAATGGATGGGAGGATCAGTAGAAAGGAGTTATTTCGGTATTGGATTGGAGCTCTTGTGTGGTTCTTCATTAGTTTAGCTGTTTCTAGCATTGAAGAAAATACAGGTGCCATAATGATTTTAGCTCTTTGGGGAGTAAATACAATTCAAATTGTAAAACGCTTTCATGACATGAATATGTCAGGTTTGTATTGTTTAGGGTTGTATTTCGTTCCTTTCTACAATTTATACCTGTTAATCTGTTTGTTGTTTGTGAAGGGGAGTATTGGTTCAAACCAGTATGGTGCTGACCCATTGAGTGATAACACAGATGCAAAGAAGTAATTATGAGCGAAATAAATTTCCTCGTTGAGGAAGCGGTTGAAGGCGGTTATGACGCACGTGCCATCGGCGAGTCCATCTTCACGCAAGCGGATGATCTTGAGGAACTGAACTATATGATTCGTGATGCAGTGCGTTGTCATTTTGATGATGGTGAAATGCCTGAGCTATTCGGTTGTGCAATGAAAAAGAAATTTGACGCGGTAAAATATCAGCGGGAAATTCGCAAAGAATTGGGGAAGAAATATCTCGCTGACCGAGAAGGTTTCCTTCGTGAGCTTAATGAGAAGTATGGTCATTTAAAAAAGCAGAGGAAGCGACAGATGTTGGACAAGGTCTGAGCTTGGGTGAAACTAACCATATACGAGAATTGTCACCTAACGACCGATTCAGGTGCGAGCATATTGCAGTCAAAGGAAAAGTGATTCATTTCGTTGTGCAATATGAAGCGTTCATCAACGGTAGATGGCATAACGTAATCCGTTATGATAACGCACACGGATTTCCGCATTTTGATAGGATGTATCCTGACGGATCAATGGAAAAAACGTGGTTAAAAGATTTCAAAAACGATGTAGTGTATACATTTGGAATAAACGACATTAAGTCAAACTGGAACAGTTACCGCAAAATATACGAGAAGGAACTGGAAAATGGAATATGAGTTGTTAGCAAACAAAAATGCCCAATTAGGTGCTGAGTTTGATTTTTTCCTATTGGAAAATCCTGATTTCGCTGATCAGCTACCAAAAGGTGCAAAGGTTGTTCTACTTCCGGAATGGGACAAAGAACTTGCAGAATATAACATAAGAATTTCCGAAGCGCACAAAGATGACGGTCTACCTATTGTGTACATTCGGATTGAAAACCTTGCACCACCAAAGTCTCGATTGATTAATCCTACTATGGAAGTGGTTTCCGAAGGAGATCCCGTTAAAACCGAAGCCGATTGGAAACCATTTCATGATTACTGGAAACGTGAAGTGATGTCGGAAAAGGTTTAAACCATGATTACACATAAAAACCTTTGCGTCTTTGTGCGAGGGGGAAACACAAATTCAAATCAGGAGTAAGAAAATGAACAATTTTCACAAATTAGTTTTAACGGTTCTGGCTGTGGCTCTTGCGTTGTCAACAGCTCAGTTTAATGTTGTACAGGGCTCAGAGAATGTTCGCGCAGGCTCTATTCAGGTCAAACACTTCCCCCAGGAGTTTCCAGAACTGGCGAAGATCACCCCTCATGAAGCTGTCAAGATTGCTCTCAAACAGGCTAAAGGTGGTATATTGGAGGTTGAGCTTGAGAACGAAGATGGCTATCTGGTTTGGGATGTAGAGGTTGCTACAGAAGATGGTGCAATCAAAGAGTATGCCATTGACGCAGGTAATGGGAAGATATTGGGTGTTTCAGTAGAGGAAGATGATGAGGATGAGGAGAAGGAGAAGGAGAAGGAGAAGGGGGAAGACGACGAAGATGAAGAGAAAATTGAACAGGGTAGTGTGAAAGTAGAACACAGCCCATCAGAGTATCCCGGTTTGGCAAAGATTTCAGCAGTAGAAGCAATTGACATTGCACTCGGTCTGGTAAAAGGGAAGCTGTTTGCACTTGAACTGGATGAAGATGACGGATACCTGATCTATGAGATGATTGTCATCGGAGCTAACGGAGCGGTTAAAGAGATAGAGTTGGATGCAGGAACAGGTGAGATAATTGAAATTGAAGAATATGAGCATGACGATGATTGAATGACTGGATTCCGGATCAAGTCAGGAATGACAATAAATATTAAGCTGTCAAGCCTCTGTGCTTGACAGATAAGCACTTGAAATTAACAATATATGTGTCAACCACGGCGGGTTGACACCCGACTGCTGTGAGGAAATAACCTAATTCTGAAAATAATTGAAGAAGCATTATTATAAAACCTTTGCGTCTTAGCGTCTTTGCGTGAGACATAAGGAAAAAAGAGGACATTATATGGAATTTCGTGAACCGCTGGATCATCTGATCAATGATCCAAGAAAATTTACAAGTGATCTGAACTTCCCGCCACCGGAGAAGATCAAGATCTATGACTCTACCCTGCGCGATGGTGAACAAATGCCGGGAGTTGCATTTTCACCGGGACAAAAGTATCAACTGGCTAAGGAACTGTCTGAGATTGGATGTGATATTCTTGACCTTGGTTTTCCGTTTGCAGCACTGTCGGACAGGCATGCGCTCCAGCTAATCGTTCAGGGTCAGAAGATGGGTGATATTCGCAAGGATGTTGAAATGCTGGTAATGTGCCGCTCAAACCGCAAGGATATTGATGCGACAATCAAAACACTTGAGGATATCAATGTCAATGTAAATGATGTGACATTCTTTATCTTTACATCCGGTTCCGATTTGCACTTGAAGTATAAAATCGGTAGAACTCTACTTCGACGCGAAGGACGAGACCGCTCAGAATGGCTCGATCTTCCGGTTGAGTTTTACCGTGAAGCGAACATTAACATGCAGTGCGACACTATCAGGTATGCTCGCGAGCGGGGTGTTGAGAAAGTCGAGTTCGGCGGTGAAGACGGCAGTCGAGCTGACCTTGAATATACCATAGAACTCGCCAAAGCAGGATACGAAGCAGGGGGGACGCGATATTCGTTCCCTGATACTGTCGGCTGCTTCACACCTGAAGGTGTTGACTATTACATGCCACGAATTGTTAAGGAGTTTCCGGGTAAAGATATTGTTTGTCATTTCCATAACGACTTCGGAATGGCGAATATCAATACGGTCAGAGCAATGTCACACGGGATTAACGTACCAACCTGCACCGCCAATGGAATGGGTGAACGAGCAGGGAATGCGCCGTTGCATCAGGTCGTCACGACATTGAAACTCTTGTATGGTGTTACACTGCCGCGATTCAAATATGAGAGATTGCGCGATTTACGGTTGATGGTCGAGGAGTTTTCAGGTATTCCGGTATCTGCTCACGAACCGGTCATCGGTAAAGGTGTATTCACCCACGAATCAGGAATCCATACCGCAGGGCTGTTGATAGATCCGGCGATTTATCAGGTAATTCCACCAGATTTAGTCGGTGCTAAGATTCGTTATGTGTTTGGTAAGCATACAGGATTGGGAGCAGTCAAAGATGTACTTGAACGGTCTGAATACCGTGCAGGATTGGAGCGTGACGGTGTTGAAGTAACTTCTGACTTGATAGAAGCTGTTGCACTGTTCGTCAAGGATGCGCGTCAGAAACGGACGAGATCTGACCAATTTACCAGCGTAACAGATGCATATTATCGGGAATATGACCGACTCGGAATTTCTGAATTGAGATTGGTGGAGATTGCTTCGACTATAGGAAGAATGCTGCGGGAAGGAGTTCTTCCATCTTTGAACAATACAGACACAAAAAGAATGCCACCGGCAGTGGCAATTTCACAAGATAAGGAGGACTCAGAATGAGTTTGGATTGGCTACCACGCGAAGGGGGATTAAAGGATCACGATCTTTGGGGAGATCAATTTATCGGTGGTGAATCACCAACAGTACAGTATGAGTTAAAACCGATCACAGATCATAAAGGGAATGTTGCTGAGGGACTGTACACTGCTTGGGTGACACTTGATAACCCTAAACAATATAACTCTTACACAACCGGAATGGTCAAGGGTGTCATCTCAGGATTCCACAAAGCGTCAATGGACAGACGAGTTGTGGTTGTAGTGTTTACGGCTACAGGTAATCGAGCATTCTGTACAGGTGGCAATACTAAGGAGTACGCTGAATACTATTCCAACAAACCTCCTGAGTACGGCATGTACATGGATCTGTTCAACGCAATGGTTGATGCGATTCTGAACTGTAAGAAACCTGTTATCTGCAGGGTGAACGGCATGAGAGTAGCCGGTGGTCAGGAAATTGGTATGGCGTGTGATCTTACCATTTCTGCTGACACAGCGATATTCGGTCAGGCTGGTCCTCGTCACGGCTCTGCACCGGACGGAGGTTCAACAGACTTTCTTCCGTGGTTCCTGACTATTGAACAAGCTATGTGGAATTGCATATCTTGTGAGATGTGGTCTTCGTACAAGATGAAGAATTTGGGACTGATCAGCAAAGCTGTTCCTGTGCTTAAGGAGGGTGATAAATTTGTCCGTAATCCATTGGTCATTACTGACAGATATATTGAGGATGGTGAAGTTGTTTACGGTGATTTTGCTCGAGGCGATGCAGCCAAGCAGGCAAAAGGATTCCTGAAAACTGCTGAATACGATTTCTCTCAATTGGATAAGGAAGTCAATAGGATGGTATGGACGTTCACTAACCTATTCCCCGGTTGCTTGATTAAATCAATTGATGGAATTCGGCAGAAGAAGAAATTCTTCTGGGATCAAACCAAGCTTGCAAATCGTCATTGGCTTGCAGCAAATATGTCAACTGAGGCGTTCCTCGGATTCCACGCTTTCAATACCAAGCGGATCACCGGACAGGATACAATTGACTTTATAAAGTATCGTCAACTGCAGGCTGAGGGTCAGCCGTTTGATGAGGAATTTATGGCGGAAGTGCTTGGGGAACCAATTGATAGTTAACAGGTTGGCAAGTTTACAAGTTCTCAAGTTATTGATTGGGAAATGAAATTTGACAGATTAGAAGATATTGATGTTTGGAAGCGTGGATCCGTTTAGCAGTGATATCTATAAGCTGACGCAGCTTGAACCGATCAGGAAGGATTGGGGATTAAGAGATCAATTAAGACGATCTGCTGTCTCGATAGCATCCAATATAGCTGAAGGCTATGAGCGAAATTCAACTGCAGAGTTCAAGCGATTTCTGCTAATTGCAAAGGGATCATGTGGTGAACTACGAACTCAACTTTATATTTTGAAAGCACTTAATTTGTCAATAGACTATGATATTAACTCTCTAATTGAGGAGTGTAGAGAAATTTCATCAATGATTCAAGGACTGATCAGCTATCTCGTAAAATTGATTCGCAATTAATAACTTGAGAACTTGTCAACTTGAGAACTATTGTGAACGAGTCTGACAAACAGAAAGAGTACCGCCGATTTCGTCGTCTCGACATACTCGGTAAGATCGGGTGGTTAATATCGTTTCGATTCCTACGTCCGTCGTGGTGGTGGGGTCGGCGGGAAGGCTTATTTCTCGATGAGCCACCGCTGGTTTCTTTGGCAAAACTTGCTGAAGAAGGGCTACAGAATCCGGTTGACCGCCATAAACTGAATGAAGCAAATCTACAGCGTGCAATGGAGCTGTTTGCTGCAGCGATGAAGGGCGATGACGGATTCAGTGAGGATGAGAGTGCGATTGTTCAGGAGTTTCTGAAGGATTACGCACCTGAAAACTTGATTGATGAAATTGATCGTTTGATTGAAGAGGTTAAACGAAGCGAGGATACAAATTTACAACTGCGTAACAGCATGTTTCTGTTGAAGAAGAATGTTCACAGTAGTATGTTGAAAGCAGTAGTTGGAACTCTGCACAGGATAGCATTCCTGAACGGATTTGATTCAAAGCAGGCTCGCAATGCGTCAGATATGGCGATTCGTATGGGTCTGTCACATACAGAAATTCGTCTGATTTCCTCGGAAATAAGGCGTAAATTACAAGAGGAGAACGATGGGAATATTACAGGATAAAACGGCAATCGTGACAGGTGGAACACGTGGAATCGGAGAAGCGATAGTCAACGATTTGGCAGCGTCCGGTGCAGATGTTGCTTTCACCTACACCAGCGAAAAAAGCACTGAACTGGCTGAAAAGATTGCTGAAAATGTCCGTAAGATGGGTCGAAAGGCATTATTCATACGGATTAAAAAGGAAGAGTCATCTTTTGATCAAGCTCAAGCAGTGATAGATAAGGTGCAAGAGGACTGGGGTAAAATTGATATTTTGGTGTGCAATGCAGGCATCAACTGGGATGGTCCCATCTGGAAAATGAAAGAAAAGCAGTGGGATCATGTGCTCAACACTAACCTCAAAGGTTACTTCAGTTATCTGCGTGCTGCGTCACCGATAATGCGAGAACAACGGAGCGGTCGCATAGTCATGCTGACCTCTATTAACGGTATGCGAGGCAAGTTTGGTCAGACCAACTACGCCGCCTCTAAGGGAGGAATCATTGCTATGGTAAAGACAGCCGCAAAAGAGCTTGGGGGGAGAGGTATTACGGTCAATGCAGTTGCTCCCGGATTAATCCTAACAGACATGATGGACGCTATGCCGGAAGCAGCAAAGCAAGCATCGTTAGACGAGACCGTTCTGAAGCGTTTGGGAGATCCTGACGATGTAGCGCATGTGGTGACATTTTTCAGCAGTGATTTATCGCGACATGTGACGGGGGAAGTGATCAAAGTTGACGGGGGTCAATATATTTGATATTTCCAAATCGGATAGCAAAATAAAACACCAGCTAATGGGGAAGAACAATGGCAATTGAAAAAGTAACCTGCCCGGAATGCAAACACGAGTTTACCGCATTCAAGGCGGAAGGGGGCACATTCCTGAAAGAATGTCCCGAATGTAAGGTTTTAATTGATCTGAACACTGGTGAAACTGACAAACGAGAAAAACCTAAACCGCGTGGCATTGAAGCACTGCCTGAAAAGAAGATGCCACCTAAAACAATGATGTCCATCGGGATAGGGATGACTATCCTCGGAATTGTCGTCTATTTCGGTAGAGGACTATTCGCACACTGGTTCCTTGGTGCTGAGATCGAAATGGGAAATGCCGGTGTATGGGAGGTTGACCGGTTGAAGGTCAATGCAATGGTCCTGTACTCAGGAATACTCCTATTCATCGGGATGGTGTCACTGATCTTTGGGATCTACCAACTGAAAAAGTTTGCGGACGAGAACTCTGGATAGTTTCGATCACTACGTATCGTTTCGTCTTTTCGTTCCTCTCCCCACTTAAGAAGTAGGGGGGGAATCGGGTTATGCTCCGCTTGAGATATACCGGAACGAATAGAGCACATTACTAAGTGCAATAAAGAGTGAACGCTGTCATTCCGGATTTGATCCGGAATCCATCTTACGAGGAACGTTATGGACTTAAGTTGCACTTGAGTGTTTGCTCAATTCTGCACCCAGTGATAACAATCTCTATTAATTCACAAATACTTAGGAGTAAAAAATGAAACTCAGAGTAAGAGCTTTCGCATTGACCACCGGATTGGTTTGGGGAGTTGGTCTGTTTTTAATCACCTGGTGGTTGATTCTTTTCGATGGAGCGACAGGGGATATCACCTTTATCGGACGCGTTTACCGCGGATACTGCATCAGTCCGGTCGGCAGCATTATCGGCCTGGTTTGGGCACTTATTGACGGTCTGATTTTGGGTGCGATATTCGCATGGGTCTATAATTCCTTTTCTGGTCTCTTTGTAAGCAGAGAAGAAAAGTAATTTTTGTACAGGCGATATCTTTGAGGATTACGAGAGTGCTGGATAGTTTTGTTTTTTCTTTTCCTCCAGCGAAGTAGGGGAGATAAAAAGGGGGAGCCTGTAACAGAGTTTCTAAGCAGTCAGGTTACTCTACGCTTGAAACTTAGTGGGAACAAAAGTGCCATGCCACTCTGCGGGATGGGATAAATTTTGGAGTGTGAGATGGCGGACTAGGATTTTAATCCTTAAAACCAAACATTGCTTTGTTGAGTGCTTCACCTACTTAAAAAAGTAATGCTAACAAGAACAAAAAAGGAAGCATAATGGAATCTAACGAATCAGCTCTAATTGAATTGTATTCTAGTCAGATTGCCAAATTGAGTGGAATTTCAGTACGAAAGGCGAAAAAAACGGTTAAAGAAGCTATTGATGAATGCAAGAGAGAAATGATAGAAGATGGATGGAAAGGTGACTATACGAATATGGGCGACATAGTTTTGGAGCTTGCAAAGAGTGGTGAACAGAAATGGCTGGAGGTCATAACCAAAGCTTATGAGGATGGTTGCACAAATGAAGATATTATTGAGTGGTGGAATTTACCAAGCCTTAATAGAAGAATGGTAACATGGTCTGAAAATGTATTTAGAATGTCAACTTGGATACATTTGAAGGAAAAAGGATTGTCAGGTGAACAAGCTGCAATTGAAATCCATAAGGTTTTTCCAAAATATCGATTTTCAAATACATCACGAGATAAGGGAGATGAAGATGCATATCTTTGTCAGGAGATTCGTGGACGAGTTGATCAATATCAAAGTACGCATGATGCAGAAATAATCAAAACACAAGTAAAGAATTATACTTCGTACAATGCATGGGTGAGAGAAAAAATCCGACAAGGTGAATTATAACATTGAACTCAAAAGACAACGCTGCTGTGTTTTAAGGTTAAGCATGGATGAATTTGAGATAATCATATACTGGAGCACTGAAGACCAATCATTCATTGCAGAAATCCCTGAGTTGCCAGGCTGCATGGCAGATGGAGCAACAAGGCATGAAGCATTAATAAATGTCGAGCAGATTATTGAAGAATGGATAGAGACAGCAAAAGAACTTGGACGACCTATACCGGAACCTAAAGGACGCTTAATATACGCTTAACAATTATAAATGAATCTATGAAAACTGATAGTGAAATCGGAACTGAAGTCGTAGCCTGATAATTACTTAACAAGGAGAATAGAGGTGAAATTCAACATAACATTAGATCGAGATGAGGACGGCGTTTGGATTGCTGAGTGTCCATCTATTCCCGGTTGTGTAAGCCAGGGAGGTAGTAGACAGGAAGCCGTTGAAAACGTTGAAGAAGCGATCCAAATTTGTTTAGAGGTTCGTGCGGAAAAGGGATTGCCGTTGACGATTGAAACTAAACAAGTTGAAGTTGTAACATAATGGCATATCTTCCGATACTCAGCGGTCGGCAGGTTGTCCGAATATTTGGTAGGCTTGGTTGGGAAGTAGCGCGCCAAAGAGGAAGTCACATCGTATTGACCAAAGAAGGTCACATTGCAACACTTTCCGTGCCAGATCATAAGACAGTTGCAAAAGGGACTCTGCGTAGTTTGATACGTTCGGCTGACTTAGCTGTTTATGAGTTTCTCGATGCGATGAATAAATGACATTTAATAAACACATTAATAAAGGAACACAATGAACTTAACAGACATCGTCGCCATATCGGCATGTCGGACACCGATGGGATCATTCGGTGGGACGCTGAAAAATATGGCATCTTATGACATCGGAGCAGTTGCAATCAAAGCTGCCATCGAACGTGCCGGAATTACGGGTGAACAGATTGATGACGTGATCCTCGGATCGTGCAGGCAGGCAGGTAACAAGGTCAATCCGGCTCGAAGTGCGGCTTGTTTCGGAGGGGTATCACCCAAAGCAGCAGCTATCACACTCAATATGGCGTGTCCATCTGGGATGCGTGCGATGGCGATGGCTTCGCAGCAGATTAGACTCGGAGATAGTGAAGTAGTGCTGGTTGGTGGATTTGACTCCATGAGCACAATACCGTATCTGCTCAAAGGTACTCGCTGGACCGGCTTCAAAATGGGTGATAAAAACCTTGAAGACGGTTGGTCAGATTCAGTTGATCCGGTTGCTGGTGTCGGGATGGGTGGAACTGCTGAGAACCTGTACGACAAATATAAAATATCTCGTGAAGAGCAAGACGAGTTCGCTTGCCAATCACACGAAAAAGCGTATCAAGCATGGGAGAACGGTTGGTTTGACGAAGAAGTTGTACCGATTATAGTTCCTCCGGCTCACAAACGAGCCAAGGAAGTTACATTTGCCAAAGATGAGACATTCCGTTATCCGGTTGATCGCGCGAAAATGGCGAAACTACCCGCAGTATTCCGCAAAGGTGGAACAGTTACTCCCGGCAATGCATGTGGAATGTCAGACGGCGCATGTGCGCTGGTGATGACATCGAACGACAAAGCATCTGATCTCGGTCAGAAACCGTTGTTCTCCATTGTCGGATACGCTATGACTGCCGTTGAGAACACTACCATGGGTGAGGGACCCGGAATTGTCATCCCGATAGCACTTGACAATGCTGGCATGGCCCTCAATGATATGGATCTGATCGAGGTCAATGAAGCATTTGCAATCCAAGTCCTCTCCAATGAGAAGGTGCTGAATTGGGATCGTTCCAAGCTCAACGTCAACGGTGGTGCAATCGCATTAGGTCATCCGACAGGAATATCCGGCGCAAGAATCATCGTAACACTGTATCACGCTCTTAAGACTCACGATAAGGAGTATGGTGTCGCTTCTATTTGCGGTGGTGGAGGCGTTACGATGGCGATGGTTATTAAACGGGAAAACTAAGAATATCTCGCGCAAAGTCGCAAAGACGCAAAGTGTCTTTGATTTGTTGTTCTGTCATTCTGAACGAAGTGAAGAATCTCTCTTACTGTTAAGATATGGGAGAAATTCTTCACTTTGTTCGGCATGACACATGTTTCTTTTCTTCTTTGCGGCTTAGCGTCTTTGCGTGAGAAATAAATCATGGAAATTTACGAACGAAACATAAACGCTGCCGTCTCAAAAGAAGGCAAGGATCTAATCAAGACCAAAGCATCGCTGCTCGATCTAAATCATAACATGCGAGTCGAGATACTCGTGCGAGTCAGCGACCGCAGTATCATTGATGCTAAAGCAGAAATGACCAAGACTCCATTCGCTATTTGTGGTGTAACAGCTTCTTTTATAGAAAATCTGATCGGATTGAAGATCGAGCGCGGCATCACCAAAAAGATAGCAGGGATGATGGGTCGTGCAGATGGCTGTACACATCTGTTTGAGCTTGCAGTCGAAGCGATCAGATTATCTTCAAATGTGATGCTGGGATTCAAATCCGGCGATGACGAATGGCGTATGCGGAAACTTTCGGATGAAGATTTTATCCAACGCGCGAAAGGATTTTTGGCTAACTCGTGTCTGCCCTTCAAAGTTGTAGAGGGTGAATGAACACGGTCATTCTGAACAAAGTGAAGAATCTCTCTGGTTCAGAGTACACGCTTTAGCGTGGGAGACAGCCTAAAGGCTGGACTCTAAACAAGATTAGACACTGCGTTCAGAATGATAGAGATAGATTCAAAACAATCACGGCTTCGGAGAAGCCGGACTACGAAAAGAGGAATAATATAAATGGGTTTCAAATATATTAAACTTGATACAACACCTCATAGAATTGACATCACTATCAGCAATCCACCCGTAAATATCCTGACCGGTGCAGTGATGCGAGAATTGATGAGTGCATTGAAAATTGCCGAGAAGGATCAATCTATAAGAGCCGTGGTCATTAAGGGTGAAGGCAAAGCGTGGTCTGCGGGTGCGGATATATCGGAACATCTGCCCGGCAATTTTGAAGAGATGTTGGATGTTTTTTCTGATCTATGTGAAATGATACGGAAGTATCCGATTCCGACGGTTGCAGCGGTGGATGGGCTGTGTCTCGGTGGTGGATGCGAGGTTGCGGCGATGTGTGATTTTGTGATCGCATCACAGCGAGCCAAGTTCGGTCAACCAGAGATTAAGGTTGGGGTTATACCTCCGGTTGCATGTGCTCATTTCCCGCGTGGATTTGGAGTGCGTGAGGCATTAGAAATTATCCTCACCGGAGATACCTTTGATGCGGAGTATGCACATCATTTGAGATTGGTTACGAAGGTCGTTCCGGTTGAATCGTTTGAGGAAGATGTGGATGCGTTTGTAGCGAAACTGACTGCTAACAGCGGTGCTGTTCTGCGAATAGCTAAAATGGCAACGGTGGAATGTTTCCAAGTCAACCCGGAACGAGCGATTCGCGGTGTGGATGATATGTATCGACGGTATCTAATGAAGACTAAAGATGCGGAGGAAGGATTGAATGCGTTTATGGAAAAACGGAAACCTGAATGGAAAGATGAATAGCAGGTAATCTAATTGAAAAGTCTCTGATTCACAACAGATTAAACAGATTAAACAGATTAAGAACCGTTTGCAAATTGCCACCAATATACTCTAATAAGGCACAAAAACTTGGTGTCTTTATATCTTGGTATTAAAATCCGTTTAATCTGTTTAATCCGTTGTGAATCCCTCATATTACAACTCGAAAAAAATAGAATAACGGAGAACTAATGTTTTCACAGTTCAAAAAGTGGTATGAAGACCGTCACGATTACGCTCGCGACTGGATGGAACGTACCGGAGGCAAGGTTATGGGCTGTTTTTGCAGTTATGCACCTGAAGAGATCATGGTTGCCGCAAATTGGCTCCCGGTGCGACTGCTCGGCGCTCATGAACCTCAGGATGTAGCTGAGAAGCACATTTTCGGTATGTACTGTCCGTTCTGTCGCGATGTGTTGGCTCAAGGATTGAAAGGACGGTATGAATACCTTGAGGGAATTTTGTTGACACAATCGTGTATCCATTTACGGCAATCGTTCATGTCGTGGAAGATGCATGTTGGAGTGCCGTTTGAGCACTACATTTACATGCCACAGAAAGTGCAGACGGTTCATGCGGTGCCGTATCACCAGAGTGAATTGATCAAGTTCAGAGAAGCACTTGAGGAGCATGACGGAATCAGATTAACCGATGATGATTTGGATCGTGGGATTAAGGTTGTCAATGAGAACCGTCAATTGATGCGTGATGTTTATGAATACCGTAAGAACGATGACCCGAAAGTAACAGGAACAGAATCCATGTGGATGACAGTGTCCAGTATGTGGGTGGACAAAGAGGAACATTCCGCTGAAATCCGCAAAGTATTGGAGCAGTTGCCAGATCGCGAGATTGAACGTGAGGATACTGCTAAACTGATGTTCATCGGTTCTGAGAATGATGATATTCCATTCATCACAATGGTGGAAGATGTTGGAGCTACCGTCGTAGTGGATGACCACTGTACCGGCACTCGCTATTTTTGGAATCTGTGCGAACCGCAAAATGATCGAATGACGGCAATTGCTAAGCGTTACATTGATCGTCCAACCTGTCCGGTGAAGGATTGGGAGAAACGGACGAGGTTTGATCATATCCTTGAACTGGCGCGTGATTTTGACGTACAGGGTGTGATCATCATTCAGCAGAAATTCTGTGATCCGCATGAGTCCGATATGGTGCCGTTGAGGGCATTTTTGGATGACAATGACCTTCCAAACCTGATGCTGGAGTTTGATGCGACTACGCCGATTGGACCGTTCAGGATTCGGGTGGAAGCGTTCCTTGAGATGATTGGCGAGGAAGATCTGTTTTAACTTGTTATACTTTCCCTCACAATTTGTGAGGGAAAGTATACAATAGGGGATCATGTCGAAATGGATTGATTGGCTTGTAAAAGCGTTATTGCTATTTATCTCACCACTGTTGTTCTTCCTGCTTTGTGAAGTATTTGTGCGCATTGTTTCACCGCAAATACATGGGTGGGATTTCAAATTTGATCCCGGCAGTGGGATCCATGAACTTCCTACAGGAGAAACATCTAAACAGTTCAGCGGTGGCGGAATCTTTACCCTTAAGAAGGCAAAACTACCATTTCTGACACTGTTCATTAAGATCAAGAACATCGAAGAGAAGGCTAAATTGATCGAGCAAGAAGGCGGTTTTATAACCATCGAACCTGTTGAGATTCCCGGTGGTTCGAAGATATGTCTATTCAATGAGCCGTCTGGTGTGACGTTTGCAATGATTGAAAAAATAAAAGAATGAGGAATCGTCCTAATGCTGTCAAAGAGTGACTTGTTGGAAGCAATCCTGAGTGAGTGCGATATTTGCATACATCTGTACGGAAAAATTCCTGACGGAGGATTGGATTACCGACCTTCACCAAAGCAGAGAGACATGCGTGAACTGCTTCAATATATCTGTTCATGTGGTATTGGATTTGCACGAGCTATGTTTGAAGGTAATTGGGACGGATATCAGGAGGAAGAGCAAGTAATATCAGATTTCACACCGGATCAGTTTCCATCACTAATGAAGGCTCAGAAGGATAAACTTGTGAAGCTGTTCGACACGGTTACAGATGATGACTTTGCCAACAAAGAAGCAATGCTGCCTTCCGGTGAGGTTACTAAACTCGCAATGGCAATGCTTGATATGCCGTTTCGATGTATGGTCGGTTATCGGATGCAACTGTTTTTGTATGCGAAGGCAGCAGGGAATTATGATTTGATTACGCCGAACTGCTGGTTTGGTGTGGATGTTGAGGTGCAGGAGGAAGAGAAATAGCGAGATGTATGGGCATTGTTGGTTAAAGGATAAATCTTAAGGAGGCTACCATGCGATTCAGAAATTTGACAATCGTCAGCGTCTTGATTCTGACCATTCTACTCACAAGCTGTGCAACATTCAGATCAGGAATTGAAGGTGAATTCAGCGGACAAGTTGTGAAAAACTACGGTGCAGAGAAGGCCAGTGTATTATTCATCTTCAGCCACTTCAAACAGGCAAAAGGTTATGACGCTATTCCAAAGCTGGAAAGTAAACGTCAGATAATCAATGATTTTGACGATCTGTTCATTGATGCGATGGGGGAATTGTCCAATATCTCCAAATATTCGACCTTCACCGAGTATGCTTCTGATGTCGGTGATTCGAAAAGGAGAGCTAAAAGGGATAGCATGATCACAGTGCACGACTACGTTATGAGGATTAAAGTCAAGCGAGAGAACTCATTCGTCCAGCATTTCCTCGGATCGGTTTTTTCAACGGTAACAGCTACGATTTTGCCGATGCCATACTCGATGGACTATTCGATGAGTGTTGATGTGTACAATGCGGATGACATCCTGATTAAATCGTATTCTCGTGAGGCATCTTTGACCAAATGGGTGGAGGCAGGTCTGATCTTCATCTACCCATTCCACACCGAGCAGAGGAAGAAAGAGGAAATTTATATAGAATTCATGCACGATATTTTTAAGCAGATTGAAACGGAGAAGGTACTGATAGCAAATTAAGTGAATGAAACCGAACATAGAATACATTGAAGGCAGCGAGGAACTGCTATCATCTATTGAGCCGTTGTGGTTGAAACTGAGTCAACATCATCAGAGTGTTACTAAAGATCAAGGCAACAGATTTATATCATTTCCTTTTCAACGGCGTATGGATGTGCTTTTGTACAAAGCACGTGGTGAGTCTATTAGAGTTGATCTCGCAAAGGATGCAGACAGCGGTCAAACTATCGGTTACAGTTTGAGTTCGATTGTTGATACGGGGATTGGCAAAGAGGGTGAGATCGAGTCTCTCTATATTGAGCCGAACTACCGTAGTCTATCTATCGGTGAGAAAATGATGCAAAATGCGCTGGATTGGATGGACGGAAAAGGTGTTACGCGAAAGAAGGTAGGCGTAGTCTATGGCAATGAGAGAGCGTTTAAGTTTTATGAGAAATTTGGGTTCTATCCGGGAGCGACGATATTGAGGCAGACTCAGAGTGAAACAGCGGAATCAAATGTTTCAAAACGCAATAGCTACACGGTACGATAATTTTACCTAATCGATGCAGAACATGTTGACTAAGCTGAGAATTAACATAACATCAGGAAAGCAATCCATCATAATCTGATAAACACAAAACTGAAAAAACTTAATTAACACATATATACAGGTAACCACTTATGGCAAAATACCCAACAGAACCGTTACAATCTTGGGGAAAAGCTAAAGAGTTGCGAGAGAAGTATTATCGCAACTACGCCACCGCTCACGAGAAAGGTGGAATCCGATGGACAGGAGGCGCATGGTCGTTTGATGCGATTCCTGCCGGACTTGGAGACGATGTCTATCCAATAACGGGTGAACCGTATGCGGCGGCGATGGCGTTCAATAAGCCATTCTCACTGCGTGCGTTAGAAGCCGCTGAAGCTAAAGGATGGGCGCGCGATCTATGCGCTTATATGCGCAACTATTGGGGGTCAATGTACTTAGACGAATATGCGTTTGGAGGCAAATATCCTAAACCGGATTTTGCGTTCCAAGATCATATCTGCTGTTCTCACGCCAAATGGTATCAACACGTCGCCGAGTACAAAAACATTCCATTCTTTTGCATTGATGTTTCGGTAGGTCCGTACAATGAATTGAACGAAGATAGACTGATGTTCGTCGTCAACCAGATGCACGAATCTATTGACTTCCTTGAGAAAGCTACCGGGCGCGACTATAACGATGAGCTGCTTATTGAAGCGGTTAAGAATGAGTGTCGTTCAACATCTGCTTGGGCGGCGACTTGTACGCTTAACAAAGCTGTTCCGGCACCTTTAGATGAGAAGTCAATGTATTCGTTGTATGTGCTGTTGACGCTTAACAAGCATGACAAGGAGATCGCTGACTATTGCGAAGAGCTGCGCGACGAGATTCAGGATCGAGTTGATCGCGGTATTGCTGCAGTTGCCAATGAGAGGTGTCGTGTCATGTCCGATACTCAGCCACCGTGGGGCTTCCTTAAGATTTTTCGTTATCTTGAGTCATTCGGAGCGGTTTCCATTGGCAGTCTTTATACTTTTGGTCTGGAAGGAATCTGGGAAGATAAACCGGATGGAACTTGGGGACCGCGTACCACTCCAATGGAGAAAGGTGAAGAAATAACCACGCGCGACCAAGCATTACGTGTCCTTGCCGATTGGAACTTGTCCAAACCGGAATGGCAACATTTCTACGACGCTGACCTCAAATCTAAAATGATGCTCAGAATCGTCAAAGAGTGGGGATTGGACGGCGTGATGCTCCATATGAATCGTGGATGCGAAGGATTGTCTTGTGGTATTGCTGAGAATCGTCTTGCTATCGCCGAATACGGGGTTCCGGTGATGACCTTCGAAGGTAATATGGGTGATGAACGTGAGTTCGACGAATCCAAAACCCAAGACCGTATTGATGCGTTTATGGAAACGTTAGAATTGGAACAAATTCAGGAATAACCACCAAGGCACCAAGAAAACCAAAACCGGTTTTTTCTTCTTGGTGTCTTGGTATCTTGGTGGTTCAAAAAAAGAAAGTTTGGAGAAACATATATGATAACCGCAGGAATGGATCTCGGATCCAAGACTGTCAAAATCGTCATCTTGAAGGATGGCGAAGTAATAGCCAGGTCTAAACTGCTATCCGGTTTCGAGCAGGAAGTAACTGCTTCAGACGCAATGACCGAAGCATTGAAACAAGCTGGAATAAAAGCCGAACAACTACAACGAATCGTCGCAACCGGCGCAGGTAGAAAATTCGCACCGTTCGCTCACGACAGAGTAACCGATGTCGGTTCAGCGGCGAGAGGTGGATTGGAACGATTACCGTCTGCTCGGACAGTGCTCGACGTCGGTGCTGAAGAAGGACGCGCAATTTTAGTTACTGAAAATGGTAAAGTGAAGGATTTTGCCGTCAATGAGAAATGTGCTGCCGGATCGGGTACATTTATAGAATCAATGTCTCGTGCATTAGAGTTGAAATTGGAGGAGTTCGGTCCGTTGTCGTTGGAGTCAGATAAGCCCGTACCGATGAATGCTCAATGTGCAGTGTTCGCAGAGAGCGAAGTCGTATCCTTGCTTCATGCACGCACCCCGAAACAGGATATCGTCCGTTCAGTTCACGATGCTATTGCCAGTAGAATCGTAGCGATGGCGCGACGCATCTCAATTGAGGATGATGTAATTGTTATCGGTGGAATGGCTTACAATGTCGGATTCATAGATTCGCTTAAAAACGCTATCGGGAAAGAGATCATGCTGCCGGATTATCCGGAATTTGTTCCGGCTGAAGGCGCCGCTTGGATAGCTATTGATAAATTTGAATCAGCAGGAGGTGCATAATGGCTCAAGAATTCTGGCGTTGGAAAGAATATAATTGGCACGATGAAAACATCAATCCGAGAGACGGAGAAATAATTTCTGCAGGTGTGGACGTTGGATCTGTCTCTTCGCAAGCGGTGATTATGGTTGACGGAGTGCTGTATGCCTATAGCAATATGCGTACAGGTTCAGATTCACCAAATAGCTCTCGTAATGCAATCAATTGGGCGTTGGAAGATTCCGGATTGACCATGGACGATCTTCATTACGTGGTAGGAACCGGTTACGGACGTGTCAATGTACCGTTTGCAGATCGTGCGATAACTGAAATTGCGTGTCATGCGCGTGGTGCGAACTTCATGTACGGACCATCAATACGGACTCTGCTGGATATGGGAGGTCAGGACTGTAAAGCAATCCGTTGCGATGCGCGTGGTAAAGTTACCAACTTTCTGATGAACGACAAATGCGCTGCAGGAACAGGTCGTGGCATGGAAGTGTTTGCTGATCTGCTTTCGGTTTCCATTGAGGATGTCGGTGAATTGTCGTTTCAGGTTAAGGAAGAACCTGAACCGGTGTCATCCACTTGTGTAGTGTTTGCAAAAACTGAGGCAGCCGGTCTGTTGCGTGCCGGTTGGAAAAAGGATAAAGTGCTCGCTGCTTACTGTTCGGCGATGGCGCATCGTGTTTATTCGTTGATTGAGCGGTTGGGTGTCGAAGCTGATTTTGCAATTACCGGCGGTATTGGTAAGAATATCGGTGTAGTGCATAGACTTGAGGATGAACTCGGTATGAAAGCACTTACAACTGATTATGATTCACAAATTGCAGGTGCACTCGGCGCGGCTCTGTTCGCCCAAGCACTGTATAAAAAACAGTTGAAAAAGAAGAAGAAATAGAATTCCTCACGCAAGGACCGCAAAGTTCGCGAAGATTTTTGTAGCATTAATTTAGTTTAGAGTCCACGCTTTAGCGTGTTTCTTTTAAGCAAGACAGACTGAAGCCTGAACTCTGAACTACTCCAACAAAAACTTTGCGGTCTCTGCGGTCCTTTGCGTGAGCTCTTACGGAGGATATATGATAGCCAATTACGGTTACATGGACGGATCGGGTGAATTTTACATCACCATTGATACCGATAAATGTATTGATTGTGAGGATCACAGTTGTATCGCGGCTTGTCCTAAGGATATGTTTGACGTTGAACCGGATGATTATGACGAAGATGCGGCGTTTATCAAAAATGATCTCCGTCAACAAATCAAATATCTTTGCGCCGAATGTAAGCCTGTATCAGACAGACCACCATTACCTTGTGTAACGGCATGTAAGGACGGTGCAATTTCTCATTCGTGGTAGTGAAAAAAGCCTGCAAATGGGGAGGGTGGACATTCTTGTCCGTCTTCATATTACCAACAGTGGTGGACAAGAATGTCCACCCTCCCCATAAATAAGTGATCTAATGAAAACTGTTACTTTAACAATCAACGGTGAGCAATTCACTGTACCGGATTTTCTCTCGGTTCGTAAGGCAGCACTGAAGAATAAAATATATGTTCCCGGATTATGTAGTCATCCTGAGCTTAATCCGTTCAAGCCGTTTAGTTGGTCTGAGAGGGTTTGGCAAGGTGAAACGGAATTTGGGCATGAAGAAGACCCCTCCTTATCCCCCCCTACTTTGCAGGGGGAAAAGAGCGAGGATAATTCTCCTTCTATTTCACAGGAGGAGAAAGAGGGAGATGGCTTTCCTCATTGCAATTTATGTATGGTTTCGGTGAATAGTGGTGAATCGCAACGAGCTTGTACGACTAAAGTTGCCGATGGGATGGAGATTCGTACGACTGGTGATGATTTGATTGAGGCACGTCGTAAGGCACTTGCGAAGATATTAGCGTACCATCCTCACGCATGCTTGACGTGCGCTCAACGGGAAGGTTGCGACCGAATCCAGTGTAGCATGGATGTTCCGGTTGAGGAAAGGTGTTGTGAACTGCTCGGACGATGTGAGATCGGTAAGGTTTCTGATTTTATTGGGATTCCGAACGATACTCCTGCTTATCGCAATGAAAAACGACCATCTATCACGAATGAACCTCTGTTCCTGAGAGACTACGAGCTCTGCATTGGATGTACTCGTTGTGTTCGTATCTGTCGTGATATTCGTGGTGTGGACGTACTCGGTGCGGTAATGTTAGATGGACGGATTAAGATCGGTACATCGGGCGGAGCTGGTTTGGATGAATCGTTGTGCAAGTTCTGTACCGCTTGCGTGGCTGTTTGTCCTACCGGAGCATTGCGAGATCAGCCGGGTGTTCAAGCTCTGACGAGAGGAGTTGCTCCATGTTCATCAAGCTGTCCGCTTGGCATTGACATCCCCGGATACATTGAGCTTATCGCTGATGGAAAACCATACGAGTCGTTGGAATTGATCCGTGAACGAGCGGTGCTACCGGGGGTACTCGGTTATGCCTGTTTCCATCCGTGTGAGGAAAATTGCAGGCGCGATGCTCTTGAACAATCGGTTTCCATCTGTGCACTGAAGCGTTATGTCAGTGATATTGCGGGTGAACGTGAACCGCGTATCAACAAGTTACCCTCAACTGGTAAAAAGGTTGCCGTTATCGGAGGAGGTCCCGCAGGACTCGCAACTGCTGCAGAACTGCTTAGGCATGGTCATGCCGTGACCATAATAGAGCGTGATACTCGGCTTGGCGGAATGCTCCGTCAGACAATACCAGAGTTTAGATTACCGGATAGCGTGATTGAGAGGGATCTGTCATACCTGTTTGCGCTTGGGTTGGAAACTCAACTAGGTATTGAACTCGGCAAAGACACTGATTTTGACAAACTACGTAATGAAGGTTTTGACGCTATTGTTGTAACGGTAGGTTTGAGTGAAGCGGTTCGTTTGGGAGTTGAAGGGGAAAATTTTAGACAAGTTGAAACTGGGCTTGATTTTCTTCGTAAGGGGGAAAAGCAACTTGACGGTAAGGTTGTCATCATTGGAGGTGGAGCGGTTGCGGTTGATGCTGCGATGACAGCGCGACGGTTGGGAAGCGACTCCGTTACGATGATCTGCCTTGAATCTCCTGATGAGATCCCTGCATTTGCCGAAGAGTTGGATGCCGCTAAAGCAGAAGGGCTTGAGATACTATACCGTTGGGGTGTGGATCGGATTGAGGGTAATAACGGTCAAGTCGAGCAGGTTGCTCTCAAACGATGTACACAAGTCTTTGACAAGCAAGGAAAGTTTAGTCCTGAGTATAATCCTGATGAAACAATGACTGTTCCCGCTGATTGGGTGATTGTAGCTATCGGACAGAAATTAGAGGGAGAGATTCTTCACTTCGTTCAGAATGACAATGATGATCTGTTTTCAGCGGGTGATGCAGTAACGGGTCCTACGTCAATAGTATCAGCGATGGCCGATGGAGTGCGAGTTGCCGAAGAGGTTGATAAGTATCTTGGAGGATCCGAAGAGTTACCGGCAACTGAGTATCCGATAGGGGAGAAACTTATCGGTCGAGATAAAGAGTTTCATACCCGTTCACGGGTTATTATGGATCATCTGAGTTCCGAAGAACGAGTAAAAACTTTGGCTTTATTCACATCGACATACTTACCGGACCAAGCTATTACTGAGTCAGCGCGTTGTTTGCGATGTCATCTGCGAGCATCAATTTTGCCGTCGCCGTTGCCACCGGATCCGTGGCGAGAGTTTGGTGAATATTTGCTTGACGAAGTTCCATCCGTTGAAGGAGTTCTTATCTTTGCGGATGAGGACAAGATCAGCACAAAAATCGCCGGATCGGCAGATATTAACGAGATGTTGTCAGACTTAATTGATGACGAGTTTGATGCTGAGTATTGTCGCTGGGAGCTTGATCCGATGTACACCAAGCGCGAGAGTGAACTGATCCAAGCACATCTGCAAGCATTTGGAGAGATTCCGGGTGATGATGAATTGGATGATCTATTTTAATAATTGAAACTGTAGTCGGGGTTGTCTCAACCCCGACGGTCGGACTTGAGACAATCCCGACTACATAAACATTAGAATCCACCACCAAGACACGAAAATACCAAGTTTTCCCCTGCTGTCAGGTCGCCGTACCCGACAGATTATTTGAGCAGTCAATCACGGTGGGTTGACGGCGGCTACAAATTTTCTTGGTGTCTTGGTGGTTCAAAAATAAAAAACCTGCGAGGTAATTATGACTCCCAACACAGACCTAAGCAAATTGGTCATTAGAAATCTGAAAGAGGACGATCTGGATCGAGTGATTCATATAGACAGCCTGACGACCGGATACCCCCGAAATCCATATTTTGAGCGGAAATTCCGCCGCATCTTTGGCGAGGATTCGCAGTTGTTATTGTCACTGGTGGCAGAAATGGAGGGACGGGTGATCGGCTATATCATGGGTGAAGCGAACACCGGTGAGTACGGTATCCCTGAACCTGTCGCATCTGTGGACACACTCGGTGTTGATACAGCGTACAAGCGGCTCGGTGTGGGGAGCATCCTTCTTGAAGAGTACTGTGGGATGGCAATTAAGGCAGGAGTAGAGTTGATGACTACTCTTATCTCGCAGGATTATCCGGAAATAGTCGAGTTTTTCAAGTCGCAGAACTTCCAACCTGCTGAGATGGTAGCCTTGGAGCGCAAACTTAAACCTGAGGGAAATCTTGACTGGTGACGCTCCGTCACTGCCGGTTGCGCAGGAAATAGAAGGATGGGAAGCGCGCTTCATCGGTCAGGATCCGCGACTATCTGAAGTTGTTGAGATGTACCGTGAGATAGGATATGAAGTGAGAGTTGAAGAATTCTCGTCTTCAGGTTGCGATAGCTGTTGTAAACCGTGCTTTGACGATGCGCCTGTACCACATTTAGTGGTTTACACCAGACAGGGCACAACTGCTGAAGAGGAAGATGATCTGTTCTGACTTCAGAAATCCACTGAAGCGATTTGCCTTTAATAGAAGATTAAATATTGTATTATAAATATTTTTCAAGAGGAGAATTATGAAAGCAGCAATATTTTACGGTTCGAAACAACCGTTGAAGGTTGAGGAAGTCCCGACCCCAAAACCGGGAGCGGGTGAGATATTAGTCAAAGTGGCAGCGTGCGGAGTGTGTCACACCGACATGCACTACATTGATCACGGAGTTCCGACATTCAAAAAACCACCGATGATACTGGGGCATGAAGCGTCCGGTAATGTCGCTGCTTTGGGTGAGGGTGTGACTAAGTGGAACGAAGGTGATCCTGTGCTGCTGCCTGCTGTGCTGTCGTGCGGCGTTTGTCGTCTCTGTCGTCTCGGCAAAGAGAATATCTGCGATGACATGAAGATGTTCGGCAATCATGTAGATGGAGCTTACGCTGAGTACGTTCTTGCACCTGCAAAGGATGCGATTGCAGTGCCTGACGGAGTGCCGTTGATTGAGGGTTCAATCATTGCAGATGCGATTTCAACGCCGTTTCATGCGGTTGTTAATCGGGCGAAGGTTAAGCCGGGTGATTGGATAGCGGCATTTGGATGTGGTGGTGTGGGGATTAATGTTGTTCAGGTGGCGGCGGCGGTCGGAGCATCGGTGATTGCCATTGATGTTGTGCCGGAAAAACTTGAAATGGCGAGAAAATTAGGTGCATTGGAAACCATCAATCCCAATGAAATTGAAAAAGGTCGGATTGACAAAGCGATCAAAAAGCTGATCGGTGACGGTGTGGATTACGCTTTTGAATCTATCGGCAATCCTAAGACAATCGTTTCTGCTTACAACACGATCCGCAAAGGCGGGACGTGTGTGGTGATCGGTTACACTCATTTACCTGCGGAGATTCCGGTGGCGAAGACGATGTTCTTTGAGCAGTCACTGATCGGATCGCTCGGATGTCGTCCGGTGGATTATCCACGCATCATCGAAATGGCACGCATCGGTAAGATCAAAGTCAAAGAACTTGTAACCGGACGATTTGGATTGGATGAGGTTAATGATGCGTTTGACTTGCTACGGGAGAATGAACCGAATACACTCAGGTCGGTGATTGTGCCGTAATAGATCCACTATTCTCAGCAGATAAAGCAGATTACGACCGTTGTCATTCTGGACTTGACAGTCTGTCCGAGAATGTAGATAACCCGCTGTCAGGTCGCCGCACCTGACAGCCACATTATTGATACTACTTAAGTTACGCTGTCAACCACGGCGGGTTGACAGCGGATATTCGTATTCTCGGACAGACTGCTTGATCCAGAATCCATCTGCTTAATCCGTATGAGTTAAACCCGGAGAACATTATGATACGAACATTTACATTAATCGTTGTATTGTTAGTTGTGATTGTGTTATTTGGATGTAATAACACAATACCGGAGTTACCTACACCACCTTGGGAAGAACCGCCTGCATCTCCAGCAGATTTGCTCGCAGAGGTTATTTCTGAGTCTGAAATCCGGCTTACGTGGCATGACAGTGCGTGGAACGAGAATGGTTTTGAAATTGAGGAAATGGTTGATGGTGTAGGCAATTTCAGCGTAGTGGACAGTACGTCTATGGATGTTAATTTTCTAACTTTGAGAGATAGACAAACGGAAACAACATACTACCATCGTGTTCGGGCTTTTAATGATTACGGTTATTCGGACTATTCAAATAGCGTATCAGCAGCACTAATTCTAAATGCGCCTGCCAATCTACAAGCGGAGAGGATCGGTGCGACATCCATAAGATTAACTTGGGAAGATCAGAGTGACTGTGAAGATGGCTATGGAATAGAAGAGAGTGCAGGCAATCAGAACAGCTTCCAACAGATTGCCCAAACAACAGCAGGAGTTACAACTGTTACATTAGAAAATCGCAATGATCCGACAACATATTACTATAGGGTAAGGGCAATTAATGAGTTAGGGAATTCAGAGTATTCCAATGTAGTAAGTATAACCCTAACGGCCCCCAACGCCCCAAGTAATCTCCAAGCCGAACGAATCGGTCAGACAAGCATTCGTCTGACGTGGAGAGACAATAGTGATGATGAGGATGGGTTTGAGATTGAGGAGAGTGTAGGAGATGCTGATAATTTTGAAAAAGTGGAAACAACTGATGCCAACGATACGGACATTGATTTAACCGGACGAGATTTCACAAACAGAACACTTTATTATCGAGTGAGAAGTCTTAATAATATTGGTTACTCAACCTATACTACGGTTGTTTCCTTATCGGTTCAGACAATTGCATTCGTTGCCGACGGAAGCAGTATTCAGATCATAGATGTTTCAGTTCCGACGTCTCCGCAAGGAAGAGGATACTACAGAGAACAGGGGGGAGGTGATATACGAGGAGTATCTGTAGTAGACAACTATTGCTTCATGGTGGGAATAGATACCCACTTTAAAACAATTGATGTAACTGAGTTGTCTTCCCCCCAACAGATTGGACTATATGAGTTGGTTGAACCTGGCTACAATTTATTTACGAAGAATGGTTATGCATATATTGCGAACCATTCTGGTGGTTTTCAAATAATTGATATTTCAAACCCATCTTCGCCGAACTGGACTGGAGGGTTAGACACTCCTTCTTACGCACTTGATATTCATATTGCAGATGATATTGCATTTATTGCTGACGCGAGTTCTGGTATTCAGATTGTTGATGTATCAAACCCAGAATCACCATATTTTATGGCAAGTATGGAAACCCCTGGTAGTGCCTTTGGTATCTTTGTAAACCAAACCCTTGCTTTTATAGCTGACCATACTCAGGGCCTTCAAATAATTGATATTTCAGATCCAACATTACCAGAAATAATTGGAAGCCATAATGTACAAAGCGATGCATGGGATGTTTTTGTTAGAGATGAATATGCCTATGTTGCAGGTACATCTGTTGGGCTACAAATATTTAATATTACTGACCCAAGATATCCTTATTGGGTTGGCAATTGTGATACACCTGGATTTGTTTATGATGTTCATGTTATTGGAGATTATGCATACGCCGCGGATGGTCCAAACGGGCTTCAGATAATAGATGTATCCAGCCCATCTAACCCGCTGTTGGTAGGAAGCTATAACACACCTGGTGATGCTCATTGTGTTTTCGTCGTGGAGTATTGGTGAGGAGTGGGAGAACAAAGCGAATACGTTGAGATCGGTGATTGTGTCGTAGATGTGCTGACTCACAGCAGATATAGCAGATTTAGCAGATGTTTAGGTTGTCTGCAAATCTACTATGAATGATTGATGACATTTTGAACAATAAAGACACGAAAACACAAAAAGTGAACAATAATAAAGGAAAATCTTTTGAACTTTGACTCGACTGTTCAGAACGGCATTTTACTGATAACCCTCGAAGGGAAATTAGATATTAACAGTGCTGATGATGCACTGACGTTTGTTCGTGAAAGGATTTCAGACAAGCGTAACAAAGTAATAATTAAACTGGAAAAAGTGCCCCATATATCAAGTCTTGGTTTGCGGATGATACTGGTACTCGCTCAGGAATTGGAGCGAAGATACGCTGGGACTCTACATGTCACCTGTCTGCAGCCTGCAGTAAAAAGGGTGTTTGAGATTACTCAATTAACCCGAGAGATAGACATATTTCAAACGGACAAAGAAGCAATTGACAGTTTATTGAAAAATGACACTATTACAAATGAGTTTATACAATGAACTTTACATTTTCTGAAGAACACGAAATGCTGAGTGAGATGGCGAAGCGGTTTGCCGATGAAGAACTCCGTCCCCGTGCGGTCAAAGTTGACAAGGAAGGTGAAGTCTCACGCAAAGTGTTGAACTTGACAGCGGATGTCGGGATGCTGGGTGTTCCGTTTCCTGAAGAGTACGACGGTGGCGGTATGGGGGAGATCGGCTACTGTGTACTGATTGAGGAGCTTGCGAGAGGATGTATGTCAACTGCGGTTGTCATCGGCGGGCATGTGTCTATCGGAGCTATGGCAATTCATCTGGCGGGCAGCGATGAGCAGAAGAATAAATACCTGAAACCGATGGCACTTGGTAAGAAACTGGGGGCGTTTGCTTTAACTGAGCCACAAGCCGGATCGGACGCTGGCGCGGTCAGCACTACTGCTGAGGACAAGGGAGACCATTACCTGCTAAACGGTCAGAAGACGTACATTACCAACGGTGGATTAGCGGATATATATTCTGTGTTTGCGATTACCACACCGGGAGCAGGTACGCGAGGGATTTCAGCGTTAATTGTTGAAGCAGATTACACGGGTGTGTCTGTTGGTCCGCCTGAAAAGAAAATGGGTATTCGTGGATCGCACACAACCGATCTGTTCTTCGACAATGTGAAGGTTCCGAAAGAAAATCTGCTTGGCAAAAAAGACGGTGGGTTTGTCGTAGCCATGCAAACGCTGGATGTTGGCAGGATTTCATTGTCCGCCATCTGCCTCGGACAGGCTAAGGAAGCGTTGGATCTATCAATCAAGCATTCACTGGAGCGTGAGCAGTTTGGAAAACCAATCGGTAACCTGCAAGCCATCAAGTGGATGCTGGCTGAAATGGCTGCCGAGATATACTGCATGGAGAGCATTATTTACCGCACTGCCTGGATGTGTGACAACGGCATTCCGTTTTCCAGCGAATCAGCGATCTGTAAGTTGGTGGCATCGGAGTCTTTGGGCAAGATAGTGGATAAGGCAGTCCAGATCCACGGTGGTATCGGCTATATGGCTGATTTCCCGATAGAACGGATGTACCGCGACGCACGCATCACCCGCATCTTTGAGGGTACGAATGAGATACAGAAGTTGGTGATTTCTGGAAATCTGTTGAAGTGTGGGAAGTATTAGGGAAGAATTAACCACGAAGAGCACGAAGATATAGAGAAACAAATAAGCACTTCGTGTGCTTCGTGGTGGGATTCTGGTCCCATTGATGGTGCATGAAATTGTATCAACTGTTTCCTTGACTTAGAGAAGACCATTCTAAAACATATATGACCATAAAAAAGAAAGATAATTTCAAAACAATATCTGACAAAGCCCAACAATACATAGACCACGGTGCTCCTAAACCAATCTCCGAAATGACCATCGAGGAGATTCCTCCGGTAGCTATTTCATGGGGACGGTCGGATGTGTTTAAGACAGGGGCGTGGCGGAATGTCACGCCCCATTACGTTAAACGTCTGCCACCATGTCGTGCCGGTTGTCCGGTTGGGAATGATATTGAAGGTTGGTTGGTTGCCGCAGGAAAGGGAGATTGGGATGAAGCCGTCGGACTGTTGATGGCTGAGCAGCCGCTGCCGTCGGTATGCGGTCGAGTCTGCTATCATCCGTGTGAGACTGTTTGCAACCGAGGTGACTATGACGGTTCAGTTAATATCCGAGCCGTTGAACGCTTCCTCGGTGACAGGATTGTTGAATCTGGTCTGCTTCCTGACATTCAGACTGATAGCAGTGCAAGAGTGCTTATTGTCGGGTCAGGTCCTACCGGGCTGTCAGCAGCGTGGATGTTAAGGCGACTCGGACACGAGGTCGAGATCCGGGAGCGCGCAGCTGAACCGGGTGGATTGCTCAGATATGGGATTCCTGCTTACAGAATGCCGCGTGATATATTGGCGAGTGAGATAGAACTACTGGAGCGATTGGGTGTTTCTATCCGTTGTGGTGTAGATAGCGTTCAAGATAACATCAGCAACCTCAAAGGTGATTTTGACGCTCTGTTTTTATCTCCCGGTGCAGCAGGTCATCGCTCAAGCGGAATTTCAGGAGCTACAGAAGGAACTGTAGTTGGGGCGATTGAATTTCTTGCGCAGGTTGCTGATAAGATCCCTCCCCTACCCCTTCCTACTATCGCAGATGGAGATAAAGTAGTTGTAATCGGTGGTGGCAACAGTGCCATTGATGCAGCGCGAACAGCACTCAGGCTCGGTGCAGAAGTGACTATACTGTATCGTCGTACTCGCTCCGAAATGCCCGCATATCATGAGGAAATTGAAGCCGCAATCGCTGAAGGGGTCAAGATTGAGTTCCTGATTAGTCCTGATTCACTCATAGCTGGTGGCAGAAAAAGACTACGTTGTATTCGCAATAAACTTGGTAAGCCTGATGCGAGCGGTCGTCGTCGTCCCGAACCAATGCCGGGTAGCGAATTTGAGCTTTCGTGTGATACTATACTGGATGCAGTCGGTGAATATCCCGATCCATCTCAATTGACAGCAGATACGAATGAGGCTGAACTGTTACGCTCTGCTGATGTATGGGGCAGAACGAAGTTCGATGGCGTTTTTACAGGTGGTGATTTCAGCGGAGGTGACCGGACTGTTGCGCACGCAATCGGAGCAGGAAAACGAGCTGCGATGGCGATTAATCAATATCTAAAAGGGGATGATGCTCAATCACTGGATAGATACTTACTTGATAAAGACGGAGCTGTTACAGCAAACGGTTATCAGAATCAGGACTCAGTCGGCTACGACAGGAAGAATCTTGTACGATTAGACGATCTTAACACAGCCTACCACCCACATCTTGGTCGAATCGAAGAGACCGAGACTGATTCCAAGATCAGAGTCAGTAACTTCGACGAGATAGTCAGTGGATTAACAGAACAAATGAACTTATTAGAAGCTGGACGCTGCTTCCACTGTGGTGAGTGTGACGACTGCGGAAATTGCCATGTGTTCTGCCCTGATGGTGCTGTCGTTAGAGATCCAAATAGTCGTACACTGTCTTTTGATTTGGAACATTGCAAAGGGTGCGGAATCTGCGAGGCAGAATGCCCGCGAGCAGCAATAGAAATGAAGAAATAATCTCACGCAAAGACGCAAAGTCGCAAAGATCGCTAAGCAATTGAACTGGTTTCTTAGCGTCTTGGCGGCTTTGCGTGAGGAATCCTATGAAAAAAGTATTAACAGCCAATCATGCGGTCAGTCATGCAGTCAAACTGGCGAATGTGGATGTAATTGCGGCATATCCGATCACTCCACAGTCAAGTGTGGTAGAGGAGCTGTCGGAGATGTGTGCGCGTGGTGAGATGTCTGCAAAGTTTATTCATAGCGAATCGGAGCATTCAGCGATGTCATCGTGTGTCGGTGCTTCTCAAGCAGGTGCGCGGGCATTCACGGCGACCTCCAGTCAAGGTATCGCCTACATGCACGAGATGCTACATTGGGCAGCTGGTGGACGCTTGCCTATTGTGATGGCTGAAGTCAATCGGAGTCTCGGACCTCCTTGGACGATATACACCGATCAGCAAGATAGTTTGTCGCAACGAGATACCGGTTGGATGCAGTTTTATTGTCGTGACAATCAGGAGGTTCTCGACACCGCATTGATATGTTTCAAGGTTGCTGAGCGTGTATCGTTACCTGCGATGTTGGTATTGGATGCGTTCATATTGTCGCACACTAACGAGGCGGTTGACATACCGGATCAAGCGTTAGTGGACAGGTTTTTACCTCCGAAGGATGCTCCGTTCAAGTTAGACCCTGAGGATCCTCACGCTTATGGTGGGATGATGAACGTGGATTGTTGGATGGAGTCAAGAGTTCACTTGCAGCAGGCGATGGAAGCTGCTGTTGATGTTGTGGATGAGGAAGTTGCTCTCTGGAAAGAACTGACCGGACGTGAGCTTAATCCGCTGCAACTCTATCGGATGGAGGATGCAGACTGTGCGATCCTATCAGCAGGTACGGCTGCTTGGACGACGACACTCGCTGTGGATCTGCTGCGTGACAAGGGTATCAAAGTAGGTGCTATCGGACTATGGATGTTCCGACCGTTCCCGACTGAGACACTTCGTGCCACGCTAAATGGTATAGAGAAACTGTTTGTTATAGATCGTTCCTGTTCGTATGGTCATGGTGGGATATTTGCTCAGGAGTGTCGGTCGGCGTTGTATGATGAGCCAGATAAGCCTGCTATCACCGGAATTATAGCTGGGCTCGGTGGGCGTGAGATTACGCATGAAGGGTTGGCTGATGAGATTAAAAATGCGTTAAATCAGCCGTCGGATGAAATAATCAAGTGGATGGATGTAAAGGAGTAAATATGAATAACATAAAAATACCTCAGAAACAAGTCGGAGCATTTTGCCAAAGATGGAAAATTTCTGAATTTGCTCTGTTTGGCTCAATACTTCGGGATGATTTCTCATCTGATAGTGATGTGGATGTTCTGATTACGTTTGAACCTGACATACCTTGGAGTTCGTATGATTGGGTGGATATGATTGATGAACTGACGAAGCTGTTTGGTCGTAAGGTTGACCTTGTGGAGAAGTCAACACTTCGGAATCCGTTCAGGCGGAAAAGTATCATGAATAATATGCGGGTGCTATACGATGCGTGAACAAAAAGATTAGCATACTTATGGGATATGTTGGATGGGGCAAAAGCTGTCGTTGAATTCATGACAGATAGAACCGTTCATGATTATCTCACCAACAGAATGCTCCGAAATGCTGTCGAACGTAATGTGGAAATAATCGGTGAAGCTGCCGGAAGAGTGTCTAAAGAGTTTCGTGAAACAACTCCAGATATTCCTTGGAAACAGATAATTGCTCAACGAAATGTATTGATTCACGAATATGGTGAGATTAAACATGAGTTGGTGTGGAAGGTTGCCACGGAACATGTGCCTGAACTGAAACGTAAATTAGAGCGATTGATTTCCGAAAATAATAAATGAAACTAAAAGTCAACAAAGAAGACGACACGCTCTACCTCCGTTTAGGCCAATCTCGAATAATTGAGTCAGAAGAGGTAGAACCGGGCGTCATCCTTGATTTCAACGACAAAGGGCAGATCGTTGGTATTGAAATGCTTGGGATCAGCAAACGAGTTCCTGAAGAGCGATTGAGAATTATGCAAGTGGAAACGGTGTAACTGGAAATCAGGAGGTTATCACAAATTGTGACCACCTCAAAAACGTAAGTTAAACTCTCGAATCGTCAATGAAACCCAGCACAATTAGAATAACACTCGGCATAGCCTTAATCTGTTTCGGAGGATATAGCTTTTTCAAAGGCAGCACAACGGCTGGTGTGATACCGATAGCAGTCGGTTTGTCGCTCTGCTTTCTTGGGTTTAGCCAAGGCAAGGTAGCTACACTCGTTTTCGGTCATGTGTGCATCGTAGTCGGTGCATATCTGATTACGTGGGGCATCTATCTGTTGCCTTACTCAGAACCGAGAATAGCTCACATCTTCGGCAGACCTCTGTTCTGGGGAATTTTCTCGATGATGGGTGGGATTTGCGCTATCGTTCATGGGTTCTGCAGATGCGTTACCAGACAGGTAGATCAGTTTGAGTTTAAGGATATTCCTCAAAAAACGCAGGTTAGTAACGAGAAAAAGCATTGACATTTCTACACACCATATTCTTGTCCGCATTGGCGGCGGCAGCGATTCCTTTTCTGTTGCACTTCCTCAGTCGGCAGCGTCTGCCGGTCGTTGAGTTCAGCAGCCTGCGGTTTCTGAAACTGCTTCAGAAACGGAAATCCAGGCGAATCCAACTACGTCAGATCATACTGCTAATCCTCAGAGCGCTTGCTGTGGCTGCTGTAGTTTTGGTCTTCGCCAGACCGGCACTGAAGAACGATGCGGGAGCAAGCTCAGCTTCATCAGTGGAAATGGTTGTAGTACTTGATGATGCAGTTACATCAATGGTTGAAACACGTGATGGGCAACTGTTGAAGCAGTCGGTCAGATATGCGTTGCAGCTTGTAGAAATGGTTGAATCAAATGATCAGATAACTGTCATAATAACATCGAATCCCGACAAACTGACTTCTTCTCATTACGGTCAGCGAGAGTTTGCCCGAAGCTATATCAAGGATATTACTTCAAAACCGTTTCATCCACAGTTGAAACGAGCAATTGAACTGGCTGATTCGATCCTTAACCATTCAGAACGGTTTAACCGTGAACTCTACGTCATCGGCGGGCTTTATGACTCCATGTTCGACACATTCACACGCGATTCGATTTCAACCCAACGACGAACATTTATCATTCCAATCGGTCCGGATGAGCTGCACAACATTTCAGTTGAAAGTGTAAATATCACCAACAGCATACTCCAAAAAGGCGAGCCTGTAGAGCTTGAAGTCACTGTTGAAAATCAAAACAATAAACCTGTGACCGAAGCGTTGATCAGTGTCTATCTGGAACAGGAGAGAGTGTCGCAGGCACTAATTAACATTCCTGCGAATGGGAAAACCGTACAGACATTTTCGGTGGTTCCTAATCAAAACGGCATCATAAGTGGCTGGGTAAAGTGCGAAGATATTGACGCTCTGTCGGTTGACAGCCGCCGCTACTTTGTCATTGATATACCTGACAGTGTGCGAGTTCTAACCGTTGCGCCTGATTCGACAACACATTGGATACTCAATTCGATCTTCAGGGGCGACCAATCACAGTCAATTCATGTAGATTTTGGTGATGCAACCGGATGGGAGACCGCTGGTTTAGGAGTTTACGACGCAATCCTGCTCGCAGGCGTTGATAAAGTCTCATCGGGAGCTGCTCAACGGGTTGCTGAATTTGTCCGACGAGGCGGTGGTGTGATAATGATTCCGAGCAGTGACAGCGATTTGGCAAATCTAAATCGAGGAATTTGGAAAAGTCTCGGATTTGCCGGCGCGAAAGCAACTCAAAGACATGGTGGAATAGGTTGGGGAAAGCTCGATTTGACACACCCGCTATTTTCTGGTATGTTTGAGGATAAGGGTGCTCCAAAATCACCCACTTTCAGATTCACCCTTGATCTCGCCACACACAGCGGTGATAGAGTTGTGATCCCGTTGTCAGACAGCAGACCGTTCTTAATTGAGCGAAACATAGGATCAGGTCGTGCTCTGCTGTTCGCTTCCACACTGAATCCGGAGACAGGAAACCTGGTTTACACAGGTATATTTGCGCCTCTTATGCACCGCTGCATTGGGTATGTGACGTCACATAACAGTTCCCAAAACAGATCTGTTAAAGCAGGCAGCTATTCACAAACAGTGCTCAATGTTAGTAATAGAGAGAATTCACTGCTTATTTCGCCAGATGGAGATGCGACGAACATCGTACAGAGACCTGTGATGGGCGGTGCTGAATTTCGCTTAGGTCCCTTTGAATCAATCGGAATATACGACCTCAAGGTTGACGGCGAAATAGTAACTCGCTTTGCTTCTAATGTCACTACATCACTGTCAAAATTGGTCAGATCAAACAGTCAATACTCTGATTATTTGTCACAAGCTGCTATTATTAAAGATGAACCAGAAAATATCGCCGAAAATATATTAAACAGACGTTATGGCAGAGAACTTTGGCAGCCTATTGCTGCAATATTTATGATGTTGTTGGTTGCCGAATCTATTATTGGACGATCCGGAGGAGGGAGGAAATAGTGGCAGTAAAGCCTGAATTGGTAATAATCGTCGGTGTGCAGTTGCGCCATGTTCCTGCATGGGAAGTAAGCGACAACCTCGATGAGCTTGAGCAGCTTGTAGAGAGTGCTGGAGGAGAAACCGTCGCTCGAGTTGTTCAGAACCGGCCGTCACCTGATCCGGGAACCTTCATCGGTGAAGGCAAAGTCCGTCAGATAGCCGATCTGGTTCAGGCGTTTGATGCGGACATCATCGTTTTCGACGATGAGCTGACCCCATCACAAGTCAGAAATCTGGAAAAGAAAATAACCTGTCAGGTTATTGATCGTTCATGGCTAATCCTTGATATATTTGCCAAACGTGCACAAACCAAAGAAGCTCGTATTCAGGTCGAACTGGCTCAACTAAACTATCTTCGTGACAGGCTGACCAGACGGTGGAAGCATCTGTCACGTCAGGTCGGAGGCATCGGCACACGAGGTCCGGGCGAGACACAGCTTGAGATTGACAGACGGGAAATTTATCGTAGAATTTCTACACTGAAAGGGCACCTCTCAAAAATAGAAAAGGATCGTACTACCCGACGGAGAAGACGGAGAAGACTGTTTAAGACTGCGATCATCGGATATACCAATGCAGGTAAATCAACCTTGATGAACGCAATGACTAAAGCAAATGTCCGTGTTGCGGACAGACTGTTTGCAACTCTTGATGCTACCGTGCGGGCACTGCATCTACCGAGCGGTAAGCGAACTCTGCTTATTGATACAGTCGGGTTCATTCGTAAGCTGCCGGTCGGTTTGGTAGCTTCATTCAGAAGCACACTTGAGGAGTCACATCAGGCTGATCTACTGCTGAATATGGTTGATCTTTCACATCCACATTGGGAGGGTCAGCTCGCTAACACGGAGGACATCTTAAAAGATATCAAACTTGATCACAAACCGCAACTGCTGGTGTTCAACAAGGTTGATCGAGTAGATGATCCAATGTTGATAGAGGGCTTAAAAAATCAATATCCTGAGGCTCTTTTCATCAGCGCTCTGCGTGGAATCCGACTCTACGAAATATCTAAGGCAATTGACAGATTTTCCGAACAGAGCTGGATCAGAGATCTGAAGTCGTTCCGACCGGATCAGGCGGATGAATTGAAGCGGTTTGAGAATGATAAAAAGATCAGGGTGTTGGGGCGTTCATTCAGGGACGGCATGATTCATGTGAATTATCTGTATCTTGAAAGTGAGAAAGTGTAAAAGGAGAGCATGGACATTCCTGTCCATGCCGAACGAACAGTAATGTTCGTCCTCCCCTGTAATCTTAACTCTTACTCTGTCATGGATGGGATATGTTTTTTCGTCACTTCGTCATAAAAGTGCCTGAATCCCTTTGTGACACAGTGTTTGAGCCGGTGACGAAGATGTGACGAAGTGTGACGAAACGGGATTATCAGCAGATGCAGCAGATGAAGATTTGAGAATTGAACCACCAAGACACCAAGTCACAAAGAAGAAAAGAGTAAGAATGGTTTTCTTGGTGTTTTAGTGCCTTGGTGGTTATTCTTTCTACCCTCACTCTGTCATTGCGAGCGCAACGAAGCAATCTCTCGGCTTTCCAAAGGGATTGCCACATCCCGACAAGTCGGGATTCGCAATGACTATAGGACGGACAGGAATGTTCGTCCTCCCTGTAATCTTAACTCTTACTCTGTCCTGGATGGGCTATGTTTTTTCGTCACTTCGTCACAAAATTGCCTGAATCCCTTTGTGGTACAGTGTTTGAGCTGGTGACGAAGCTGTGACGAAGTGTGACGGAACGGGGTTATCAGCAGATGCAGCAGATGAAGATTTGAGAATTGAACCACCAAGACACCAAG
>CAZVKN010000007.1:0-96632 GCA_964627035.1 uncultured bacterium | reverse complement strand
CAAAGAACAATCAAATGTTAACCCATGCGGCTTGATTCTCAAGACAGTCGCTCCAGATAACTTGGCTTCAACCTACCCGCCGTGTGTCCCATAGTCGAGTATCATTGCTTCCATCTTCTTCCAAGCTGGTTCAAGTTTCATTGAGATGATGATTAAATCGTGGTAATGATCCTGGAAATCTTTGACCCAGTTTTTCAGTGTTGCATCAATTTCAAATCCGATGTCCAGATAACGCCGCAACAACGTCTCCTGCGGGCGCACCAATTCGATGACAACTCTCTCGACATCCAGATCCGTAGCAATCTTCAGCAGCTCGTGGACGATAAAAATCGCCAGTCCTTGTTGACGCCATTCAGGATCCACAATTCCACGGATGAACACATTGTGGCGAGTCCAACCGTGCTCAAGACGGTGCATCGTCCAGTTAGCAACGATTCGTCCTTCTTCTGTCACTCCCAGAAGAGGAACAGTCCGCAAAGGATCACTCTCATGTACCCATTTGCGAATTACTTCGGGATCTGTAACGTCATCACGGAAATAGACACGTTCTTCTTCCGGTAGAGATTTCATAAACCGGACCAATTCGGGTTCATCTGTAGTTGGGTCATTGGTTCGTATTGTCACTTTACGACCGTCATTCAAAATTCGTTCTTTGGGGTAATTTGAAAGATCCATTTTCATATAGTTCTCCTGTTGCTATATTTTAATATCGGTATGCTTTAATCTATGGGATTTAAGCGTGGTGATTCGTGGTGAAGGCTGCAGCACAACCGTAATACAGGTAGTATAGCACAAAAAACTGTGCATCGCAACCTTGAAGATGGATTAAATATATTCACAGGCGAAGATCAATACGAGTACTTGATCTTTAGCAGTATCATATCGCCGCTATCGCCGAACTCGGTTTGATCATCACCGTTAAAAAGTAATCCTGTCAGCGTGAGATCAGTATTGGTAACTACAGACCAAGTAAAACTCGGTGCGATTAGCAAAGACCCGTCATGCGGATTAGCAATGCTCATTATATTTGTTGCGACAAGCGGATGGGGGATGTATCTGATTTCGTAGCAAAGAGACATCTTTGAAGGTGACAATGCACCTCGTTCCAGCGATTCAAATATATGTTCTCCACCTGCTTTTCCGGTAGTGCCGTGTTCATTATACAGCAGTCCGGTATGCAAGTACAGGGAATTCTCAAAAGTGTAGTCTGCATCAATTGAGACGACACTGAAAGGTTTAGCTTCTTCTGCCAAAATTGTTCGTTGCCAATCATCGTAACGATAGTATTTGCGTGGTCTGGTGTATAGTATTTCCCCCCTGAAACCACCGCTGAGCACATCACCTACCCATGCAAAACCTGTCACAAAATTACTTCCACTCCTACCAACAAGAAAGTGCCAATCGTAGCTCCAGCCATTCAATTGCAACTTGGCTGCAGTGACACTCTCATCCGGATCACTATCGTGCTCATAGGCTAACTCAACCTTGGAGTTCATCCCAAGATAGTATTGACAGCAAACAGCGTCTGTTCCCGGTTTTTCTACATTGAAAAAGTCGAGGGGTGAAGCGCGATTGAACAGATCAATCGGATTCCACACCATCGAAGTGCCCCAGGCAATGCGCTGTCTGCCTCCTCGAATCTGCAATGAACCGATAGACCAATCTATCCACGCACGGTCAATGCCCGCATAAAAGATAGTTGACCCGAGTGTTACCGTTTCATCATTAATAATATAATCGCTATTTTCGCCTTTCAGAACGTCTGCTTCTAGTTCCAATCCAACTATGACGGCATTTGAAGGGTACCAGCGAAAGTTTTGGCGGAGGTGTAGATCATTGATAAATCCCCACTCTTGTATCTCACTTGATTCAGGCGAGAACTGCCACCAGACAGCCATCTCGCGAAGATAACCACGCGAATCAAAATCATCCTGCCAACCAGCTGAAATATTTCCGACAAGACACAAGATAATAATTGTCAATAAAACCAGTCTCATTGTACTTTACGCTCATCACTCAAAACAGCTCCATCCTCCAACGTAATCACCCTCCTCGCTCTTTTTACCACACGCGGATCATGCGTTGAGAAAAGAAAAGTCATATTCTGTTCTCTGTTCAGATCTTCCATTATCCCCAAAAGCTTTTCTGCCGAGGCAGAATCAAGGTTTGCCGTCGGTTCATCTGCAAGCACAAACGATGGCATTGATGCTAATGCACGCGCTACAGCCACTCGCTGTTGTTGACCGCCGGACATCTCGTTCGGACGGCGGTTTATCTGGTCACTCAAGCCGACATCATCCAAGAGCTGCTTAGCTCTGTTTATTCGCTCCTCTTTCGATTTCTTCTGCAGCAGCATGATGAACTCAACGTTCTCAAGTGCTGTCAGCACCGGAATCAGATTGTATGCCTGAAACACGAATCCTATATGGTGAAGCCGGAAATTGATGAGTTGATTCTCCTTCATCTGACCGATATCCTCGCCATCTATGAACACATTACCTGATGTTGGATTGTCCAACCCTCCAAGAAGATTGAGTAGAGTAGTTTTACCCGATCCGGAAGGACCGACAATGGAGATGAATTCACCCTCCTCAACCGACAGGTCAACGCTCTTGACGGCAGTTACCGGAACACCGTGATCCTGATATGTTCTGGTCACCTTTTCTGTTTGTATGATTGGCATTATAATTGACTCATATTTTCTAATAGTTAAAGCCATTCCGGACTTGATCCGGAATCCAGTCTATTTCAGCATAACGACCCGCTGAATCTCAGACCCAAATACAGACTCAGCTTTCAAGAAATAGACACCCGCACTGTTCAGATTCAGATCAACACTCTTCTGATGCACACCTACTCCCAACCGTTCCGACAAACTCCACAGCTCCCGTCCGGTTACGTCGTACAGATGAAATTCGACGATGTCGGATTGAGGGAGGTGGATGTTGAAGGAAAATTGAGAGTTGAAGGGATTGGGATAGACAGAATTCAATGCAAAGTTAGTAACTAATTGGGGAATCCCATCATCAATACTTGCTGGATCTGTAAAGCGGTAGATGCCGAGGTTGGTGTAGTCGGCGACGTAGATTAAACCGTTTTCAGAAACAGCAACATTTTTAGCCACACCAGGCGTATTGTAGTATCCAACATCCTCAGGATTTTCCGGATCACTGATATTAACTACTCTTAAACCTCTTTCCTCGTATGCTATGTGCACATAATTACCGGAAACTGTAACTCCGACAACCCGAACCGAACTATCATCGAGATATCCAACTTCTTCAGGATTTTCGGGATCACTGATACAGATTACACGAAAACCCCATTCTCTGTTTGCTAGGTATGCATATTCACCGGAAATTGTAACACCAACTATATATCCTCGCACATTGTAACACCCAATTTCTTCTGGATCCTCCGGATCGCTAATACTGACGATACGCAAACCATTTGTACCATTCGCTATATAAGCATAATCGTTGGAGATTGCTATCTCGTAAACATACACATCATTGTTGTAATGACCAATTTCATTAAGATTCTCTGGATCGCTTATGTCAATTACACGCCACCCACTATATCCATACGATACATAAGCAAATCCATCGGATACAGTAACATTTCTCGCAGTTCCATGCACATAGTAACACCCTACTTCCTCTGGATTTTCTGGATCGCTTATGTTGACCACACGCAGACCTGCATTACCATCAGCTATGTAAGCGCAATCATCAGAAACTGTGACACTGTAGACATACCCTTCCGTATTGTAGTATCCTGCTTCCTCTGGATTTTCTGGATCATCTATGTTAACAATACGCAAACCATTACTCCCATCCGCAATATACACATAATTACCTGAAACACTAACGTCGAAAACACACCCTTGTGGATCGTAGTATCCAACTTCCTCTGGATTTGCCGGATCGGATATTCCAATGATATCTAAACGAGCATTCCTGCTATCCACTAAATAGACGTAGTCACCGAAAACATCGACTCCGCTGGTCCACCCCGGCATTTCCATGTGTCCAACTTCTTCAGGATTTTCCGGATCGCTAATCTCGATGATGCACAAACCGTTTTCCCTGTCCGCTATGTACGCATAATTACCGGAAACCACAATATCCAACGCTATTCCCTGCGTATCATAATTCCCTACTTCCTCTGGATTTTCAAGATCGCTTATGTTGATTATGCGCAAACCACCAGTTCCGTCTGCAACAAACGCATAATCACCGGAAACAGCTACATCAATGGCATTCCCGCGCGTATAATAGTGTTCTACTTCCTCAGGATTTTCAGGGTCACTTATATCAACTATTAACAAACCACCATAACCTCCACCTTCCGGGTTATAAAATGCTACATAGGCATGATTATCGGAGATTGTTACACCACGTCCATTTCCATGGATATCCTGGTTTCCAATTATTTGAGGGTTTCCCGGATCGTTTATGTCAACTACATGTAAACCACCATAGTTGTTGTCCACTATATACGCATAATTACCTGATACAGTAATATCATAGGCAGATCTCATTGAATCACACTGTCCTACCCAATACGGATTTCCAGGATCACTGACATCTATTATCTGCAACCCGCTTGTGCCATCAGCTAAATACGCGTAGTCCCCGGAAACCGCAATACTAAAAGCAACTCCAGGGTTCCCATCCCAATAACCGATGACATGCAAATTCTCCGGATCTGATACGTCCAAAATCTGAATACCTGAGTAACTAGCGGCAACATAAGCTAAATCATCGCGAATAACTACATTATATGCCTTGTTCCACTGGTTATAAATCCTCCCCACCAACTCTACATTCTCAGCATCCTGCCCCAAAACGTTCCCAACTAACAACGTGAGCATCACCACAGTTAAAATTATTAAACGAAACATACTAAACCTCCTATCATTCATTAACCGCCAAGACACAAAGGCATCAAGTTTTTTCTTCCCTTCGTGTCTTGGTGCCTTAGTGGTTTTATCTTCTCAATACGTCCTAATTGCTTCCACAGGCTTGAGCCTAACCGCCTTGATCCCCGGATAGATCGCTGCCAGAAATGCAGTTACCCCAACCATAATCAAAATTGACACATAATGCTTGACATAAACCACCGGATAAACAATCTCACTGACGCCGTACATCGCCAGAGATGCAGACACAACTGTCAGTTCTAATCCGGTCTGGTTAAGAATCTCGACTGACGCCACGCTAATGACAACACCGACAAATCCACCCACAATCGCGAGATATATCGTTTCAAGCATAATCATAACAAACACTTTGCCATGCTTCATTCCCAGTGCCATCACCATTCCAAGTTCACGCATTCGCTCAAACACTCCCATCAGCATGGTATTGGTGATACCGAATATCAGCGCAATCATAATGATAGCCATAAAATATCCCATCTGCTGTTCAGTCATACCGGTCATCATTGCAATATCAGGGGCTAACTGCTTCCATGACTCAACGTCCACATCCGGATACTCAGCCTTCAATCTGACTGCTGTACTGTCAATATCTTCCATCTTGTCCACAATCATCGCAATTTCATGAATCTGTCCCGTAACACCAAACACACGTTCAATATCACGGTTTTTCGCAAGGATCATCCGCTTGTCAAATTCGCTGGATGCTGTTTTGAATAGCCCGACAATACGAAACGCACCGGAAGCGATATTGCCGTCCATTCCCTGGCCGGTCAGGACGATCTTCTGTTTGAGTCGCACATCCAGCTTCTTCGCCAGCTTCTCACCGATCACAATCGGATTGCGTTTCTTGCTGTTAAAGTATGATCCTTCAATCATGTCATTGCTGATGTCGCTAATGTTAGCCTCATCATCCGGATTGATACCCGTTATCATCACACCGTTGCCGTTGGACGCGGATGAAGCCATTCCTGCAACCACCACCCGACCGGACACATGTTTGATGTGGTCGTCCTTCTTTAGCTCCTCAACGATTTGCTTGCCATCAGGAATCACTTTGTGAATCTCCTTATGCAGTCTGAACGTCGGAGCATGAATCTGTATATGTGATAGTTGCGTCTTAATCGCATTGTGAAGCATCTGATCCGCAAACCCCATCATAAGTCCGGTAGTCATCACACCCGCCCAGATACCGAACGCTATCGCTCCGATGAGGATCGCACTGCGCATCTTGTTGCGCCACACATTCCGCCACGCAATTAGATTAATCATAGAACTTATCCGTAAATGTTCGATTTATTTACCACCACGAAGATCACGAAGCACACGAAGTTATTTTTCTTTCTTCGTGATCTTCGTGTACTTCGTGGTTAAATATCATTAGTTTGATCTGCCTTGTCTCAACCACATTATCCTCCTGTCCTCATCGCATCAACCGGATTGAGACGCGATACTCGCCAAATAGGAATGATAGTGGCAATTACAGCAATTATGAACACCGACAGAGTCTGTGAGGTAAAAATAGACAGTTCCAGTATGAACGGCATAATCGGTTCAAATCCGTACTCAAGTATCATATCTGCTGTTTCTCCGGTGATCTTAATCGGGTGTTCGCGCATATACATTAAGGTCGGTATTCCGAGTATCATGCCCAATATCGCACCGAACAGCGAAAGAATAACGCTTTCAATAAAGATCAATCTACTGAGAAACAGCCGTTTCATACCGACAGCCATCAGCACTCCAAACTCGCGCACTCTTTCCATAGTCATCATCAGAATCGTACCGAGTATTCCAAATCCCACCACGATATAAATTAACCAAAGCATTATAATGCCACCTGCATTATCGAACTCGATTGTCTGATCCAGCTCGGGCATCATATCCTTCCATGTTACGACTTCATATTTTTCACTCAACTGAGATCGAAGTTGATCAGCGGTTATTTCCATGTGCTTTGCCTTATCAATCATTACCGCAAGCGAAGTGATCCGATCATAAGCTCCGGTCAGATGCTGGGCGGACGACAATGTTATATATGACATCATTGTATTCAGTTCCGGCAGCGGAAATTTAACCGTTCCCACGATCCGATATTTGCCCGCAGCCATAATTCCGTGATATCCCTGACCCAACACAACTACCGTATCACCAACGCCAAGCTTCAAATGATCCGCCATTCCTTGCGCCAACATGATACCGTCATCATCAGGATTCAGATATCTTCCGGCTACTATCTTCTCTTTCAAATTTGTGAGTTGGTTCTCCTGTTCCGGATCAATTCCTATTACCAATGCACCGTCTGTTAGTTGCCCGGCAGAGATCAAAGCAAAGGTCTCAAGTCTTGGTGCAGTCAGGGTTATGTGCTTGATCTGGTTTACATTTGAAAGGGTGGAATCAGTAAGAACAAAACTCTTGTCTAATGATTGTTTCTCATTGTAACCGTCCGTATGCACCTGCATATATCCGGTGAAAAACGAGACCACATTGTTGATGGAATGCGCATAAAAACCGAGCTGCATTGACCTCGTCCCTAATGCGATGATAACCGCAAACAGTACCGATGCAATTGAAATCCAACTGCGTCGTTTATTGCGCCAGATGTTGCGCCAGGCTAAGGACAAATATAATGACATAGTATGACCACGAATTAATGAACACTGTAGTCGGGGTTGGGACAACCACAACTACAGTTAAGTGATTTAGGAATAAGTTCAGAGTTCAACCTTCAGGTTGCTCTTTCCACGCTGAAGCGTGTACTCTAAACAGATTTTATCTCACTCGCTTCATATTTTGTTCAGAGAAAAACGAATCTTTAATCTTTTTATCAAACTCAGCATGATGGTAAGTTAGAACAGTCCTATGCTCCGGTTTATCTACCGGGATCATCGTCAATACAGAAGGTATCAACCGTCCTCCCATCATTTTAACTGATAATGCGGTCATAACGTTGACCAGCTCATCGTCCTCATCGAAAAACTCCACTCGCAACTCAAGATAATCCTCCTCAGACACCCACAATAACACCTTCCCCCACACCACAGGTGCATCCGGCTTAGGTATCAGCTCGATCTTGTAACAACTCCGACCTTCAATGGTAGAATCACCCACAATCTTATGCGTGTAATCCACCACAATTGACGATTGTTTGACTAAGTCATCATTGGTAAAGTCTGAACCCATCCACGATTGCATCATCATTGATGGAGGAATCTTGATGACCTGTTCAACCGATGGCAACCAGTTCCATACTTCGGTTTTTCTCTTTAAGAAGGCTGTGCCCTTATCGCGTGCAGGTTCGGTTAGTAGTATTAACGCCAGATCAGTTCCTTTTGACCAGCTCTTCATTGTGGTTTTTCGTGACCAGTCAGGTCTGACGACCTCCATGGTCATCTCAACATAACTCGTTAATCCGCGCATTTTTTCATCTGCACGACGGACGATTTCTGTAGCATCCTGAGCGTAAACGGGTATCTGCAGGATGATCATCGGAAGGAAAAAGAAAAGCCAATGGTAATGTTTCATGTTAACTCTCCGATTAATTGTGCTGTATTATAGTTGGAAAGTTGACAGGTTTGCAAGTTTGCAGGTCAGAAAGTTAAAAAGTAACTGTTTTTATCCACAATTACGCAATCTTTCTTACTTTTTTACTTCCTCACTTTCTTGCTTTTCAACTTGACAACTTGACAACTTTCTGACTATATTGACTGTCGTTTTGGAGAGGTGGCAGAGTTGGTCGAATGCGCTCGCCTGCTAAGTGAGTGTGGGGTTTATAGCTTCACCGAGGGTTCGAATCCCTCCCTCTCCGCAGAAGACCCATAAGTTTTGTGTTTACAGGCTTGTGGGTCTTGTTTTTTTTGGGTGTTGTCTGTGTTGCATTAGTCTCTATTATTTGCTATTATGCAGATACTGAGACTTTGATGATACATATTGTTATACATCGCAGGAGATACCTATGAATGCTAAGAATTTTATCGCTCTGCTTGTGATTGTCATGCTGTGCGGCGGCGTCAAGGCAGAGACTACACTATGGGTTCACACGACTGACGGTGAATCTGTTCCGTTTCAGATTGGTGATATTGAATTTATTGATTTTAACCTCGATTCAGTCGTTTCTGTTAAAGACCTACACAAGCTGAGCAACATCATCAGCAGTTTCAAACTGCTGTCCAATCATCCCAATCCGTTCAATCCATCAACCAATATCAGTTACGAGCTAAGCCAACCCGGTAATGTCGAGATTACCATCTACGACGTGACGGGTAAGGAGATCACAACGCTTCTGTCCGATCACCAAACCGTCGGCTCATACAAGACCCAATGGAACGGTGAAAACTCAAACGGCATCAAGGTGGCAGCCGGAATGTACTTTTATCAACTGTCATTCAACGGAACTGCTGAAACAAAGAAAATGTTGTTACTACGGTAGGGGCAGCATTTATGACGCCCGTTCCAATCAACACATCCACATAACGGGCGTGATGAATCACGCCCCTACTGTACATTAAGGAGATATTACAATGAATTTCAGATCAACTATACTGGGCTTGATTGTGCTGCTACTCGTTGTTGCAACTTCACCTGCTCAAATCATTCAGATTCACACCAACGACGGAGAGACTGCATCATTCAATCTCGCTGACATTGACAGCATAACGTTCACTGAGGAGGAAGAAGGACCGCAAGCCGGTGATGAGCGTGAGTTTCAATTGACTGACGATGTAACGACCACCATGGTTTGGATTCCTGCTGGTGAGTTTATGATGGGTAGCCCTGACGATGAGATTAATCGATGGGATGAGGAGGGACCAGTACACGATGTAACTTTTGCAGAAGGCTTTTGGTTGGATAAGTATGAGTTAACTTAGGGTCAATGGGAGGCTGTTATGGGTGGTAATCCTTCATACTATGATGGAGCTAATCGTCCTGTGGAACAGGCTTCTTGGAATGACATTCAAAGATTTGAGGAAGAGCTGGATGATGCCTTTCGTTTGCCATCGGAATCGGAGTGGGAATACGCCTGCCGTGCGGAAACTGATACTCGTTTTTATTGGGGGAATGATCCTGATTATACGGAAATAAACGAATACGCATGGTATGATGGTAACAGTAACGGTCAAACACATGATGTTGGGCAGAAACATCCCAATGCGTGGGGTTTGCATGACATAGCAGGCAATGTGTGGGAGTGGTGTGAAGACTGGTATCATAGTGATGATTACAATAATGCTCCAGATGATGGTAGTGCCTGGGAAGGTGGAGGTAAATGGCGTATTCGACGTGGTGGCTCATTTAATGATCATGATCCAGCCTCGTATTGTCGATCTGCAAACCGAAGCTATGACCTTCCCGAAGACGGAGGTTCTGAAAGTGGTTTCCGCCTTGTCCACGATGCGGATTAGGGAGGTTTGATTCTCAGCGGATTAAGCAGATTAAGCAGATGGATTCCTTGTCAAGTCTGGAATGGTAAAGTTGCAACAATCATTCAATCACAAAATCAAGAATCACTAAAATCACACAATCAACAATCACAATGATAGATCTACGTAGCGACACAGTAACTCGCCCAACACCTAATATGCGACGAGCGATGTATGAAGCGGAAGTCGGCGATGACGTATTCGGCGATGATCCGACCGTCAACCGACTCCAGGAATTTGTAGCTGACCTGCTCGGTAAGGAAGCAGCACTTTATGTTCCGTCAGGTACGATGGCTAACCAGATTGCCTTAGCGGTTCACACCACGCCCGGTGATGAGATATACTGCGAAGCGGGTGCTCATGTACTGAACTTTGAGAGTGGTGCAGCGGCGATGTTGTCGGGAGTGCTGGTGATGCCGATTCAGGGTGTGCGTGGGGTCTATACTGCTGATCAGGTGAAGGAACGTCTCCGACCGCCAGATCATCACTTCCCACCATCAAAAGTGATCTGGGTAGAGAATAGTGCTAACCGTTCAGGTGGCTGTATTGTCCCTCAAGATGAATGTTTACGCTATCGAGAGTTAGCCGATGAACAGAGTTTGGGACTGCATCTCGATGGTGCCAGGCTGTGGAACGTTGCAGCGGCTACCGGAATGAGTGAAGCTGAGTTGGCTGCGCCATTTGATTCTGTTAATGTATGCCTGTCGAAAGGGCTCGGTGCTCCGGTTGGGTCATTGGTTGCCGGTAGTGCGGAATTCATTGACAAAGCTCACCTCTATCGCAAGCGATTCGGAGGAGGCATGCGTCAAGCAGGAATAATCGCAGCAGCCGGGCTGTATGCTATCGAAAATCACAGAGAACGTCTGGTTGACGATCACCGTCGTGCGAAGCGGTTAGCAGAAACATTTGCAGAGTTGGAGTCGTTCAGCATTGATCTCGATGCTATACACACGAACATTGTAATCTTCGATGGCTCCCCAGCTGGATTGACAGGGGCACAGGTTGCTGATATTCTCGCTGAACAAGACATATTGATTACTCAATTCGGCTCCAAAGGTCGGATGGTGCTGCATCTTGATTTGAATGATGATGACATTGATAAAACCATCGCAGTGTTGCGAAAAAGTTTTAAGTGAGGATGATGTGAAATGACGTGGGAACCTGATCGTTATCTGAAGTTCAAACAGCAGAGGTTTGAACCGTTTAACGATTTACTTAAGCTAATAAACATCCGCTCAGGATTGAGCGTCATTGACCTTGGTTGTGGGACAGGAGAGTTGACAGTTAAGCTCGCTGATTATCTTCCTGATAGCCATATTTTTGGGATTGATAATTCCGGTGAAATGCTTGACAAGACTGCTGAGAAGGAGCAGTCTAACGTGCACTTTGAACTGAGCAGCATAGAGGCTGTTTCAGGTAAGTGGGATCTGATCCTTTCCAATGCAGCTATACATTGGGTGGAGGATCACGAATCGCTGATACCACGTCTATTTTCAATGTTAAATGACGATGGACAGTTAGTTATACAGACCCCCTCAAACCACCGTAATCCGGCACAGCAAACAATTCAGAAACTTGCAGGTGAAGAACCGTTCAGGACTGCACTCGACGGATGGACATATAACTTTCCGGTTCTTCCCATCAATCGGTATGCGGAAATCCTTCATGCACAAGGTGCAAGCAATATAACCGTTTTTGATAAAGTTTATCCGCATATCCTTGAGGATGCTGAAGCGATCCTGCAATGGATTTCAGGCACTACGATGGTGCCGTATCTGGAAAAGTTGACACCTAAATTACAGGATCAACTTAAAGTGGAATGCCTTATCCGTCTGAAGAAAATCTACACATCTTCACCCGCCTTCTTTCCTTTCAGCCGGACACTGTTTGCTGCTGCGAAAAATTAGTTATATTGAAGAAAAATCATTTCAACAGGTAGTGATTTGAAAGAGGATGGAAGGTATATAGTCGGCTGCATGACCGGCACGAGCCTCGATGCACTTGACCTCGCTCTGGTCGAAGTCACAGGACATGGGTTGACACTTCAAACGAAAGTGCAAAACTATCTCAGCTTCTCTCTTGGTAATTTGGCTGCTCCATTAAGTAAACTCGCATCCCAACAACCGTTGTCAGCGGGAGAGATTGCATCCCTAAGCCGTCAATTCGGACTTTTACACCTCGATGCTATTCAGATGTTGATCGAGGATGACACTATTGATCTTGTCGCTGTCCACGGTCAAACTGTGTTCCATAAACCACCTGTCAGTTGGCAGCTTGTCAATCCGGCTGTCATTGCTCACAACCTTAAAGTCCCGGTCGTTTACGACCTGCGCGCAGCAGATTTGGCTTGCGGAGGCGAAGGCGCTCCAATCACTCCTATCACTGATTACATGCTATTCCGCTCACCGATTGAGAATCGTACTGTCATAAACCTCGGTGGCTTCATCAATATCACGCATCTACCGAACTCAGATGATCCGGCACTGGTCAGAGGAGGTGATGTCTGCGTCTGCAATCAACTGCTTGACAGGTTGTCGCGATCACTGTTAAAACAACCGTATGACTATAACGGAGAAGCTGCGTCATCGGGATTGAATGCCGACACACCATATCAGGCACTGGTTGAAATCCTGGCCGGTCAGGCGAGGGATAAGCGATCATTGGGAACAGGCGACGAAACGATTGATTGGTTCAATAAGTACCACAATGATTACGCTGCCAACGACATTCTGCGTACGGCGTGTGCTGCGATTGCCAATACTGTCTGGCACTCTGTTAAAGTCTCCGATCCAAAGCGAATAATCGTGTCGGGAGGAGCTGTTCATAATCGGGCATTGATGAAAGAATTGGAGTCTGTGTCGGATGTTCCCATTGAGCTTAGCGATTACTTCGGAATTCCGGCAACTTATAGGGAAGCGGTTGCGATGGCGCTACTTGGAGCGTTGTGTCAGGATCGGATTCCTATTACATTACCGCAAATAACCGGTAGCAATGCAGCTCCTGTCAGTGGATGTTGGGTGCTGCCATAAACATAACTTTGATGAGGGGATAAAATGGCTGAAAAGAAAACCTGGGTCTGCTCGGTATGCGGCTATCAGCATGAAGGAGAGACTCCACCTGATATCTGCCCTGTTTGCGGTGTTGGTCCTGAGGAATTCAGGGAAGAAGAGTAGATTCCCAAATGCGTCAGATGATATTCTGGCAGCATTTTTTGCTATCTTTACGACATTAGGTGTAGGTTAACACATGTCAGTACTCCAGATAATACTCCATATCTTTATAATAGCCACTGGCGTGAACATCGCAATGAAACACAAACGAGTGAATCTTTTCGAACTTTCACTGTGGATTGTTTCAGCGTTTGTTGCGGGTGTGTTTGTATCGGTAAGGCTTCTAAATATGGACGGTGATTCCAATCGAATTATAGTTCAGCTATCGTCCGTGGCTATTATGTATGTAATTTTGTTTTTTGTATTTAATATTAGATTCAGAATTGAGGACGTGATGATTCGACTAAAAATAATCGGTGCACATTTTATTTACGTAATTATTGTTAATTTATCCTAGGGTGCTGACAACCATCGTAATCCTTGGTTTACCCTACTTCGCAATCACAACTCTCCTAATCCGATTTTCCTCTCCGGTTGACATTCTGATCCATTAAACGCCTGCAGGATAGCATTCGGTTTGAATCAGTATGAAATATGACGACGGATCAGACTTGCCTTTGGTCTTGTAAATGATGAAGAGAATAGCTGCTATCAATTGATTGTTTTGCACAGTTTGTTTACATTTACAGATCATGGGTTTATCTTTCAAAATTTCAGAGATGATAATCCGAAAGGTGATTAGTAAATGACATTCTGGTACACTTTTCTGATCATGCTGACCTCTTGGATAATCCTCTCAGGCAGATTTGATCTGTTCCACCTGACCCTCGGGATTATCTCATGCCTGCTCGTGGCAAAACTGTCCAGCAACCTGATCTTCACCAATAACAGAAAAAAAGGTAGACTAACTGAAGCGTTTCGCTTTATCAGCTATATGCCGTGGCTGCTATGGCAGGTCTTTATCGCTAATATCAGTATCGCCTATCTCGCCATACATCCAAAAATGATGGACAAAATTGATCCTCAAATTCTGTGGTTCAAATCCGGACTGAAGGATGATATCGCCTTGGTGACCCTCGGAAATTCCATTACGCTCACACCCGGGACAATTACCGTACGCATTATCGGCGGAGAATACTATGTTCACTCAATATATCCGAGTAATATGGATATGATAATTGAAGAGATGGTGCCGCGAGTTGCTTCCATATTCAGGGAACAGATAGCAGATGGATAGTCTGTTTATATATGTCGGTGTCGGGCTGCTGATCCTGATGTTCATGACAATGTATCGCGTGGTGTCAGGTCCTACAGCGATTGACCGGGTGATGGGCTTGAATGTTATCGGCACAAAAACAACTATACTGCTCATCATCATCGGTACGATCTTCCATCGTGTCGAAATGTTCGTTGACATTGCGCTGGCTTACGCGCTTCTCAACTTCATCGCAACACTTGCGGCAGCAAGATATATCTATGCGAAACATGAAATCTTTTCTGATGATAAGGATAGCAGTGAAGATATAAGTAAAACCGATGAGGCTGCCGGTGATTGATGTAATATCTGCAGTCTTAATCATCATCGGTCTGCTTTTCTTTGTTACAACCACTATCGGGATTCTCCGTTTCCCTGATTTTTATACCAGAATGCACGCAGCGGGAAAGGGTGACACGCTGTCCTCGCTTTTTGTGCTTTCCGGCTTAGCACTGTACAACTTTCATCATCTATCAATTAGCGCAGTTTTGGTGAGCATCAAGATTATATTTATCTGTGTGTTCATATTCATGGCAAGTCCCACCGCTACACACCACATAATTGAGGCTGGATTCAAGTCCGGCATTAAACCGTGGACCAAGAAACAGTCGCACAGAGATGAACCTGATAAAAACGAACAATCGGCAGATTCGGGCAACATCAAGAAATGATCTGGCAGTTTGACATCATTATACTCCTTCTCGTAGTGATCACGGCTATCGCAGCACTGCATGTAAAGAACCTGCTGTGCGCTTCCATCATCTTCGGAGTCTTCAGCTTTCTCATGTGCCTGCTGTGGGCTGAGATGGGGGCGGTGGATGTCGGATTTACTGAGGCTGCCGTCGGTGCCGGGGTTTCCACTGTGTTTTTTATCGCAGCGGTGTTCAGCACAACGCAGAGGACGAAAGATTGAAGATCATCGGTTTTATCGTAGTAATCTCAACAGGACTGCTGCTGCTTTACGCTGAGAGTGACTTTCCTGACTGGGCAGATCCCTCTTCCCCTGCAAGTGTTCATGTTTCACCACATTACATAACAGAATCTGTAGAAGAAACATCTGTTCCTAATATTGTAACAGCCGTTCTCGCTGACTATAGAAGCTACGACACGATGTTTGAGACTGTGGTGGTGTTTGCGGCAGGGATCGCTGTCTATTCACTGCTGCGCCGCTCTCGAAAAAGACAAAATCAACAGGAAGAACAACCCGTGGAGCTTCCTCATCAGGCGTTAATAGTAAAGACAGTCTGTCGCCTTATGATTCCGTTTATGCAGATCTTTGCGTTGTATGTTATTGCGCACGGGCATCACAGTCCCGGCGGCGGGTTTCAGGGCGGAGTCATTCTCGGGGCAAGTTTTATTCTGCTGGCGATCAGTCATGACATTCAGGTTGTAATCCGAAGATTCAAAGAGAAAACAAATCTTATCTTTATCGCCATCGGAATTCTGTTGTATTCTACTGTCGGTGTTGCTGCCCTGCTGTTCAAACTGAACTTCCTTGACTACAGTTACCTTTCTTTTGTAATTCCTGTTTTAGACAGTGTGACTGCTCGCTCGATTGGGATACTTGTGGTCGAGATTGGAGTTGCAGTCACAGTGATGTCTGCCATGATTTTGATCTACACAAGTCTTTCATCGAGAGGCACATACGAGAGTGGGTTGTAGCTAATGGAACTTGTTATCGCAAAATATAACTATGTGATCTATATCCTGCTGATGATGATCGGTTTCTATGCGATGATTGTGAAAAACAACCTGATCAAGAAAGTGATCGGTATGAATATTTTTCAAGCTGCAATAATTCTATTCTATGTCTCAATCGGCGCAAAACGAGACGCCACAATTCCAATACTTGAGCATTCCTCCAATCCTGAAACTGTTTTACACACGATTGATCCGTCTCACTATATCAACCCTTTACCCCACGTGCTGATGCTAACGGCGATTGTGGTCTCAGTCAGCATTCTTGGAGTGGCGTTATCCATAATTATGAAGCTCCACTCAAGATTTGGAACGATTGAAGAAGACGAGATTATTGAGCAGATAAAGCGATGACTTACCTGCATTCACCGATTCTCATCGTCGCTGTCCCACTGCTTGCGTCCTTATTAGCAGGGCTACTCGGTCTGCATAACAGAAAATTCAGCTATCCTGTCGTTCTCTTGGCTGTATCTGTTGCTGCCTATGAATCTGTCGTCACGCTCATTACGGTCATAAACCACGGTACAATTCACTACCACATAGGAGGATGGATTCCGCCGTTCGGAATTGAACTGGTTGTTGATCATCTGAACGCATTTGTAATGGTGATTGTCGCCGTCTCAAGTTTTTTGAATGTCATTTACTCGAAGGAGAGCATCGAGCGGGAGATCGGTGAGAAAACAGTTCAGTTCTATACTTTATATCTGCTTCTAATATCCGGGCTGCTCGGTGTTACAATTACAGGAGACATGTTCAACCTGTATGTCCTGCTTGAGATTTCAGCGATAGCAACGTATGCTTTGATAGCTATAGGAAACCGTCGAGCCGTGCTCGCCAGCTTCAATTATCTGATTTTAGGCACAGTGGGAGCGAGTTTCTACCTGCTCGGAGTCGGTCATCTGTACATAGCGACCGGTTCACTGAATATGGCAGACCTGCACGATCTTCTTATTCCGCTATATGGGAGCAAGACAGTTTTAGTTGCGTTCATTCTGATGATGGGTGGTGTTTGGATCAAGATGGCGTTTTTTCCGGTTCATGCGTGGCTGCCCAATGCTTATACGTACGCCCCAACGGCTGTCAGCAGCTTAATCGCGCCTACGATGACAAAGGTTTCAGTTTACGTCATGATCCGAGTTATGTATTCGCTGTTCACGCCACAGTTTGTGTTCGATAATCCACTTTGGCAGGATGCGTTGGTTTGGTGCGCAGTTGTTGCAATATTTGGCGGATCACTGCAAGCCCTCGCTCAACGTGATTTCAAGAAGATGCTGACCTATCTCATTATAACCGAGGTGGGGTATATGGTCGGCGGTGTATGGCTGGGAAACCGAATGGGTGTCAGCGGTGCAATATTGCACATATTGAATGATGCCATGATGATGCTCGCTCTGTTCTTTGTTGCTGGGATCATCCATAGGAAACTGCAGGATCATAATTTTGACAGTTTCAAAGGTCTGTTCAGAAAAATGCCATGGACAATGACTGCTTTCGTCATCACCGCATTGTCAATGATCGGAGTTCCACCGACGGGTGGCTTTTTTAGTAAGTACTATTTGATACTTGGTGCAATTGAAGCAGGTAAATGGCATTTTATGATCGCGCTGTTAGCGTCGAGTCTGATTAATGTCGTAATCTTTTTCAGAATCATTGAAATTGGTTATTTTAAGCTGACTCCTGAAAAATCGTCAGAGAAGAGTAAAATCGAAGAAGCTCCGGTCAGCATGTTAGTACCGTTATTGGTGGTCAGTGTCGGTTTAATTATAATTGGATTGTACAGCGGAGATATTATCACAAATATAATTCAACCTTTTATACCGAGTGGGATAGCGAATTGATCCAGATGGAATCCATAACTTCACTAAAACCGTTAATGGCAATTGTGACTTCCACATTGGTGGTGGTTCCGATCTTGCTCTTCCGCAACCGACCGAATATACGAGAGGGTTGGTCTTTTACAGCCGGTTTGGTGAAACTGATCATCGTCGCTTCGATGGTTCCAGCCATATTGCATGGTGTTAGCATTGAACATACTTTATTCCAGATAGCTTCGGGTGTTTCAATTCGGTTTGAAGTGGATGCTTTGGGCTTGCTGTTTGCATTGGTAGCTTCAATTCTGTGGATAGTTACAACTGGATTTTCTATCGGTTACATGCGTGGTCATAACGAGCATAGTCAAACTCGATATTATTCCTTCTTCGCTTTAGCGATTTCCGCTACAATCGGCGTCGCATTCGCTGCTAACTTGTTTACCCTGTATCTTTTCTATGAGATGCTCTCGTTAGCAACATACCCTCTGGTAACTCACCGTCAGGATCAGCAGGCACTATCTTCCGGCAGGAAATACCTGACATTCATTCTCGGTTCGTCAATCGGATTGGTTCTGCCTGCTATGTTGATTGTTTATCATTTTACGGGAACACTGGAATTTGCCGATCAGGGGATCCTATCCGGTAACATGTCAAAAGGCTTGATCTCTCTTTTGTTCTTCATGTTCATCTTTGGCTTTGCTAAAGCCGCTGTCATGCCGTTTCACTCGTGGCTGCCTGCAGCAATGGTTGCACCGACTCCGGTCAGTGCTCTATTACATGCAGTTGCGGTTGTCAAGGTTGGTCTATTCTCAATAATCCGTGTAACAACGGGCATTTTCGGAACGGATTTAATGCGGTCATTCGATCTTGGTATCACTCTATGTTACGTAGCATCTGTGACAATTCTCGTTGGCTCTCTAATCGCGCTATCACAGGACAATCTAAAACGACGTTTAGCGTTTTCTACCATAAGTCAACTCTCTTATGTGATTCTTGGTATAGCTCTATTGTCATCGAGTAGCATGTTAGGTGGCATGATGCATATTGTGATGCATGCATTCGGGAAAATTACTTTGTTCTTCTGTGCAGGAGCAATTTATGTAGCAACAAAAAAGAGATATATAAGCAATATGGCAGGTATAGGCAGGCAGATGCCGGTGACAATGGGTGCCTTCTTCATCGGTTCATTGAGTGTGATCGGGATTCCTCCAGCGGGCGGTTTCTTGAGCAAATGGTATCTGTTGATGGGGGCGCTTGACGCAAAGCAGATGTTGTTCGCATTTGTGCTGCTGAGCAGCACACTGTTAAACGCAGCGTACTTTCTGCCGATTGTGTACAGTGCATTCTTCAAATCTCCTGCGAGTGACGGCATAAAGAATGAGATGGACGAAGCGCCGTTATGGTGTGTCGTGCCGTTAGCAATGACAGCACTGATTTCGCTGGGATTACTGTTTTATCCGCAGCCGTTTTTAAGTCTGACAAAGCTCGCAGTCGGGAGTATTTTCTGAGGCAATTATGGAAGAGAACCACATACAAGTATCCTTTAAACCGATTCGCGGTTACCGGACGGCATTCGTGATTATATTGATCGTAGCACTGTTGTACTTTATCTCAATATTTACCATCGGTTGATACAGTACCAATGAGCAAAGAACTAAAGACATTCGATAATCCCCGGAATATAAAAATTCTGCTGACAGCGTTTTTTTCGCTGTTAGCCGTATTGTTGGTAGCCGGGCTGTTTGTGGATCTGCACGGCGATTTTCCGTGGGAGGAACGATTCGGATTTTACTGCGTGTACGGATTCATCTCTTGCGTTGCTTTGGTGTTCATAGCTGCCGGGATGCGTTTTATCGTTAAACGGGGTGAGGATTTTTATGACAGGTAGTTCCCCGCCGTCACTCATCCTGATATTCGGATCGTTGCTCATCCCGCTGTTGAAGGGGAAACTTAAATCCGTCTATATGCTGTTGCTTCCGGTGATAGCTTTCACAGCCATTTACAACCTGCCTGAAGGGAGCTACTGGCAAGTTAATCTACTGGATTATGTACTGACTTTCGGCCGGATTGACAAGTTAAGCCTGGTTTTCGGTTATATTTTCATTCTCATCACCTTCATCGGCTTGCTGTTTGCGCTGAAAGTTAAAGATGATCTTCAGCATGTTGCTGCTCTGATGTATGCGGGATGCACACTCGGAGTGACCTTTGCCGGAGATTTCGTCAGCCTGTACATCTTTTGGGAATTAATGGCGGTTTCCAGCACGTTTCTGATCTTAGCACGAAAGACAAAAGCAGCCCGGGCGGCTGCATTCCGCTACATTCTGATCCATCTTCTCGGCGGTGTGATCCTGCTTGCCGGGATAGTGATGCGGATTCACAACACAGGATCCATCGAATTCAGCTATATCGGTCTGTCGGGGCTCGATTCGTGGTTTATTTTCCTTGGGATTGCCTTAAATGCAGCTATTCCACCGTTCCATCCGTGGTTGAAGGATGCTTATCCCGAAGCAACTATTACCGGGGTGATATTTTTGTCAGCGCTTACCACCAAGAGCGCTGTCTATCTGTTGGCAAGGACGTTTCCGGGAACTGAGCTGCTGATCTGGGTGGGGGCGATTATGACGGTGTACCCGGTTTTCTATGCGATGCTTGAAAACAATCTCCGCCGTGTGCTGTCATACAGCCTCATCAATCAGGTCGGATTTATGGTTGTCGGCATCGGGATCGGCAGTGAGTTGGCACTGAACGGCACTGTAGCACACGCATTTTCGCACATTCTTTACAAGGGATTGCTGTTCATGTCGGTGGGGGCGGTGATGCACATGACAGGGAAGGATCACTGTACCGATCTTGGCGGGTTGTACAAAACGATGCCGCTGACTGCTCTGTTTTGTCTGATCGGAGCAGCGTCAATCTCGGCACTGCCTCTCTTCAGCGGTTTTGTGACCAAATCTATGATTATCAGCGCTGTGGGACACGACAAGCTGATTGCTGTTTGGTTCATGCTGCAATTTGCATCTGCGGGTGTGCTTCATCATGCAGGGATTAAGGTGCCGTTCTTCACGTTCTTCGGGCATGATTGTGGTCTGCGCCCGAAGGAACCGCCGTTGAACATGATGCTGGCGATGGGGATTGCAGCTTTCTTCTGCGTTTTTCTGGCGCTGTTCCCGGGATTTCTCTACAACCTGCTTCCATACAGCGTAGAATATCACCCGTATAGTGCGAGTCACGTGGTGACGCAACTTCAGCTCCTGATGTTCGCAATTTTGGCATTCACACTGCTACTGCGTTCAGGGCTCTATCCGGCTGAGATGCGGGCGATCAATCTCGATTTGGATTTCCTCTACCGCAAAGCTGCTGTACGGTTCTACCGATTGTCAGAGTTAAGCTTAAACGGATTGAACAAGATTAGTGCTAAGATATTCTTTGAGTGGATAGCCGGCATGGTAGGTTCGTCTGCCAGGTCAGGCTTGACAGATTTGATCTATTCGTTTTTCCTACCTTTCTTGGTATTGAAAGGAACCTCAATTTCAAGAAGGGATGAGATAAAGGACGACATCAGAAGATCACTTCAACACAGCTTGTACCCGGTCGGGATTATCATCCTGCCGGTGCTGATTTATTTGATGCTGCTGTTTGTAACCCAACGGTTTAGATAGTTATGACATTTTTAGGTGTTAAGAGAGGTTGGTTGGGTTGGGGGAAGGAGATGCTGATCAAACATCCGCAATCACACAATACCGGAATATAAAGGAGTGTTAATCCGGTCATATATTAGGGAACATTCCAAATCAGTTCACCGTCTTGTTCTACCTTGACCTTATAGCCCTGACCACGCCTCAAAGGACGCATATTATTGAACCCGATTTCAGGATAATAAAACCGTCCCCTGCCGTCTTTAGCGAGGATAAGAATTTCCTCGATATTTTCGAATGCTTCGGGTGCTTCGATCTCGTCTTCGGGGAAATAAGCGATAGTGTTCCAGTTTTGCCGGAGAGGGATAGGCGTGTCGAAAGCGACTTCATCGCCGTATATTACCCGAGTATCGGCTTCAGCCATTTTTACATAGTACCCATCTCGGAAGTTCCAGAAAGGAATGTTGTTAAAGTTTCTCGCGGGGACGTAGAAACGACCCCTACCGTCTTTGACTAACAGGATAGATTCGCGTTCAACGAGTTCCCCCAAAACCATGCGGATGTCACGATATTCGTTAGGAATCAGGTATGAAGATATGAGATTCCAACCCTCCGACAAGCTAATGATTACAGGAAGAAAGGGCATTAACTCATGAAATCGAACAATTACGATTTCCGCATCCGGATCGTTGCTATTGATACGAATTTCTGCTCTACTATGACCTGGTCCCAGTTGATCTCTACTGTACGATAAAATTAAATCCAAATCTCTATCAGGTTCAACAATTCCACTATCAGGTACCACCGTCAAATAATCATCTTCATCACCTTCGATGTAAACAATATTGACATCAAATGACAACTGCTCATCACCCACGTTTGAGATTGATATAATCATTTCAACCTCTAACTGAGGGATAAGATCAGGTTCAATCTCCAAGGGATCAACCAGTATTTGCGGCTGCCCAAGAACTGTTCCGTTAAAAAACAACACAAGCAGCAATGAGCTGATAAAGGTAGTTGATAGTACTTTCATCGTAATATTACTAAGTGTGATAAGGAGTGTACACTGTCATTCTGGACTTGATCTGGAATCCAGTAATACCAATAACTTACATATTGTGTTTTTCCATTTCATCCGAGAATAAGACAATTCGGTTCTGTTACAACTTTTGAGTTTCACTGACTTGGCGGTACTTTGCGGCTCTGCGGGCTTTGCGTGAGAACCTCATTCCCCCTTCGTCTGATCTAGATACCCTTCCAGTCTCTTCTCGAGGTTCTCAAGGCTGTTCTTCAGCACCTGCTTGTCTTCAGTTCCACTCAGCTTTGCCGCTACACGCTCTCTGAGTGACGGCAAAAGGTCAGCGCGCAGAAGAATCACCAGCTCCTTGCGGACTTCGTTGTCAGACTCAAAGCCGAACAGATAACGCAGCCCGAAAAACCACCACGGTATATCCTTCAGGAACGGTACACCCGATCTGACCGAAGCCTGATCGTAGGTGTACAACCCACCGATGATCGTCTCCTCACCGTCGAGCAGCAGGATAGAAGTACTTGCTGAAAGTGTTTTTATAACGATCCCCGCCGCACCGCTGCTGCCTGAACTGTTCTGGGCTTCGATCTCAAGATTGATGAATGTAGTCGTGTCAACCTCGATGATCTCCGGTTTGACCGTCAGGATTATGCCGGTATCCACAAAATCGGTCACCGCATTTCCGGCGAAATCCTTCACGGTTATCGAGAAGTTGGTTCCAATCTGGATGTTGCCCTCAGCACCCGACATCACCGTCACCGACGGGCTTGAGATGACTTCACCAAATTGATGACTCTCAAGGATGCTGAACATGGAAGTGATCTGGTCGAATGCACCGCCCAATCTGCTGCTGAACCTGTCAACATATCTGACCTGCAGCGCACCGACCATATTCTGACCTGCAGTCATCGCCACATGATGGGTTGTGTCAATGAGAGTATCACCGAGCACTATACTCTGAAGGAATGTTAGGAATGACCAACCTGTTCCGATCTGATTCAGTTTTGTCATGTCCCCTTGAAAGAACACTGCTGAAATAGCAACCTCACGTGTCTCATAAATGTCTTCAATTCGCTCAGCAGCACGCAATTCATCTACCGGAATCTGCTCATCCTCTTCTTCCGACGGAATTGTGACAAGAATATATTTCTCAAGCTCCTCATAATCGAGGTTGTGCGTTCTTATCACCAGTTCAAACGCATCGATGTAGTGCATCTTGTCAATGTCCACACCAATTGGCATTGCAGCGTTTGTGGGATCAATGATTGACTTGCCGAGATGTTTTCTGGCGAGATTATTGAACACCTGAAGTGCTTCGTTAAACGGAAGAGACCGTGACATGGAGATGATCTCGTCAGGTGTCGCTCTCAGCTTGCGAATTTCCCTCGGTCCGCCAAGCTGTGCTGTTACGGCTGAAAATGTGAATAGAATTGAACCGATAACAGCGAATAGGATTATAGAGAATGAACGGTTAGTTTTCAATTCTTGTCCCCGAGTTAAATGTCAATTTCAGTTTGAAGCGTTCCACGATTCCGCCTTTGTTTAAGGTAAATTCGACCCAGTTCTGTCTATGGTTAATCTTTATCAGATACCCAAGATAAACTTCGTCGCCCTCTGTCAGATCGTACAGTTTACCTTTTTTGTCCGAGATGATTGCCTTGTTTGGAAGGATCGCCTGCAGCTCAGCTTGTTCCACCTCAAGAAGTCCGCGCGTGTTTGGCGCTACGTCGCTCTGAATTAGGGGCCAAAAGATGTTTCGGGTGGAGGGAATCTTTACATCGGTCAGACTCCGGTAAATCGGTTTGTAATCCGGCAGTTGAGCATACTTTGCAATGATCGTCATATCGAATGAGATTACCACAAGTTGCTGATATTTCTCTCGCTGTACGTTTTCGATTCCCCGTAGCTGCAATTTTTCTATAGTGAATATCTTCGGACCGTGTTCCAACACCCAAATTAACGCAAAAACTGACCGATAAGTGCCTTCACCCTCAAGCGAAAATGTGCGATAACTGATACCGTCACCTTTCACTTCTTCCAAGGTCTGCAGAGTAGTTTTCAGCGGTCCGAAATGATCCAAAATCTGGTCAATGTAACGGAAGGCATCAGCGAAAGAGACGTCTGACTCGACAACCTTGTCAAAGTTCTCAACTAACTCTTTTTTCTCTTTGATGATGCGATGAATATCCCGAAGATATGCTTCACGTTCGGGTATATTGCCGGTCTTCTCTTCAATCTTCTTCAGCTCTGTTTTTAACGCATCAACCTTCTTTGGATACTTGAAATTAATGAGATACAGGCAGACCAATGACAGGATCAGTACCTGAACCAATAAAATTAGTGTATTACGCAGCTTAAAAGACATAGTATCCACAGGTTACTTGTTTTCTTCATCAGCCATACCCGGAACTGAAGACTCAATCTCAAAGCGATATGTTGTTTTATCCCGGATCTCCTGAACTTCGACGGTCCTAAGCGTCACCGATCCTAGCGCATTCACCAATTGAGGAATTCTGTTGCGGTAAACGGCATATCCTTTGAACAGAATCAGCCCTTTATCCTGCATAATCTCGGTGAGCCAGATGCCTTTAATCCGTCCGATCTCTTTCATAAGCTGGACAATAATCGGACTCCACTTGTCTATACCAATAGTCAGGGAATCGAGGATTAATGATGTCTTTTCCACTTCGGACAGCTTCATGTGTGCTTCTTCAATGGATTTTTCGAGCGTGAAAAACTGATCTTCCTGAAGCATTCGGTTGTAGGTGTCGCTTTTGATTTCGGTCATTCTCGTGTCAAGCTGCTCGATGCGGAAGAAAGTGTACAAAACAATTACCGGCATAAGAAACAGCATAAGCCAGCCGGTCATGGACATTGATAACCTCTTCTGACTCTCTTTTATGCGGGTCGGTGTAAGATCAATAGGATGGGGTCTCGGCTTTTCAGTCGAAAGAGCCCTTTGAGCGATGCTTATCGAAACGGCGTAAGGACCTAACGAATCAACTTCCGTCTCATCAAGCGAACTCATGTCGAGTTCGGAGAAGTCAGGATGAACGATTGCTACATCGTAAGGCATCTCCTGATAAAAGTAATCCACTATTTCGGTTTGATGCACCTTTCCTGACATTACTATCTGATTTAGTTGTAGCAGCTCAAGCGTATCCATCTCGAGCAGCAGCCGTCGGTACAATGTCTGCTTAAAATCCATCGAACCGACACCGGTTCCGATAATCTGTGAAATGTGCAGAAGATCCTGACCACGCAGGAATATGAAACGGCTATAATCCTCACCTATATGCAGGATGAGGGTGGCGGCATCCTCACCGATGTTGTGATAATCTATGACGTGGTTAATTAAGGAAACTTCAACTGATTCTGTGAATGCAATAATGGGCAGACGGCGCGATATAATACTCTTTACACGGATGATTTGGGTCAGAAACGGGATGTCACGTTCACGAATGATTGCGAGAAGTTGATAATAACCGATCGGCAGGAAACAGACAGCGTCCTCTTTTAGCGAGTGGTATCCTTCCTTAATGTCCATCATCTCGCTGTTCACACGCTTAAGAAGCTTGCTGCCCTTCAGCCCCCAATCTGAATCAAAGACGTTGTAGAAGACTTGAGGATCACCGATGGAAAGCGCAATCTTGGATCCCTTATCCTTTACAAAGTCAAGAATCTCAATGTAACTTGCTGTATCTTCCTCAGGTTCTTCCTCCGGTTCCATACCAACTTCGTTAAACTCTTCCGTCAGATCTCCATCAGTAATTTCGATTGATGAACCGTTTTCCGGAATCTCTTCATGCAGATTGTCCGGCAGCTCCATACTACCCGGAGTGTGACTGATTTTATAGCTGTTAACCGACAGAAGCTTTAGCCGCTTGCCGGTTTTCATTATCCTGGCAACCCTCAGAGATTCCCCGACGCTGTAAACCCCGACTGCTACCTTTCCCGAACCTTTCTTAGCCATTCATAACCTTTTCCGTTTAATCTTTGGAAAGTATAATCTAGTTATTTGTAGTCGGGTTTGTCTCAAGCCCGACGTCGCGGTTGAGACAACCACGACTGCAAAATCATTATTGGTTAATGCTCTCTGCTCTATAGTAGTTGCTGCATCATCCGTTTATTATTGGCGAAACTTAAGGCAGTTTCCCTGCTAATTCTTTTTTGCACCACATGCTGTTTTAAGTCCTGCTCCATAGTGGTCATTCCGTATTTCAGCCCTTCATTCAACATCTGGTAAATCTCACCGGTATTGTTGTTCTTGATGGCTGCTTTTATGGAAGGTATCATTAACATGATTTCTTTTGCAAGTACCCGCTTACCGTCGAGGCTGGGTACCAATTTCTGAGAAATGACGCATCGCAGCACATCCGCCAGTCGGTTCCGAACCCGCTCCTGCTCCTCAGGTGGCACTTCTCCGATGATTCTATCCAGACTTTCGATTGCTGACGAAGTATGCAGCGTTGAGAATACTTTGTGCCCGCTGTCAGCCACCTCCAGCCCGGCGATGATTGTTTTCGGGTCTCGCATCTCACCGATCACGATGATATCCGGGTCCTGTCGCAAAGCTTCTATAGTGCCTTGCTTGAAAGATTGCGTATCACGCCCCACCTCACGATGCCGGATGATACAATGCTTTGATTCATGGACAAATTCGACCGGTGAAGCAATGATGATGATATGAGCCTGCACAGAGCGATTGTTCATATCAATGATTGCGTCGAGAGTCGTACTTTTCCCCGACCCTGTGATGCCTGTGACGAGTACCAAACCCTCCTTAGTGCGTTTAAGGCTAAGGCTCTTGGTGATATTTGTGTTGAACTCAAAGCCCTCATACGGCCTGATCTCGGTATTGATTGCGCGCATGTTAAGCGCAAGTGAATCGAGATCAAAATAGGCGTTTGCCCGATGGCGATAGGCAGTTCCTGCTTCATCTCTGAAAACATAGGAAAAATCTATACTGCGATGATCATATAGGAGTTTGCGCTGATGTGAAATGATTAAGCTCTGTATGAGAATGTCGCTCTCATCTGAGCTGAAGGTGCCGAACCCTTCGACCGGTTTCTTCAAACCTTGAACTCTCAGCCAGATGCGTTGATTCGCTCCCCATCCACCCAAGTCAATATCAGATGCGTCATATCGTCGCATATCCTTGAGACAGGCATCAATAAACGACTTGAAAGCAACACGCTCACTCTTATCAAGCTTCTCAACAAGCTCATCCCCGATAAACTGTTGCCTCTCAATTCCGAAAGTCGTTGGCGGTCTTTGAGCCTTGCTGGTTCATACCTTCTCACTTTCTTACCTTCTCACTTCACCAATACGACTTCCCTGACACTTCTGAAACTTCCCGCTTCCATCTTGATCATATACAAGCCTGAAGGATAGTCAGAAGCCTGCCAAGTGACGTTGTAACGTCCTGCTACCTGTTCCTGATTGATTAGTGTTGTCACCTCTCTTCCCGTAATGTCAAAGATGCCAATCTTCAACAATCCCGTTTCCGGCAATCCATAACTTAATCTGACCTGACTGTTGAACGGGTTTGGATATCCTTCCGACAGGTAGTAATCATCGGGAATCGGGTTACTTGCTGTTACGTTCACAGCTATGAAAGCGTCCTGTTCATAGACCAAACCGTCACCGACAACAAATTCCTTTACATGCAGACCATTCAGCTTGAACGATTCACCTACTGCTAACCCTTCCTTTTCAACGGTCGAAGGATCATCACCCCACACAGCAATACCACACTGACCATCTGAGTCAGAAGTGCCTTGACCGACAATGTTGCCTTGCGGATCAACCGCTGTAACCAAACTGTTTTCATTCAGGTTGTGGACAAGCAGACTTAAGTTGTTTGATGACGGGACTGTGGTAGTAAACCGCTCTTCAGCAGCATTCGCGATCCGCTCACCTTCCTGCTCCGGCGGGTAGTTCAGAACGTCTTCCTCTGACATTTTAATATGATAGCCTTGCCCCTCAGTCAAGTCATCCATATTTGAGAATGGAATACGCGGTACTGCAAACTGTCCCCGTGAGTTTTTCATGATGTCAACTTGATCAATTATCGGGGAGATACCATAAAAATCGGGTGAACTCATCTCAAGGTCATACTGTGGGAAATATGCCATGAAATTCCAACCTTCTCGCAATGGTATATCTGCATTTCGAGCTATAGGTGTACCTGTCCAAACACCGACGGAAGCTTCCTCCATACGGACTTGATAACCTTCAGTGACAGTCCAGTGCGGAATGTTGTTAAATGGAATTGAAGGCACATAAAAACGTCCTCTTCCATCTTTCAATAAGTAGACATTATGATTGTCGTTGTCAATCCTGAACTGCTCCATCATTAACGGAAGATTCGGACCTTGGTCATCCTCGTTCTCGTAATATTCAATTCCAAGCATGACATTAATGGATATTAGGTTCCAGTTCTCACGAAAATTAATTTCTAGCTCGTACCTTTCTTCTCTTGCTCTACCCTCTGCAAAATAGGATACGTCAAGTATTCGTAACCCTTCTCCCCCATCAGCTACATAAGCAATGTTCCCGTTGACGAAAACACTTCTGGTATATCCCTGAGTGTCGTAAAATCCGACTTCTTCAGGTTCTTCCGGATCAATTACATCAATTACACGAATACCACTTGCGCCATCCGCCATATATACGTAATCATCTGATACAAAGACACCAAATGCGCTCCCGGGAGTATTAATGGTGCCTACGAGTTCTGGATTCTCTTGATCAGATATGTGGATGATGTATAAACCGCGGTTTCCATCAGCTACATAAGCATAATCATCAATTACAACCACACTATTTGCTGTGTTAGGAGGATTATTGATACCTCCTACACGATTTGGGTCTTCAGCGTTTGACACATCAATAATTTGTAGACCCGCACCTTGGCTTGCTACATAGGCATTGTCTGCCACTACTTCAACGTCATAGGGCGTGCCGTGCACATCGTAATCTCCAACCTCTTCAAGATTTTCTGGATCAGAGATATCAATTATTCGTAGTCCACCGTTCATGTCCGCAACATATAAATAATCATCTGCGACAGAAGCACGAAGTGCTGTCCCCGGAGTATCTACAGCATCGAGATGATTAGGATCATTTGGATCAGATACGTCAACGACTTGAATACCCCGATTCCCATCTGCAACATATGCGCAATTATCAGCGATACAAACACCATATGCTCGGTCTTGGGTCTCAAAAGAGCCAACTTCATCGGGATTCTCAGAATCAGACACATCGATTATTAGTAGACCACCAAAATAATCTGCTACATACACATAATTACCTATTACAACTACTTCCCATGATTCACCCTCCGTATCATAATGTCCTAGTTCGATAATCGGTCCTTCGACTCCTTGTCCACTTAATTCTATTTCAATATTGTCATTAGTGGGATCGTTAGATTCGACGGTCAGAATAGCATTTTTTATCCCACTTGAAGTAGGTGAAAAATTCACTTCAACTGAAATATCGTCACCAGGTTGTATCTGTTGGGGATGATCCTGAGGAATCAAAAACATTTGATGATCTTGTTGTTCAGGTATGTTTAAACTGAATTCTAAATTCTCATCACCTATATTTCTTATAGTAATGGGTAGTGCGTGTGAACTATCAATAAAAACATCTCCGAATGTCAGGAGGCTATCCGGTTGAATATAAATTATAGGTGGTCTGACAGAGTCTTCCACCGTTATATTGACAGTAATTTCATCGAAAAGATCATCTTCATCTGTGACGCGAAAATGAGGGTTGTAATCACCTTCTCTGTTGAAACTTGGCGTCCAATGAAGTCTTGCGTTAGTATTTCCGAAGTCATCAAAATCTGCATTTTCAGGTAAGCCTCCACCTTGGGATCGGATCCATGTTAATCTTCCTCCATCAGGGTCGTCTGCTTCAAATAAGATAATCAACGTTTGTCCTTCAATTATTTCACATGAATATTGGGGTTCATCCGTTGGACCATGAATGATGGGTGGGCGCGGCACGTTTACTACAGTGATGTAGATCTGTATCTCATCCGAATTGTCATCCTCGTCTATGACCATAAATTGAGGATTATAGTAGGAATCGCCTCTTGCCCTATCGAAACCTGGGGTCCAAGTGAAGGATGCAGTACCATCTCCATTATCATCTAACTCAAATGAATCTGCCACGTTTCCTCTTGGCAAACGACCGCCCTGTCTTATATCCCAATCCAATTCTCCCCCATCAGGATCAGTCGCTTCAAAATCAATAGTGAGTTCTTGTCCCTCATCAATTTCTCGTGAAATCTGATCCAGTCTTGAAGGTTGGTGAATCACGGGAGCGTGCTCATCCTCTTCATTACCACCCCCACCTTCAAACTGAAAGTTTAGAGTTAGATAGAAAAAATCTATGTGCCCAGTATGTTCTTCTTCCCAATCCCAAACATTCAGGTAATAAGTTTGGTTAGCTGGTTCACCCTGAAAGTAGTTTGTTGGAGGATCCACTTCTCCGGTCAACGCTCCACTCCGACCATCCAGTTCTTTATTGTAAAGAATAAAATGATGCCCCTCTCTTTCATCTTCTTCTTGATCAAGTGTTGTTGTTGATAGCGTTACAACCAAATCACCCCAATCTTCATGTTCGACACCCCATTGTATTCCAATGTCAGACAGAACAGCATTTTCTGGTGCATCAGTAACTTCAATGAGTAGATGGTTATAACCAGCCTCATCGTCCTCAAAATCTTGGATCACAGCTTCACCTTGATTCCAAAATTCCCTAGGAACACGTAAACCTGCATAGGATTGATAATCTGGAATGAAATCGTTGGGATCTTCGTACCATTCTAAGACATTGTCTCTATTGTTAAGCCCATCGTTTCTATAATTCCAATAATAATCATGTGGATTTGGATGGTCAGGTGTGCGAATTTCGAAATGTAAGTGAGCTGTGAAATCTCCACCACGGTTTCCAATCTCAGCAACAGGTTGTCCCTTCCGAACATCATCACCGCGCTCCACTCCTATACTCTGAACGTGACCGTACATCGAGTAGAAAGTCTCGCCGTCATAGTTGTGCTGAATAACAAGTCCATGCCATGCGTTATCCCTGTTGTCAGAATACGTGACTTTACCATCAGCTACAGCACGTACGATTAAACCTCTGTCGCCATTTCCTCCTCCACCTGGAGGATATATTACATTCCAGTCTCTTGCAGGATGATATACCCATCCAATGAGGTTTCCCTCATCATCGTAGTAATCAGCATGCACTGCGAATGGCCAACCAAATTCGTAGTTCTCATTGTTTTGATCGTCATGAGGGAATGGTGGTGTGCCATAGCTTCTATAATGCGGACCATCATTTATCCCAAAGTGTGGATCATCTCTTTCGTATGTTTGATTGTAGTACTGTATTGGCCAATCAAATCCTGTTACAGCCTCAGGTACTTCATCAGGATCGAATGGCTGAGCAAACAGGTTTGTGGCTATGATTAGAATTGAAACGATAAGAAAACGCATGATAGTACCCCGCATTAGTGGAAAGGTTCACAATGTATTTCAATGTAGCACGTGTTTAGCTGATTGTCAAGAGATGGAGATTACCGTCTTCTGTGATAATTTCAAGTCGGGTAGCATGACTACATGAAACCCGCGGTTCATCATTCCTAGAATCTGCTTCATCCGCTCCATCTGCTGAGAATCTCTTCCTTGCCAACTTGTCAACTTGCTAACTTTCAAACTTTTTGAAATTTCCGCAAATATTCCGCTTCAAATAGGAATAAAATCGCAATCCTGGAAAACCAAAGCGGACAGAACACGGAACGACTCGTCAAAACAGACCGATTCGTGCATATTTTGCACGCTTTTCCTAAGTCATTCCGTCTTTTGTCCGCCTAATACGGAATAGTGAATTTTATAACTTATTGTATTCCGCGTCTTTTCCGCAAAATGCTGATGAGTTAATGGGGGAAAAGCCATTTTACAAAATTCTGTCACTGCGAGCGCAGCGAAGCAATCTCAGTGCGTACGAAACGAAATAAACCGGCATCAAATTCCGAGTTAATTCCTTATCAAGCAGCGTAATACGCCCGCTGCGACTGACGACCGCGTTTCTGGAAAGCAAGGACATTCCTGTCCGTCATGCAGTGACAGAAATGAGTTCTTTGAATTATTCACGTTATTGTCATTCTGGCGAAAGCCAAAATCAGTAAGATGTTGTTACCGCAGAAACTAACTGTCCAGCGAAGAAATCCGGCGGAGGAATTGGCGGTAGAGGTTGCGGGAGAATGCTTTGAGGGCTTTGGCATCTCCTCCACGAAAATTATCCTGAAATCTGGCGAGTATTTCACGTCTGTCTTCGTCAAGGAGCTGCCTCAATTCTGCGTGGTTGTTTCCGATTGACTGCCGACGCCATTGGTCGAACGTCACAACCTGCTCCTCGATAAGTTCCGTCGCATACGGCAGATCGGTCAGATGATCCTGCAGCAGGTCGTGCAGATGTCGCTTGATGTCTTCGAGGTCAAACAGTGACACCGCAGGAACGGAAGCAATCGCAGGATCAATATCACGAGGTATAGCAAGATCAACTGCGAGCAAAGGCTTGCTGTCTTTCCTGCCTATGAGCATATCACCGGTCACGAGATAGTCCGGTGCAGAGGTCGCACTGAACAGGAAATCGGCATCTTTGAGGCATTCTGACAGTTCCGTCAACGGTCGTGAATCTGCACCGTACGGTCGGGCGACCTTCTCGGCTTTGTATAGCGTCCGGTTGATCAGAGTAGCCTCGACACCCTCGCGAGTCAGCCGCGCCAGGATCATCTCAGCAGATCGGTTAGCACCGATTACGACAGCTTTCATACCTTTCAGTCGGTCATATCCCTGTTGATGAATCAGCTCAACCGCTGCGCCTGCAATCCCGGTCGTCCCAGATGAGATTTCCGTTTCGCTGTGCACACGCTTGGCAATGTGAAACGCATGATGAAACAGTTTGTGAAGAATTTTGCCAGCTCCGTTGACCGAACATGCGGCACTGTATGCCTCTTTAACCTGACCAAGCACCTGCGTCTCACCGATCAGCAGCGAATCAAGCCCGGCAGTGACCTTAAAAAGCTGCCGCGAAGCAGTGGTTTCCTGATTGACGAACAGAAGTGAACTCAACAGATCAATCTCTTCGACTCCACGATTGCGGTAGAATTCTATCACCGATTCACGCGGATCAATCTTCTCCTTGTCAACCCGATAAAACTCTATGCGTGCACAAGTGACCACAATCGCAGCCTCAAGGGCAGAGGACGCCTGCTTGAATTCAGCGACGGCTTGCGCTATCTCAGTGCAGAGTAACTGAAACCGCTCGCGATCTTCAAGTGTCCCTTTATGATGATTTATGCCGCAACAGGTTAAGTGCAATTACTGCTCCGTTCCTTTTCGGTCTGGCTGAAAATGCATTCCTCCTGCGAGGATGCTGATGTCGTTCCATCCGGCACGTCGTAACATGATCGCCGCATCCCACGAACGACTCCCCATTTCACATACAGCAATAATCGGCTTCTCGCGAGGGATACAGTGAGTTAGCTGTGAGCGAAGTTTCTCCACCGGAACGGAAATAATCTCACCCTTCAATTCAGGCAGCGGTAACGCCTTAATCTCCTCCTCAATACGCACATCCAGAATAATCGCATCAGCCGGAAGATTTGTGAAATCAGCCGGTGAAACTAACTTAACACCTGCTGAATGACTGTTTTCAGCGATAAATCCAAGATAATGCAGCGGGTCAAACGGCTGACTGTACGGCGGTGAGTACGCATGCTCCAAATCCTGAAAGTCGTGAAGTGATGCCTTCAGTCGCAGCAGTTGCGAAGCTTTATCAATGACGTGCACCGCTTCACCCTTTGATACAACCTGCACCCCGAGTACTTGCCCGCTGGATTGATCATAAACGAGCTTGCACATCATGTATGTTGACTCAGGATAGTAGTGCATCCGGTCGTAAAACGTGCCCCAACTACAGCCGACATTATAACCCTTTTCCTCGCATTCAGTTGCGGTCATGCCCACCGAACCAAGCGTTAAGTCAAACAGTTTCAGCACATTCGCACCTATTACCGGATGAAAGTGACTGTCACCGTGACAGATATTATCACCGACAACTCTTCCCATCCGCGATGCCAATGATCCCAATTGCCAAAGCCCTGCATGCCCATCAACAATGCTGGTAAGCTCCACACAGTCTCCAGCCGCATAAATATCCGGATCGGAGGTTCTTAGATGATCGTCAACCTTGATCCCACCGGTTATGCCGATGTCCAGTCCGGCTTTGCGAGCTAATTCCGCATTAGGACACATACCGGTCGTTAGTATAATCCGGTCAGCGGGATGTCGCGTACCGTCGTCGGCATACATACATACTTTGCTATTAGCTTCAACGATCTCGTGACAACGACAACCCAACATCAATTCCACACTGTTCTTTCGTAGCTCATCCTCTACGAGACATGCTAACTCTGCATCCAAAATCCGCGGTAACACATGCGTACGTATCTCAGCTAATCGGACATCAACTCCCCACATCACGCTAAACGCTTCGCATAATTCCAGTCCGATATATCCACCACCTATAATAGATACCGATCCAATCTTACCAGTCTCAAGATCACGACGTAACTTGAGCGCATCATTGGGAGTGGTGAAGTACGAAATCATATCCGAATCCGCGCCAGGAATCACCGCCGGCATCGGACTTGAACCTGTAGCAATGACCAGAGCATCATAGGGCAGATCCATCTCTCGATTAGATTCCAAATCACGACAACGTACCGCACGCGCTGAACGATCAACAGTAAGCGCTTCATGGAGAGGAAGTATGTTGATACCCTTGACCTCGCGGAAGTAGCGTTCATTTTTGATCGTACCGTTGGCAGTACTGATCAGTTCGTCATAATCATTCACATCACCGGACAGGAAATAAGGTAATCCACACCCGGAATAACCGAAATGACGATCCTTAACCAATACCGTTATATGCGCATCAGGCTTCAGACGACCGATCCTACAAGCCGCCTTCAACCCTCCCGCTGATCCACCTATTACTAATACGTCCATAATACTCTTTGCTCACGCAAAGTCGCAAAGAAAGCCATTTTTCGTTTAGAGTACACACTTCAGCGTGGAAAACAGCCTAAAGGCTGTACTCTAAACTGACCTTAAAAAAAACTTTGCGTCTTGGCGGCTTTGCGTGAGAATTCTTTAAGCAATACTCTCTCTAACCGAGAGTGCCGTTTTGTACAATACGGTAATTACAGTCGCTCCAATAGCATACACTGCCAATGTGATCATCACTTCCGGGAATGTCGGCATGTATTCCACTACCTGCCCCATTGGGTTGGGGACGTATCCGGTGACTACCATTCCCATACCCTTGTCAATCCATATTGAGAGGAATAAAATCACACAGGTAAATCCTAAAATACTCTCATTCTTACGAGTCTTTGGGTTGAGCAGAAGGATCAGCGTAATGATCGCTAATATGGAAGATGTCCACATCCACGGTACGAGTGCGCTCTTATCACCGATTCCGAGGAACAGGTATTTGAAGTGCATCGTATGTTCCGGGATGGCACTATAGACGGCAGTGAAGACCTCCATCAGAATCAGGAATACGTTGATACACATCGCATAGGTGGCGATTATTGATAGCTTGCGAATTGCTTTACTACCCGCATCAAACGAGGTTAATTTCCTCAAAACCAATGCCACTAATATCAACAGTGCCGGACCCGATGCAAACGCTGATGCCAGGAATCGAGGTGCGAGTACTGCCGTCATCCAAAACGGTCGTGCTGACAATCCCGCATACAAGAATGCTGTCACTGTATGGATACTGATCGCCCACGGGATTGATAGGATGATGATTGGTTTGATCCATTTGGGAGGAGCGATACCTTTCTTCTCGGAATGGAGTGTAATCCAACCAATGAGCATGTTCAGCAACAGGTACCCCATCAGCACAACTGTATCCCAAAACATCATAGAATGAGGTGTCGGATTCAGGAATACATTGGTGATTCTGAACGGTTGCCCCATATCCACGAAGATGAACATCATGCACATCAGCACCGCACCGATTGCGAGGAATTCACCGAGAATGGTCATCTTACCGAACGATTTGAAATCGTGCAGGTAATACGGCAATACCACCATCACGGCTGATGCCGCTACACCGACGAGAAACGTGAATTGTGCGATGTACAGACCCCACGAAACATCTCGACTAAGTCCGGTTATGGTCAGCCCTTCGTTAAACTGGCGGAGGTAGGTTAACACACCGATCATTATGATGACTCCGAGACCGGACAGCCAGAGCCAATAACCTTTATTACCTTGTAATGCTTTTTCTATCATGTGATACTCTATATGATAGTTTAATAATTGTTTTTTCGTCATTCCCGCGAAGGCGGGAATCCAGTTCCAATCTGAATAATCTATTAATCCATTTCACTGTCAGATTTGTCTTCGTCTTTTTTCTTTTTCAATTGAGCAGCCAAAGGTCCCCAAATGAATATTAAATGAATACCTGCAGCGCCGTTAAGAATAATCGCAATCCTACTGAAATCCTCCTTCAGTGTTAAGGCACACAATACAATTACTGCACCCCAGATAATGGCACTTCCGATAATATAATAACCGATAGATTTCATGTTATTTCTCTTATTTTATTTACAGCAGATGAAACGGATGAAGCAGATAACTAAGTTCAGAGTTCACGCTTCAGCGTGTCTTGGATACGAAGAACAGCCTAAAGGCTGAACTCTAAACTTAACTTGATCCGAATCCATCTGCTCAATCTGCTGAGAATCTAAGGAAACACTGGCAACAAATAGCTGGTGCCACCCTATATCTAGTCGTTTAGTTAGTTCGTCGTTAATTCAGCAGCTAACGTATCAACAATCTTTGAGCAACCCCCACCCTCTATATAACTGGCATGGTCATTAACATCATTAAATTTCCGTCCAACAATATCTGCGCACTCAAATTCAAAGTCCGTACATTCCAAAAATTTTTCTACAAGAGCTGTAGCTTTTGGAGCATGAAAATCTACCTTTCTTGACCTTTTATAACTCCTCATCCCAACTGTCCAAATTGCAGTTCCCAACGCTCCGCAACCTCCTCCATATAAACCAATACCACCCGCTAATCCAGCCACCATAACCATCTGCTCATCAGATAATCTCATCTTTCTCGCCAACATTGAGGCACAACTTACTTGCGAGTGGTTCACATCAACATCTTCATCGTTAAAAGCACTGTCTATCGCTTCATAAGCTACCGGAGCATATCTCGCTGCCATACGAAAACAGCCGATGGTACCACCTTTGATGAGGAAATATATAATCTGCTGCATCGTGGACGATGACTTATCAAGATCGGTTATTTCCTGGCAATTAATTACTTCATTAAGATCACGGAACGACGCCACAACACTCTGTGCGGCGATGATTGCCTTAGCTTCAGCTCTCGCACCCGATCCGAACAGACGATACGCTTCAGCACCCGCCGCAAGCGTTGCTCCCCAAATCATACCGCACTGATAACCATGCTGCATAATCCCACCCGCAAACGGCATGACAGCTTTCTCTTCCGGCTTCATCGGATGACCGTAAGCATCACAGATGACATGGAAAAGCGTGTCGGAACAGGCTCTGCCGGAAGCGAATGTGCCGACGGTTTTTAATGATGATATTTTGTTTGATATGGGCATTTGTTTAAATCATTATTCTCAGCAAATGTCTGAACAAAGTTCAGGTGCGGATGAAGCAGATACACTAAGTTCAGAGTACACGCTTCAGCGTGGGAAACAGCCTAAAGGCTGTACTCTAAACTCGCAATTCCTGCCTACCATAGTTCCTCTTCACCATCCCGACGCATTGCGAAAACTCCAATCTCTTATAGAATCCTGCAATAGATTCGTCACACACAATATCAACCGCATACAGTTTATCTAATGTCTTAACCATTCGCTCAATTAATTCCGTTCCGATACCACACCCTTGATAATCTGGAAGAACCTCAAGTAGTGGTATGAAGGCATAAAACAACCCGTCTGAAAGCGAATTTACAAACCCTACACACTGCCCGCCGTCCAGTGCCAACCAGATAGCATAACTCCTACGAAGAATCTCAAGGTGCATCTCCCGATTGGGATGACTTTGCCAACCAACAAAGAAACCATCCAATTGACTCGCCGATAGATCATCTAAACGGTTGGAATACGTTATCTGCATGATAAGATGTCTCGCTGGCTATGCTCGCATGAGGATAATTTATTCACAGCAGATGAAGCAGATAAGGAGGATCACAACACCCATCTGCTTCATCCGCTTAATCTGCTGTGAATCATCTCCTTCTCTCCTGTATCTTCATCGGTGGCAACAGTCGTTCAATCTGCAACTTAGTCTGACCGAAGTTTATCAATAGTGCAATATTATACTCTGTAGCAGTTAAATACTTGATTACCTGAAACTTATGCACATTGTCCAACCGATTCACCGACTTGATCTCCAGAATTACCTTCTCATCTACCACAAAATCCAGATAACTCAAACCGACCTGAGTTCCCCTGTATAACACCTGCACCGCTTTCTGAGGTTCAAACGGTACTTTCTTGTATTCAAACTCTATCTCTAATGCTTTCTGATAGTACTCTTCAGGAAATCCAGGACCAAGTTCGTTGTGGACATCCATACAGATACCGATGGTTCTGCGAGTTAGATTGTTTATGTGATCAGGTATGTTCAGTTTTGCCTATGTGTTTTTATGGTTACTTAACTCATAATTCACAGCAGATTAAGCGGATGAAGCAGATGCGCTACTGACATCTTGATCCTATCTGCTATATCTGCTCCATCTGCTGTGAATCTAAGGCAACACTTGAAACAAGTAGCCAGTGCCACACGTCTCCATCATTAGAAGTCAGATCTAATACGCATAATCCATAAACTTAGCAGTCACTAAAAAGCAATGCAGCGTTTAACTGGTAGATAAAAGTCTTTAATTTTATTAGTTTGTTATCCAAAACACATAACAACAAGTTCGATTCTTGCCTCCCATGCATCATCCGCATTGATGTCCTGTAGTAAAGCCCTAAAAACAAGTGTTGCCCTGCGACCTGAAAAAGCAGTGAAACCATAACCTGTCAATATATGGCTCAAAGGACGTTCTATGTAATATGGCTTCCCAAAAGAGAAATCCCAGTCACCCAAATAGACGGCGATTTTTTTCGTTCCTTCAAGTACAGCTACATTTAATTCCTTCTCAACTATACCTGAATTAGCGTTGGACTCGGAAAATGCAGTTCTAGCCAAAACGTTACCTAACCAAGCTAATCCGTTGCGAGTTATTTTTTCAGCTTCATCTTTGGATAACTCCGCGTTTATCGCTTCTTTGGGAAGCGATTCAAGAATCTTTTTTCCTTCTGGTATGTGCTCATCGCTTTCATAATCAGTACGTGACATCACTATTCTCCCATTTGATGTGATTAGATGATATATTTTGGTGATTACTCAAGGTCTTGTACAAAAGTTGATGATGTAATCAACCAGACAAAAAATGTCCACTGAAATCTATGTTCGCAGATGTTGCTATCCGAAGAACATCAGCAAACAGTAACTATGTCAGTTTTACAATAAATTGGATCCTCACACAATATAATACACCTGCGGCTGCGTCCCGAGCCCAGCTTTCCTCCTAATCGTGAACTTATCACCGAGCAGTTGTCTGACCGTAGAGTTCGGGTCTTCAATATCACCGAACGCCATAGCATCCACCGGACACGCTTCCACACACGACGGCATCAGTCCGGCAGCGAGTCTATGGTTGCAGAACGTACACTTCTCGACCACACCACGCTCGCGGGTCGGGAATGCCGGGTCAATGTGATCAATGTGCGGACGTGGATCACACCAATTGAAACTACGCGCACCATACGGACACGCCGTCATACAGTACCGACAACCGATACAACGATGCCAGTCCATCATCACAATGCCATCCTTGTCCCTCTTCCAGGTAGCCTGCGTCGGACATACCTTGACGCACGGAGGATGTTCGCAATGGTTGCACAACAGAAGCGGATGCGTATGCCTTAGATGCTCGTCCTGATAGTCGTGCTCCTGAGCGTGGAACGCATAATGGAACTCTTCCTTCCAAAGCCATTTGATCTCATCTTTGGGATTATCAAACTCCGGCACGTTGTGATCCGTATGACAAGCGTCAATACACTTGGTGCAGCCCTTCTCTTCTTCGCACTTGCGGATGTCAATCACCATCGCCCACTGCTTAGCGGTAATAGGATTCTCTTGAGGTAGTTGCGCCGCTTCCAATACGCTCACAATCGGCTTGGTTGCGATTCCAGCAGCTGTCAGTCCGGCGAGCTTGAGAAAGTCGCGTCTAGTTTTCTTACTCATCGGTTCACCTCCTTCGGATCTATGTGACAGGTCCAACAGTACGGTTTGACTCCCGTGTAATCATGACATTTATCGCAGAATTGAGCTTTATTGCTGTGGCAGTCTAAGCAAGTGTGAGTCAGGCTCATGTTGAACTTCCGACCGTCAGGTGTAGTATGAATCCGCTCACCCTCGCGGACAACTTTCTCCCGCCACTCAACCACCAAGTCCATATGCTTGGCTCGCATCTCTTCAGCAGGCATTACGCATTTGTCCTTGCCGGGAATGTTCTTGGTTAATACTTCAACTTCGGGACGATCATTGTCACCAGTTGCCATATTGTACCATATCGGTAGAGTGATCAGCACCAGGAAAATAATCAATCCGATAATGATTTTACCGTTATGTTTCATGATTTATCCTCCTTGTCGTTACCTGAGGTGGAAGCACTCTTCACTTCTTTTTCCCCTTGCTCCGCGGGGGGGGTAGGGGGGGGGTCTTTAATATACTCTTCCCCTCTCATATCCGTCCGATCTTCCTTCTCCCCCTTCATAATCAACGCATTACCGACCAATTCATGAACCCCTGCAACTTCAACGCCCGGCACCCAATACTCAACTAATCCGGGTAGTGTCGCTTTGTCAATCGCACAGATGCAGGTTAAAAGATTCACACCGTATTTGTCGTGAACATACTTGACCGCATTTGCACGAGGCAAACCACCACGTAGCCGCATCTCCAGATTCTCATCCGTTCCGAGCCCTGATCCTGATCCACAACAGAACGTCTGCTCTTTTATGGTGTTTTCAGGCATGTCATGGAAGTTGTTCAAAACAGCGTTCAGAACGTAACGAGGTTCTTCAAGCAGTCCCATCGCACGTGACGGATTACAACTATCGTGGAAAGTTGCATTCCATTGATCGTTACGACTCTTGTCTAATTTGATCTTATTATTCTTGATCAAATCGGCAGTGAATTCACAGATATGAACCATTTTAGTGGATGCTGCGTTGTCAAAAACAGTTCCGGTTATAGGTGATTTTGGCATTTCGAGGAAATCAGCAGGACCGTTCATAGTGTCCATGTACTGATGCAACACGCGCCACATGTGACCGCACTCAGCGCCGATGATCCATTTGACTCCGAGCCGTTTCGCTTCCATATATATTTTGGAATTGAGTCGTTTCATCATTTGATTGGAATGGAACAATCCAAAATTACCACCTTCCGAAGCAAAACTGCTGAATGTGTAATCCAACCCAATTTCGTGGAACAGCGCCATATAACCGAGGAATCCGAAGTAATGAGGATCACCGAAATAGTCCGCTGACGGCACTACGAATAAAACCTCAGCACCTTTCTTATTAACAGGAGCTTCAACTTTAACGCCGGTGATGTCGTTGAGGTCATCAATAGCAAAATCAACGCTATCCTGAAATCCGTGCGGTTGGATACCGAGGTGGTTACCTGTACGGAAGCAGTTGGCTGCAGGTGTGGTAATCCAGTCAATGCCGAGTCCGACCAAATGCAGTAATTCACGCGCCATCATTGTGATCTCAGCCGTATCAATGCCGTAAGGACAGAATACAGAACATCGGCGACATTCAGTGCATTGGAAGAAATAGTAGAACCATTCCTTTAACACATCCTCGGTCAGATCTCGTGCTCCGACCATTTTGCCCATGATTTTACCGGCAGTGGTGAATTCCTTCTTATATATCGACCGGAGCAATTCGGCTCTCAGAACCGGCATATTCTTCGGATCACCCGATCCGATGAAGAAATGACATTTATCCGCACACGCTCCACAACGGACGCATACATCCATGAATAGCCGTAACGAACGGAATTTATCCAATCGTTCACGCAGACCTTCGAGGATGATCTCTTTCCAATTATCGGGTAGATGCCAATCTTTTTCGAGTGGATTCCATTCGCGAGATCCCGGTAGCCCAAGGTACTCCACACTTTTTGGAGCAGCTGCATAGTTGTAACATCCGCGGCGGATTTCCGGTTTGGTCTCCATCCACCCTTTGGTGGGTGGTTTAAAATCTACTTGAATCAGTTGTTCAGGTTTGGGTGTTTCTGACATTATTCCTCCTTTTCCAATCGCATTCCGGCGGCTTTCATTACGTCACGGAATTCGTCTTCGTACTCAGCATAAGTATGTAGTTTCACTTTCGGATTACACGGATTGATATGACGACGTATTCGGTTATCATTCGTCATATTACGCGTCGGGCTAAGGAATACTCCCGGTGCGTGCATCAGTTTGCTGAAAGGGAAATAAGCAAACAGCACACAGACAAGAAACAGGTGAATGTAGAACAGCACACCGATTCCGTCAGTCACAACCGGACTAAAACTAACCAATCCCATCGCTAATTCTTTTATTCCGGTTACATCCACTCTACCGAACGGGAAATACCGCATCAGAACACCGGTAATTCCGATACCCAATATCAGGAACAGCGGGAAGTAGTCGGATGCCAGTGAGATATACCGCAATCTCGAATCAACAATCCGTCTGAGGAACAGATAACCGACAGCTGCAAGCAGTATTCCATCGGTGATGTATAGAATCGGTAGACCGATCTGGAAAAAGCTGTCGAAGTATTCGATCAGATTGATGCAATACGGCACAGGTTCGAGTACAAATCTGAAGTGCCGGATCACTATGACGAGGAATGAATAGTGGAATGCTAAACCGGCAGCCCACAACCATTTATTGTCGCCATAAATAACCTTAGAATCCTCGGTTATATCAGTTTTAGTGTTACGGAACAGTGATCTGAAGCAGAAGACCTCCAGGAACAATCGTCCCAACACACCCAACTTATTATGTGGGGCTTCGAGGTTATTTGCTTTGATCCACGGCAACGATTTCTGTTGACCGCAGGTAGTTGTAATTTTGAACGGGACGGGAGATTTTATCCATTTCATTACGCGATAGATAAATCCGGCTACGAACAGGAATATCGCCAGATATGGTATAATCACTCCGAACAGGTAATGCAAACCGGACTCCGCTCCTGCAAAAGCGATCCCAACGAGGATCAGAACCGCTACAAGGGCATACAAACCGTTCATACGGTTCACCCTCCATTTATTGTTTTTATATTCTCACGCAAAGACGCGAAGTCGCTAAGTTTTTGTTTTCTTTGCGTCTTTGCGACTTTGCGTGAGATTAGTTAAGTCTTTCCAATAACTTATATGATCTGCGCTTCCATTCGTTGGCGCGGATTTCGTACAGTTTCTCACGACTTTTCATATATATATCAAATGCAACTAACGCCATCCTATCAATTTTCATTTCCAGTTCAAACAGCTCATCATACAGCCCGTCAATATCACAGGACAGTTTATCACGGATAACTCCCTTAATCATAAACACAAACTCCACCGCTTGAATAACCGACAGTTCCTGAATAGCTCGCACTTTAACAATATTTTCCAACGGTTCAACGATTGTTTCATCGTTGAACTCACCGAGCAGATGTTCGTACAAACTGCTCAAACTTTCCGACAGACTGAACCCGACCGGATTAGCGAATCGGTTTTTCCGTTTCTTCAGAAACTTAGCATAGTCATCACTGTAGCTTTCAAGAATCTGATCTCGCCAAGCATTAACTATCGTATCTCGTTGTTCAGTCAGCAGTTTGGTCAGTATGGATTTAGAGCCCATAAAAATTATGCTCTTGATGTGAAATTTTGTGCAATTATGTTTAAAAAATTACTCACGCGAAGACACTTAGACGCAAAGGAAAAAAAACTTGGCGGCTTTGCGACTTTGCGCGAGATTATATCTGCTTAATCTGCTGAGAATTACCACATAATAACTACCTCAACAGCAGGAGATTCCTGCTATCGCAGGAATGACAATTAAAATTCCAATCTAATGAAACTCCCACTCAATAAACGGTTGCTTAACATCCACCATCGCATTAACGATCAACTCAACCAACCCACCATATAGGATATTTGACTTCTCCCAGACGCCGTAATATCTAAACAGATCGCGCAATTGCCCCTTGCAATTGGAACAGGGTGCGCACAGGTACTTGTTTACTTCCTGCGGTTCGTCTGCAAACGCATCCAGAACCTGTTTCAGTTTTTTGCGTCCAGATATGCTAAGTCTCCAATCCTGGAAGTTGAACTGCGACATAATCGCAAACCCTGATCCACCACCACAACAGTAATTATGCACACCGTGAGGTGTCATCTCTCTAAATCGCCCGGGAGGCGTGATTGCTCGCATGATTTCTCGTTGCGGTTCAACGATTCCCATCAAGCGTGCTAAATTGCAAGGATCATGCAAACTGACCGGAAAGTCGTTCTTGGAAGGATCTAATTTCAGTTTACCGCTCATCACAATATCACGTAAAAAAGTCATTGAACTGACGCGCGGTATGTTCAAATCTCCAGTCAATACGCGGTCAGCAATAACTGTCAACGCTTTGTGAGCATGTCCGCACTCCCCGATGACTATCTGTTTAACGCCGAGTTTCTTAGCAGCAGACGCATGTTTGATGGCTACCCGCGCAAATTGAGCATCATCATACCATAAACCGTAATTGATTCCATCATAAGCCGCAAGCTCACTCGACAGCGTCCAACTGATTCCAGCTGCTTCAAAGATCAATGCAAACGCTCCGGGATTCTCGGGCCAAGCAAGTATCTCACCAGCGTTGTGTAACAGCAGCACGTCAGCACCTTCCACGTCCCAGGGAGTCTCAACATGGATACCGGTCAAATCCTCCATATCCTCGTCAATGAACTCAATGTTGTCCTTGACCACAATGTCATTCATACCTGTGGATGATCCGACCTTCAGCTGGAGCATCGAACCCGTTTCATGGATTTCCTTAGCGGCGATCCCCAACTCCATACTAAACAGTTTCCGGATCTCGTGTGTTATCAGTCCGTTATCCACTCCAATCGGACAGGTCTGAGCACATCTACGGCAAATCGTACAGCGGTATGATAGCTCAGCGAGTCTGGCAATAGTTGTCCAGTTTAATTCTATATCACCATGCTTGAATTTCCCGAAGAACTTTCCACCAGGTTTAGTGTACTTATGGATGAGCCTGCGGAAAACCTCACTGCGATATGTCGGACGATACATGTCGTTATTGCCGGATGCTTCATAAATCGGGCATGCATCGTTACAAGTCTGACACTTGGCACAGTGATCTATTGATAAGGTCAATTGTTGAAGAAACGTCCAATTATTGTCTCTACTCATCAGCTTATTCAGACCGCTGATGAACTTTTTGACTAACTCTTCCTCTTCTTCCTTAGTCTGTGGATCAGGAAGACCGAGTACCGACGTGTCATCAAGAAATGTCTCTACCCTTTCTCGCTGTTCTTCAGTTATTTTTTTCCAACCAGGTTGATCTTCAATCTTATCATAAGGAGCAGGCAACGGAGTCAATTCGTCAATACTGACAGTTGCCAGCTGTTTGGACGGTTTGCTGATATCGGTTATTTTTAAGGTCTTATTAACAGCCATGTTACTTCTCCTCCTGTGCCGGATTGTGCATAGCGACTTCCGCCCAGGTTTTTTTGCCATCACCTGCGATGTGAGGTGCTGTCCAACTGACTGGGTAATTTAACGCTTCCTGAATTTGCTTCTCACGCTTACTACCAGCTTTCAACGGTTCATCATCCCAACGGATTGAATGATACGTGAAAAATTTGGTGTACATGTGAGTCATGTGCGTAAATGGAAAATAAATTGCTAACAGTGCAAATAGAATGATGTGAGTTGTGAAGATACTGCTTAAACCTGCAGAAGGTTGGAACGTAAAAAGGTTCTGTGTGAAATTGAAAAGCTGCCCGACATCACCCTTAAGCAATCCGAAGAACAGAGTGAAAAATATCGCACCTGTGAACAGTAGATTGAACACCACTCCGAATGAGGTGAACATCTTATATTTTTTGTCAAACAGACGTTGCTCCAATAACCTGACTGCTCCGAGAGTACCCAGGATTCCGCTAATAAACCCAACCCAGTAAGTCAGATTATAGACCACCTTACCGATACTACACACACCAGATACACCTGCATTTACTGGAATTCCATTAATCTTCAAGATACTACCGATAATCAATAGACCGAGCATACCAATAATCAGATAGCACGCTGTATGGAATAACCAGGTTCCGAGCCATAACGGACGGTTATGTTCCCAGATACCTTTCTGCAGGAATATCTCCGGCAGCATCACCGACAGCTCTCCCAATTTATTTGCGTGCAGTGGATTTTTCCACCAGTCTTTATCTTCAAGATACGATCCCCCATGCTTGACCTTCTCAGGCGGTTCATGAGGAACAGGATACAGTTCCCAGCGCAAATGCACCGGCATTGTTGCTATTTTAATAAATCTGATCAGGTTGGCAATTATAAAAATTGCCACAGAACCATATAACAGGTAGTGCAGTAACACAGTTTTCTCCACCGTTGCGAGAGTTATTGTCTCTCATTTTCCCCTTAAAGTGGTGGTGGGAAAGATGTTTAATTTAATTGATTGTAATACTTTTCGAACAGGAAACTTTTGGGCGTCAACCTGCCGACAGGGTGGCACGGGTTACTCGTTACCCGTGTCTCCTCATTGTAATGAAACACGGGCAATAAATAGCCCGTGCCACCCACTTATATTTTCATCAACAATCGGCAGGCTTCCAATCAGACGCAGCCGGTCGGCTTTGCCAGCCCTGCGACTTTACAGGCACCTTTTGCCGGACCTGACGGGAACATTTCATAGACCTTCTTCAGCGAGAATCCGGTCTCCTTACACAGCTTGCGGATCATCGGGGCGATACCGAATTTTGCGAAATATTCGCGCAGATAGTTGATCAGTTTCCAGTGATCTTCGCCCAGTGCGTCAACGCCTTCAGTGCTTGCCAGAGCGAGTGCAACGCGCTCGTTCCATTGATCCGGTTCCTGCATGAAACCGTCCTCATCTACCTCGATGGAGACATCTTCCCATGTGAAAATTGCCATTTGACTTTCTCCTGATTTTTTTTGATTATTTAACCACCAAGACACAAAGAAAACAAAAATATCCTTAATTTGGTGGTTATTTTTTTATCTCATTTCTATGAAACCGCACGGACAGACTTCTGCACATTTGTCGCATCCGGTGCAGAATTCATGTTTGAACGTGTATAACTGCCCATGCTCCGGAACTACCGGCTTGATAATGGCGTTGTCCTGACAGTAGCTCCAGCAGGCACCACAGTCAAAACAGTACCCGCAGCTCATGCAGCGTCTCGCTTCCTCAAGAAGCTCCTCTTCGCTCAAAGGTTCAACGATCTCGTCCCACGACTTGTCGCCGAACCGATCTGCTACATCTCTGTGATGACGCTCGTGACGTTTGGCTTTGTCATAGTGATCAAAGATCATCTTGTCCTGATTGATCATAACCGGTTCCGGACCTGCTTTCGGTTCCTCACCGATGAATCGCTTGTGCATGGTCTCGGCAGCGAGACGACCCTGCTGAAGTGCAATTGTCACCAGCCCCAGATCGGTAACGTCGCCACCTGCATAAGAGTTCTCATTCTTCGCTTCTTCACCAAACTCGTTGACTTTTACCCAATCGCGACCCTCATGGAGGGCTTCCAAGCCTTCAAAATCCGGCTCTTGTGAAATCGCAGCAATTACCGAGCTGATTTCAATCGTGAATGTATCGCCTTCAATCGGAACCGGACGACGACGACCGGAAGAATCCGGTTCGCCAAGTTCCATTTGTTGGCAGTGCATGGAAACAGCTCTGTCATCTTCTTTGTTGATCTCAATCGGTGCGGCGAGGAAATGGAACACGATTCCTTCCTCTTCAGCAGCGACAATCTCTTCTTCGATTGCGGGCATCTCATTGCGGGTACGGCGGTAGAGGATTGTCACTTTCTTTGCGCCGAGCCGCAATGAAACACGAGCAGCGTCAATTGCTGTATCACCGCCGCCGATGACGATAACCTGATCGCCGACTTCAACAGACTGACCGCTATTGATCAGATTGAGAAACTCAGCACCGTCAAACACATTGTCCGCATCCTCGCCGGGGCAGCGGAGTTTCTTGCCTTTATGTGCACCCATCCCTACGAAGATTGCGTCATATTCTTTCTGAAGCTCTTCGTAGGGTTTATCTTTCCCTATGCTGACGCCGGTCTTCAGCTCAATGCCGAGGTCGAGTATCTTCTGATACTCTGCGTCAATGATGTCTCGCGGCATCCGATATGACGGGATTCCGTATCGGAGCATTCCACCGACATGATCGAACGCTTCGAAAATCGTCACCTTATAGCCCAACCGAACAAGATGATAAGCGCAGCCGATACCTGCCGGTCCGGCACCGATGACTGCAACTTTTTGGTCACGCTTTTCGTCTGACAGCATACTGTATTCGAGACCCTTTTCAAGTCCCCAGTCGCCGACAAATTGCTCGAACGAGTTAATCGCCACACCACCCTCTTTACCGCTGCGGTTACAGGCATCTTCGCAAGGATGCGGGCAGACTCGACCACAGATTGCCGGGATCGGATTGATGTCTGTCCACAGTTTCCAGGCAGAATCGTATGCTTCCCCTTGTGGCGTTTCGTATTTCTCCGCTTGTGCAACTACCATCAGCGCAGCGCGGATGTTCGTGCCTTGCGGGCAGCCACCGGAACAAGGCGGTAACTTCTCCAGATGGTAGGGGCGACGTCCGCTATCCTGTGCACCTCCACCACTTGATGCGCCGCCAACGCTGCCACGGGTTTTTAGTTTTTTCTTTTTCTTCTTCTTTATTAAGCCCATAAATTGTTTCCTACAAATATCCCGCTGTCAACCCGCCGCGGTAGACAGCGAGATAATTTAGTTATCTGACAGACTCTTTGGCATGTTTTCCTGGAACAGGCTGAAGCCTGAACTCTAAACTCGTTATTAACCCGCATACGGGTACATTTTCATCTTGATCTCTTCAAGACGTTCCAGAAGCATATCGTGCTTCCGTTCATCTTCGAGCAGGTAGTTCAGCAAGTATTTCTGTACAAACAGACGTTTGCAGGACTCCTTCGCTTCGTCTGCCAGACCGATGGTCTTCTTCTCATACTCTATGTGTTGCTCAATCAGATCCCAAACGGATTCAAGATCTTCCGGCTGCAAATGAATAGCCCGCTTGGTGAGTGAATCTATGATAAACTGCTGTGTACGGCGATGCATTGCGGAATCGTGAGCGATAATGTCCATAATCAACCTGACCAGAGGATTGTCGGTTTTTGCCTGTACTTCTTTGGTCATGTGGATGGCATCATCCTCCACTGCCTGCCATGCCTTCATGATTTTGACAAGCTTCTCTTCCTGCTCTTTTTGAGTAACTTTTGCCATTGTTAATATCCTTTTATTGTAATTATCTTATTTAGTCAGAACGGGTTTGATGAATCAAACCCCTACCTGATACTAAACAAAGTTAGAATTCGATTTATACCGATGTCCCGCTGAAATGACCCCTTCGCACCATTCAGGTGTTGCCGTTGCATGTACATGCAGATAACTCGCCAGCACATTCTTGTAAAGTACTCCGTCACGACTGGAACCGACACCTGTTCCACGATGAACCGTGAAAATAGTCTGCTCCACCGGATTATTCAGTTGCGAGTAATGAAATTCGTGACCTTTAATCGCCGTTCCAACAGGTAAAAACGGATTTTCCCTGTCAACCACTACCTGCTGATATCCGTGTCCTTGAGGTCGTTTGTGCAACATTACCGAAATCGGCAGTACTCCAGCCATCGGGTAGTTCTTTCCTTGATATAGAAGCTGCTTTGACAGAAACATCAACCCTCCACACTCCGCCCAGATCGGTAGACCACGCCCAGCAGCATCACGCAGTGACTGCCTGAATGATTCGTTTCCCGCCAGATCAAATGCATGTGTCTCCGGAAATCCACCACCTATATACAGCACATCCAGTTGAGGAAGCTTGCTGTCCCTAATGGGATCAACTTTGATTAGATTAACACCTGCTGCCTTCAAAGCATCTAGATTTTCCGGATAGTAGAACGTAAATGCTGATCCGGTGAAGTAGCCGATACGCAAGCCAAAACCGTTAGGAAGTAACCCCCCCTTTATTTCCCCCCCTGCAGAGCAGGGGGGGATTAAGGGGGGGGATTCAGCCTCTTGTCCCACTTGTGCTAATCTCTTCCAATCCACCGACTCCCGAATCATTTGCCCGGCAATAGCAATTGCCTGCTCAGCTTGCTGATGCTCTTCAGGTGTCACCAACCCAAGATGCCGACCAGGTAGAACATCAGCTTTTGATTTGTAAACTGCACCCAGTACCGGGATGCCGGTCTCGTCTTCGACAGCTCGCCTGATCACCTTTTCCTGCCGATTGGTACCGATCCGATTCAGTATCACGCCTGATATCTGAACATCAGGGTCGAGCATCTTCACACCGAGCACAAATGCAGCTACAGTTCGGGTCACCTTCGTCACCGGAATCACCGGCACGACCGGACAACTCAGTAACTTTGCCATCACACCGGACGAATGTGAGCCTGCGGAGTCTTCACCGTCATGCAGTCCGCGATTGCCTTCAATGACGTTGATGCCGTCACTTATGCCGAATTTTGTAAAAGAGCTGACAACCTCTTCGTACCCCATCATCCAACTGTCTAAGTTGTGCGCGGGAACTGAGGCTGCCTTCGTCAACCACGCTGCGTCAATATAGTCGGGACCTTTTTTGAACGGAACAATCTCATATCCCTCGCGACGCCAAACGTCAATAAGTCCAATCGTCACGAGGGTTTTGCCGCTATCACCACCAATTCCAGCGATCATCAGACGAGGTAAATGATGAAGTTTATCCTGAGAGAATGACATCTCTATAAATGGATGATCTTACAATCACAAAACCACACCTTAATCGTTGGCAGATCCTTCTCTGTGTGGAACTTCGACAAAGCTGCCACCGAAATAGGTATATACCAAGCGACCCTCGTTCACAGCCTCTTTGATGACTGTCTTAGCCATCTTCTTGTCAACTCCACTGTCACCGTATTGCTGAACCATCTGCTTTACGATGTCCATGGATTTGAATTTCTTGATTCCTGCCGCATCGGTTACCATCTTGACGACGGCATCGGCGAGTTCCTGTTTTGACATCTCTGCCATAATTGTCTCCTGATGCTTCAAACGATTGAATATGTTCAGAGTTCACGCTTCAGCGTGTCTTCACAATGTGCAGGCTGAAGCCTGAACTCTGAACTTTTGTTTCAATGACATGATATTAGTCAACCAATTCATACTCCCGGCTTCGGAGAAGCCGGGCTACATATCACGTCTCAAACAATCAACCGTTTGAATGCAATTACTGTTTAGAACCGAATGTGGGTTGATGTATTGTACGTCAAGGCAGCATGCTTGAAGTCATCAATATGCTCACCCGAGAACTCGATTCCGGTCATCTCAAAAAACCGGGGCCATCCGATACGTTCAATCCATTCACCCATCCGTTCATAAGGACGAGCGTTTTCAGCCCAAATGTCCACCAACCCTCTGACCGCTTCAACCACTTCGGGCCAACGTGGTGGATTGTTCGGCAGGAACGGAATTGCCAGTTTTGAGAACATCGGAGCATGGCGTGCGTTGGACACCTTACCGCCAACCCAAATTGAAACACCGTCATATTCCGGATCGTTCAACGGCATTGAAGGGCATACTGTATAGCAGTTCGCACAGAACATACAGTCATCTTCAATGACTTCAACCGACGGATTGCCGTCAACCTTCGCCGGACGAATTGCCGCTGTCGGGCATGATGCCGCAACACTCGGAATCTCACACATCTTGTTCACAGCAGTGTGATCCACTTTCGGCGGTTTACGATGAATGCCGAGTATGGCGATGTCAGAGCAGTGAACCGCTCCACACATGTTCAGGCAGCAAGCCAGTGCAACGCGCAGCTTACCGGGAAGACGCATGTGTGTGAACTCGTCAATCAGATCATCCATGACCGCTTTCACAATACCTGAAGCGTCTGTAGCGGCGCTGTGGCAGTGAACCCAGCCTTGTGTATGAACGATGTTGGAGATTGAGTTAGCCATTCCACCCACCGGATGACCTATGGCTTCCACATCTGCTTTGATCTTGTCAATGTTCTCTTTTTTCGTTGTCAGGAATTCCACGTTGTTACGGCTGGTAAACCGTAGGTATCCATCGCAATATTTGTCAGCGATGTCACAGAACATCCGAATCTTCTGGATGGACAACAGACGTGGAGATGACGCCCGAATGGAGTACAGTTTGTCACCGGTCGGACCGGTATGCACCATGACGCCGGGAGCGAGGATTTCGTGAGAATCCCATTTGCCGTAGTTATCCTTGACAACCGGAGGCAAATACTTTTTATAATGAGGCGGACCTATATCAGTCAACCGTTGTGCAGGTTCTGCAGTCATTACCTGTCTCCTATATGAATCAGTTATTGTCGTTTAATTGTTAGTTTAGAGTCCACGCTTTAGCGTGTTTCCCGAGCGCAGGCTGAAGCCTGTGCTCTAAACATACTACTCGTCATCCTCTTCGTCATCTTCATCAAGATTGTAGAAGACATAAGGATTAGTCCGTGGATGAAGTACCATTTCAGGTTCAGGCTCCAGACCGATAGCATCTAAGAAGTTGCTCAAACCGACGCGTTGGATGAACTCTCCGATGCGTTCGCGGTTCTTGCCTTCTTCACCCCACAGCTCCCAGATCTCGTCAACGAGATCTTTGATATCTTCATATGGATCTTCCGCATCCATATCCGGTTTCCAGAACGGAACCAATACACTGGACAATTGAGCACCCTCGAGGATAGGAGCTTTCGCTCCGATCAAGATGGAGATACCTTGATCAAGTCCCGGTTTGAGTGCCATATGCAGTGCATTGATGCAGTGCATGCAACGAACGCAACCCTTGTTGTCTATCTCAAGGTTTTTGCCGTCCCATTCCATACATTTGCTCGGGCATTGACCGACAATGTCACGATGAATATTGACACCTTCCTCCTCAGCGTACCAGCGTACCTTCTCTTGATCCACACGGATCTCATCACGCCAGGTACCGATAAATGACATATCCGCACGCGCAATTGATGCAACACAATCGTTCGGACAACCGGCAAATTTGAACTTGTACTTGTACGGAAAGAACGGACGGTGAAGCTCGTCCTGCCAGTGCATGGTTAGGTCGTAGGACATATCGAGCGTATCAAACATCGCCCATTCGCAGCGAGCCGGACCACAGCAACATGACGGTGTGCGCATCACCGATCCTGATCCTCCGAGGTCAAAGCCGAGTTGGGTCAGTTTTCCAAAGATCGGTTCCAAAGCCTCAGTCCTACACCCGAGCAGAACCATATCACCGGTTGAACCGTGCATATTGGTTAAGCCTGATCCATGCTCTTCCCAGATGTCGCATACGCCGCGTAACGCTTCCGTATTATAGAACCAACCACCGGGTTGGTTTACGCGGATGGTATGGAAGTGCGATACATTCGGAAACTGTTCCGGAATATCGCTGTAGCGACCGATCACACCACCGCCGTATCCCATAACACCGACAATACCGCCATGTTTCCAGTGACCGATCTTCTCGTTGTACGATAGCTCAAGAAGACCGAGCAGGTCTTGGGACATCTTGTTGTCCTTGGCTGCCAGTTCTATTTCAGTTACGAAACTGGGCCATGCTCCCTTCTTAAGCTCGTTAAGCATTTTTGTTTCTGCCATAACTACTCCAATAATTCAGCAGTTAATTTATTATAGATGGCTGATTGAGTACAGCCGTTTGTTATTTGTTATCTATTCTAGGGGTTTGATTTATCAAACCCGCTAACGAGGACTATAACCGCGGGCGCGATAAATCACGTCCCTACCCAACAAAGTCAATACTAAAATCCCTTGTACGGGTTCAACTCCAACTCACGGATCTCTTCGGAAAAGTCGTTGATTACCGTTGCAACCTTCTTCCAGTCTGACATCTCGATGTAATCAATTTGCACACGCTCTGATTCAAGCGAAAGCTGAGTCAGCTTCTCCTGAATGTTGCCAAGTCGCGTTTCTGCCCGCTCACTGCCTTTTACAAAGTGACATTGATAGTCGTCACCATGCTTACAGCCGAGCAGCAGGATGCCGTCAAACCCGTTCGACAGAGCATCCGCAACCCACACCATGTTGACAGAACCGAGGCAACGAACCGGAATCACTCGCACCATAGGATCAATCTTATGACCGTGAGCCGCCGCAATGTCCAATGCCGGTCGAGCGTCATTTTCACACATGAAACAGAGTACACGTGGTTTCTCATCAAACTCATCCGGCATAAATATGGATTTGATAATCTTAGAACCCATGTTGATGTTGTAATCCTTGAAAGTGATGATCCGTTCAGGACAAGCTCCCATACAGATACCACAACGACGACAACGATTCAGATTCGGTTCAGGTGTTCCTTTGACATCCTCTTCGTACATGCTGAAAGGACACTCTTCAGTACATCGTTTACATTGCGTACATCGTTGGAGGAATAGCTCCGGGAATGCAGTATCTCCAACGCGTGGATGAACCGATGTACCTTTCTGAACTGATTCAACCATCTGAATCGCTTTCATCGCAGCGCCAAGACCATCTGTACGTGCTGATGGAATATCCATCGGCGCACGAACCGTACCTGCCGCATAAACGCCGGTTCTACGAGTCTCATACGGGAAACAGATAAAATGTGAATCAGGGAAACCGTACTTCAAAGTAGGTAAATCAGTTCCGAGACGGTATTTCAAATTGAGAATACCGGCACCCTTTTCAGAAGAACGAGCACCATCACCTTCATCATCGTCAGCACTTTCATCAACATCAACCCTAGCACTCGGAACCATTCCGGTCGCCAACACCAACATATCAGCTTCAACCGTCAACGATTCACCGACTAACGTATCATCCAACGACACCGTAATGGTGTCCTTGTCACCACCTTCGACAGCAGTAACTTCACCCTTCATCAGGAATATCCGTTCCTGTTCCTGCACCGCAGCGTAAAACTGCTCATATACTCCGGGACTGCGAATATCCTTGTACAACAGATAAACATCCGTATCCGGCAACTGCTCACGAATGTATAACGCTTGTTTCATTGCAGCGCGGCAACATACTGCTGAACAATATGACAGATGTTCCTTATCGCGCGATCCTGCACAATGAATGATAGCAACACTGGAAGGTTTAGCATTATCAGAAGGTCTGACGATATTACCTTCACGCGCCATATCCTCCATACGGATATTGGTAATTACATTGGACAGCTTGCCGTAACCGTATTTGTCCGCAAGGTTGTCAGGATTGTATGGGCTCCAACCACTGGCTTGAATTACCGCGCCAACTATGAAGTTATCCTTACTACCGTTCAGCAATGTAACATCAAACTGCCCCGGTTGACCTGAAATAGACTCAACAGTTGTCGAAGTGTGAACTGTAATGCGGTCATTGCCCTCAATCTCCTGGACCATAGCTGTATGTGGAGGTTCTTCCAGTTCGATATGAGGAGCATTGCTCGGAACTACCGCTTTGAATATACGCGCCCATCCACCAAGCTCAGTTTCCTTCTCAATCAATCGGACATTGTAACCAGCATCAGCAGTCGCAATCGCCGCACTCATACCGGATACACCTCCACCGATGATTAATACATCCTTAGACAACGTATCCTCAATATGCGCAACAGGAGGTTCACTGTTTGACATTCTGGCAATCGCCATCATCAGATAATCGGCAGCAGCAGCTTGGATTTCGCTTTCCTCTTCGTCCTCGTACTCACCTTTTGGATCGAGTGTCCACGCTACCAATTCACGCAGTGCGACGCGTTCAACAAGAATATCTTCACCAAAGTTGAACCGATCCTCAAAGAATCTGATTGACGGTCCACCGATGATGATCCGGTCTAATCCATTTTCTTCAATATCTTTTTTGATCTGTGCTTCTATTTCGCTGACGTTGAAATTGTCAAATTCGCGCCAGACTTCAAAGTCGTTTTCTTCTTCAACGGTCTCTTTGAGTTCATCAAAATCAATCATTTCACCGAGTCCGTCGCCTTTGCTCAGGTACAGCCCTGTTTTAACATCCATGATCACACCCTCGCTGTATGTTTCATGGTCAGGATAGCAGCACCGGTCGCTTCTTGCACCGATCCGGCAACGTCTTTGGGTCCGGTTGCAACTCCGGCTGTGTACATACCTTCAACTCCGGCTATAAATCCGTAATCATCCGCATTGAGATCAACCGGGAAACTGTTGTTCGGTTTCATTCCGGTTGCGAGAATTGCCAAATCAACCGTAACCTGCTCTAACTTTCCAGTCAATGTGTTTTCAGCGGTCAATTTGACCATTCCATCATCATCAGGTTCAATGTTGGCAACTTTACCACGATGGATGATGGTTTTCGGATCATCCTGGACTTCCTGATAGAAATCTTCCCATCGACCAGGGGTTCGTGCATCAATGAAAAATATGTGTACTTCACAATCGGGATACTGCTCACGCAGATAACGACTTTGCTTCAATGAAGCCATACAACAAATTGCTGAACAGTACGGCAGATGATTCTCATCACGCGATCCGGCACACTGTACAAACGCTGCGGATTTAATTTCACCATCATCGGAAGGACGAGTCATTTTACCTTCATTACCAGCAATAGCCTTCATCCGTTCCATCATCATATTGGTAACGATGTTCGGCATCCGACCAAATCCAAGCTCACCGGTCAGGTTATTTGCATCATACGGTGTCCATCCGGTAGCCCATACAACGGTTTTGACATTAAGTGTCAGTGTTTGCGGTTGCATATCGAGTTCAATCGCATCCACTTTACAGGCTTTAGCTGCTTCCGCCATCGCAGGGTTATTCACTACGGATGGTTCAATGAAGAAACGGTTCGGAAATGCCATCTTATGAGGTAGCCTGATAGCCTTTGCTTTGGTTATTCCAAGGTTGAATGGATCATCCACTTCAATTGTGCACGCATCCTCGCAATCTCCACAAGCGGTACAATTTTCATTGACGAATCGTGGTTCAACGTTCACTTCAGCATTGTAATTGCCCGGATCACCGCTAATTTTGGATGCAGTAGCTCCGGTTATCACTTGGATATTCGGATTTTGGCGAATGCGCCTGAAGTTAATTTCCAATCCACACACCGGTGGACATAGCTTCGGAAAGTAACGATCCAATTGCGCTACCCGTCCACCGAGAGAATGATCTTTTTCTAATATAATCACTGTTTTACCGGTCTCAGCAGCTTCCACCGCAGCGGTAACTCCAGCGATTCCTCCACCGACAACGAGTAAGTCAGCGGAAGTAGTTTCTATAGGTTGTGTTTCCATTAATTGAACTTTTTATTTTATTCTCACGCAAAGACGCTAAGTCGCAAAGTTTTTTTTCGAACCACCAAGACACCAAGTAAAACAAAATCTGATTCTTCTCTTCTTTGTGTCTTGGTGACTTGGTGGTTACGCCTTCTTTTTAAGCGTACAGTTCATTTAGGTCTATATATATGAAATACCGTTGGATCAGGTCGCCTTTCATTCCGAAGACATTGCAGAACGACACACTCAATTTTGAATCATCAAACCGGGTATAGGTTACTGTTCCTTCAGTGATTACCGTATCATCGGTAACATGGGCATATGCCAATTCGTGGCTCAAACCTTTAATTGATGAGAAGAATCCAGCGACACCTTGATGTATCTGCTCTTTGCCAATTGCGCTCGGTGCGTTACCGAACCGGAATTCCGCATCATCGGTTAAGAAGGTTACAAATTTGTCTGTGTCCATGGCGTCTATGCTGTGGAACAGGTTTTTAACTATTTCGTTCATAATGGTACTCTTGTTGTTGTGCTATTTGTTTTTGATGGTGCCCTCAATGATTGAGGACTCAAGTTGTAATAATTAGAGTACATTATGATTACTCTCGAGCAAAATCACTGAGTCGCAAAGCAATATTGATCTAATAATCTATTGGAAGATACATTTATTCAGTCATCACTTCTTTCCACGTTTGCGTCATTCTATTAGTCGTATTATTTACATTGTCTTTCATCTCAAGTTGAAAACCATTTGCTGACATATAGATGTTTAACTCAAAATCAAATTTTCCGATAGGTGCATCAATTTTACTATATTTGCCCATCTCGAAAAGCACGGTAAAGTACATCATTGTTGCCATTGATAGAAAATTATCTCGACCAATTATGCCTTGTGAAGGTGCTTCACAATAGAGTTTAACTTGTAGATTATTAGTGCCACCATACTCATCCAATACCTCAACGAGACCAAAATCCTCTAATATCATCTTGTTGTCTTTGATCTTAACAACATCCTGTTTGATCATATCTTCATATTTTGCTTGGTCAGCATATGAATCTGGTAGATAATTACTCTCACTCCACTTTTGCGTTTCCCTTGTAGTTAGGTCATTTACATGGTCTTTGAATTCCACCTGAAGTCCAGTGACAGCCATATAAATACTTATTTCCATATCAACTTTGCCAATAGGTGCATCAATTTCAGTGTACTCACCTAACACAATGAAATATGGGAGTGAAATCATTGATGTCATTGATACAAAGTTATCTCTACTAATTGAGCCCTCGGCAGGCGCTTCACTGTAGATTCTAACCTGCATATTGCTTGATTCGCCAAAATCTTCCATACTAATGAGACCATAGCTCTCAATGACCATTTTGTCACCTTTGATTTCAACGACATCCTCCAAGAGTTCTTCTTCCCATTTCTCCCCAGCGGTCACCGAAGTGGACAGAAAAACGATTAATAGTAAAAAAAATACTCTTTTCATTTTAAACCTCTATAGTTTTGGATTGTTTTGCGAACTTTGCCTATTTTGCATGCCTTGCGTGCAACTTCTACCAGTTCTCACCCAATATCTCAAAATATGCTCGCGGATGATCGCAAGCGGGGCATACTTTTGGAGCTTTTTTCGCTTCGTGGAGGAAACCACAATTCCGACACCGCCAAATGACCACGCCATCACGCTCGAAAACACGACCAGCCTTGATGTTCTCAGCTAATTCTACGTAACGTTTTTCATGCTGTTTCTCGGCTACGGCGATGCTCGTGAATACTGCAGCGATCAGCTTGAACCCTTCATCCTTCGCAATCTGTGCAAATTCGGGATACATGATCGTATGCTCATAATTCTCACCTTCTGCGGATGCAATGAGGTTGTCGTAAGTATCACCGATTACACCGGCAGGAAATGATCCGGTAATTTCAACCTCACCACCTTCCATCAGCTTGAACAACCGTTTAGCGTGTTCTTTCTCTTGATTAGCAGTTTCGGTGAATATATCGGCAATCTGGACGTAACCATCTTTCTTTGCCTTGCTCGCAAAGTATGTGTAGCGGTTGCGTGCCTGAGATTCCCCTGCAAACGCCGCCATCAAGTTTTTTTCTGTCTTTGAACCTTTAAGTTCCATTGTAGTCTCCCTTTTTTTCCACAAATCCTAAACCTAACCACCAAGACACAAAGCCACCAAGAAGAAAAGAGGTTTTTGGTTTTCTTGGTGTCTTGGTGACTTGGTGGTTACAATTCCCTTGCTTTTCGATCAATGCCTGTTGCATAGATCATTGCCACTGTACGGTAAAACATATGCCCGATCTGGCTATACGGCGCATACCACAGCAGGTAAAATACAGTTGTCAAATGAATGAAGTAGGTCGGATATGCAAACATTGGCATTTCCCACATGCGGAAGAATTGAGCAAACATTCCGCTAAAAGCAATGATTCCAATCATCCAGATCAACACACTCATGCTGTAAGTGGTTTTGCCACTACTTTTGGGATCTTTGCTACGTTGCATCAGAACCATCACAAATCCGATAATAATCCCGATTCCACCGAGATTACCCATTATCTTGAGCGGATTAAACAATGAATATGGTGGATAAAATCCTTCCAATCCCAACACTTTAGTCAGCAATAACATATTAAATGCCGCCCATAACGTAGATATGAACGCCGCCGCAAATCCAAAGAATATGAATAAATGCGCTAAGTTTCGATATCCTGCAGCATCACAAAATCTGAAACGCTTATGCAATAGTATTGTGGTGATGGTCGAAATAAGTGCAGGAATGAACCCCACTTTTGATTCACCGCTCCATGAAGCGTTCATTCCCTTCCAGAATCGGGTTAGACTGATCGCCAACAGAGTGAACACCAGAATGTTTCCAAGCACAAACGTCGCATCAGCATAATCATGTTTGAGGAAGTATTTGAAATCAACATGATCCATCGTACCGTCAAACAGAGGAGCAAAATCACCACCCGTAGTTGCAAACATTATTGCAGTCAAAATGATTATCGGGATCAGCATCAACGGTAGCAATCCACCCGAACTCGCAACGAGTTTTCCCATAAATTGGGGAATAGCATAGTGCTCAAATGCATAATTCCGCACCGCCGCCATCACATCACCCGGCTTAACATCGCGCGGACAACGTACCGAACAATCATTACATTGATGACATAACCAAACGTCCGGATCCGTTACCAGTTTATCCTTCCACCCCCAACCTGCGTACAGCATCTCCTTACGCGGAAACGGCGCATCTTCCGGTGACAGATCACACACCGATGAACAGGTTGCGCATTGGTAGCATTTCTTTACGTCGTCTCCACCGGAGAGCTTGATACGACGTAAAAAATCTATGTCCGGTTTGACTGCTATTTCAGCCATTGGTTCCTCACCATGTAGCTCGGCTTCTCCGAAGCCGTGATTATTAAAGTATGGAGAATATCAACTTAAAAGTGATCCTGTTATTTATAGTCGGGCTTGTCTCAAGCTCGACGTCGTGGTTGGGACAACCACGACTACAGGTATCACTACAAAGTTGACACCCTCAAAATATGTAATCACCCCCGGTTTCGGAGAAACCGGGCTACGTATCTATACCTTCGTCACCGGTTTTTCTATCCTCAACGCTTTCTCTCTCGCCTGTTCTGTGATTTTGAATGTCTTCTCACCAAACAGGCTCATCCTGATCCAACGAAAACCGAACCGCAGCAAGGCTTCGTCATCTGTGCGGATCCGCTCGACCTCATCAGGTTCCACAACGATCCTGTCAAAGAAACTGCTGTCAAAGATGAAACGGCGGAACTTATCAAGGTCGTAAAGTGCGATCCAGTACAGGTCAACCTGCTTAGCGGTCAGTTTGAATTTACTGTTTGCGAATGCAGGATGTAAAGAAATCTCTTTGTACAACTCACCGAATTCGACGTACTCGTCAACACCCTGATCCGCCATCCACTCACCGACCGACCATTCCTTAGGACAGTCGTGACCTTTGCACACATCCTCCTTCATCACAAAGTAGAACGGCTTTTTGTCTTCACCTGCCAATTCACCCGGTGAACCCATCCCCAACGGATACATGCGGCAGGGCCACGGACGATCACCGTAAATTGTGCATCCTTTCTCTTTATCCACAAAATGACACCGTTTGTCATCACTGTCATCAAGCTGCATCAGAGGCATCGGCAACTTCAGGTTTCTATCAAACGGAATTATGGTGTAATCCGCCAGAAACTTGCCGGATCCGATACCGGCAGCTTTACGCATTCGCAGCACATCATAGGGTGTCAGAAAGATGTTCACATCACAACAGCATTTATTGAAACATTCCAGTTTTGGACCGCACACGAATTTGAACTTGTCGTTCTCATCGAGGTGTGGGTAATCTTCCAGAATGGTTTTTTTCAGTTTTTTCAGTTCTTCCATTGAAGTTTCCAGGTTTGAAAGTTAGCAAGTTGGCAAGTCTGCAAGTAATATCAAATTATCAAACTTGAAAACTTGTCAACTTATTAACTTTTCAACTACTCAATTATCCTATCACGCATCGCATCTTTCGACCATACCGGGAACGGTGCTTCCTGTTCTGTCACCGGATCAATCCGGTAGCGGTATGTGGAATTGACCTGATATTTTTGTTTCATCCACTCCCAGCCTTCGATGAAGTATGAGCATGAGTCGTTGAAGCAAACATAAAAGTATGGAGCGTCAAAATTTGCTTCGCGCGGGATTGCGGTTTTTTTCATCTCTTCACCACAATGAGCGCATTTGGGTGCCGACTCAGGTGTATGATCGTTGCTCAACATTTCTGTCCTATTCAAACGGTTAAAAGGTTCTCTTTTTAAGGTTCTTCTATATTCGTCAGGCACTTCTCAAGCCCGATGTCGTGGTTGAGACAACCACGACTACAGTTTCACTGCTCTTAAAAAATTATGCTTCTTTTGGTCTTATTATCACAAACTGTCTTGAAGAATCACACCGAACATATCCGTATCCAGTTTCTAAACTTCCGGCGCCGATACTCCATTCTATCATGGACATTGCGTCCAAATATTTCTGCAATAAGTCGGTTCTTTGTAACAAAGGGGTCGGGGGTCGTGAGACCCCCGACATCAGTCAGAGGGATTAGAACAACTCGTGAATCGGTCGTTTCATCATTTCCCAATCGCCGGTTGCAGGATCCCACTTGCAGTTTGCGAAAACTTTCCAGTCATCTTTCATCTCCGGAAGGTCTGAGCGGAAGTAGTATCCGGGCCAGCGGGTTTCTTCGCGGAATAGGATCGTCCGAACGTGTGCTTCTGCCTGCCACATTCTGTGGACATTCTCCCATGCGCGCATCAGCTCATGCAGATCAGCGGCAGCCAGCTTGGCTGAGTCTTCCGCCAACCAACCCAACAGCTCCAGAGCCTTCTCCAGATTCGGCTTGCTGGTCATAAACTGAGCGGTCACACCACCTGCATACTCGTCCATGATCTTCTGCAGACGGAACATGAACATCTTCGGACGGATGTAGTTGGCGTTAATGTGAGGATCAGTAGTCTCACCACTGTGCTTCTCAAAGATGTCGAGCGGAGCCAGGATCGTTGCTTTCAACTCTTCGACGGCAGCAGCATCAACGTTCGGTTGAGTGTTGTTGTCAACGATGAATTTGATAGCGCCCTTAGCAGCAATACGACCTTCAGCATGTGAACCGGAGGAGAACTTGTGGGAGGATGCGCCTGATGCGTCACCTGCACAGAAGATTCCATTTGTGGTTGACATGTTGGGATAGCCCCAGAAGTAGTCACCCTTGCTTGCGCCGTTCTGGATGTCTTCAGGACCTGAAACCCAGGCACCGGAAGCACCGGAGTGTGAACCGATGAAGTACGGCTCAGCAGCGGCGATTTCGGATGATTTCTCTTCAGGAGCAACGTTGGTGGATGCCCACAGCAGCGCCTGAGAGATGGTCATATCCAAGAAGTCTTCCCAAGCTTCATTTTCAAGCTCTTTCATTTTCTTCTTGTACATCTTCTTGTCGTCTTTGAACTCGTCAGCTATGTTTTGAATGGCTTCTTCCGTTCTCATATAGATCGGACCCTTGCCTTCCATCACATCGAGCATCATCAGCCAGTTACGCAGGTTTGCGGGAACAGGCTTGACTTTGCCGTAAGGCAGCCATTTTTGCAGCTCATCAGCGTTGGTCTGCATGTAGTTCTCATCCAAGGCGTTTGTGGCACGGGATTTGAACAGCAGGAACCATGCACCGACAGGACCGTATGCGTCTTTGAAGCGAACCGGAATGAACCGGACTTCCTGACAGGTCATCTCGGCGCCTGCTTTCAGCGTGAAGTAAGCGGATGAACCTGAGTTCCAGGGTGGATACCAGGCGCGGCCGAGACCTTCACCGGCTGAACGCGGCTTGAACACGTGAACTGCACCACCGAGGGCGACCAGGACTGCTTTTGCCTTGAAGACATAGAATTTGTCTTCACGAACTGAGAATCCAACCGCACCGGCAACACGATCACCGTCCATCAACGGTTCAACGATGAAGATGCGTTCGTAGATGTTGTCAATTCCGAGTGCGTTCTTGGCTGCTTCAGCGACGATGACCTTATAGGATTCGCCGTTGATCATAAGCTGCCAACGACCTTCGTGGACATACTTGCCGTCTTTGTCTGTCCAGATCGGCAGTCCCCATTTCTCAAACAGGTGAACAGAGCCGTCAACGTGACGTGCGATGTTGGCAACGACATCCTCACGGGTCACACCCATCAGATCGTTGCGAACGTAATTGATGTAATCTGTAAGCGTGTTTTCGCCGTCTTTCAGACCGACGTACTGGTTGATTGCGGACAGACCCATCGCAACTGCTCCGCTGCGATCCATCGCTGCCTTGTCAACCAAGGTCACTTTCAGATCATTCTTCTTTGCCCAGTAGGCTGCCTCCACTGCTGCACCACATGCAGCCATTCCACCACCGATGATTAGGAGGTCGGTCTCTACCGTGATTGTTTCAAAATTTGCCATTTTTGTTATCTCCTACTTCAGTGTGGCAATTTCATCCATTCCGAGCGAAGCGGGTTCACTGAACAACAACGGGCTGCTCAGATCGTCCGTACCTGTGTCCCAGCCACCGTCCGGCACTGCTTCACCCTCAGGTGTGGTGCGGATCGGGAACTTGAACCTTTTCAGCATTCCATTGCGGAACTTGACAGTCCACATAATAGAATCGGAGCTGCGCAACGGTGAGACGGTCGCACCGAGCGGCATGAAGTCGGCATAGCCGCGGACTTCGATTGCCTGAGTCGGGCAGATCTTCACACAGTTGTAGCACTCCCAGCACATTTCGGGTTCCATATTGGTCGCCTTCATGGCTTCTTTGTCAAGAATCATGAGGTCATTCGGGCAGATATGCATGCATGCTGTCTTATCTTGCCCTTGGCACCCGTCACATTTTTCGTTGATTACGTAACTTGGCATTGTGCCTCCAGAATAATTACTTAGCCGTTTATCGGCTTACTTTGGGTTATTTCGTTCAATTCAATTTGAACCACCAAGACACCAAAAAGAAGTTCTTTATGAACGTTCAGAGTTCAGCCTTTAGGCTGCTCCCCACGCTGAAGCGTGAACTCTAAACTACTCCCACACTAAACTTGGTGTCTTAGTGGTTATTCTTTTCTTATTTGGCGTCGCCGGTCGCATGTCCGTGTAATTTCACTTCAACTTTTTCGGTCAAACCTGCGTAGTACTCACGCAGGATCGCCAGCACTTCAGTGCGACTGAATTCAGCCGGAACGTCTCCACCTTCTGACAGTGATTTACGCAACGCTGTACCTGACAGAAACAGACGGTCATCTTTACCGTGCGGGCAGGTCTTCATTGAAGCCATACCGCCACACTTATAACAGAAGAACGTCCAATCAATCGGCAGCGGCTGCAGTTGCAGTGCACCGTCCCACAGTTTGTGGAAGATGTCTTGCGCATCAAACGGTCCGTAATAGTCACCTACTCCGGCGTGATCGCGACCGACAATCAGATGCGTACAACCGAAGTTTTGGCGGAACACTGCATGTAACAGAGCTTCACGCGGTCCGGCATAACGCATATCCAATGGATATCCACCTTGGACGGTAGTTTTACTGATGAAGTAGTTATCCACCAATGTTTGGATGCAATTGACGCGAACGTCAGCGGGTATATCACCCGGCTTCAGCTTACCGACCAATTGATGGATGTACAATGCATCGCAGATTTCCAGCGAAATTTTCGCGAGATACTCATGCGAGCGATGCATCGGGTTGCGCAACTGCAGAGCTGCAATAGTTTTCCAACCGTTTTCAGCGAATATAGCCCGACTCTCGACGGGACGCTGATACATTCCCTTAAACTCCTCCGGGAAGTAGCTTTCCGACAACACCTTGACAGAACCACCGAGATTGACTTCCTTCTGATCCATGACCATCTGGACGCCGGGGTGTTCTGAATCGTTGGTGGTATAGACATTTTGACATTCGAAATCTTTGTCAATGACATACTTGTCTTCCACCTTCATGGTTGCCATGATGTCGTCGTCTTCATCATTCACCAGGGTGATTTCGTCACCGAGACTCAGCGAGTCGGCGAACGCTTTATCAACCGAAACGGTGATAGGAATGGGCCAGAATGTGCCGTCTGACATTTTCATGTCGGCACAGACACCTTTCCAATCCGCTTCGTTCATGAATCCTTTCAGTGGAGTGAAGCCTCCAATGCCGAGCATGATAAGATCACCGACTTCGCGGGATGTTATCCGTGCTTTTGGCAAATCTAAGGCTTTCTTCCGTTCTGCTGCCAGCTCTTCACCTTCCAGCAGCAGGATGATCAGCTCGTCGGATCCGTGCGGGCTAATCAATTTAGTATCAGCCATTCAGAACCTCCTTACTTTAATTTTTACTGACTTTGTGATTTTTATCTCGATTATGAGCCAAACCAAGTGATGCAGTCATAGACACCGCTCGGTTGTGTTATTTCTTATAAAAGTGGGGCAATGACGAGCGAGACTACGCTCATCAGCTTGATTAAAATGTTCAGAGATGGTCCGGCTGTATCCTTAAACGGATCGCCGACCGTATCACCGACAACTGCGGCTTTGTGTGCGTCTGAACCTTTACCACCGTGAGAGCCGCCTTCAATGTGTTTTTTAGCGTTATCCCAGGCACCACCGGCGTTTGACTGGAAGATTGCCATGAGAACACCCGCTGAGGTAACTCCAGCGAGCAATCCACCAAGTACAACCGGTCCAAACACAAATCCGACAATAACAGGTGTTAATACCGCAAGCAATCCTGGCATAACCATTTGCTTTATAGCGCCTTGTGTAGCGATAGCAACACATTTAGCGTGTTCAGCTACAACACCTTCTTTACCTTCAAGCAGTCCGGGAATCTCTTTGAATTGGCGACGAACCTCAACTATCATCTCACCAGCGGCTTTACCGACCGCTTCCATAGCGAATGAACTGAACAGGAACGGCAACATCGCACCAACGAACAGACCAGCCATAACTTTCGGATCCATTACGTTGATAGCATCAATGCCTACAACCGATACGAATGCTGAGAACAGTGCCAATGCGGTCAATGCGGCGGATCCGATAGCGAAACCTTTACCGATAGCGGCAGTAGTATTACCAACTGCGTCCAATTTATCGGTACGTTCACGAACTTTCGGTTCTAATTCAGCCATTTCAGCGATACCACCGGCATTATCTGCTACAGGACCATAAGCATCAACTGCGAGCTGGATTCCTGTCGTAGAAAGCATTCCGACCGCTGCAATAGCGATTCCATACAGTCCGGCTGAATTGTAAGCCAATACAATTGCGGCAGATAATACTAACAACGGAAATGCGGTTGAACGCATACCTGTAGCCAATCCGGCAATAATGTTGGTTGCGGCACCTGTGAGGCTTTCTTTGGCGATTCCGTGAACAGGACTGCGGTTTTCAGCGGTGTAGTATTCGGTAATCATACCGATAGCGATTCCTGCGAGGAGACCATATACAGTAGCAAGGAATACACCGAGTGTACCTGTCTGAATAGGTTCAGTACCGAAAGGATTAGGAATTGTAACCGATTCAGGAATGAATGCCTTTATAACGAACCAAGAGGCAATTACCATTAAGGCACCTGCACCGAATGTACCGATGTTTAGTGCATTTTGTGGGTTACCACCTTCTTTGGTGCGGACGAAGAATGTGCCGATGATAGACACTATGATACCGGTAGCGGCGAGCATCAATGGGAGTAAAACCGGAAACAGTTCATTACCACCGGCAGATTGCATGGGTATCCACCAAGCGGATCCGGCAATCACCATTGATCCGACAATGGCACCGATATACGATTCAAACAGATCAGCTCCCATTCCAGCGACATCGCCAACATTATCACCGACGTTATCGGCAATAACTGCGGGATTACGCGGGTCATCTTCAGGGATTCCAGCTTCAACTTTACCGACCAAGTCAGCACCGACATCCGCCGCCTTGGTGTAAATACCCCCACCGACGCGGGCAAATAGTGCTATGGATGATGCGCCGAGTGAGAAACCGGATATAGTGGCGAGCAGTTTACTCATTGCGGATTGGCTCTCAAAACCAAATCCGAGTCCGCCTATATATAGGAGAAACAACAGACCTAATCCGGTCAATGCTAATCCTACAACCGACATACCCATAACCGCACCACCGGAAAACGCCACACCCAATGCTTTAGCCAAGCCTGTGCGAGCTGCTTGAGTGGTACGAACGTTTGCTTTAGTGGCAACGCGCATTCCGAAGAATCCGGCGAGTCCGGAGCATATTGCACCGATTACGAATGACAACGCCACCAGTGATGACGAATTGACTTTATCAGATGCGTTTGCAATCCCGAGAAGGATCGCGACGACAACAACGAAAATTGCCAGTACTTTGTACTCGGCAGCCAAAAACGCCATAGCGCCTTCACGGATATTAGCGGCAATGGTTGCCATATTCTTTTCACCTTCTTCCTGTTTATTGACCCAGCTGGCTTTCCAGAGGGCAAACAGTAAGGCGATAACGCCGGCTCCGAGTGTAATAAAGATGTAATTGTTCAATTTGTAACCCTTTGTATTGGGATTTTGTTGGCATTGACCGGATTCGATTCCATCAACACCATCAATGATATTAAGCTGATTCACACCTGTTTTAACTGCGTGCATCTTTTTTTTATGCAGTTCAAGTTAATCTTTGCACAAGCAATATACAAACAGACAAATTCAATGTCAAGAAGATTTTCACAAACTTGCAGAAAAAAAAACGAAATATAGGATAAAATGGGTAACGTTCAGAGTTCAGGCTTCAGCCTGTGCGAGAATACAAATATGGACATGTCATTCTGAACGAAGTGAAGAGCCTCTCCCTACCATCATTTGCATTTTAATTATATCCTCAGTATATAGAAATAAATAACCAAGGATTGTATGCGCTATCCATTCATTATCGTCTTGCTGTTGTTTACGGGAATCTGCCTCGCTCAGGACTACGACCTCCCAGAAGTAATCGCACATCTTCACGCCGAAGAACCTTACTTTGCAACTGACTTCTGCTGGGTGGGTGACCAGAATGATGATGGATTTGATGATATTTTGATTACACACGAGAGTACACACAATGCCAAACTGTTCTTTGGTAGTAGGGATGGTGTTGATAATGAGCCAAACTTTGTCTTTGAACCATATCTCGAAAATCAAGATAAATATTTCAGGGTAAATTATTTAGGTAACTTGATACCTAATCATGAACCGTTTATTGTGTTGAACTCATTACAAAGATCTGATCCGATACGAATACTATTAGATTTTCAAGAAGGTGGAGAGGAACTGGATGATAACCCAGAATACTCCATCGCGCGCGACCATAGGGAAAACGATATATACGTCACTGAAGGTTTTCGGATGCGTCCTGCAGATCTGAATGGTGATGGTTTTGATGACCTAATTGCGTACGACAGAGGTGATAGCTTGGGCAGATTTCTAATTTATTTTGGTGGTGATGACTTTGATACAATTCCTGACTGGACAGTGCATGTCAATCTACCGAACTCAACTATGGGTTCTACAGATTATTCTACTGGTAATGATGTAAATAAAGATGGTTATAATGACTTACTACTTCGTGTACATCAAAGCCCAAGGCAGTCTTTTTATTGGTATTCTTTGTATCTTGGTGGTGCCCCAATGGATACTGTCCCGGTGTTTTCATTTCGTGAGGATCACTTTGAGGGTGCACACACCAATATTAAGATGCAAAAAGGATTCACCATTCTGTCAGATGTGAATGCGGACGGATATGACGATTGGGGAATCTTTTGGACTGAGCGTACAGTTGTCAATGAGCGACCTTATGTGGATAATGGTTTCAGAATATTCTTTGGAGGTGAAGAACCGAATATTGATGACTACATAGACCTTGAAGCACATCCAAATTTTTGGTTTGATCGGGGAGAGTTAACGGGTGGTGATTTTAATGATGATGGATTCGGTGACATTGTCACCTGTATTTATAATGACAACTTCGGATACAATGAGGTAGGGATACATTTCGGTCCTGACTGGGAAGGTGGTGAACCGGAGATTTTCGTTGATTTATACCGTGATTATGAAGGGATCTATGTTGGCAGATACATAACCGGAGCGACAGGTGATTATAATGGAGATGGTGCAGATGATATTCCCTTGGCTTCAGTTGGTCGCATCATAATTATGGCAGGAAACAGTGATTGGGAAGCTGGTGTGGACTTAGATCAGCAACCGATTGACTATTCATTATCACTTGAAGCCCATCCGAATCCGTTTAACGATTATCAGAACATAACTTTTGATCTTCCAATTTATGGATCGGTTGACCTAAATATCTATAATGTTTTGGGTCAGGTAATACACTCAGATTCTCTTGGACAGATGCAACAAGGGAAACATAGCACATTGCTAACAGGTGAAGACCTTTCAGCAGGAATTTATTTTATCTCAATATCAGTGCGAAGCAATTCACGCTACATGAGCGAAATAGCCAAAACGGTATATCTACCGTAAACCGGTGTCAACCCGCCGTGGTTGACACAATAACTGATTATAGGGCTGTCAAGCACGGAGGCATGACAGCGTGTAGATTTGTATTATCGGACAGACTCTCAAGTCCGGAATGACTGGCATCCCGTCAACATTTCAAAAAAAGGTGCCACCGATATTAACCGATGGCACCTTAACTACTATGCGATACGGATTATCTAAGTAAAATTGCTTTGCTGATCCTCTTCTCAGTTGCTGTGCTGAGTTGAATCAGATACGTTCCCGATGCAAGTCCTTCCGCATTAAACATGAGAGAATGATGCCCTTCGCTTAACTGTCCGGAAGCGAGTTCCGCCACAACACGACCGTTCAGATCAAATACAGTAAGATCCACCCGTCCTGCTTCAGCCAACCCGAATCGAATCTGTGAGCGGTTGTTAAACGGATTCGGATAAGATCCACTTAGATATAGCTCATTGGGAGCAGCCGAGTTAAATTGACCGATCTCAATGGCTGCAAATGAGTTTGTCAGGTACTTCGCTGAGCCAGAAACCACCGCAAACGGCAATTCACTTAATCCATTTTCATCGTGCCAATATGCAAGTTTCAAATTTTCACCATCAACAGCACCGTCAACCTCAGATGTGGTCGGGTCGTCACCCCATACGGCGATACCGATGTGAATGTTGTCAACCATCCGTCCGGCACCACAAATTTGACCGTTGCTGTTCAATACTGCCAGTTCAACATCATCCCAACCACCGGAAGAGCGGACTAACAGTGACATGTTGTTACCTGTGGAAATCGGTGAAGCCAGATGCTCAAGCGGCAGTTCTGTCATCATCGGCACGCGAGCAACTCCAGGTTCATCCCCGGGATAGTGGAACTCGACATCTTCTGCTATGTTCACCAGATAACCGTTACCCGGTGTGGCAGCTCCGATATTTGAAAAATTGAATTCAGGAACATAGAAATGACCGAATCCGTCCTTGACAATTGTCAGATTATCGCCTTCGACCAATCCTGCAAATGCATCGCGCACATCCAGCTCCCAGCTCGGGAGGTAGGCGATCATGTTCCAGCCTGCTTCAAGCTGTATAGCCGCATCCGGTGCAGCATGTTCACCACCAAGTGTGAACATATCTGCCTGAGCAATCTTTATCATATAGCCTTCATCTTCCGCCCACGCAGGGATGTTGATAAAGTTATCGGCAAGCGGTGCATAGAACCTACCTTCACCATCTTTGAGGAGAAGCAGTGACCCGCGCTCGACCATTCCCACAAATATGGGGATAATCTCGTCATGATCGAGGATCAGATTGGTTGATATCAAGCTCCATCCAATGGGAAGATCGAAAACCTGCTCACGGACAAATCCGGCGACTGTCAAAGTTCCACGTGTGGAACCGTCTGCAGTATATGTTTCGTCGCCTACCAGAACATTCAGAGTGGCATCAAATTCAATCTCAATATCGCTGTCCCACACCTTGAAGATTGGTTCTTCTCCATCATCGAATCCTTCGTCAAAGTCGGTATCCGGGTCGTCACCGTAAGCGGTGATTGTGGTTGCGCGCCCAAACCAGATGGAAGCACCGACACACATATCGTCTTGTGTAAATGCAGCGATCTCATCTCCCCATTCGGCAGCCTGACCGCGAATGGAGGTCGTTCCGATTACGAACGTGTGCTCGATTTCCGATTCTATGAACTCAAAATGCTCCGGTTCAAGACCGACATCAGTAACCCTCATAGTGAGTGGAATCTCAATCGGATCACCGGCAGCGTTGGACTCAATGACCAGCACCAACTCATACTGCATGTTAGGCGCCCAACCCTCAGAGTCAAAATCTATGCTGATCGGGATGTCGGATTCCGGATCAACCGTCCCGGTAATCGGATCAACATCAACCCATGAGGTATTCAGCTCCATCTCAACGCCGACCACCCGTTCAATGCGACGGCGTGATACCAACGTGACCAGCATCCATACCAGCGGATTATAATCATTGGTGATCGTGCAGGTAACAGAACGGTCTCCATCACCCGTGTCAAAGTCAAACACATACTCGATTTCGTTTGTTTCAGTGTCAATTTTGCTCACAACCTGAGAAGGTCCCTCCGGAACTCGGTGCTGCACATAGAGATGATAACCGTCAAAATCTGACGGCTGCCAAGCAAGCCCAAAAACAGACTCAGGGAATTCTATCTCACTGATGATTTCACCGTCCCTGTCAATCTCAAAAATATTGTTTCGTGTATGGCTGATCCAGAAATGATCGCTCTCGGGGTCGTATGCTATGTGGACGATAGGACGAACATCACGGATTCCGGGAATAATGTCAACAAATTCACCGTTAAAGGTAAATTGTGTGATGTCATCACCATCGGCTGAATAGAGGAAATTTCCGTCGGTTACAATACTGCGGAAACCGGTCTCACTCGGCTCTTCGACTGGTTGATCGTACTGGCTTACAAGCTCGCCCAAGCGGTTAAACACATATACTTGTGGTGTGCCTCCCTCATTAGAGCCGGTAACATAGAAGTTCTCGCCGTCAGTGGCAACACCCTGAAGATCTTCATCCTCAGTTTGTTCGCCGACGTTCCAGTCAAATATGACATCGCCCTGAGGATCACGTCCTTCTTCCTCAGGTATGGCGAGGTACATGGAAAACTCAAGCTCGCCGTTTCCATCGTTGATGATGTCAAATTCTTCCTCAAGCTGCTCATTCGGATCAAGCTCAAAGTCGAATCCTTCTTCGTCAACAGTCACTTCGATCTCCGGATGAGGCAGTGAGAAGTCAACTTCCAAAGTTTCCTGATCGGCGACATGGAATTCGTCGCTGATTATCGAATTAAAGCCATACTTTGAAGCCGTCAGGGTATAGTCATCTTCAGGAACATCATTTAACCAGAAGACACCGTCTTCGTCGGTTTCAGCTTCCATTCCGTCACTTAAGGTCATCAGAACTTCAGAAATCGGTTCATCATCGGCTAGATTCGTGACAGTTCCGGTAACCCAACCGGATTGTGCACCGATGCGGATTGCTAACTCTTCTTCAATTCCCACATTGTGGAACATGATGCTGAGACCGTCCTGTCCACCATGATCTTCAAATCCGATGTTTCTCTCACCGTTAACTTGGTCAGCATTTTGCTGTTCACCAAATTGGATCAAAATCCTGCCGTTTCCCATTAGAATAATCTGAAATGTTGTTACCACGTTATTATTATTCCATCTGGGAACTTCAATCCAACTTGCGATCGCCATATCCTCTTCGTTCGTCCAATAGATCACTGAGCCACCTGCTGCCGGGTTCAGATCATAGTTGTTTACTGCAATTGTGGCGTTTGGCTGTCCTTGATTTGGCATCTGTACTAGGCCGATATTCCCACCGTTAAAATCAGAAAATGTAATCCAACCATTTGAACAAAGCCGGAACCACTCATGTTCTTCGTCGTAATACGGAAATGCAAATCCCAAATCCAAACGCCCGCTATTCCAATCGTCACCTGCCTGGAGTCTGTCACCGTCATCTTCAATATCAATCCATTCAAATTCAGGTCCGTTTTCCTCATCTGAATCGAGCCAACGATAGCCGAAATCATCGGGTCCACCAGATCTGTCACGACGTGGTTCCGGATTAACCGGACCTACATTGTTTGGATCGATCCACCTATCGAAAATAGCTTGCTGATCGGGTGTAAGTTGTTCTCCTGCATTAATAATTGCCTTCATCACCTGAATTTCAATATCGGATACTTCCTGCGTAGCAGTGAGAGGAGAGTAAAGAAGAAGTGTGAATAAAACAGTTATCAGTAACGTAACTCGCATGCCAACCTCCGGTAAACAATTGTTCTTCAATGTCAGCAGCCCATGCGCTCAATCGAGTGTAATTTGAGAGTAATAAAACAATATATGGTTTGTAGTAATTTTTGTCAAGTGAAATGAAGTAAAAAACAGCTTAGTGAGGGGAGGTAATTTCCAGCCAGATTGCTTTTGCTTTTTGCCTGAGGGATTCGATGTCCTTGTCGTTAACGATGACGTGATCGGCACGTCTGATCTTTTCTTCAGACGAGATCTGCCATGACAGCCTTCGTTCAGCTTCTGCATGGCTGATGTTCATTCTCGCGACAGCATGGTCGAGCAGATATTGCTTTGGAGCGGTGACGGTGACTATGACATCAAAATCAGATTCGACTCCCCACTCATATATCAGCGCAGCATCGAAAACCACAACATGCTGATGCTTCAACAGACTTTCAATGTGCTCCCGTGCCAATCGGTACAAGGTCGGAAACGTGAGTGTGGTCAGATCTTGCTGATCCTGTCTGGAGGAAAATGCAGCGAGAGCAAGTTCACAACGATTGACCGCCCCGCTATCATCGAGGATCTGCTCACCAAACCGATCAGCCAGACTTTGTCGGAGTTCAGCATCTGTTTCAAGTGCAAGTCTCCCCATTTCGTCACCTTCTACAATCCCAGCGCCGAGCGATTCCCATAAGGCAGCAACCGTAGATTTACCTGCTCCGATAGATCCTGTCAATCCGACTCTTAGCAACATTGTCAGTCCGTGAATCCGAGCTTCTGCCTGACTGCAGGGATCAAGCCTCCCGCTTCAAGCAGAACAACGACCGAATCGTCAAGTGGATTGAAATTTGTTTCACCGGAGTTATGCTCAACCCGGTTGTTCACGATGTCAATTGTAATCTGATCTCCTTCAGCAACTTTATCGGTGATATCCGCCTGAATAAGCGGGATCCCCTGATTAACCGCATTGCGGAAGAAAATTCTTGCGAACGAGCCTGCGACAATCGCGGCGACACCGGCTGACTTTAGACAGGTCGCAGCCTGTTCCCGGCTCGACCCGCATCCGAATGACATCCCGGCGACGATAATATCGCCCTGCTGCAGTTTCGACGGGAATTCAGGATCGTAGCCCTCAAGCGCATGTTTGCCCATTTCCTCAGCATCAATTATGGGCAGGTATTTCCCCGGGTAGATGACATCAGTGTCAATATCGTCTCCCAACACCCACACTCTTCCTGTGATTCTTTTATCCATATCTGTTTAATCCTTTAGTTCAGAGTACACTCTTTAAGAGTGTCTTTCAACAACCTGAAGGTTGAACTCTGAACTCAAACCTTTTGACATTAGAATGACTATTATTTTGCTCTTATCTTTATTTGATAAAACGCAAATCCCCCAACCGCAATAACTGTTAGAACGGAAATGATGGAGATCCACAGCCCAGCATAGAACCACTTTGGTCTGAATAAGAACCGGACTTCGTGATCACCCGCAGGCACAGCAACTGCCCGCAGCACACCGTCAGCACGAAGTATCTCTGTCTCTTCACCGTCAATCGTAGCTACCCATCCTGAGGGATAGTACGTATCAGCCAAAACCAGTAGTTTGGGAACTGTCGTTGATACTTTTACTGTGATCTCTTCATTTTCATAGGATATGATCTCTGCTTCTGCTGAGCCGCCTGATTGCGGTTCGACAGCGGGTTGCTTTTCAATCAGCGTGATCGATTGCGGATCCCACTGTTGAGTGACAATTTCCGTCAGCATCTCGTCATAAGTGGGCACAACTCTATACCTGTCCATCAGCCGCGCTCTCGGCATCTCGCCCGGGTTGCGGTATAGATATGCTCCACCTCTCGTCATTGTTATTGCCGGTTCATATTCCATTGCCGGACGCACAGGTTCACCCCAGCCTTGCCGTTCAAGCTCACTGAACAGTTGTTGAATCGGAACAGTGGTGATGATGTATCTGACATTCAGCGCATCGAGCAGTTGCGGTCTTCGGTACAGCGCACCCCAACTTTCTAACTCCGTCACATTCATCAACCGCTGGTAATCCGCAGACTTTGCCCCGAAATATCCGGCAGTTGATTCTAATCCAAAATAGCTCCACCAATTTGCGTTGTTGTATCGAGGATCTTTAGGACGTATCCCGATCATAAGTGGATGAATGCGGAATTTGCCACCCTCTTTCTGCAGCCGTTTGACGATGCCTTCTGCTTGGAACAGACCGCGTGAGTGGGACTTTGGAGTGAATGTCACCAATTTCTCATTGACACTCCACAGATCCACAATAAACAGCACAACAGCGACTGAGACAATCACCTGCCATTTCAACTTCCGCATTAAACCGAGACTGATCAGCACTGTGATTACACCGATAATAACAGACACGCGGATCACATCCGGCAAGGCAAGTTCTCTGGCTGCATTCAGTAAGTCCGGTCGGGTACCCGGTCTGATTATATCGGCGAAACTGTTGTAGATAGTGCTAAACAGAGGCTCTGCGACGAGTGCAATCAGCATCACCGCTCCGGCTGTTCCCCCTATCCACAGCAGTGCTTTGGCAAACTTGTTATCTTTTCCTGAGTTGCTTGCTTCCTTGATTGCTTTAACGATCCTTTCAAGTCCAATTCCGGCTAAAAGTGCCATAGGTAATAGCAACAATACCTGTCCCATTACCGGTGCACGAAACTTATTGAAAAACGGCAGTGCATGGAACAGTATCCCGTACAAGATCGGAAAATACTTGCCGAATGAAAGCACCCATGCAGTCGTACCGAGTGCAACCGGAAATCCCCACACTTTCCTCTTGGTGAACAGAATTGCCATAACAGCGAGCAGCAGAACAACACAACCGAAATACATCGGGTTATGCGTAAACGGTTGCCCGGCGGGAGTTCCGACCGTTCCCCAGTATGTTGCATTACCGAATCCCATGAAATTCGGGAACAAGTAGGTGATAGATTCGAGCGGGTGAAACGACCAGCCGGTCGCATAGTCCCACGTAACCCCGCCACCGGCAACACCCGAATCACCACTCCCGCGAATAGAGTGACGCGCATAATCGAGTACCGACATCCACAAAACAGCCGAGATTGTCAGCGACAGCAGCATCGCACCACCCCAATGCAACGCAAACTTGCCCCACTGTGTAAATCTACCACCTGCGATTGCCGGAATTAGATAGTATATAAGAGCCACAGCCATCAGCATCGCCCCGTATGCAGCAACCTGTGGATGCAGAGCGAGTATCTCCACTGCAAAAACGGATCCCAAGGCTACAGTTCTGCCAATTGAAGGTTTCAATCGCAGCCTGTCAGTCATAAGCCAGATCAGCGGTAGATAGGTCATCCCCATCAGCTTGGAACCGTGTCCGACATCAGAGAGCACAATCAACTGCGGAGAAAACGCAAACGCAGCTCCTGCCAACCACGATGCCAGCCGTCCGCAACGGTAGTGACGGGCTAACCAATATGTGAATAGTCCCGCAAGGAAATAGTGAAACAGCCAGATGCGGTAATCACTTGTGCCGAACACGAAACTCAATGCACGAATGATATATTCGGGAGGATAGATAAAAAGTGCGTATTGAAGAGAAGCAAACATCGGGATACCGCAAAACAGCGTTGGATTCCACAACGGGAAATGTCCCGAGCTAATCGCTGCTTCTCCGGTTTCGATCATCCCTGCAGCAGCGATCATGTCCGCAGCAGGTGACAACTTCAATCCTTTCAGCACCACAGGCGAAAAGAACACGGCGATTAAAAGATAGAACCCTAATATAACGGCGACTATCTGGATCAGCGAGCTTTTGTGCGGAACTTTTGTTGTCTCTGTTGGTTGAACCTTCCGGGTAGATTGCCTGGGGTTGCTCTTCTTTCTGGCCACGATATTATTCCAAATTGATTGCTTTTGATCGAGTGATTATTCCGGACAGACTCTATAGTGACATGAATATACTAAGCGTACCGGCGTAAAGCAAAGAACAAACTTCAACTAATCTGTTGCGTTATCACGTTCAGCCGATTATATTAGTAAATTACACCTGAGAAATTAATTATTAGGAGGCGGGAAATGCCACAAAAAGATTTTTGGGATAAATTTAAGCAGAGAGTGCGTGAGGTTTCCACGGCTGCGGCTGACTTCACCGAAGAGAAGACTCTGATCGGCAAACTGAAATTTGAACTGTTAAATCTAAAGAGAAAGATTGACAGGCTGCATCGGGAGATTGGCGTGCGCATTTCTGAGTTGTCCCACATGGAGCCTCAACCACAGCCGTTTGAAGATGAAGAGATTATCAGGCTGCTCGACGAGATCAAAGAACAGGACAGGCTGGTTGAGATGAAGAAGGAAGAGATCAACAAGGTTGCAGATCACTTCCGCGCAAAATCTGAGGCTCGTCAGACAGAGCAGGAAACGGTGAAGCCTGCCGTTGAGCCGGAGCCTGATACTGAACCCGAGCCGAAGCCAAAAGCTAAACCAAAGGGAAGACCTAAAAGTAGAGCTGCAACGAAAAAAACAACCACCAGAAAGAAAACTACTAAATCGAGCAAAGCCAAAGACGCAGATAAGGATAAGTAGAAGGAACTTTTTCCGGTTTTCATCGTCAAACGTGATGTTGACACATTAATTGTATAGAAATGAATTGGATGCCTCTGTATCGAAATCTGAGATTTTTAGTCGAACAATGATTTTGTATTCGTGGTTGTCTCAACTGCGACTCTGTAATAGCAGCGAACTGACTTTATACCATTGGCAAAGTCATCGTATCCCATTTATCAGCATCATGAACAGAAGGACAAAATATGTCAGTTGACCCTGGAACGTTGCGGCGAATTGTGACGACTACATTCTTTGCAGCGTTTTGTTTTTTAATCGGATTTTTAATGGCTACAGGTTGGGAAACGCCGTACAAAGCGACCGCCCGACCTCAAGTCGTACCCGCCGCCAATCTGCCGCTGCTCGACAGTGACGGCAACAGCCCGTTCATTGATGTAGCGGAAGTTGTGAAACCGGTGGTGGTAAATATATCAGCAAAAAAAGTTATTGAAGGTCATCCTACGATTCCGGGTGATCCGTTTGATCTGCGGCGTTTCTTCGGGCAACCTGACGGCAGAGACAACCGCCGTCAACAGATGCCCAAAGTGACAAGCGGCGGATCCGGCATCATCATTGACGGTGACGGGTACATCCTGACGAACAATCATGTGGTATCTGACGCTGATGAAATTATGGTCAAGTTCGCCGATGAGACAGAGCTACCGGCTGAAGTGATAGGAACTGATCCCGAAACGGATGTAGCGCTGATCAAAGTGGACACCGAACTCGATGACAACATGGTCGCCAGAATCGGTGACAGTGATAATATTCGCATTGGTGAGTGGGCTATTGCAATCGGTAATCCTTATGGGCTTGACTGGACGCTGACAGTCGGAGTAATTTCAGCGCGCGGCAGGTCCAACCTCCGGATCGGTGGTCAGGGACCGAGCTATCAGGATTTTATTCAGACGGATGCCTCGATCAATTTCGGCAATTCAGGCGGTCCGCTGGTCAATATCAAAGGTGAAGTAATCGGTGTGAACACCGCAATCAACGCCCAGGGGCAGGGACTCGGATTTGCCATTCCGATCAACCTTGCACAAAAAGTAGTCAAACAACTTCGCGATAACGGAACAGTTGAGCGTGGTTATCTCGGCATCTTCCCGACTGAACTCGATGAGATGAAGCGTGAAGCGCTCGGTATTGATCCTGAAGTGGTAGGTGTTTTCGTGGATGGTGTGCAGTCAGATACGCCTGCGGATGACGGCGGCTTGCGAGGAGGCGACGTAATCACCAAAATTAACGGCAAACCTGTGAAAGATGTGTCGGGGTTCCGCTTTCAGATTGCTGATTTCCCGCCTGACAGCAAGATCAATATGACCGTTTGGCGCAGCGGCAAAGAGAAGAAAATGAAGTTCAAACTTGGGGCACGGAGCGAGTACCTCAGCATCGCCGGTGATCCAGGTATCAAGCGGGATCAGGTCTGGCTCGGATTTGAAGTTGCACCTACGGACGGCAGAGAAGGAACGCGGCTTGGTGTCAGCAAAATGAAAGGTGTGCTGGTGGTGAGGATTGAGCCTGATTCACCCGCTGAAGGATTCCTTGAAGCCGGAGATGTGATCACCGAAATCGGTAATATGGAGATTGAATCTATGGACGATTATCTCAAGGCTGTGGAGAAATTCAAGAAAAGAAAAAAGGCGATTGCATTCTGGGTAAATCGCAGCGGAAGGCAGACTTTTATCCCGATTCGCCCGTAAAATGTGAGAAACCGCTTGCCGGCTTGCCTTTTTTATTATTTGACAGGCACTTTGACGGCAAATAACTTGACACAATAAAACAGCTTAGTTATATTCGCACATACTCGCCACGTTAGTTTTCACTCAAATCTGAGGGTCTTATGAACAAATCCGAACTTGTTAGTGCAATCATGAAGCAGACCGGGGTCAAGAAAGAGACTGCGGAAAGTGTGCTGAAAGCCTTCACCTCAACTGTGATGGATGCAGTAAGCGAAGGTGACAAGGTCTCTTTGGTCGGTTTCGGAAGCTTCTTCACCATCACGCGTAAAGCACGTCAGGGTCGCAATCCCGCGACAGGTGAAGCACTTGATATTCCGGAGAAAACCGTCCCGAAATTTGCACCCGGTAAAGCATTTCTTGATAAGGTCTGATTGATCTGTCCGGATTTCTTTCTGAAGGTGTTAATCTTGTGGTGACTTGGGATAGTCTTGTCACTCTGGACGTCATATTGTCATTCTGGACTTGATCCGGAATGACAAAGCAATATCGTTACAGAATGACAGGAACTCTATCACTATTTAATTAACACACTCTTCTTTCCAACAGGGAAGGTCGTGCGAGGCTTTCCCTGTTTTTTTTATCAGGTAGGTTATGGAATGTGGTATCGTAGGCATGCCTCTTTCTGGAAAGAGCATGCTTTTTTCTATTTTAACAGGGATTGAGCCGTCTCTGACAGGTGTGCGTGATCCACGCCGCGGGGTGGCAAAGCTGGCGGATGAGCGACTCGATGCGCTGACTGAGGTGTACAACTCCCGCAAGAAAGTCCCTGCGACAGTTGAGTATCTCGATATCCCGGGAGTTGCGGTCAAAGAGGGTACACGTGAGTTGTACCCCGGAGGATATCTGTCTGCACTCAGGTCGGTTTCGATGCTGGCATTGGTTGTGCGCTCGTTTGAAGCGGAGGAAATCCCGCATCCTCGCGGATCAATTGATCCCGCCCGGGATACACTGGAAGCCATGTCTGAGTTCATCTTCAATGATCTGATGACCGTCGAGAACCGCTTGGTGAAGGTGAAGAAGCTTCACGATTCGGATTCAAAGAAGGAGGCTGAACTGCTTGAACGGTGCCACGAGGCTCTCGAAAACGAAACTGCACTGCGCGAGCTTGAATTTACTCCCGACGAACATAAGATTCTTCGTTCATTCTCGTTTCTCAGCCTCAAACCGCTGCTCGTAGTGCTGAACATCGGAGAGGAGTCAGCGGGTAAAATTGACATCCTGCTTTCTGACCTGACTGAAAAGCTTGGTAATCCTGTTAATGTGGGTACGGTTGCGGTGGCAGCGCGCATTGAAACGGAAATTGACAGTCTGGATCCCGAGGATCGTGAAATGTTCCTCGCTGATCTCGGCTTCAAGCGATCTACTTTGGATCGGATCGTCAAGGCTACTTTCAATCTGCTGGGTCTGATAACATTCCTTACGAGCAGCGAGACAGAGTCACGTGCATGGGCAATACGGGGAGGAGCAACAGCGGTTCAGGCAGCAGCAGCGATACACAACGATCTGGCTCGCGGGTTCATTCGCGCGGAGACATGTCGTTGGAACGACTTGGTGGCAGTGGACGGTTCACTTTCCAAGCTTCGCGAGCTGGGCAAACTGCGACTGGAGGGCAAGAATTACATCGTCGAGGACGGCGACACGCTGCATATTCGGTTTAATGTGTAGCTTTCAGCATTAAGAAGCCCCGTCGTTATTCCAATCAAATCTGAATAACTGTGCAAACTGTCATTCCGTGCTTGATCCGGAATCCATACATGGATGCACAGGATAAGCAGGATAAGAAAAAATCCTGTCTATCCTGCACATCCATGTTCAATCTGCTTCATCCGCTCCATCTGCTGAGAATTCCTCACGGCAGATAAACCAACTTCACTGTCTCAGCTCGACCATTTAATTCAATTCTCGCAAAATAGACCCCTGCACCTGAAAATGATGCTCCATCAACAGTGACACGGTTCGATCCTGCAGTCAACATTTCGTTCATTGTAACAACCTCCCGCCCCATCAGATCGAAAACTGTCACTCTGACCGATTTAGCTCGATTGCTTGCAATGTGCAGCAGTGTGCTCCGATTGAAAGGATTGGGTGAGACGGTGATGCTGAATGAGTTGGGAATAGTCTCAACTTCACGAACCGACAGCCTCTGATCAAACGGGTATGCACCCATGTCCGACCGTGTGCCATCAGGGTCATGTGGATAATCTGGATGTCCAGCATCTATACAAGGTGAGTTCCACGCAAGATGATAATTACCGTTGTCGGGATCAATGAAACGTGGATTGACAGATATTGAGCCAATCCCACCGTCACAATCTACATAGTTCTCATCGCATAGAACATTATTATACTCAAGGGTTAGATCTTGCCAATGGTCGTTGACGATACCTCGTTCGCAGTTGGCAATGATATTGTTGCGAATATCCGCGTTTCGGTATGTGTCGAGAAAGATCCCGTTGCCGTCCGGGTTGATGATTGTATTGTTGGTCATCTCCAGAAATCGGGGATTGCCACTGACCGAAACCGAACCCTCCACCAGATTATGCTCAAAGATGTTGAAATTCCATCCGCCAAGTTCTACGTCATTGGTGAATTGCGAGTGCGTCACCTTGACATAATTCCCTCGGAAGTACACCGGACCCTCAAAGGTACATGAATCTATCTGAACGGAGTCGCACTCGAAATATAGCTCAACACCGTTTGCGACGTTGACATGCTTGAGGTTGATCTTTGCATTAGCAGCATTAATTATACGAATGCTAGCACGATCCCCTTCATCATAGCAGGGGAAGGTTACTCGAAATATTTCTTCCGGAGAACCATTTAGATTCAATCCTCGCTCGATTTCGACTCTGAAAGCATCCAAAAACCGAACTTCGCAACCCTTGTTACCCCAAAGATATTCACCCATTGCATTGCGTGAGACTTCTGCAATTACATTGTGAGATAGACCACCATGGAATGCATATTCTATCGGGATAATCCCTCCACGATAATACTGCCGGAAATATGGAGGAGGTGAACCGTAAAAACGCATATCGTACTTATAGTCAACATAATAACCCGTTCCATCGTGGTTATCGTTATGAAGTGGGAAACCATGCTTTTGATACAAACATCCGGTTAAATAGACAACACCTCTCTCATCCGGTTCAGGTCCCTGATAGCGTTCCCAGTCTGCATTAGTATGCTGGATTTTCAGCGAACCGTCTAATGCCATAAGTCCTGCGTTAATAACAATAGAGTGGTTCTCGCCATTGCCATCGTTCCAACCGTTTTCCCGACCGTTAGGAATATTGTTCTTTATTATGATGTTCTGTTCAGAGATTAAACCTAAACCGGCGAAAGAACGCATCATCTCATTCTCATCATCAAAACGACCAATCTCGTTAGTACCTTCACGACGAAGGTCATCAATCAGCCATATATTGCCGGATGCGGCTATTGTAAAGTTACGTGTAATAATCCCGCTAATTTCCATCTGACCGTCCACATAGATGCCCCCCCCATTGTGCTGATAGACTGCCGTTATGAATTCCTCATCATCTTCAGTCCCAAGTGGACGACGATAGAATGCAATCACTCCTTCACGAAGTTCAGCGCGAATCATACTAAGTCTCCCATCAATCCATGGATTTGCATTATTCCGAAGATATTGAAGATAGATATTTTCTTGAAGAATTGGGAACCATCTTCTGTATTCCGGTTCGTTTCGCAGATCGAGATCTTCCAATTCCACTCCACGGTCAAACCGGAATCTGTCGTATGCAGTGGATAGAACTCCGGTTATTTCAACAGGCAAATCACGAAACCGGAGCATATCGTTACTATGGACATGACCTTGATAAATACCCGCCGTGAACCAATCTGTCTCACGCTGAGAGAAGTACAGCAGCCCTTGAGCAAGTATTGGGGTGCAAAAAATGGTCAGAGTAAACAGCAAAACTGCGATAACTTTGAAATTCATTTTGACTTTTCCTGTTTCATGTTTTTTCTCTTAGTTGGGGAGCAGGAACATTCCTGTCCCTGCATGACGGACAGGAATGTCCGTCCTCCCCGGTCTTATCTGCTTAATCCGCTTCATCTGCTGAGAATTTCAATGCCTCGTCACACTCACAAATTCAGGATCGCTGAACACGTCGTCGTAGCCCTCAACCTGCGCCTGAAGCTGGACGACAACCTCCAGCGTGAACGGGTCAAGGAAAAAGTCATCCATCACTCCCCGCAGCCATACGACTGCATGACCTCTTTCGTCTTCATCATTTTGTCGCTCATTAGGGGTTCTACCATCATTGAGTGGTCCGGTTTGTCGCCTTACCGGGTTCGGTGCGAACTGTTCAAAATCCACATCGTCACCCGCACGAGTGTCATACCAGTACCGTCCGCGATTGGAGCCAAACAGGATCGGCGCATTGTTGATCAGCACTCCATGACCGTCACGTAATATTGCCCATACCCGGATATCACACATTTCATCCGGTTCGTCTCTGTCGAACATCCAGTTGTCAGGATCTGCATGTAAGGACAGTTGACCGCGTTGAAGCGGGAGAATATATTCGAGGTCACCGCCGACACTGTCAACTTGTAGCGTACGGCAATATGCACGGATCGTCACCGGTCTGAAAGTGTTATTGCTGTTGTATGTCAGCGTAGCGTAAGCTACCCCCGGAGTTGGACGACCGTTTATCCCGCTATTGCCTGTGAATCCGCTACTGATTATGCCGATATTCTCTTCAAGTATCGCGAAAACGATAGGGATACTGTCGGGTACTGCGTTCCGATATGCATCATGCACTAACGCTGCCACTTCAATAGTCCACGCTCCACCTCCGGCATCAATGCCTTCACCGTTCACATCAACATTTATAGCTTCAGGAGGTCCCGATCCCACCATTACCGTTGACAGTGTTGCCTGAACACCAGTTGGGTTACCTTCCGCATCAAGCGTATATGCTCGGATCAACTGAGGTCCTGTTTTACTCCCAGCGTTCAAAGTTGCTACCGCCACACCGTTAGAAGTCAAAACGGTATCGCTATCATACGTACCATTGATGTTACCTGCTTCAGGTGGTTCATCATGGGTGATTAGATCAAATATCACTCGAGTTGGCACTTCCACCAGATTTCCATTTGCATCCCTCACAATTGCTCGAAGCGTGGAGGTTGAAACACCACCTGTTCCGGCTACCTGAATATGTAATGGATGTGCGCTCAACTCAATGGAAGCTCCACCTCCGGCGATGAACGATACCGCAGTCTGCGCAGTGAGATCTTCTCTATCAGGAATTTGAATGGTTATCGTAATAATTGATACTCCCGCTTCAACACCTGGTGTCAGGATAGCAACCACTCTGCCTGAGTCAACCACAGCTATTGGAGGCTCAATCGCTCCTAATGTTGCAGAAAACTGAACTAATACAGATCCATTACGAACAGGATTGCCGAATGAGTCAGTTACTGTTACAATTACTGTAGCTAGTTCACCCTCTACACCGACGCGCAGGACAGTTGGGGTTACAGAAACCGACATGCTTGCAGGAGGTCCGGGAACGAGATCAATGTAAACCTCGTTGCTATATATTTCTTCCTGCTCACCGCCATCGTAATTTACTACCCGAGCTTGGAGTGTTGCTTGCCCGATTTGATTACCACCGATGTAAATTGATTCAGCAATACCATTATCTCCGACGTTTACATGTGAACGGTGGAATGACCCCATGCCTTCATTTATCTCAAACCAAACCCACGTTCCCTGTGGTGCAACCTGAGTCCGCTCAGGGTTGAGAAAGCATGTTGCTCTAACCCAGGTTGTATCACCGCTTCCGGCACGCATCGAAGATTTTCCGGCAGCCAAAACGATGTTATCCACCGCTTCCATCGGACGGATGTCAATTTCTAAGGATTGTTCTACTCTGTACTCCAGGCATGTAGCAGTTATGGTGCAAGGCGCTCTTTCGCCAAGTGCATCATACGATGGAATACCGATGTCAGAAAAAGCTGCACGCACAATACCGAGAGAATCTGTTATGAGTGGAGAGTTTATAGTACCGTTGTTGTTGGAAGTGAAAACAATCGAAGCTCCTTCAACTGCTTGATTGTCTTCATCCTTTAGCACAGCACGGACGATTGCATGAGATACTCCGTTATCAGCATAGATATAATTTGTACTGGAATTTAGAAAAAAACGAGGACCGCCATCATGCATTGAGTAATAAACGCTTACAATTGCTTCACTCTTAATTTGCTCAAACTCCTCTCCTTCGTTAACCCGACAACTAATGAGTAACCGTCCGGATCCTCCCAGTGTATTGAAAGTAGTTACCGCCACACCATTTTGATCGGTTTCGACAATGGGGGTTAACGATCCAAAGAGTGAATCACCATTTTCAGGATTTAGTGGTCTAATCTCAAACAGTACCTCTGTTCCCGCAATTCCCATTCCCATTTCATCTGAAACTGCTACTGTTAATTTGAATTCTGGGTTAGGTCCCCTACGTCTAACGAATATTGCGGTATCTCCAGGTGTTATGTACAGATTTGCCGGACGTTTCGTACCGATAAGGTCAATGTTAGCGATATAGCTTTGGTCGTCAGCAGTGATGAAGATAGTAGCAGTAGATTTTCCGGATGGCATGTCGATACTGTACTCCGCTTCCACGATGCCGTTAGCGTCGGTTGTCGTTGAGACTGGGAAGATCGCTCCACCGCCGTTGGGAACAGCGAAATTAACTCGTGCTCCGCTGACAACTTCGTTGGTTTTGCTGTTGATGACCGTGACCTGAAAGATCACTTCTTGCGAGACACCTTCGGGGCTGGTGATGGACTCAGGTAGGTTTGTGATTTGAATGTTATACTTCGGCGTGGATGGAGTGACGGGATTATCGTCATCCTCACAGCCGATAGTCAAAAAAAGTGCAATAAGAACATAGATACCGTTTCGTAACATGATAACTTCTCCTAAATAATTAATAATTGTCCTCACGCAAAGACGCAAAGTCGCTAAGGATGAGTTTTAACACGGATAAACAGGATTTCATATCCAGAGTATCCCGTACATCCATGTTTAGAGTCTTATCTTTGCGGCTTAGCGGCTTTGCGCGAGATCTCTTAAGGACGTATTGTATAAAAAATAAACGCCGGATCTGCAGCCACATCTTCGTAACCTTCGACTTGTGCTTGAACCTGAATAGTCACTTCCCAGAAAGGATCCCATACATCCAGATAGTTTGCCCTCCACCAGACTACAGCGTGACCGCGCTCATCATCGTCGTTCTGTCTCTCCTCTTCAGTTCGACCGTCGTTTAGAGGACCTGTGTGACGTCTCACCGGACCCGGTTCATACATTCTAAATTCGACATTATCACCGGCACGATTGTCATACCAAAACCTTCCACGATTGACGCTGAATACAATTGGAGCATTATTGATCAGTATCTGATGACCATCTGTCAGAATAGCCCACACTCGGACATCAGCAGTGTCATCCTCTTCGTGCTCAAACATATAATTTGCGGGATCAACATGTAGTTCCAGCGTTCCTTCTTGCAGCGGTAGCACACAGTCCAGATACGCATCCAGCAGATCACCATCTGCATTTCGGACGAATGCTTCAACTGCTAATGAATCAAAGGTGTTGTTGCTATTATATATCAGCGGTATGGATGCTACACCAGGTGTGCCACTGTTGCCCGTATAACTGGAATCAAAGTCAAGCCCATTGAAATAGACAAGAATGCCATCAGGTACAGGATCACCGTGTCTGTCAGTAACAAGAGCCTGAACGATAACCTGCCAGGTCCCACCTCCGACATCATCACCTAACGGATTCATACGAAGCTCGATATGTGCCGGATTGCCTTCGACAATAAAATGGCTGTAAGCAGTAACGTTACTTTCATTACCTTCAGCATCCAGAACAGTCATTTTCAGAATAGTATCATCGGACAAACGGCTGATACAACCGTTGCCATCACCTCCAATTCGTACATTGAATGATCCTCGCGAACTCAGCACCGTATCGGAAGATGTACCGTTGCTGAAACTACCGGAATTGAGCAGTTCAAGAGCAACCTGCGTCGGCACTTCAATTCTTCTTCCTTTGCAGTCGAGTATTCGTCCACTGAACAGCGTGTCATTGGGCATTTGATAATTTATGAGCGGTGGGAACTCAATCCTGTGCGGAGGATGTGGATGAAGAGATATTCGCGTCTGAGCCGTTAGGTCGCGCCACTGGAATACAAGCGTCACAATTCCACTGTTTTCACGAGTGTGGAATTCAGTTCTGTAATAACCGTTAGGATCGGTCAGGACATATCCGGGATCAAGCCACCCCAAAGATACGCTTAATCCTATAAGTTCACCGGGAATACCTCGCCCTTCACCATCCGTCATACGACCTCGGAATATATGTTCGCGAGTTTGGTGGTTGGTCGTATCCAATTCAGATTCAGTGATGAATGTTATACTGGAATCAGAAAACACAGGGAAAGTGGTTCCTTCCTGAGCAATATCGTTTCCATCAACAGATACAGCAAGTTCTTCATCTCCGAATCTGATTGGAGTGTAACTGAACAGTGCAATACCGTTGAGGTTCGTCACAACAGGAACAACAGTGTCGCCCAGCGAGTGCACCAAAGTAACATCCACGCCGGCGACCGGTTCATCGTTTGCATCGCGAAGCTCAGCGATAACCGTATAATCCGAACTGACCCAGTAATTCGGATTGCCTCCGGTTATCTCAACAGTTGCAGATGCGGCGGCATTCCTCATCACTCTCACCGGAATCGTTATCCGGTCAATCAGCGATTCGCTGTCTATGGACGGTGCAAACCCGTGCAGAAAGCGATCAACCAGATTGCGATCCGCTTCAATTTTGATCTGGCTGAGTATCCGCTCACGCAACGTCTCACTACGTTCAGCCACCACACTCGCAGCGATGATCAGATCACCCGACCAATAGCCGTCAACAGTTACCTGATTCTCCACAACACCAAATGTGTCGGTTCGGGTCTCTCCGTTGATGGTTGCCTGACCTGAGATCAGCGAGAACAGCAGTTCCTGACCGACGACGGGATTGCTACGTCTGTCCAAAACAATCGCTCGGATTAAATCTGAAGCAGATTCACCATAGTTCGGGTAGAATGCATCAGGTCCTGTCAGATCCAGTGAGAACGGAGCTGGGAGTCCGGTGATATTGATAGAAGTTGAAGCGGTGTCACTTCCGGCGGTAGCCTTGATGATAGCGGTTGTGTCGCCAAACGGCACGGTGAGGTAGTAGAGAGCCCGAACAATTCCGTCCGGATCACTCTCTGATTGTTGAAATGCAGTCTCTCCCGGTCCGGACTCAACCCACACGTTGAAACCTGCACCGGAAACCGGGTCACCTACGTCATTGGTGAGTAATAACTCAAAAGCAACGGCGTGAAGGGCATCCTCTTGTGCAATAATTGCAGTGAAACTGTCTATTTGCACATAGACATCAAACGGCAGCGGAGCGGTAGGCGGGTTGTCCTCGCAAGAGAGGATTAACAATAGGGCGAAAAGCGGTAGCCAGCCGACATACTTTGACCGATACATGAGATCTTCTCCATAACATGAGTACAAAACATAATTATCATATTAATATGTGCAAACTTTATACCGTATTGGTATATCAAAGGGGAATAAACATCATTATCAACAAAAAACAGCCGACCACACTGAAGCGGTCGGCTGTTGTAATCTAACTGCTGTGGAAGCCTACTTCCTCTTGCGGTTCTTTGCTTCCAACTCTTTCTTCAGTTTCTTCAGTTGCTCTTCAGCGCGCATCCGCTCCTTGCGGATTTTCTCCAGATCAACATCAACCGCTTCTTTGCCGCCGAACCGTTCTTCAATTGCCCAGCGGAACAGCTCTTGGCGGTCGTACATATCCCCACCACTAACAGCAGCTCCTCCACCTCCAGCCGCTGGTTGCATTGCCGCAGGTCCGGTTGCCAATGTCTTATGCCGCTCGCGTCCTGTACCACGTTCATCTACACGTTTGAATGTCGGCGCAACGTAGAATGCGGTTGACGGTGTGAAGTGAATTCTTCCTGTCAATCGCCATGTGGAATAGTTCGGGTATTCGTCAAGGTAACCGACATCAGTGTTGATAGTGGTGTTCTCGTGCCCCAATGCCAGTATATCCAGTCCCATAGTAAAATGAAGACCTTTGAACAGCTTGTAGCGTACCATCGGAGTAACATAGACCCAATTTTCACGACCTAAAACGAATTCCGGAGGGCGTACCATAAAGAACGATCCGTAGAGTTCCGCTCCATAATCAAAACGAGGATTTGGAATGATAAAGCTCGTCAGAAAATTAAGACTAACCGCTGCATCCGTAGGTGATTCAGTATCATTATGGTGTAGAATTCCAATATTTGCGTGAACGGAATAGCCTTCATCTGGATACAACGGCTTCTCGAAATATGATAACAGAGCTACCAATTCCGCTTCAATACCGTTGCTCTCGTACGGTTCCAGATGAACGTCATGAAACTGGGACACCCGATAACGCAGAGCCGGTGCAAAACCATACATAAAGTTATCACCAATTTGGTATCCTGAAACTTTGAGCCTGATATAAGTATCTCCAGGGATAGCAGTAGCCACATTTCTGTCATCAACCCTGACAGTAGCATTTAAATCCTGGTACAAAACCTGTGAGAAACCGATTTCGGAGTGGCGGGTGAATCCAAATGCAGCCCCCATCGCACTGCTTCCGTTTGAGATGGAACCCACGACATCGCTTCCGACAGAAACAAACGCACGTGCAAAGAAGCTGACATCGAGAGCGCCGGGAGGCAGAGTCGTTGCTGTTGACGTATGCAGAAAGCCTTTACCGGCATAATATTGCCCTGCAGTTGCCGGTAGCGTCACCGACATGGCTATCAGGATACAAAAGATTACAACGCGCTTCATGTTAATCCTCATAAATTACTTGTTATTGGTTTACCGTCCATAACGCAGTCCCACGCGGAACTGCAGATAATTGACGCTCCCTTTACCCTCATTGATGCGATCCTCGTCCCAAGTGTTTACCGGGTAACCCCAGTAGGCAAGTGCGCCGTTTTTCGTTCCGATGTTCACCCAGTGATATGCAAGAGACACATCAATGAGCATCAACGGTCTGAATTGATACAATGCTCCGGCAGAAAATTGAGCTCCCAACGTAGCTCCGTCCTTGTTATCCTGCCAGTTATCTGTGTGAGGTATCGGGTCACCGAGTGACTCGACCTGCTCAAAAAATGTCTGACTACGTTCAAACTGCCACAGGAATACAGACATTGCTGCTGATCCATACGGCCGGAACACGCCGACCTGGCTCTCTCGATAGAGACCGAACCCAAGCGGAATCTGCTTAAATGATCCACCCTGAGCTGCGGTAGTTATCGTGCGGCGGTCATCAAACTCTCCGAGGTTGTGAACGCGGGCTTCAGCAGCAACTTCCTGCTTAGACATGTCAACCAAATGAGCTTTGCTAAGCCCTGCCAGCAACAGTATCCCGGTGCCAGGCGCAAATTCATAACGGAGGTTCAGCTCTCCTGCTTCAGAAAAGCCGAATCTGTCCGCCCACCAGCCGGTTGCAAGACCGGCTCCACCGACTACGCCGATGCTGGTTCTGACCGCTGCAATTCCGTCAATTGGAACTGCTGAGAAAACTGTGGATATAATTAAGAGAAACAGAAGCAAAGTCCAACGCCGCATTGACATACCTTTGTTTGATGTCTCGGTAGCTTATTCCTGAAAATGACAATACCCTTGAATATACGCTAACCACAATAGATTGTCAAGTGAACAGCGACTAATTAGCGTTAGAAAAAAATGGACGACTTACTATAACAATGCCGATTCCAAACCTGTCCGTGTAATAAGCGGACGATGGGATGACCGTTCCAACGTATGTTATCCCTCCCTCCAGTCGCATCCCAAAGGCTGAATAAAGTTCAGTTACCAAATCGGTTCGGAATCCAAGTGTCCCTAATGCAATGTCTCTGTCGCCATTTTTTTTTATATAGCGACCGATGCCGAGACCTGTTTTCAGCCATACACTGTAGCCCTTCCATCTTATCTCTGAACCTCTCAACAAAAACAGAGAGAGCGTTCTTCCGCTGTTCAAACCATTGTTCTTTTGCAATCGTGGTAAAAATTGGCTTGCTGTCAACTGCCATGATGCATCGGATGCGCGTGTCCGGATGATAGAGGCTTCACTGTCAATTACAGGCTGTAAAACGGCAATATTCCCGGCTCTGCTGAACAAGCCGACTCCTACTCCAAAGTTCCACACAACCTCGGATGAAGCAGCAGGAGAAATGGAGCAGATTAGCAACAGACCGATAAATGCAATACGTAGGGATGACATTCAATTTGACAAAGTTGATTACTATCTGTTCATAATGTATATTTGTGCTTACCTGATTGCAACCGTTACCAAAAGGAGTTCACTTGCGCACACTGTTTATCATCAATCCGAATTCCGGAACACCTAAGTTCGTCAGCCGTTTGCACTGGCAGATCAGACGAAGGTTCGGTACAGATAATAGGCGTGTTACCGTCATTAAATCACGCCACATTGAGCATGTCGGATTGGTAGCCTCACGTGCTGCAGAAGATGGTGTTGATATGGTGGTTGCGGTAGGCGGTGACGGAACGGTCAATACAACTGCAAAAGCTCTGGTACATACGGACACAGCTCTCGGCGTTCTTCCTACCGGATCGGGAAACGGATTTGCGCGTAATATTGATATGCCCCTCCGTGTGGAAAAAGCCTTGAAAGTGCTCCATGAGCCGAAATTCAGGAAAATTGATGTCGGCAGCGTCAGTGATTTGATATTTCTTGTGTCATGCGGCTTAGGTTGGGAAGCGATCATAGCATCAATGTTTGAGGATAAAAAGTTCCGTGGGGTGATCACATATACCGGTGTGGTGATGACCACATTCCTACAGTATCAGCCTCAGGAAATAGAAATTGTCGCTCAGCCGGGGGATTGGAAATATCAAGGGCAGCCGCTGATGTTCTCGGTTGCAAATATGCGTGAGTTTGGAGTAGGGGTCACGATCACGCCTGAGGCACAATATGATGATGGTCTGCTTGACATCTGCCTGATCCCGCATCACGGACTGATTAACTCTGTCAAGTATGCACCTGAGATGTTTCGTGAGCAGACAGATCAGATACCCGGTTTCATCGGTCAGCTTGCCGAACGGATTACGATTTCACGTGAACTTCCCGGAAATATACATGTTGACGGTACGCCATATCCGGCAGGGAAAGAGCTTGAGATAAAGGTACTGCCGTCAGCATTGAAGATTGCCTACGGAAACTACAAAAGCAGAAGGGTCGTAATTCAAAATGCAATCCAGAATCTGAAAGATAATCTGAACCTCGATCTTACCTAAGCAGAGTCACCTTCTGCACTGACACGTTATCTCCTGCCTTCAGGTTTACAAAGTACTGCCCGGAAGGTTGATTGTTAGCGTTCCAAGTAATTGGGTGATGGTCTTCGACCAAAGGTACTGACAGTGTATATCACGGTACAATTACAGCATTACTGATTGAGAGCAGCTACCTGTTTTTAAAATATAATACAACACCAAGATTTAGCGAAAAGTATTTTGTCGCTTCATCTTCTGTGAATATTATGTGATATAAGGGGAAGATATCAAAATGGGAACTTTCCTCTTCGCCTAGGGTTAAGCCAGGACCAAGGCTTAGGCCAAATTCTTCGTTTGATCCCTCCCAATTATTTGTAATGATGTATGTAGTAATTCCACGGGTATACTTTTGTTTTATTGTTACATCCATATCCCACAAAAAATAACCAAAACCTAACTGAAAAAATAATGGTTTTGCGTTGGTGAATCTAATAGTAGGAACAATCTCAGTGATTGACTCTGAGCCAGAAACATCTGTCACACCCTCCAAGTCACTAACGTCTGGAGTCCATCTATTATATGCAAATCGTCCTCCGAGTGATATATTGTTTGAGACAGGATGAAACATATTCAGACCAACAGAAAAACCCATGTTGTAACTATCGCTCGCTTCACCCAATACCTTTGAAATGCCACCATCAACATGAAATGATGTTGCTTCAGCATTACAAAAGCTAATCAAGTAAAAAAACAACACTAACAGAATGGTTTTGTTATATAAATTTTTCAAAACTCTACCCTCCCTTATATTATGAAACTTATAGTGAGTTACCCATTATTCTATGGCTTCTAGTACCACTTTGTTATGTGTCATGTAGGGGCGAACCTTGTGTTCGCCCCTACATGATAGTTGGAGTATAGGTAACATTCAATCATCACTTAACAAAGTAGTACTAGGATGATTGCTCAACAGGCGGAAGCCGTTGAGGATGTTGCCAGCCTTGTCAAAGTCTTTGACGGACAGTCCATCAAAATCAATGAACTCAATTTCGGCGATAGGAAATGACACTGTTTCACCATCACTATTGTGAACCGTCAGTACTGTTTCAGCGTTGACGACACTGCAAACCAAGACGAGCACAAGCAAAGAGATGATTCGTATGAGATTTATAAATCTCCTCCTGTGGGTTATTGTAGGAACGTGCTAACTAAGTTTAAGATACATTGGGGGGGGGGGGGTATGGGATGGGGATAACAATAAATGGTTTATTTTGAAAACAGTGGACGTTTTGTGGGGGGGTTTTTTACGGCGTT
>CAZVKN010000006.1:0-119685 GCA_964627035.1 uncultured bacterium | reverse complement strand
CTCGAACCCCCAACCCCCGGTTTTGGAGACCGGTGCTCTAGCCAATTGAGCTACAAGCCTGTCTGCAATTACCGCGTTTCCTTATGCAAGGTGTGACTCTTGCAATGTGAACAGTATTTCTTGTATTCCACACGTCCAGGCTGATTCCGTTTATTTTTGGTCGTGTTGTAGTTGCGACGTTTACATTCGTTGCAAGCTAAAATGACAATATCTCGCACCGGTCAGGCTCCTTGCTATTCGATCACCTTGGTCACGACACCTGCACCGACGGTACGACCACCTTCTCTGATTGCAAACCGGACGCCTTCTTCCATGGCAATCGGGTTGATCAGCGTAACGGTGATTGTGACGTTGTCACCGGGCATTACCATTTCACGACCTTCCGGCAGCTCGGATGCACCCGTTACATCTGTGGTGCGGAAATAAAATTGTGGACGATAACCGCTGAAGAACGGAGTATGACGACCACCTTCGTTGCGTGACAGAACGTAAACCTCACCCTCAAACTTGGTGTGTGGTGTAATCGAACCAGGCTTTGCAATAACGATACCACGCTCGATCTCGTCCTTGTTGATACCGCGAAGCAGCAGACCGACGTTGTCACCCGCCTGACCGTCATCAAGAATCTTGCGGAACATCTCGACACCGGTACAGACAGTTTTCCGCGATTCGCGAATACCGACGAGTTCGACTTGGTCACCGGTATGAACCATTCCACGCTCGATTCTGCCTGTGGCAACCGTACCACGACCGGTGATTGAAAAGACATCCTCAACCGGCATCAGGAACGGCTTGTCAACATCACGTTCCGGAGTCGGGATGTAGCTGTCAACGGCATCCATCAATTCTTTGATGCAAGCGTTTGCTTTCTCATCATTAGGATCGTTCATCGCTGCCAAGGCTGATCCTTTAATGATCGGAATGTCGTCACCCGGGAAATCGTATTCATTAAGCAGATCAATCATCTCCATCTCGACCAGTTCTATCAGTTCAGGGTCGTCAACCAAATCTGTCTTGTTCATAAAAATGACCAGATACGGAACGTTGACCTGACGTGCCAGCAAGATGTGTTCGCGAGTCTGCGGCATAGGACCGTCGTTGGCACCTACCACCACAATCGCACCGTCCATCTGGGCAGCACCGGTAACCATGTTCTTAACATAGTCAGCATGTCCAGGGCAGTCAACGTGTGCGTAGTGACGGTTAGCAGTCGCATACTCGATATGAGCGGTAGCAATCGTGATACCACGTGCTTTCTCTTCTGGTGCGTTGTCAATTGAATCGAACGAACGCACTTCAGACAAACCTTGTGCCGACAAATACATTGTAATTGCCGCTGTCAGGGTTGTTTTACCGTGGTCAACATGACCGATTGTGCCAATGTTGACGTGGGGTTTGTCTCGTACAAACTTTTCTTTTGCCATTATTTATTCCTCTTATAAGGAAATGCATTATACTTAACAACCGACTAAATTGCCGGAATTTCATTCACTCCGAGCTCACGACCGGACTTGAACCGGTGACCTCGTCCTTACCAAGGACGCGCTCTACCGACTGAGCTACGCGAGCGATAGAGCGGGAGACGGGATTCGAACCCGCGACCCTCAGCTTGGAAGGCTGATGCTCTAGCCAGCTGAGCTACTCCCGCAAAAAACACTTGTCTCACGCAAAGCTCACGAAGTACCGCAGAGACCGCAAAGAAGATTTTTCCTTGCTATTAGATCTCTTCGCGAACTTTGCTGTACTTAGCGTTCTCTGCGTGAGAAACTCAGTGGGGAGAGGAGGGTTTGAACCTCCGTAGGCATCAGCCGGCAGATTTACAGTCTGCTCCCTTTGACCACTCGGGCATCTCCCCGATACCTCACGCAAAGGACGCAGAGTACCGCGAAGCTCACAAAGAAGATTTATTATAAAAATGCTTCGCGTGCTCTGCGATACTCTGCGGTCTTTGCGCGAAATTCTTCCCTGGCGCAGAGCTGGCGAAGGGACTTGAACCCCCGACCTGCTGATTACAAATCAGCTGCTCTACCAACTGAGCTACGCCAGCATATCCACACTAATATAAGACAAAATATTCAGTTGTCAAGAGCTTTGTAACTACAGGGTGACGATTTTATGACCTTGTCCCCAAACTACCACAGTTTCACCCTTTGAGTCTTCCAGTTGATACCCTTTAAGGGCTACTTCATCACGTATTCTGTCCGATTCTGCGAAATTACGCTCGTCACGCATGCGGATCCGGCAGCGAACTGCATCCTCAATTTCAGAAGGCAGGTCTACTTCAGTAATCAATAAACCGAGAACTTGGTCCACATTCTGCCACAACTGTCTGATAGCCGTGCCTTCGGATCCATTCAACGAGAAATCCTGCTCCATTCGATGAACTGCCGACACAAAATCAAACAAAACTGCCATGCTACCGGCTATTCCCAAATCATCCGCTAACGATTCGGAAAACTTTTCACGGGTATTATTGATTGCCTGTTGCAGGTCATTGCGAACCTCACCCTCACCGGTTGCTGAATTGGCGGATCTATGCAACGTATCCAATCGCTCAAGGGAAGCAATCGCTGAATCAACAGCTTCATCACTGAAACTCAAAGTCTGACGATAATGAGTTGTCAATAAAACGTACCTGATCGCACGCGCCGGGTGTCCCATTTCAAGCAGATCACGCAGAGTGAAGAAGTTCTGCATAGACTTGGACATCTTTTCTTCATTGATTTTGAGGTGTGCAGAGTGCATCCAATAACGGACAAATCCTTTACCTGTAGCTGCTACACTCTGAGCAATCTCATTCTCGTGATGAGGGAATTTATTGTCAATGCCGCCTGTATGCAGATCAAACTCTTCACCCAAATACTTCATTGACATCGCAGAACATTCAATGTGCCAACCCGGACGACCTTTCCCAAACGGAGCTTCCCAACCGATATCCCCATCATCTTCATCCCAACCTTTCCATAACGCAAAATCACGAAAGCTCTCCTTATCATCATACTCATCCGCATCAATCCTGACGCCACGGGCTAACCTGTCCAGTCTCATACCGGAGAGCTTGCCGTACTCACTGAATTTTTCAACGCTGAAATAGACATTGTTATCAGCTTGATAGGCATAGCCCTTGTCGAGTAGAGTTTGGATCAGCCTTATCATGTCACCAATATGTTCTGTTGCCGGAGTGTAGTACTCCGCTCGCTGGATTTTCAGTGTATCGAGATCACTAAAAAATCCTTCAATTATCGGATCCGTTATTTCTTTGAGAGGTACCTTATTCAGCCGAGCCTGCCGAATTGTTTTATCATCAATGTCTGTCAGGTTCATAACCTGAGTGACCTCGTATCCGAAGTAGATCAGAGTGCGCCGGAGAAGATCCTCAAACATGTAGGTGCGCATATTCCCGATATGAGCATCAGCATAGACTGTCGGTCCACAGGTGTACAGTTTAACAATCCCCGGCTTAATGGGCTCAAATTCAACCTTTCGCCTCTGTCTGGTATCGTATATTCTCATGTGACTTCCTCTAATTCAACGTCAGATCCGGTTGAGCTTAACGATTCATTCACCCAGCTTCGAGCGCGAAAGTAATAACGCCCGAGCGTGACCACCGCAAAGATAGTCAGGATGTATCCGATGTAAATCATACCGGGGAAATACATCGTCATCCCGATAATCATCATGCCGAGTACGATCATGTATGTCCTGCCAACATTATCCGAAGGCATCACTTTACCGATGCGTCGAAGCATTCTTCCATTAATAAATAGTATCAGGACGTCACGCAGCACAATCACCAAGGCAACCCACAGCGGAAAGCTGCGGAACATCACCAGTAAGGAGATCATTGTCACCGACCACAATTTGTCCGCGACCGGATCCAGTATCAGTCCGAGCCGCGAAGTCTGATGCAGTTTGCGCGCAAAATAGCCGTCAGCATAATCCGAAAGATAGGACAAAAACAGCAGTGCCACCACCGTCCAGTAAGCCGCCGGAGAGCTGCTCGGATAAAGCAGACAGGTCGGAATAATCAATATTATCCGCCCTATCGAGATCAGATTTGGCAATAATGTCAGCTCGGCTAAAAACCTACTCTTGCGAGCTTGAGGGAGTGACCGACCCGATACCGTCTGTTGAATGATTTTACCCTACTATTACACCTTTTTATGCAAAAGGGGATTGCTGACACAACCTGTCAGTAAAGCATGGAAGTCTGTCCAAGAATAAAAACAACTCGCTGTCAACCCGCCGCGGTTGACAGCCTAACTTACAAAATACCAATTAGGTGCTGTCAGGTACGGCGACCTGACAGCAGGGCAATTCGTATTATCGGACATACTCATGGATTAGAAAATCCATGCTCCACAAAAACCTATTTACACCTTGTTAGACGAATGCCTTCAGAATATCAACAACTAACTTTGGCTGTGAAACCAATCCTTTCAGGAATATATTTTTAAGCGTCCTCTCTTCCGGCGGTATAGCCTGAAGCGCATGAGCCGTATCGTTGAAGTTCTCGTCGGTGAGCTTACCCACCGCAGATGCCAGTTTGTAGGCACGCTTATGCACTGTTAGAATGTCCTTATCAATCAGCCTATGGAATTTCTTCAGGTAACCTACAGAAACATCCCCCTTTGCAACTGCATCTGCGGCGGTGATCCCAGCAAAATAACCCGAGACCATAGCCGTGTAAATACCGCCACCGGTCAGTGGGTTGCAGTGCCGAGCTGCATCCCCCGCAAGCAGAATTCCGTCAGCAAACGGCTGTTTCAGAGGCTTTGCACACGGGATTCCTCCCGCTAATTCAGCAATAACCGCCGGATTGCCGAAATGATACTTTATCCAATCGTCGAGCAGTTGATACGCCTGACCGGGGCTGCATCTTTTGACTTCAACACCGAGACCGACTCCGGCGGTTCGCTCGCCTTTCGGAAAAATCCATAGGTAGCCACCGGGAGCAACTTCATTCCCAAAGTAAAAGTGGCAGTTCAGGTGATCATAGTCAATGTTTGTCAATGTTTTTTGATAGCCGGACTCAAGATCTCTCGGCAGAATCTGGGTTTTGATCCCAGCCCATCTGCCAACACGAGACTCAACCCCGTCTGCGCCGATTATCACTCTTGCACGCAGCTCATGAACCTCACCATACCTCCGGTAATAGACACCCTCAATCACACCTTCGTTAATGATCAGTCCTTCAACATCACATCGGGTGTACGTCTCTGCACCTGCTTCAGCAGCCTGTTCAGCAAGGTAGCGGTCGAAAAGCACACGCTCGAGGATCACACCCATCTGGTTATCTTCGATCACTCTGATAGCAGTCCCGTCCGGCGAATACATGATCATACCGTCAATTTCGGCTGTCACCCAACGAGGGTCAACTTTAACGAACCGGCTCACATTGCGAACGGAGATCCCCTCACCACAACGAACGGGAAGACCTATATTAGGGTCACGCTCAAGCAGAACTGTCTTAGCACCTTTACCAGCGGCTGACTTTGCCGCCATTGATCCGGCAGGACCTCCTCCGACGACTATTACATCATATTCAATTTTTTTCACTGAACCCCCTGCCCGTTTCCGTTTGAGGGTTTTATCTGAATTTCGTTCCAGCTAAGTGCACCGACAGGACAGGCAGGAAGACAGAAACCACACTTGATGCATTCGTCAGTGTCAACACTTATCAAACGCTCAGTCATGGTAATGCAGTTTGGAGGACATATCCCAACACACGCTCCGCACAGATCGCATTGCTTCATCTCTGCCAAAACAGGCGGATCCGCAGTTATATCCAAGCGGGCTTTTATTTTATACATTAATTATTTCCAGATATAAGATTTTCACCACCAAGACACCAAGTCACCAAGAATACAAAAACAAATCTTATTCTTCTCTTCTTAGAGTCTTGGTGACTTTGTGGTTAATCCTCTACTCCGCCATAAAATTCGGATAATCCATATTAAATCTCTGACGATGATACCATTTGGCAAACAGATAATACAACACAATTGTAACGAGATAGAGAGGGTAATGCAACCCCACCATGATTGACAGCAGAAATATTGCTGCCTTATTTGCTTGAACAGCCAAAACCACCGATTTCCGAATTAGAGCTGCTATCAGGATAGGCAGAGATGCCAGTGCAGGCAAAAGAATTACCCAATCCTGATTGTATGCTCCCAATACCCCCGTCAAGATCAAACCGACGACACCGAAGGCAATTGTCGCCTGAGTTCCATAAACAACAGTGAATGTCATTTTACCGGCTTGCCTGTCACCGATGTGATCCAACAATCCTGTTAACACGCATGCCGAAGTAAATGCAATGACATAAGGGGCCTCCCGCATCAATGAAAGAGACCCACCTGAGATCATTCCACCGAGATGAAGCAACAGCCAACCACCGATAACACCTGAAATTATTCCACCGACCGGATTTTGCTCCAATGCCAGCGGTGTATAGTTATAGATAATCCCGGCAATAAGAAATATTACGGCAATTAAGAGATAAAGATGCTGGAATCCCGCGAAAAACAGACCGGTGATCATAAAAGAGGATAAGATTATCAGTTCAGCAGTCAGTTGTCTCTTACTTAGAATGGCAGATGACACCAAATGCAGCTTTCCGTTCAGCTTGTCGCTCTCTCTATCGCGGAACTGATTTATGAGATAGACCAAACCGAACAGAGAAGAGATCGACAGAGACAGCAGCAGCCATTGCGCAATAGTCAAACTGATCGCCGACGGAGACAGATGATGTCCGCAGAGTGTCATCGTCCACAAGGGAAACATCAGCGTCGGTCTGAGCACAAACAGTGAGTCGAAAAATCGAACAGCCCTGCTTCCTCCCCACTGCACCTCTGCTATGTTACTGCTTCTGTCTGACTTTAATCGTGCTGTTGTCATCGTTTATTGATATTGGATATTTTCCGGTAAAACAGGCAGTGCAATACCCCTGACCGTTGTCATGAGGGACAGCATTGACCAACTCTTCAGCCGTCAGATACTCAAGACTGTCCGCCTCGATGGACTGACGTATCGCTTCTATATCTCCTGTGAATCTGTTTACTATCAACTCCTCTTTGGTCGGGAAATTCATACCGTAGAAACAAGGGTTGACAATTGGAGGTGAACTGATTCGGATATGCACCTCTTTCGCTCCGGCATTGCGGATCATTCTCACCAGCTTTTTAATGGTGGTTCCCCTGACAATAGAATCATCAACCAATACGATCTTCTTTCCTTTCAGAACTCCTGAAACCGCATTAAACTTGACCTTAACACCAAAGTCGCGCATCCCCTGCTCAGGCTCGATAAATGTCCTGCCGACATAGTGATTTCTGATCAGTGCAATCTCAAACGGAACAGTGCTCCGGTGAGCATATCCCAACGCAGCGGTGTTGGACGAGTCCGGAACCGACATGACCAAATCCGCACCCGGCACCGGATGATGTTTTGCCAGCACATGACCGAGATAACGGCGCGTCTTATCCACGTTGTCACGAAAAACTCGGCTGTCCGGTCGGGAGAAATAGACAAACTCAAATATGCAGTGGGCTTTTTCGTCGGATGAACCAAAACTCCTCCGTTCCATACCGGTTTCGCTCACTATCACCATCTCACCCGGTTCCACCTCGCTGACATATTCGGCACCCATCAAATCAAGCGAACACGACTCAGATGCCACCACCCAACCGTCACCGAGCCTGCCGAGACACAACGGTCTGAATCCAAGCGGATCACGGGCTGCAATCAGTTGATCCTTTCTTAAAAGAACCAAGGAGTACGCTCCCTGCACCATTCGCAGCGCTTCTGACAGGCGGTCACTCAACGACTCACCGTGTGAACGGGCGAGCAGTTGCAAGATCAATTCACTGTCGCTAGAGGTTCGGAAAATTGACCCCTCGTCTTCAAGGAATTTTTGGAGCTGCTTATAGTTGATCAGATTGCCGTTATGAGCCAGTGCAATAAGTCCGGTGCGGTCTTTCACGAGCAGAGGCTGAACATTGTCCCCCGTTGACAGCCCGGTTGTGGAGTAGCGATTGTGACCTATTGCAGCCTTTCCGGCAAGCTGAGTGAAAATCTTTTTCCTCTTGAACACATCTGCTACCAAACCCATTCCTGCGTGACGATATAGGCTGTCACCGTCGGTTGAAACAATACCGGCAGCTTCCTGTCCGCGATGCTGGAGCGCGTAAAGCCCAAGGTATGCCAATGTTGAAGCTTCATCCGGACCCCAAATCCCTATAACGCCGCAGTTGGCAATTGGTTTGTCTTCGATCACAGTTAAACTGTCAGATTGGATTATTGAACAGATTGTCATTAAATGATTATTAATTAAATTACTTGCGTTATTATGGTATTGTTACCTGTGTCGTTGTTGAGACAACTACGACTACAAAATCATTACAGTTAGGATTTCCTTTGGCTGTAGGATCAGTCCCATAAGTGAGTCATCGCGAGGAGCGTAGCGACGAAGCGATCTCTATTGTTTTGTTAACAATGAGATTGCTTCGCTGTGCTCGCAATGACGAATCATTTCTTCTTACTTACGGGACACCCCATCATTACTACACTTACAGTTAGCTCACTAACCAAACCCCAGTTCCTCCGCAATCTCCTGCATTGCTTCCAGGCTTAATGCGAGGAACTCTTCCAGTTCGAGACCGATATGGATGCAGCTTTTAATCGCCTCACGATTCGCTCCCGCTGCAAATCGTTTGTCCTTGAATCTCTTCTTCAGCGACTTAAGCTTCAACTCCGGCAAACGCTTGGACGGATGAGTCAAAGTTGCAGCAACGATCAATCCCGTGATCGGATCAGCGCAGTACAGCGCCCAGTCAAATTGGTTCTCCGCCGGAATATGCCCCGGATGCACGTGAATTGCGTGCCAGCTCTCTTCTGAAAGGCGATCACCGAGAATCTCTTTGGAGATGTATGTGTGGCGCGGGTAATCTTCGAGTGTCTCCTGAGCATCGAGATCGTGAATCAATCCGGTGACACCCCACAACTCCTCGTCCGCATCAAGTTTCAGTGCAAGCTTGCGCATTACGGCTTCCACAGCGAGCATGTGACGAATCAGATTCTGATTGGTTACCCGCTCTTCGATCAGTTTCAATGCTTCTTCACGGCTGATCATGGATCAATCCACCCGATAGTTATGTTTACCCCGCTGTTTAGAAATCCATTCTCAACCGGAACATGTGACAAATCCTCCGACACATCAAAATGATACAAGTGAGCATCTACAAACGCATCCATCATTGACATCACTATTGCCCCCGCAAGATACCACGTCAACCTATTGCGATTATCACGATGATTCTCTGCGAGTATCTTAAAATCGTCAAACTGTTTATAGAATCGAAACTGCCGGTGACTCTGATAGATGCTGTAAATTAACGCTTGTTCAATCCCACCATAAATCACTGCCTTCAACGGCGCACGGTTATATGCCTGTCCCCACCCCGGGAATACCAATGACCTTAATGTAGCGCCGGTCGGTGACGGACTCCAACGCTTGACTAATGCGGTGTCCGTCAGATCTGAGTCCTTAGAATCATTAATAATCACGTCATTACCGTGCAGACGGGAATCCAGCAGAATCAACGCGGGACTGGATTCCGGATCAAGTCCGGAATGACATACAGGTACGTGCTGACATAGAGGAGTATTACCGTAATAAGTCAAAGAACCCACCTCAGTCCTTTCAGCATTACGAACAGGAGCTGACCGGCTCGACACCGGCAGAAGTGTTATTGCGACCAGCAGGAACACAGTCATAACTGTTTCTCGGTTTCGCATCTTCACAACATTCACATCTGTAACGACTGTTGTCTAACCGACCGCTGCAATGCACTCAATCTCTACGCGTGCGCCTTTCGGCAGTGCTGCAACCTGAAACGCTGATCGTGCCGGAGGGTCTTTCGGGAAATAGCGTGCATATACTTCATTAACAACAAGAAAATCTGATATGTCTGCCAGGAAAATTGTCACCTTGATGATCTTGTCCATTGACGACCCACCTGCTTCCACAACACCTTTCAGGTTCTCCATCGCCCGCTTTGTTTCTGCCGCAATGTCATTCTCAATTAGTTCACCGCTCTGCGGATCCATTCCGAGTTGACCCGATGTGAACAGCAAATCTGCCGAAGAATCTCCACTGCCGAAAAGAATTCCCTGGCTGTATGCTCCTATAGCCTGTGGTGATTTATCGGTAGATACAACATTTCTCATAATTTTATCCCGGAATTAGATACGTAGTTGAAAGGTAAAAAAGCGTTCTATCAACCGTCACTTTTCGATTTCTTCATAATCGGCATCTTCCACATCTCCATTCTGCCAAGGGGAGCGTTTGTTTGAATCAGGAGGTTGTACAGTCCTTTCGCCCTTGAATCGTCTGAATTTTTGAGACACCCACAGAACAAGTTGAGTACCGATATAAAAAGCTAATAATAACGCAATAAATCTTCCCATGTCAAGCCTCTAACTCAAATTCGTAGATTTTTTCCGGCATATCGAAAATTGTGTCTATCAATTTGTTCTGATGTATCTCATTGGATATAAAATCTACTTTAGTACAGTCCACCTTTAACAGCGAGCATTTCTCCCATGACGTAAAGAGTCTGTTGTATGCCTCAGTTATATCGGTAAGGTAATCGAGCTTGATGTTTCTCTCGTAAGGGACGTCGCGTATTCTGATCTGTGTCAGCAATCTTTCAGGAGAAGATTTCAGCCACACAACCAGATCAGGCGTAGGAATATCCTGCACCAATCCTTTCGAAATCCTGTTGTATAGCTCAAAGTCGCGATCACTGAGGTTTAGCCTCGCAAACAGCCGATCCTTGTCGAAGATGTAATCCGTGACCGATATGTCGTGGAAAAAGCTCTTCTGTTTCAGCAGCAGTTGCTGACGGTGACGGCTAAGCAGAAAAGAAAGCTGTGTTTGCAAAGCCCACATACTCCGATTCTCATAGAAATCCGGAAGAAACGGATTGCTGTCCGGCTGTTCAAGTATCAGCTCGGCGTTCTTCTGTTCGTGAATTATCTTAGCCAAAGATGTTTTTCCGACACCGATGCTCCCCTCGATGGCTATGTATGCTCCGGATGGTAAACTCATGATTCCTTTGGAATATACTCTTTGACATGGCTTTCATCTATGCACTCTTCGAGCAGTTGCGTCACGCTCTTCCCAAAAGAGGGAGCCGTCAGCTCAGGTGCAATGCAAGACAGCGGTTCAAGAGCAAATCGTCGTTTTGTTAGCTCTCTGTGAGGTATTGTCAGCTGCTTACTGTCCACCTGAACAGAACCGTACAATAGTATATCAATGTCAAGCTCACGCGGACTCCATCGAGATCTGTTGTTATTCCTTCCCATTTGCGCTTCTATTGATTTCATGGCTGCCAATAACTCATCTGGATTTAACAAAGTTTCAATCTCAACACAGCAATTTATAAAAGCAGATTGCTCAGGATTCCCCCAAGGCTCGGTCTCGAAAAATGGACTGACTCTCACTCTCCTGTTCACAGCATGTCTCTGAATCGCTTCTATCCCGCTTGAGATGTTCCGCAAACGATCACCGAGATTTGACCCGAGTGAAAGATAAGTCTGCACTCCCATCTAATCCTCAGCCGATTCTACACTGCTCAACGGACCGCGAGTGATCTCGGCCTCAGCGCTGTCCAATACTCCCTGTACAGGCAGATGCGGTTTTCGCACCACTATTCTGACTATCGCTTTCGGGTATGTTTCTAAAAGACCGGATGCAATATGCTCCGCCAGTGTCTCTATCAGGTTATATCTTGCACCGGTGACAACGCTGTTTACGACATCATAAATCTGATTGTAGTCATACGTATGTTTCACATCGTCCTTTCTGGCTGCGTGTCGCAGGCTGCCGGACATTTCAACATCAACCTCGAATCGCTGACCATCTTCGGCTTCACCTTTGCTTGAGCCGTGGTAGGCATAGAATTTCAGATTATTTAATCTTACGAAATCCATTAGCCTTGTATCATCCTGCCGAGATAAGAGGTAACACCGTCAGCAAGTCCTTTCAGACTGTAGCCACCCTCCATCAGCGTCACAATTCGCCCTTGTGCAGATCCGGAAGCCATCGTTAATACTCTCTCGGCAATGTCTGCGTAACCGTCACCTGTCAATCGCATTCCACCTATTACGTCATCTATATGACCATCGAATCCGGCGGATACGAGAATAAACTGTGGATCGAACTCTTTGAAACGTGGAATCACAGTTTTGTCAATTGCTTCCAAATACACATCGTCACCGCTGGCAGCTTTAAGCGGAACGTTCAGATTGAAACCTTTTCCTGTCCCTTCACCCTGATCAAGCACCTTCCCTTTGTCGTATGGAAACAGGTTGTCACGATGGATGCTGCAGTATAACACCTGCGGATCATCGTAGAAAGTATTTTCTGTTCCGTTGCCGTGGTGCACATCAAAGTCGAAGATTGCAACCCGGTCAAAGTGCTGCTTGATAATGAGGTAGCGGGCAAGAACTGCGATGCTGTTAAAAATGCAGAATCCTCTCGGACGATCCCAGCTTGCGTGATGTCCGGGCGGGCGGGTCGGAGCAAATCCGATTGACCACTGTCCTTCGAGCACACCGTCAGCGAGGGTCAGACCAGCGCCGATAGATCGTAATGCTGCCGGATAACTCTCCTTGCCAACATTACTCTCCATAGACAGCAGGAACGCACCGCCTGCGTCGCACAATCTTCGCATAGCTGTCACATAGCGCGGTTCATGAGCAAAAGCAACCTCTTCAGGAGTCGCTTCCCTCGCCTCAACCTGCGTAACCTGATCGTACCAGTCCGCTTCTTGCACTGCTTTCATAACGCTGTCAATCCGTTCGGGACGCTCAGGATGATCAGGTCCGGCATCGTGAGCCTTAAACAGGTCGTGATAGGCAAATCCTAGTCTTTTCATTGTACGTCCATGTTAATGCTATTCATAATGTGAGATTCACTCTTCTGAGTATGTCCGATAATAGATGTTTCCGCTGTCAACCCGCCGCGGTTGACAGCCCAACATATGTAATATCAATAAGGTGGCTGTCAGGTACGGCGACCTGACAGCGGGTTGTTTGTATTATCGGACAGACTCTTGTGGTCTAATGCAGCAGCTACAAACTCCCTAAACAAAGGATGCGTCTTCGTAAATCTACTCTTCAATTCAGGATGAAACTGGCAGCCGATGAACCACGGGTGATCGGGCAGCTCAACCAACTCGACGAGTCTGTGATCCGGCGACAACCCTCCGAACACCATGCCGCTCTCTTCGTATGAGTCCCGGTATTCATTGTTGAATTCATAGCGATGGCGATGACGCTCTCTGATTAGCTCCTGTCCATATATTTGATACGCCAGAGAGCCGGGTTGTACGTGACACGGTTTTGAACCGAGACGCATGGTTGCACCTTTGTCTTCAATATGCTTCTGCTCGGGGAGCAAGTCTATCACCGGATATTTGGTCTTCGGGCTGAATTCACTTGAGTTCGCCTTCTTATAGCCGATGATATTGCGCGCAAACTCCACCACAGCGCATTGCATTCCGAGACAGATGCCGAAGAACGGGATATTGTTTTCACGGACATATTTGACCGCTGTAATTTTACCTTCAATACCTCGTTCACCGAATCCTCCGGGGATAAGCAGACCGTCAATCCCTTCCAACTTAGCAGCCACATTGTCCGGTGTTATCTCTTCTGAATGAAGCCACTTCACTTCAACTTTGGTATTGTTGTCAATGCCGGCATGGATGAACGACTCCATGATGCTCTTGTAAGAATCGTGAAGACCTGTGTATTTACCGCAGAGAGCAATTGTGCATGAGTTCGATACGTTTGACAGCTTATCAACTTTCTTGTTCCATTCCGACAGCATTGGAGCATCACATTTCAACTTCAATTTCTTGATAATAATGTCGCTCAGCCCTTCCCGCTCCAAGTTCTGTGGGACTTCATAGATGCTGTCCACATCAATCGCTTCTATCACCGCCTTCGGTGGCACAGAACAAAACAGACCTATTTTCTTCTTCAGATCAGCAGTTAGGTTCTGTCCGGTACGGCAGATCAACACATCCGGCTGGATTCCGATTTCACGCAGTGCCTTCACCGAGTGTTGAGTCGGTTTGGTCTTGACTTCACCGGAAGACTCAAGGTATGGAATCAGGGTCAGATGCACAAACACCGCATTGGTAGGACCCATCTCAAGACCGAGCTGACGGATCGCCTCAAGGAACGGCTGCCCTTCAATGTCACCGACCGTACCGCCGATCTCGAGCAGTACAACGTCCCAACCCTTTTCACTTTCAGCAAGCGCATGAATGTTGCGTTTGATCTCATCGGTGATATGAGGGATAACCTGAACCGTAGCACCGAGGTAATCTCCGGCTCGTTCGTGATCAATCACCGATTTGTAGATCTGACCGGTTGTGGCGTTATTAAGCTTGCCCATAGAAATGTTAAGGAACCTCTCGTAGTGCCCCAAGTCGAGATCAGTCTCAGCACCGTCGTCCGTCACGTAAACTTCACCGTGTTGAAACGGATTCATTGTGCCGGGATCAACATTGATGTAGGGGTCTAATTTCATGATGGTGACGCGAAAACCGCGCGCCTGAAGGAGGGTTCCAAGTGATGCTGCTGCGATTCCTTTTCCCAAAGCAGACACCACTCCGCCAGTGAAAAAGATGAATTTCGGTTTGTTCTTTTTCTTCCTGCTACCGGAATGTTTGCGCATATTTAAGCTGTTGTTTGATATTGGTTGTCCCGGTTATACGGTCTGTCAAGAATGCAAATTCTTCGCTGTCAGGTCGCCGCACCTGACAGCCATCCAATTGATGATATGTAAGTTAACTGTCAGCCACGGCGGGCTGACAGCGGTAACTCCCTATTCGTGACAGACTGTATAGCGGTAATTGTGTCTGCAATAATCAGAATCCTGAATCAGTCGGGCATAATATTGAAATGTAAGACAAAGGTGGTTTGTTTCGCAACATTAACCGTCATATCACCGAAATAAAAGGTAGAGAGCGACTATCGGAGCAGTGGTCATAAGCGAGTCAAATCTGTCCAGTAAACCACCATGTCCGGGAAGGAGTGTTCCGCTATCCTTAACTCCAGCCTCACGTTTAATCCTGGATTCCACCAGATCTCCCAACTGACCGAATGTTCCGGCGGTCAATCCGACCACCAGGCTGATGTCAAGCCTGACCAAGCCGACTGTATAGCAGATGTATCCGAAAAGAACCGCTCCAACCAGCCCGAAGACAAATCCCTCAACTGTCTTCTTAGGGCTGATATTGGGTGCCAGCTTATGTTTTCCAAACGCTCTGCCACCGAAATAGGCAGCTGTGTCACCGACCCAAATCGCTCCAAAAACACAAAACGCCAACCAGCGTCCTTCATTTTGAAGCGGATCCGCAGACTGCCATCCACGTATAAAGATAAATGCCCCTGCAAGCAGCGGCGTATAACAGATTCCGGCAATGGTCGCCATCACATCGGTATGTCTTCTTGTTCCGATCAATCCACCGAGCATTATCAATGGAATCATCAACACAAGCACCCAACCGAGATACTCTATGCCTATGTGCCATGCAGCGACAACTACCGCTCCACCGACCAATCCCGGGATGAACATCGGATGGTAATCCATGGCAGTCAGAATCTTGTAATACTCAGATTGAGCTGCTGCAGCTATCCCCAGGATTAGCATTGCCGTCCAGTAGTCCCCAAGATAGGTCAGACCAAGCAACAGCGGTATTCCCCATGCCGCAACGATAAGCCTTGATCCTAAACCACCTTTCTTCATTTCTTTCCAAGTTTTATGATCTTAAGACGTACTTTACCCACACCGTCTACAGCTAAACCGATTTTCTTAGCAGCACCCAGAGTCAGGTCAATCTCTCTGCCACGAACAAACGGACCGCGATCATTAATGCGAACCTCGCAGCTCTTTCCTGTCTTCAAGTATGTGACTCGAAGTACTGTGTTGAACGGTAGCTTCTTGTGAGCTGCCGTAAACCCGTGCATATCGTATGTCTCACCGTTTGCGGTTTGTCGTCCGTGGAATTTATCGGCGTAGTATGAAGCAATCCCCATCCAGCTATGTCCGGTGTAATAGCGGCTCGAGGAGCGGTCTGTCCGATCTGTCGGAGCGTGAAGTACTCCTTTCGGAGCACAACCAATCAAAAACAGTAATAGCGGTAGAAATATGACTCGAATTATATCTAATCTAAGCATATTGACCATTATGTACATATCATATCTGTTTTAACTGCCCGATTAGATCCGAGATTCTGCTCACCTCATGACGTTCACAATAGTTTCTCATCTCTGCCAAAACACGCTGCGGTGCAAACGGATCCGCAAACAATACTGATCCGAGTTGTAATGCAGAGGCCCCTGCCAGCAGAAATTCAATGCAGTCAATACCGTTCACCATGCCACCTGATGCCCAGATGGGGATATCCACAACCTGTGAAGCCTGCCAAACTTTAGCGAGTGCAACAGGTTTCAGCGGAGGTCCGCTGTAACCGCCTGTACCCAGCCCGAGTAGAGGTTTCTGCTTCTCCGCATCAATCGCCATCCCGATCAAGGTGTTGGTCAGTGTCAACGCATCTGCACCTGACTTTTGCGCTGCTTCTGCCATCGGAGCAATTGCAGGTTGGTTCGGTGTCAGCTTGACGGAAATGAATCTCTCAGTCGCCTGTCTCACCTCTTTCACAATCGCTGAGACTGCTTCCTTATCACCGCCGATATCCAAACCACCGACTCTGACATTCGGACAGGAGACATTCAGCTCATATCCGGCAATATTCTTGACATCCTCCAGCCTATGGATCACCTCGACAAAATCCTCGACGCTGTTGCCGACGACGCTGATGTACACTTTGGTTTTAGTTATTGGAAGCAGAGGCACTTTCTCTGTGAGGAAGCTGTCAACACCCGGATTTGCCAGACCTATTGAATTCAGAATCCCACCATATCCTGTCTCACAGATGCGGGGAGGAGGATTGCCCTTTCTCGGCTCAAGAGAGAGAGATTTGGTAACGATCCCACCCAACATCGAGTAATCAATAAGAGATTCAAATTCGCTGCCGTATCCAAAAGTTCCCGATCCTGTCAGCAGCGGAGTGCTTAAATTGACATCCCCCATCTGAACGGTCATGTCAATCATGGCAGTGTCTCCGGATTTAGTTCGACAGACTCTGCATCAAACACAGGACCGTCAGCGCAGACAAGGTAATAACCGCTGCCGTCGGCTTTCGGTACAGCACAGCTTTGACATGCACCGACACCGCACCCCATTGACACCTCCAACGAGACATACAGCGGTATATTCAGCTCCATGCATTGCTCTTTGAGAGCAGACATCATCACACCAGGACCGCAGGCATACAGTATCGCTTCATTGCTGATCTCTTTTAATTGTTCTTTCAGCAAGCCTATAACATTACCACGATAGCCTATAGAACCATCATCGCTCGACAGTTTAATATTCCTATAATCAATTTCCTTGCGACTGACCGTAAGATTTGACTTGGATCGAACACCGAGCAGAAATATCCGGTTGATTTCCTTTGGTAGTTCTTTGACAAGAGTCAGCAACGGTACAATGCCGATTCCTCCGGCAATCAGCACCACATGTTTCCCTGCCAGATCCGATGGGATTTGAAATGGTTGACCCAGCGGTCCAATCAGATCAACTTTGTCACCCACCTGTGTATTGGTTAAAAGTTGTGTTCCTTCTCCTTTGACAGCGAAGATCAGCCTCAAGACACCATTGTCACTGCTCGTACCGATAGGTGGAGGTCCGATGCTGAGCGGACGGCGGAGGAACGGCTGGAAGCTGTCACCGATGCGGACATGGACAAACTGTCCGGCGCGATACATGCCGGCAATAACCGGGGAGTGCAAAGTTAGCTCCCACAGATCGGTTGACAATTTTTCCAGCGAGATGGTAGTCGCCATCTCACAGACAGGTTTATTCATCATCCATACCTGGTATGCGAAACGCAAACCTCTGTTTGATTGTTACCGGAACCTCACGACCGCGATAGCGTCCGGGGGTATAGACCAGCTTTCTGAGCACCTCTTCAGCGGACTGTTCGAATCCTCTGTTCTTTGGCTCTACGTTCATAGTCTTAATATCATATATTTCACCGAAAATACCAACCGTAAACTCAAGCATTACCGTGCCCTTCACTCCATCATTGAACGCTTCAAACGGATAGTGGCTGCTTAGATAGGATTTCAACATGGATCTGCTTGTAGCCATCTCAGGCATCACGTCCACATCATCCGGGAGATACACTTTGTCGGACATGCCGTGCAACAGCGGATCGTCAATTACCTCAAAGTCTTTGGGAAATTTCTCGGAATAGTCGTTCAGCTCATGCTCCATCAGATCAAACTCGGGCTCCTGCTGCTCCTCGCCTCGGTCGCTTATCTCTCTCTTAAGATCGCTCGCCAGCTTTGCATACTCACTGCCTCTGAACTCCTCTGAAATCTGCTCATACAGTTGAATTGTGAGAGTATCCTCCACCACAATTCTTCGGGAAAGATATGCTGCAGCCAGTAGAGATTTAGCACGGACGTCGGACTCCGGATCTGCTTGATTGACTATATCGAGATATATGTCCCTTGCTCTCTTCAGATCAGCATCCTCAAACCAGATATTTTCAGCTTCTTCATAGATAAACCGGAGCGTATCTTCTTTCGTGCTTATTAATTGTTCGTTCCCGTTGTCGTTTACTGCTTTACTCCAGCGGCTGTCCGGCAGCTCTTCGAGGATCAGACCGTACAACGAATCGCTCTCGACTGAGTCCCCATCAGATTTTGCTACGTATGCCAGTGATGCGATGGAGCGTGCCCAAATGTCTTTGTGGGATCTATTGTCATCAGAGGCTACACTGTCAAACGGTGGATGGTTAATTGCTGCAACGCTATTAAAATATATTGCAGCACTGTCAGTGTCATTGCGGTCGAACAGATGGAAAGAGGCAAATCGGTAAAGCTCATTAATCTGCTCCCAATCACGTTTCTCTAATAGATCCGCAATAGCTGTCGAGTCGAGTGATGCCGTAGTATCCGGTTGTTCTGCAGCTATGGAATCACTCTCGGATTCTTCCATCCTCTGTTCTTCCTGAGCTTCCTCGACCATGCGCATTATCGCATCATCATCACGTCGGTTTCTCCTTGAGGATTTCTTCTTCCGCTTTTTAGACTTCCTGTTCTTTTCTTTCAGAGAATCAACATAGACAGTGTCCTTTGGAAACAGCTCCAGCAATCCTCTTTGAACGGAATCAATCGCCGACATCTGTGACTCTATAAACCCGATTTTCTGCCAAAAACGATACAACTGCTCCATCTCACTTTTAAGCGAATCGGCTGCTTTGCCTGTCGGAGAACTACGATCAGCTTTGCTCGAAGCCTCTAATGCAGTGGAAGCATTGGATAGATCCCGCCACTGTTCCCACAGCAGTTCCCCCAGCTCATAGTTTGCTTTAACAGCGATTACACCTCGAGTTTCCGTCTCGGTCAGTCGTTCAAGTCTTTTGCGTGACTCTTCATATCTTCCCATATTTCGCTCGCACAGTCCTGCCTGAAGCTCAACTCCCGGGAACAGGTCAATGAATGCTCCATCCTTTAGCAGGACTTCAAACGAAGTCAATGCTTCTTCAAAACGATCCAGTTCCATCAGTACGATTCCGCGCTCAAGCTGACCGAGAAACTTCAGACGCCTCGGAGCTTTTTTCGCTAACAGCTCGTCATACAGTGCGACAGCATCCTCATAGCGTTCCAACAAACTCAAACATTCACCGATCTTAAGCCATGACTCTCCCGTTAACCATTCATCATCCGGTTCAGCCTGTTGAACGGCACGATACCGCTCGAGTGCCTGTTCATACCTATCTTCTTCAAAATAGTAGTTGGCGAGTGCATGATGAGCATTGGCTTTAATGAGTGGATTGTCATTATCGTCAAACAGACGAGACAGGATCCGCTGTGCCGAGTCCGGCTGAGCCACTTTTAACAGGGACATCCCCTTCCACAGCAATCCCTCCGTTACAAATTGTGATTCAGGATATTTCAGTGTCAGCTCATTGACCTTGGTGATAGCACTGCGGTATTGTCCGATTCTATAGTAGGCTTTGGCGAGGATCAGTAAAGCGTCATCTTCCCATCTGCTGTCCGGGTAATACTCCAGCATCCTTCCTGCAGACGCTATGCACTTTTCAAATTTAGCTTTCCCCAGCTTTTTCTTCGATTTGCTATCGGTTTTGGTCCGACTCTTTTCTTTTCGTTCTATTTCCCCCTCTTCGTAATATTGTTTTGCGTTGTAGAGGTAGTTATAGTATGCACATCCGGAAAAGAGAGAAATGCAGAACATTATCAGTAGCATTATGAGGAACTTGTTCATTTGTCAGGCATCAATTATTATGATTCTATTGACTTTGATTAAATAGCTGAATATATTTACAGTTCGTTTCAAATTTGAATTCAATTAGAAGTATTAAGTATGTAGTCGGGTTTGAGACAAACCCGACGTCGTGGTTGAGAAAACCACGACTACAACTCCATAATTTACCGGAGACTATAGATGGCGCACCATAAATCAACCATCAAACGTATCAAGACAAATCTAAAATCCAACCTGCGCAACCGTCACTATCGGTCGTTGATGCGTACCGCTATTCGGCGCATCGGTGAAGCCGAAGAAACACAGGCTCGTTCTGAACGATTGATGCATGCTTGTGCGGTTATTGATCGTCTTGCTTCCAAAGGCGTCATTCATCGCAACAATGCTTCACGCAACAAATCGCGACTTCACCGTCGTTTCGGTGGCGATCAGGCAAAATAGTCCATATTCGGTGTCGGACAAACCGGCACCGAGCGGACTGCTACTTGAATGTTGATTGATAATTTGGGGATTCTCGCGTTATCATAACATCATGTGGATGATTCTCTCTCACACCTGATCCCGTGACCCTCACAAACTTTGCTTTCCGCTGGAACGTCTTGATGTCTGTACATCCGCAATAGCCCATAGACGCTCTCAAGCCTCCCATCAATTGAAACGTCGTATCAGTGAGCTTGCCTTTGAAGGGGACACGCCCTTCAATCCCTTCGGGCACCAATTTTTCCGGCTCGGCGCCCTCCTGCGAATACCGATCTGCCGACCCTTTCTTCATTGCAGCGAGTGATCCCATTCCGTAATAGACCTTGAACGGTCTTCCTTCCCACAGAAGCATCTCGCCGGGTGACTCTTCCATTCCAGCGAACAGCGACCCTATCATCACAGAGCTTGCTCCGGCAGCTATCGCCTTGGCAATGTCACCCGAATAGCGGATCCCACCATCTGCAATTACAGGTATCCCTTTGCCCTCAAGCGCAGTGGCACAGTCCATGATCGCTGTCAATTGTGGAACGCCTATCCCTGCGATTACCCGCGTTGTGCAGATAGCCCCCGGTCCGATGCCGACCTTCACGCAGTCAGCACCCGCTGCAGCTAGATCCAGTGCTGCCTCAGCAGTTGCGATATTACCTGCTATAACCTGCACATCACTGAAATGTTCCTTAATCATTTCGACAGTCTTCAACACTCCAGCGGAATGTCCATGAGCTGTGTCAACCGTGATGACATCTACACCCGCTTCGATCAACCCACTCGCACGATCAAGTGTGTCGGCTGTTACACCTACAGCGCCTCCAACCCTCAACCGCCCCTGATCGTCCATGCAGGCAGCCGGGAATGATTTTTTCTTCTGTATGTCCTTAGCGGTGATGAGACCTTTAAGATGTCCATCCGAATCAATTACCGGTAACTTTTCGACTCGTTTCTCATGCAGGATCTCCCAAGCCTCTTCCATTGTAGTACCAATCGGCTTGGTCACAAGAGATGCCAGTGGTGTCATGTATTTTGAAATCTGGTGACTCGTGTCGCTGACAAAACGGACATCCCGGTGAGTTAACATCCCCGTTAGTTTGCCGTTATCTACAATCGGAATACCGGAGATATTGTCCTGGCTCATCACTTCAAGAGCCTTTGACAGCGGCAGATGCGACGGGAGCGTTATCGGGTTTGAAATAATAAAACTTTCCGACCTCTTTACTTTGTCAACCTGCTGCGCTTGCTGTTTGACGGTCAGGTTTTTGTGAATTATCCCGATGCCGCCCTCACGGGCAATCGCAATCGCCAAACCGGACTCCGTGACCGTGTCCATTGCAGCACTAACCAAGGGTATATTCAGTTGGATGGTCTTGGTGAGCTGCGTCTTAAGATCAGCATCACGAGGTGCCATCGCAGACTTCATCGGAACAATCAACACATCATCAAACGTTAATCCCATTCCGATCAGCTTTGATGAATTTGTACTGACCTTTTCATCATTATTAAATTTCTTAAAACTGTTCTCGCTCATAATATAGTTCCCCAGAAAAATTGCCAATAGTAAGATAGATGGTGGCTACGCTCCAGATATCCGAAAATTATCGCAGCAACTATGAAAGGACCCACCATCCAATATGAAAAAACTTTGAGTATAGAACAGCGCAGGTTCTGATGCAGCACTACAAACAGACGGTAGTGTGACCAGATCAACGCTGCAACTGTCAGAGTCGTTGCGATCCATCCTCCACCGAACAGGTAAAGCCGGTGTGCAAACAGACCGACAGGGAGCAGCGCAAGACATACCGCAAAAGACCAGTTGATGAAGTAAAAGCTCTGTATCATTGAAAATGAGCGACCGATTAAGCGCGACAAGATTGTCGCACGGATCGTCCCCATCCATATTAGCACAATCGTTGCCCCCCAGACCACAAGCAGCGCTCTCACCGGCTGCCACAGAATCTGCCCTATAAAACCGTGCAGCAACGAATCGCCAAACAGATAACCGACGACCCAATCAAAGGGATAGATTGTTCTGTTGATAAGCAGCCAGCTCGTCGCAATCAGCGCCAAACCACCGGAAATCAGCAGCGAAATCATCACAGTTGAGCCGCTCTGAAAATATCGTTTTTCACCGATGTCCTGAAAAAATATCCTCGGTGATGAGAAGGTACGTATCAGATTCAACTTAAACAGATGATTTTGCCTGATGAAAACCAACAATACCCCAACCAATCCGATCCCAACCACAATGAAAAGTGCCATTGATTCAGATTTATCATCACCGCGGTTCAACGGCAGAACTGTTCCCGAAGCCCAATATTCAGCGAGATGCCAAAATGCCAGACGGGGCTGCCGAGCAGAATCCATTAATCCGGTTTGGTATTGATTGTCAGATGATTGTGCTTGGCAGGTCACCGTTGAAACCGCTCCGAGCCAATCAGCAAAGTCTGAAACGAAGACAGCGTTGCACCATTTCTTATCCTTTACCTGTTCCAATCTCTCAAGAAGATAATGTGCTTGACCGGCTTCGGATGTTGGATCCGACCATCCCCCGAGATTGCCGGGGATTACCATCTGCTGCACACCACCCAATAGAATAGGCTTGTCACAGTCAACCGTTTGTGGAAGCGGTTTATCCCTCCAAAAATTGTTTGGGCTCAGCTCCATCACAACAAAATCAAGTGGTGCGGCGGTAATTTGATCAGTGAAGGGAATAGTAGCATATACCGGACGGTCATCCAATTCTTTCAATTTCTGTACCAGCATCTGATAAAATTTGTAATTCTCATTATTTGGAGGATTGATCCGGCTGCCGATTCCCCATCCGATTATGCAGTTGAACATTTTATCCCGGTTAATCATCGCTTCAAGTTGAGCAGATGCTGAACGGATAAGATCCGGCTCGCTGAGAACTCTATCGGGTGCATGAAACAGAGGCAGCTCCTGCAACACACCAAGACCGTACTGTTCACACAAATTCAGAAAGTGTTGAGATGTCGGACCTTGCACGACCCGAACGACATCAACCCCCAACTCCTTCATCTGAATGATGTCGCTCTCAACCTGTTCGACAGTACCGACAACTCCTGAACGACTGTCAGGTTCGCAGTAGGTGACACCGCGCAGTTGACGCTCGTTTGAACCGATGCGGAATCCTTGGGGTGTGAACCTGATCGTCGGTTTTCTTATTGTAAGGGATGCTGTATGTGTTTGGTTTCCGATAAGTTTGCATTGAAGTCGGCATATCGCATCACTCAGATTTGGGAGCAGTATCAATTGCCGAACTGTGGCAATTCCTACGCTGTTGAAGTTTACGACAACCGGTTCTAACTGATAGACTTCACTACCTGCGTCATCGAGAATAGAGAACTGGCATTTATATGGATCGTTGTCTCTATCAACCTGAGGGTGATCCTGACGCTTTATTTCAGCGATCACCCTGATAGTATCGGGGGCTAAATGGTCTCCGATAAACTTAGCGGACAGATCTGAGATTGACACCGGAGGTGAGCCGATCAGATAGATATTATGGAACAGACCGCCGTATCTTTTCCTCGCATAAATGCCCCCTTTCAGAGGGACTTCCTTGCTGCGGGACAGCCTGTTGTCCATTGTTAGGATCAGTTCGTTTTCAGCAGCACCAAATCTAAGTACACCAGGGACAAGGTCTATCTGGAATGAAATCCCATCACCACTGCGGGTGTCAATGTGAAACCCGTTCAGTGTCACAGCCAAATTCTGCGCAAACCCGTCAACTACCAATCTCCATCTCCTGTCCCACAAATCACGATGCAGATTAAGCGTTTTTCTAAGAACAAACTTCTCAGGTTCCCCCTCCCAACAGAACGGTAGCTTTATAGTGTCAGAATCAAAGCCGGACGGTTTAACGACCTGCCAATCACCTGTTAGATCTACAAGTTCATCATCAGCCGTCACCGACCACTTCCCACGACCTTCAATAATTGCAGGCTTGTCCTGTCGTGTGAACCGGCGTGATTCACCGTGCAATTCTGAACTGAGGCTTATGCAGAGCCAGACAGAAAGCATCACTACAAGGATACATCTGAATGTGGTTTGCGGTTGTTCTGTCATTGAACCCAACACTGATTCCTATAGAGTATCTGTTAATCTTTCATGGTAAGGAAATTAGTTCCGACAAGCAATGTTGAGAAAGGATAAACAGCAGATTATAAAAAGCTACTGCGTCTGTCCAGAATACGAATTGCTCGCTGTCAGGTCACCGTACCTGACAGACACCTAATTGATATTCTGTAAGTTAGGCTGTCAACCGCGGCGGGTTGACAGCGGATAAACCTATTATCGAATAGGCTCTACTAAATTAGTTTCCGGCAGTGATTTGTGATCGGGCACGATTCACACAGAGGATTGACCTTACAATAACTCTTTGCCAATGCAATGATTTGAGCATGGAAGTCACGGTACATATCACTGTCAACGGTAATATTTTCCTCAAACAGGGACTGCAAATCGTTGTAGTTTACATCCATATTGACAAAACCTATGCGGGACATAACTCTGCGTGTGTAATTGTCAACCACAAATTTTCCCCGTTGCAGTACATACAGCAGAATGCAGTCTGCGGTCTCCGGTCCGATCCCGTTTATTCCCAGCAGCTCACTGCGTAATGTCTCTGTCGGTATATCACTCAGCAGCTCAGGTTTATCATTGCAGCGATCCCACCACCAGTGTGCAAATCTCTTTAATCGCGCTGCTTTCTGATTGTAGAAACCGGATGGATAGATGAGTCGAGCCAGATTGTCGGGTGAAATTGATAGCAGAGATTGTATGTCGAGTACGTCGGCATCTTTCAGGTTTGACAGTGCCTTTTCGACATTAGTCCAGGATGTGTTCTGCACGAGGATTGCACCGGTAATTATCTCAATCGGTGATTCACCGAACCACTTCATGCGGTGACCAAATCTGTCGAGGAGGAGGTGATAAATATGAAGTAATTTCTCTTCTATATCATCATTAAGCATTCTGCTCCAGCATTAGATTTACACATTCAATCGGATCGTCGCTGAATTGGACAGCATCTCTCATCCCAAGAATCCGATCCACTATTGATTCCCAGTAGTTACCGACGCACACAATCGGACGGGCTGGAACAAAACCTTTGTTCTGAGTTTCGATCACCATCGAAAGCTCGACGAGTGTACCGCTTGAGCCGGGCATAACGATATAGCCGTCAGCCAGCCAGATCAACGCCAGCAGTCTCTGATCCCAGCGATCCAGCTTCCACTCATGCTGGATATACCTGTTCGGTTTGCGCGCAGACAGGTTGTCACAGGTGATCCCGACAGAGACTCCTCCCTCCTCGACCACTCCTCTCGCCGAGGCTTCCATAACACCACCGTATCCACCGTTAATCACAGCAGCTCCCCGACGCCCGAGTTCCCGTCCGATTTCAAACGACATCTTCCAATCACCATCACCCTCAACCGCAGCAGAACCGCCGTAGATTGCAATAAGCGGTAGTGCTTTGTCACCTTCTTTTAAAATCAGATCATGCTTACGCTGAGCCACCACTCTGAACCAGCTCTCACTAATGACCGATACTCCCATTCTTTTCATAATAGATTCCTTCAGCCTGTCGTCTGCAGAACAGTCTTCTTGTTTCGATCCCTGATTAACCATACAAGGAAGTATGCGAGCGGTGTATCAATCAATGCCAGCAGACACTTGGCGGTCAGTTGTCCGATAATTAAGGGAATAACGGGTGCAACGCCGAGAAACGCCAGCAGAGTAAAAATCGTTGTATCTATGACCTGTGACAAAAAGGTTGACAGGTTGTTCCTTAACCATAGATGCCGTTTGTTGGTCCATTTTCGCACGAGATGAAACAGCCAGATGTCGTGAGATTGGCTGATTACAAAGGCAATAATGCTCGCTATTGTAACACGTGAAGTAGCTCCGACAACCGCTCGGAATGCATCATCACCATCACCGAATGGAGCGGGAGGAAGAAGTAACGCAATTCTGATCAGCACGAGCACCAGTATGTTGGCGGCAAGCCCGCACATAATGGTGATAGCTGCTCGCCTTTTACCCCAGATCTCAGCGATCACATCAGTGCAGAGAAAGGTCATAGCATAAGCGATTTCACCGCCGGTGAATGTCAGATTCCCGATTAGAGGGAGCCTGATTACAGTGAATTTCGTCGCCAGCACCTGGGCAATGATCAGGCAAGCAATGTAAGCTGCCAATAAAAAAGCATACGGCTCAATTCCCGGTTCCCTTTTATTATAGGTAGAGTTTGTGTTGTTAAATGAATTCATAACTTTGATCACTTTTTATAGTGTCACTTGAATATAATGTCCCAAAATCGGGAGTGCCGACATTATTGGATGATTAGGTTTGGAAGTCGGGCTTGTCTCAAGCCCTGCGGCGTCGAGGTTGAGGACAACCCCGACTACAAAATCGCAAATTAGTTCAGAATGACTTCGATCTTTGTCTGTACTTCTGCCCTTTCCATTCAAACTGTGAGAAGCTTCCTCCAAATGCGAGCAGCATAATCACCAACGGATGCAACAGCTCCAGAAACAGAAATGATCCCCAACAAATTCTATCACTGAAAAGTCTCTTTCCAAGCAGGAGCACTGTACCGTCCAGAATATATTTCAGCCCAAAAGCAATCAAGATCATATCGAGCAAACCGTACTTTAACCAGATCAGCGGACTGATTGTCAGCATCGAATAAAACAGGAAAATTCCAAACAGGACAATGACCCGTGAAGGTCGGTAGTGCAATCCCTTTGAACCCCAGCGAATCCTCTGATGCCACAGTTCACGCAGACTGTTTACCGGTAGAGTCTTAACGACCGCTGAGGAGGTTGTCGCTGCAACTACTTTCCACCCTTTCTGATGTGCTTTAGCCATCAAGAGTTCATCATCACCTGAGATCAGGTGATTCACACCGTCCCAGCCATTGACATCGTCATATAATTCTCGACGATAAGCCAAACTTGCTCCGCTGCAGTTGAACGGCATCCCGAAGGAGATCAAACCTGCTGCCAATACCGCCTGAGCCTGATAGTCCAACGCCTGAAACCTCTGCCAAACCGAGTCATCATCCTTCAATATAAACCGAGCCTGACCGACGACCATCCCGACGTCATGTTTAAGGAAAATAACGAGTGTCGTAATCCAATTTGGTTGGTGCAGACAGTCCGCATCAGTGGTGACGATCAACTCACCTGTTGATGCTATAATCCCGGCTTCAAGTGCTTGCTTCTTCGGGCTGAATTCAGGATTACAATTGTCTCGATCAATTAGCTTTATTCGAGGATGCTTTTCTTTGAGTGACTCGACAACTTCCCGTGTCCGGTCACTGGAGCGGTCATTGACAACTACAATTTCAACAAGTTCCTGTGGATAATCCTGAGCAAGTAAGGAGTTTAGTGTATCTGCAATGTTGGACTCCTCATTACGTGCAGCTATTACAACCGACACAGTAGGGAGCTTTTTATCTGAATTCAGCTTGGTCGTAGTGTTCTTTGTCAGCTTGACCAATCCGATAATCGCAACTCCCACCAGAAAGAGGTAGCCAGCTCCTCCTATTGCTAGTAAAAACGTCCACAGTGTGATCACCGCTTGTTTTCCTTCCCGATCTGCATTCTACCGATGAAAAACAGACCGACGAGTGCCGGAGTCAGAATGTTAATCGCAAACAGAACCATCGAAGCATTGAAAGCAGCTTCAGCGGGTACGGCAAATTGACTCGAATACTGCACCGAAACAAGCTGATCCATCCCAAGCCCTCCAATGGTGATAGGCAAAACGAACTTTGTCAGCAGCACCGCGGCAGTGATCCTGAATGTATCAATAATTCCCAGTTTGGTGAATGCCTGCAAAAAGAGGTAATGCTGCATCAGCACCACAAGATAGTAAACGGTGGTCAATGTCAGAGTGACTCTCGCCTGTGGGTATGTAAATCTATCCAAACCACCGACAAGCTGTTTGATTTTGTTTTTAAGTGGAAACATAAGCTGCAGTGCATGGAGAAGGCTTTTAACAGGTCGCGGGTCAAATGCGAAATACAGCAATGCAAGATCAGTGATAATAACAAGCACTATCAGCGGAATTACAAACCGTCCCTGAAAGAAATCAAGCACCCACGGGAGTGTCAGCAGTGCAGGAAGCCCGAATGCTATCATGCAGCCGTAATTGTACAGCTTGTCAATGACGGTCAAACCCATCAGTTTCAGCGGGGGAGTATTCCGAATAAACAGTACCCGGCTGTAGTCACCGATTCGCCCCGGTGTCACGATTCCAAATGTGTTGCCCCCGAGCAGCGAGCCCATTGCTTCGATAAATCCGGTCTCCGGTCGAGCCAGACGAACCAGATATCTCCACTTAAATATCTGAATCCCGATATTCACCGGCATCAGGAGCAGCCCTAACAGAACCAGCTCATATCGGGCAGACTTGAAAGCGGCAATGATGGGATCAATCTTAACGCTGTACAGCATCAGACCGAACAGACCGAGTGCTACGACCACCTTTATCCACATAAAACCGCGTCGGGTCACAACAGGATCACGCCATTTGAAATGTACATCTGTCTCAAACCTTTAGTGCAATTGCTATTAATTATGAGCTATGTCTCTGACTCATTGTGAATCATTGCTAAAACGGTTACAATCTTGTAAGTTAATCAATTGTTACTCACAAGTAAAGCTAATCATCTGGGGCTTTTGAAGGTCTGGCAATGGAAGACAAATCTGACTTGAGTTGGAAAACAATATTAACTACAATCGGCGCGGGAGTTGTAATAGCTCTGTTGCTCGCAATGGGGATGAAATCGCTGGGGATGGAGATAAACACTTACGTTATCGGTGGCATCACCGGACTGTTGGTTGGAGGTAAGTTAGGATGGGCAGTCCGAAAGACCCGGATAGAGCGGATGAAAAAGGAGAAAAAATAGCTCACCCGACACTCCACTTGTAACCCACCTTGTACACCGTAACTATTGGGCAATCATGCTGAAAGCATACTTCCAGTTTCTTACGCAGATATGATATGTGAGCATCAACTGTCCTGTTGGTCACATCACTATTCTCCCCCCAGACCTCGTTTATCAGGTAGTTGCGCGACAACACATGATCAGGATGAGATGCCAGATGATAAAGCAGATCGAACTCTTTGGGTGACAGTTCAATCTCGTCATCGTCATATCTGACAGCCCTTGCAGATGGATCTATCAGCAATCCGTTGCAGTTGATAACAGACTGCGACTCGACATAGCCACTTCTTCGCAATACGGCTCGAATCCGGGCAATCAGCTCCATCAGCGAGAACGGTTTGGTCACATAATCGTCACATCCTGCCCGAAAACCGTCAATCCGTTCATTCTCTTTTCCCTTAGCGGTTAGGATTATTACAGGGATGTTAACCTGCTTCTTCCGCAGATGCCTGAGGATGTGCAGTCCATCTATAATCGGCAGCATCAGATCCAAAATGATCAGTTGCGCCATACCGGACATGGAGCTATCTAATCCTGACTTGCCGTTGGTCGCCAGCGAAACACGATATCCTTCAAGCATCAAGTTGCGCTGCAACAGAGGTCCCAGCTCAGGATCATCTTCTATTATTAGTATGTGGGGCAATATTGATTCCTCCAAGATAATGCACAACGGATTAAACAGATTAAACGGATAGGCAATCCTCCTTTGCAACTGTATTGTTTGTGTGGAAGGATTGACAAGTTCAGAGTTCACGCTTCAGCGTGGAAATATCACAGCCTAAAGGCTGAACTCTAAACTAAATCCGTTCAATCTATTTTGAATCATCTAATAGGTAATGTAACTATAAATTTACTCCCACCCACATCATTATTCTCTATTTTAACACCACCACCATGCCCCTCAGCAATCTCTTTCACCAGTGCCAGTCCTAAACCGAGACCAGACACTCCCGTTCCGGCAGCATCTTTTGCTCTCGTGAACGGTTTGAATATCTTGTCACGGTCTGATTTAGGAATTCCACCACCCATGTCATCCACACTGATCACAGCTTTTTCACCTTCCTGACTAAGATTGACTGTTACTTTCGCTTCTCCATCAGCAAGCTTATCCTTGTTCAAAGTAGTATGCCTGAGGGCATTGTCTATCAGATTGTCTAATGCAACTGCTATCATCTCACGGTCAACACTAACATTCAGTGGACTGTTGTCAGTCTCAATCGAGAGCCTAATTCCGACTCGGTCAAACCCGGATTGCCAAGCTTCCGCCGTCTCAGTTACCAATTCATTCAAATCGCATGTCTCTTTATTGAATGCTCGTTTGCCCCGTTCGAGGCTGAGTGATGCGTTCTGAACAGCCCTTTCCAGTCGTCCACATTCCCGACCGATAGCGGTTACGATCTCATTCTCTTCAACAGGAGATGCTACCCTCTCTTCGGTCAGGACATCTGTGTTCAGTCGCATTCTGGCAATCGGTGTTTTGATGGAATGGGCGAGGTGAGCGAGGGCGATTTGTTTGGCAAGCCACTGTTTTCGGATGAGAATCAGGACAGTCATTAAGAAAATTATCAATAGAACCGCTGAACCATCTACCAGATAAAGGATGATTCTATGTTTATTTAACGCTTTACGATCATCTATCAGATATTCTTCATGGTTTCTTGTAACAGTTCGGTACTTAAACCACGGATGACCAGGCCACATCCATTCCATATTTGAGCCTTCTGATTTTGATTTAAACTCTTGCGGTTTAAGCCCTACCCACCATAGCGTATCTCCAAATGCTAAAACACCAGCACCATGTTCTTCCTCATTTTTATTTGGATCTGCCATTGACCACAAACCAAATATCTCATTGCCATAAAATTCACGGTCCATGTATTTTGGTACCGCTTCGTGTAGCCATTCCTCATCTATTTCGATTGCAATAAGGTATTTTACCATTGAAGGCTCAAACTCATCTTTCGGAATAACTTTGAAATAATTGCCTGTACTGTCAAATGCACTAAAAATTAAACGAAGAGTATCAGCACCAATATTTAGGTTATCAAAACGGATCTTATTCAATACCCATTCGTGGAATTTCTTAGGATGATCTATAGGACCTAATCGGTATTTCTCGAATATCTGTCGTCTATTAATAAGAGAATCCTTAATCGCATTATCAATTATTCCACTATTGTGTGTTACAAGTTTTATTCCATCAATAAGACAATATACACTCTTAACACCTGGCAAAGTGCTGAATAATCCAACAGTAGCTTGAATGTTGTCCGGTGAACTGCTTTGTATTGTCGTTTCGGTCAGAACATTTACATGCATCGTGAACATATCATTTAGATATTGTGAAAGGGTCATAGTCATTCCGGCATTCCCATCTATAAGGGATACTTCATCTGCCATAAAGAATTTTTTAGAAACCGTCGGTAGAATCACTGTTTGCAAAATCACCAGTATTGAAATTGCGAATAAAAAGATCACCACCAACAAATTTCTAAACTGGCGATTACTCTGAAAGATTGAAAATAATAACTGCTTCATGATTTACTCCGTATTTTCTTGTAGTTATGGAATTATAATGGCAATTCTACTGTAAACCTTGTTCCTCTTAAATCACTGTCCTCAATTCTTGCTCTCCCCCCATGCCCCTCAGCAATCTCCTTCACCAAAGCCAGGCCCAAACCGAGACCGGACACTCCCGTTCCGGCAGCATCTTTTGCTCTTGTGAACGGCTTAAATATCTTGTCACGGTCAGATTTAGTGATCCCACCACCCATGTCATCCACGCTGATCACTGCTTTTTCATCTTCCTGACTAAGATTGACGGTCACTTTCGCTTCTCCATCAGCAAGCTTATCCTTGTTCAAGGTAGTATGCCTGAGGGCATTGTCTATCAGATTATCAATAGCAACAGCGATCATCTCACGGTCAACCTCAATATTCATTGGACTGTTGTCAGTCTCAATTGAGAGTCTTATTCCTACTCGATCAAACCCGGATTGCCAAGCCTCCACTGTCTCCTGCACTGTCTGTGTCAAGTCACACTTTTCAAGATTGAATGCTCGTTTGCCACGTTCAAGACTGAGCGAAGCGTTTTGAACCGCTCGCTCAAGTCGTCCACATTCCCGACCGATAGCGGTTACGATCTCATTCTCTTCAACAGGAGATGCTACCCTCTCTTCGGTCAGGACATCTGTGTTCAGTCGCATTCGGGCAATTGGGGTTTTTATTGAATGCGCGAGGTGAGCGAGGGCGAGGTTGTTTCTGCGAACCTGTTTCCTTGCCTGTTTAACGGAAAAGATCAATAAGACTATTAGGACAATCCCAATAAATTCAATGGAATATAGGATTAGTACAATTTTCTTCCTCCCCGTAAGTATTTCCTCTTGGAACTTAGGGAACTCAACTTTGAGTTTAATTACGATGCCAAAATTATCAACATGTTTATGTTCCCATCTTCCAACATGACTACCGGGAAGTGGTTCATATCCCATATCCATAGTTCGATCACCGTACCACCATAAAGTGTCTTTTTTGTGTAACACGCCAATTGTCTGTTTCCAAGCACTATTTACCGCCGCATATGGATCATCTACATCACCCCAAAATGTGTCGGGAGGGCAGTAGGCAAACCATAATAGATTTGAACTGTTTTTTGCAAGACTATCCAACATAGCAGGGATGCGATCAAAATACCACTTTTTATCCAATACCATCCCGATAGCTTCCGTTGCGCGGTTTGGATAGTACGTCCCAACATACCTGATCATCACAGTGTATGACTGATCATTCACTTTTATACTCTTGAATTTCGCCAATCCACCGATTACTCGGCGAGACATAAAATGAGCACCCCCACCTCCTTTCTTGCCGAACTTATCTAACTTTGAGATTAGAACAGTATCAGGAATGATATTATTAACGCTAAGACTTCTATGCGCAGTGAAATCCAAATAAAATGCATCCTGTACACCAGGCAATTCTGTCAATTGTTTCAATTGAGTATTGTCAATCGGTAAATTGAGATGCTCTTTTTCGGCATCAAGCAATCTGTGCGCTTGCTGAGCCCATAAACTTCTATTCCCATCCTTTATGGTATCCGTTATTCTGTAATTGCACCAGTTACGTCCTTCGGTGAGAGCATTTCTGATTCTCGTATTCATCCAAGGCATCATTACAATATGAATAAATCCGAGCGCAATCAATAAACCAATAACAAACAAGATCATAGACGTTTTGCCGGTTAGTTTCTCCGATTTGAAGACAGATAGTAAGAAAGCCATAATTACCTCAGTGTTTTATCTCAATATAGGCATTAATAAATGAAAGTTGTTAAGGAGTTGTTGGGATGGGAAAAAAATGTAAATCTTTGGAAATTTAAAACCCTATTAGTACGATTCCCATACATAGGTATGAAGAGAGACTTTGTGACATCATCTCTTGGATGTTACCGATTATCTTGTTTAATTGTAATCATGTTGTTTCCTTCACCTTTGACTTCAGCCCGGTTTTTCCGTAGCCGGGATTATCTATCACCGCGAAGTACACGAAAAACACAAAGGGAAACATGAAAAATCTTCGCGCTCTTCGTGTACTTCGTGGTAGATAAATCAGGATTATCATGGACGAATCATCTGCCTGGGATGCAGTTGCAGGTTTTTTAACGACAGTTGCACTGGAAAAAGGCTTAACCGTAAACAGTCGCGAAGCATATCGCAACGACCTGCGTGATCTGATACGGTACTGCGGAGATCACGACATTGCCAGGCTGCAGGACATACAAACGGCAGACATCCTTGACTATCTGGGTGAGCTGTACAACCTTGGTGTAGCATCATCCACCATGAGCCGCAGGCTTTCGGCATTCCGCGGGTTCTTCAGTTACCTGAACCGGGAGGGGATCATTGAAAAGAATCCGGCAGAGTTGGTGGACGGACCGCGCATCAAACGGAAACTGCCGGAGGTATTGACCGTGCATGAGATAGAGTCGCTGCTGGCTCAGCCGTCCGAAGAAACCAATGGAGGTATCCGCGACCGTGCAATCTTTGAGCTGATGTACGGCTGTGGACTGCGGGTCAGCGAGGTAGTCAACCTTAAGCTCGACAACATCCTGCTCGACGGTGAGCTACTGAAGGTCACAGGCAAAGGCAGCAAACAGCGCATAGTACCAATCGGCGACTATGCCAGAAAGGCGCTGTATGACTACCTGACCAAGTCACGACCGTCGCTGGTTCGTGATCCACAGAAAGCCCGTGAAGGTCTTTTCCTGTCGCTGAAGCTGGGACGACCGATGTCTCGTCAGGCGATATGGCTGATGCTGAAGGATTACGCCAGATCTGCGGGACTGTCTGGAAAGATTACACCTCACACGCTACGGCACTCATTTGCCACACATCTGATCGAAGGGGGAGCCGGACTGCGCGAAGTTCAGGAATTACTTGGACATGTATCTATTGACACTACAACAATTTACACCCACATAGACCGCACTCATTTGCTGGAGGTCATCCGCACTTGTCATCCACGGGAGAAGTGATTACATTGTAGCAATCTCACTGTAGTCGGACTTGTCTCAAGTCCGACGTCGGTTACTTTCAAAGGAGTTCATCATGTTTATCAGAATTGTCATTGCAACAGCACTTGCCTTGATTGGATCAGCTATCGTTTTTGCTGAATTCCCGGCTGAGGAGGTATGGAGTGTGGAGTTTGACACTACTGTCACCTGTCTCGGACCTAATTGGGAGGAGGAGGGTAACAGCTATTTCCTTGTAGGATTAGAAAATCAAGCTGTTATCGTTCGTGAGGGTGATATTGCTTGGGAGAGTCCGGAGTTGGGGACTGAAGAACTTCCAGAAATCGTAACAGCAGTTAGTCGGATTGATTTTGGTGTAGAGGATGGAGCCGAATTAATTGTATCTACTGTACAGTCTTGGTATCAGGGGGAGGGACAGATCGAGGCTGATACCGGTAAGGTGTACTTATTCAGTGGTGACGGTTATGAAGATATGGTTGTCAGAGGAACCTTTCTTCGCGAAATGGAAGGACCAGACGCTAAATCGGATACAAGAGAGGTTAGATCCATCCATACATTTTCCGATATGCTGCCTGACACATCAAAACGGATTATTACATGCAATACGGATTATCAAAGGTTTCCCCATGGTGTAGGTTTCACACGGTCTGGTTCAATAAATGTTTCAGACGGTGAAAGGGGACACTACGGGCACGGCCGTATAGGCTTTCCTGTCGTCTCTCATATCTATAATGACGGGGAGGAAGAACATCTAATTCTTGCCTCTTTTTACAGTCATTGGATTGACAACCTTCGTGAATACCCTTTTGATTATGTGAAGCGTAGTATGATTCACACATTTGATAGTGAGCTACAACTTGCGAACACAAGGATATTGGGAAGTTTTGACACTGAATTGTATCATTTTCGTGAACCTGATGGCAGATGCGACATGTACGGCATGGCCATTTTCGATGATGCAGAGGGTGAACCAAATCTATACGTAGCCTACTCTGACACAGTTCCCAGACCTCGTTTGGCAAGACTATCCTTTGACAATCTGGAAACCGAGGACGAGATGTTCTTGCCGTTTGGCAATGAAAGTGACATTGAAGTTAATATCCATCATTTCCCTTGGGGTGATTTAGAGCAGGGTGAAAACATGATCGTTTGTATTACATCTGACGGCAGAATAGTTGCTGTTGATCCGGTAGAAATGGTTGAAACTGAGCGAGGAGCATTTCGCATGGATTGCATCGGGGTGGATGTAGGCAATTATGACGATGATGAACAATTAGAGTTAGTCTATCTTTCCGATGATGCACTGTATCTATCTGATGTCACACCACTGTCCACCTCGACGCCACGTCACCCCTACACCCCCACCACCTACACAATCCAGTCCGCCTACCCCAACCCCTTCAACAGCAAGACCATGGTTGAGTACACTCTACCGAGAGCGGGTCGTTATGCCTTGGTTGTGTATGACGTGAACGGAGCAGAGATCACGAGATTAGCAGATGAATGGGGAACTGTTGGTGAGCATCGGACAGTGTGGAATGCGGCGGGAGCGGTGAGTGGAACGTATTTTGTAAAGTTGGGAGTTGAGGGGCAATTTGTTGCTGAGGCTGTTCAGTTGATAAAGTGATTTATACGCACTCGATATGACTTTTAGTTACTCTCATTGTCAATTACTTCCATATCTTTTAGCCTGAAACACAAAGGTTCATTTGAGAATAACTCAGTGAATATATCACACCAGGTTGAATCTCCGGGAGGTTGCTCGGATTGGGTGGTGAAGTACTGTCGAACGGTTCCGGCAAGTCCTGATCCATTGTGTTCACCTCCACAACATCTCCATGGTCGGCTATCACTTGTCGAAACACCAATGGTGAACCCCAGTGGTAGTAGGATTGGTTTGACTTTTCATCTGCCGGTGTATGGAGATCGAGTCTTTGAGTCTCAAATCTAACTAATCCCTTTGGTGCTGATGTATCCTCTCTTGCTTTTTCAATGGATGAATGTTCCAAGGCAGATTCATGGATTAATACATAACCGTCAACCGGAGCCTCGAGCAACTGACCAATTACAGTTGACAAATCACTGTTGGTACTTTCATCAATGGATTTAACTGTTAGCTCTTTATGCTGTTCAGCCTGATGTGAGCATGAAGCAAGAAACAGAATTAATATGGTTGATGTTGTTATAGCCATAGTTTTTTTTGTATTTCACTGCGTTCCTTTGATTTTCCCCCTGACTGGAATGAAAACATTTGTCAATACTTTCGAGGAGAAATATAAACAACACCTTAGTGTTTGGTATTACGCATGATTTACGGTTAGATTCCCCGTGGTATCTTATCCCTCAGTAACTGAATGTTGCGAGATCACACAGATCCAGATAAGTGGAGAACGGCAGATCAGCATCGGACTATTTGGGATGCGTCGGGTGTTACGAGTGGGACGTATTTTATCCGTTTAGAACGTTCCGGTAACATGGAAACGAAACGAGTTCATTTAGTGAGACAATACGTTTTTCTCGACAGAGTAAAGGTTCCCGATTTATTTCAGGAGAACCATCCTGTGCGTGATTGATTTGCCACCGGACTTTAGACGATAGAAATAGACACCGGCCGCAAAATCGGCACCGTTCAACGCAACTGAGTGCTTACCTGATTCGTAAACCTCATCAAACAGTTGAATGACTTCCCGTCCGGCTATGTCATAAACTGTAAGCTGCGCCCTTCCCGGTTCGGCAAGAGTGAAACCGATTCTCGTTGTGCTGTTGAATGGATTCGGATATGCGTGATCCAACCCGAATTTCAAAGGCAGCAGCTCCTCTGCTTCACCAACGCTGATCGGATTATCAACCGTTATCTGCAGTGGAATAACAATCGGATCTTCTGCACTGTTATGCAATATCTGAAGTCCGGCACGATATGTGCGGTCCGGCTCGTGATACTTGCTCGCATCGAACAGCAGCTCAATTGTTTGTTGATTCTGTGGCTGAACTGTGTATGGTCCGGCATCGTATTCTATGAATCGGCTGTCAGGACCGACTTCGAAAATCCGGATGCCACTATTTCGGAAGACATCATGACCACCGACTGCAGCCATGCTGTGATAGCCTTCATTCCAATCAAAGCCAAAGGTCAAACCGCGAACGAAATCCCCATCTTGACCAACCGCACCGACGATCCTCATTTTTCGAGTCCACGGATTGTAGCGGATCAGACGCATATTCTCATCACCAAGATCCATCATGTAGAGAGGAGTTTCGGAATCAAGCTCGTTCCACGCCATTCCACGGATATCTATATTCTCACCCGGCAGAGAATAGTAATGTATCGTTATCTCACCTCTACGCTCACCGGAGACTATAATCTCGTAGATGTGACTGTCATTGTCAGCCATGAAAACTGTACCGCTATCCGGACAAAAAGCCAACGCACGAGGACGAAACAGGTCGTCACGGTGCACGCCTACGACAATCCTGTCCAGCTCAACTCCCCCCCTGTTAAACGCCACGAGCCAGGATGATTCATCATTTCGTTCTTCACCTCCGTACATGACGTCATTTTTACTATCCCAGGCGAGATCCCAGAATCCATGCGTAGTTCTTGACGGTTGCTCAAATCTACGATACCCATCCCCATCCTGTTCCAATACATAGATGTAATTGGTTAAAGAAGTATCGGTGATTGTTGAATCGCGATTGTGATTTCCACCGGATATATACAGTTTACCCCAGGCAAGCTGGCACCCGCGGATACCACCGTCACCCGTAACCTGTGTTATCGGTATTCCTCCCTGCTGTTGATCATATACTATCGGATCACCGTTTTCATAGCGTGTTGACAACTCAAACAGCAATTCACCGGAACCTGTGTTACCTACACTAAACTCCCTCTGACCCTCTTCATAGAGATGAACACTCTCATGAATCGTATCTGCTTCTGCCTGAATCACGGGATGAGTCATGGCAACATTCAGCTCGATTTCTCCGCCTTCCTCAATGACATTGTCACCTTGCCGGAACACATTGTATCCTGCCAATCTGACTTCAAGAACACTTGTTCCGACAGGGACATCGTCAATTCGGTAATTACCGTCAACATCCGTAACCGCTTCCAATCCTGCAGGCATAGCGAGAACGTTTGCACCCTCAAGTGGCGAATCATCCTCGATAGTGGCTACCCTTCCATAGATTGAACCGACTCTAAGCTCTACTTCAGTAGTAAACAGAATCGCCATCTCATTTTCCAATTCTGCAGCACCTGCGCTGTAGCGGTTCCAATAGCTGTACTCCAAACCGTCACTGCCGTCAAGATTCTTTATCCCTACAGTAAAGAACTGGTTGTCAGTGCTGTCACCGCCGCGAGCAACAACGTGCTTATATTGTATCTTTATATCACCGTCATTTGTCTCGGTGGGCCAACTGTCCACGTCGAACAGTATGATCTGAAATTCCAGAAGATCGTCAGTTCCTCCTCTATAGATACCCCACTCAGACCACTCAATTATGAACACACCTTCTTCTTCAATGTGGTGTACAAAGATACCGCGGTCACCTGCTTCCAGATTGTCGAGATCCTGCCAAAAAGCGCATACCATCGCATCCGGTCCCTGATTGCCCGGTATCTGCCAATTTCGGAAGTCAACAAACATGGATTGATCCGCACCGAATGCAATCCATCCGTTCGCACAGACCACTATCTCGTCAAATTCCTCTCCGTAATATTGGAAGGTGAAAGGCAGATCAACGACAACCGAGCTGTCAGGATCACCTTGCAAAACCTCAACCTCAATTCTTTCACCATCGAAGTCAAAGTCCGGTTTTGCCGGATTAATCTCACGCCACTGATAGTTCGGCGCTTTGCTCCAGTTGCGGTCGTCTCCTGAATCAAAACATAGATAGCCGTAAGCGTCAGGGCCGGTGGGATCAACCTCTCGCCACTCTATTGATTGATCTTCTATATATACTACATCTTCAAAACTGTCATCTTCGTCCACCGCGCTCAGTTCCAATCTAAACGGATAATTTCCGGGAAGCGCGCGATCATCAATGGAAATCTGTATTCGACCGCCGGACGGACCCTCTAAGTCTTCGCTTTCAATGACAGGATAGATCGCACTGTTTGCGTTCTCTCTGACTGTGACATAGTCCGGCTCCATGCTGATCAAAGTCCCAGTCATTCGCGGGCTTGGTAGATCACCATCATTCTGTACATCTATTTCGAAAAGCAGGTTGTTACCGCGAGCAAATTGACCGCCTTGTATTTGCAGTTCGCGGTAGCTCAACAGTGGACCGGAGGTCGTGAATTTAAATGCATGATTCCAGGTTGAATTTCCAGAGGACAGTTCAACATCAACCCGGACAACCCGCCCGAATTTGCTTGAACGGTCTATCACCAGATCAAACTCGACCACCCCGTCATCATTTGCAGTAAGATTTTCAAGATCAATCTGATTAGGCTCAAATGAAACCAACTCATCTTCAGTTGTAAGAGAGACAACAATATCATTCACATCGTTATCTGTATTGTTTATTAATGTTAGCGATGTAGGAATTGTGTAACCGTTACCAAACAGTCCATCCTCATTGTCTATCTGTTCTCCAAACAGCGTTGTCTCATCAAAACTGTAATCTATTGCATCAAGTGAGATGCCTTCGCCTTCAACATCAATCGTGTCAATATATGGGAACGTATTTGCGCGTGTGATTGTCAACGACATATCACCTTCTTCCAGCACACCTTCATCAAAAGTAAACCGGGCTACACCATCATCTCCGGGAAATGTCACAAGATGAACATCGCCATCCGGCTGCCATATACAAACAGTGGCATCTGGAATCGGTCCATCTTCAGATTCAACATAGACAGTCAGACCCGTCTCATCAACCGAGATATTTTCGGGATGATCTACAGTCAGTTCAACAGGTGGTCCTGTCCAGCAATTTACCGTTGGATCACCCAACAGTCGGTAAGAAGCCAATATTTCAACAATGTTAACTAATTCTGCTTGATCATGCCGATAATCACTTGCCAGTTGCAGTTTCCCAAAATTTTGGATCAAACCGGGTTGATTCAGGTCAAAGTAACACATTGCTCTGATTATACCACCGACAAGGCTTGTGTTGGTTTTTGTATGTGTAAGTTCAATAAATCCCATTCCGGCAACCGGACCGATTAATGCATCTAAATTGTTTGGTATGTAATCGCTACTTCTCCACCAAATATCAAGTTTTTCAAATGACAGACAGGTGATGTTCATAGCAAACGGGTTGCGGCGTCCTGTATCCACAGGTTCGTTACCCCGTCCGCGCAGGCATCCTTCCAACCAACCTCTGCTTATTGCAATGCTGACACCGTCCTCAAGCACTGATCTAGTAAGTAAGGCAGCGTTATCCTGCCAAAATGTATCCACATGCGTGAATCCCATCTGAAGAAGCCGACTCTGAACCCATCTACCGAGATGCATCATTGAAGGAACAAATTGACCTCCGGGGGCTACGATGTTCTCTGCTGTGTAAATACCTCTTGTGAACCAATCGTCATCTTCATTCTCACGATAAGGATCCCTTTCATACCAGATGGATCTCATTATCACCGCCCTGAGTTCTGCATCGCTATGTGCCTGAAAACGACTTACTGTTATGTCAGATATTACTTGAGGGTCTCTGCGAACCATCTGAGAGTAAAAATGATCGCCTACAATTTGATCACTTAAAGGGCAGGTTGGGAAATAAATGCGTGCATTCTCGGCTTCGCCACCAATTATGATCACCCCGCTAATCGGAAACTCTGATTCATAATAGTCTCTTATCAATTCGCGAATCTCACGAGGATCTGTATCGGTATCAACAGCCTCAACAGTGACAAGATATCCGATCTGTGTTTTCCAGGTTGCCAAACTATCCACCCAGCGATAGTTATTGTTCATGAAGAGGTTATCATCTTGATGGAGTATGAGTATATGATCAAAGTATTCAACCTGTGGCTCGCCGGGATCGCGTCTGGGAGGATTCAGCAGTAACCGATCAATCATTTTGACGGTAGAACTGTTGGGATGGTCGTTGAAAGCCTGCAGTGTTGAATTTGGATCTGCGGTCGGCACAAAACTGAGGGAAACATCTAAATTCCTGTTTTCAATTACAGCACTGTTCTGTTCGTTCAATTGAATCGGATAGATCGTCACCGGTGCCATCCGAATGCCGCGAAGATGTTCTATCCTGCCGACAGATACGACTTCAGATGGGCTCAGTTGGAGTCCATCTACATTCACCAACTCCCGAGATGCGGCTGGATTGTTATACTGCGATGATTCAACGCTGTAGCTCGCACGGTGGCTGATGTGGGTTTTGATGTCATAGCCGGATGGGACAGCTACCCATCGGGTTATAGACGGATTACCGAGACCGTCTTCGCTCCATTGAAACTGTTCATCTTCAAACGCAGCAACGAACTGTGGAGTTGAAACGGATTCAAGATACCATCCGATGTTAACTCCGCTGTTACCTCTGTCCTGAACTGTGATAACATCGTCAGCGCACAGCGCCCACGTTGGCACAGATAAGAAAAGTATTGTTATCAAACCAAGTAATCTGTTCATGATGCCTCCAATAAGGTTTTTCAAACTATGACGCAGGTTATGCGCCTTTGATATTGATACGAGAGTAATTATAAAATCTTAGGAATATAACACATTATTACTACCGAATCAAGACCAGTTTCTGATAGGATATATCTTCACCGGCAGTTAATCTTAATAAATAAACAGTTGACGGCAAGTGCTGCAGATCAACATTTATAGAATGACCGCCCAATTTGTAAGATTCACTTTTAATCTGCTGAACCAATCTGCCGCTGAGATCATAGAGCGACAGATCCACGTATCTCGCTTCAGGCAGATAGAATGAAAGCGAAGTAACCGAATTAAACGGATTGGGAAAGCAGTCAGATACCGTGAAAGTGAGTGGATGATCCGGCTCCTCAATCCCCCCCTCTTCCTCTATAATTAGCCTGATCGGAAGAGCATCTGCCCCACCAGCTGCATTGTGTTGAAATTCGAGAACTGCATCGTAAGTGCCAATCTCCAACTCAAATGGGTTAAATGTCAGAGTCATGTCCAACTCACTCTCCGCATCAAGTTCTGCGGAGGTTGTGTCAATCCTCACCCAACTTGCTCTCGATCCTAATTCATAGATTTTGAGTCTGTCGCCGTCCGGACTGTTCACAGTCGCTATAAAACTCCACAACTCCGGTCTCCAGTTACCTGAGATGTCACAGCCGCCACCCCGGTCATCTCCTCCTTGCTGGATCTGGGCAACTTCCTCGCTCTGCCCTTCAATATCAGATCGAATGATATTAATGGTACGATTGTCTCCGTCCCAGCCGTTGGCTGTCATGTACAGAGGCAGTCCATTTTGGTCATCAGCAAACCACGCTAATCCGTAAACAGCGTATTCATGATTGAAATCTGAGATCGTGTTTCCTTCAAGATCCACCTGAAAGATTCTGTCAGCGTTTTCACCGGATATTCCGGACAAGAACAGCGTTTCAGATTCCGGATCCCATGCAATCCCGCGTCCGTTATTATGCGGCGCGTCGAAAGAAGCGATTACGTTTAACTCCTGGTCAAGTTTCATCAGACCGATATCACCGTAGCCCCACACAAACTCACCGTCAAATGTCATACCTCGCATTCCCCATCGGTGGTCGTATGGCTGAGGTGACCGTTCAAGATAGTTTCCGTTTCTGTCGAAGAAGTAAAACATCGGCGGATGCTGTCCTCGATTTCCACCTGCTACCCACAATTGATCCCCAACCCATACAGCTGCCGTTATCCTGTCATCACCTGTCGCTTCTGTCAGGTCAATATCCAGCAAGTTGTCCCACGGCTCGTCTCGTTCCTGTTCGGGTGGGATTATTCTCAATCTCGATATAAAGCTCAGCGGTCCGTTACCGGAATTGGTAACTGTCACTACTTCATTATGAAGCTCTTCCGACTCATAAATCAGCGACACATTTACTGAATCGGTTGACAGTGCAAACTCAGGATGCAGCATCTCAACAATTGTACGGGCGGTATCACCCGGTTCAACAAGTATCTGCTCGGCATATGGATTGTATCCCTCAAACGCGGCAGCCAATTCATACTCGCCTGCGATCAGGTCATCAATGATAAAACTGCCGTCATCGGTGGACATCGTCCGTCCCCGAAAACCCATACCGAGACTGACTTCTATGTCCACGCCAGACATCGGCTCCTCTGTCTCTGCATCCTGCACCCTTCCGACTAATGCTGACAGGTCAAAAATCCTTCTGTTTGGTGTGAACAGTATGCTTAACTCATCCTCAAGCTGTGAAGCTCCGTCTGTGTATTCATCCCAGTAACAATAAAGTAATGAATAATCGAGACTGAAACCTTGAATCCCGACGGTGGCATATGGTGTGTCCCATCCATATCCTTCAGGGCTGTCTTCCACTTCAAGGTATTGGAAAGCGAACTGATTGTCGCCCGTCAGAGTCGGATACGAATCAGTATCATAGATCACAACCTGAAATGTCTCTCTATCTCCGTTGCCGTCCGGAATCCTATGACGCATTCGGCTCCACTCGATGATGAACAGTGCCTCATCCTCTAAATAATACGAGAGAATTTTGCTGTCATCATCTCCCATCAGGTTGTCCCAGAAAGGGCAGATTTTCCCTATTGTACCGAGTGGTGTTGGGAGCATTCTGTTGCGTGAGTCGTTGTATTGTGGTTGCGAACCGGGTGCTAACCACCCGTTGGTGCAGACTGTTATCTGATCGAACTCCTCACCGTAGAACGTAAACTCAAACGGCAGATCAACCACCAGACTATGGTCTCTGTTCTCCGCCATATCCCCAAAATCTATCTCATCACCTTCGCCGTCAAAATCGGGATCTAACTCAATCCAGTCAAATTCGGGTGCAAACTCAAAATCGCGGTCTTCGCTGTCATAACAGATATAGCCACGCAGATCAGGACCGAATGGATCTCCATCTCGTGCCGGTGCAAATTCAATTGGAAACTGAATTGTATCCTGCCAACCTAAATCTGAATCAAATCTGAGTTCAAGCATAGCACTCGTTCCGGGGATTGCCTGAGGTGAACCTCTCACTTGAAATATCTCGTCCGCCAACTGAACCCGCTCTCCAATCAGAAGCTCCTCATAAGTGCCCTGACCCTGATCAATGCGTACCATATTTGACAAGCTGACCAACTCGACATCACAGGGATCCAATAGCTGACCACCTCTGTTGGTCAAGCTAATGTCCAGATCTATATCCACTCCCGGTTCGATTCGACCATCCGGAAAAATTAACTCATCTACCTCTATTACCGGTGCTCCGGAAACCGACGTGAATCCGCTGCGGAAACGGTTCTCTTCGTCATCAACAACGAGTACATCGAAATGAAGTTCAATACCGTTCGGACAAGATGGGTCCATATCCACTTCAATAGCAACTTCAACTGCATCACCGGGATCCAATTCAGCTTCCATCTCAACCGCATCACCTACAACTACATAATATGGCGAACGATCCTCTAACATAACGCTGTACGGACTTGGAACCGGTTCCGCACCATAGTTGACAACTGAAAACAAAAGCTCAACTGTTTCACTGTAATCCATGATCTCATCACCATCACCGGCACCGTCATTAATGCTGAGCAGTTCTCCAACTCCCACACTGTTATCCGCATCCTGAAATACCACCTCACCAAGATACGGTAACAACCCTTCCCCGGTGACGGTCAGCTGTGCAGATTCGAGTTCCATTGCATTCTGAGGCAGAATGAATATAAAATCTCCATCCGCATCAGTGCGTCCGGCTAAAAAAAGCCCGTCACTGTTGTACAGACACACTACAGCTCCTTCAATCGGCTCCTCATCCTCTTCCCGCAAGACAGTTACATACAATCTATTATTCCCTCTGTTGAGATTAAAGTCATGGTCAACCTCCAGAGATGTCGGTCTCCCCAGCCAAAGTTTCGTACCGGGGTCACCCATCAGGTTCATCATCAAAATATGCGTTTCCCACCACTCATTGCCGTCATCATCCGGATCATCGGCGAGATCGTTGTACTGCCGATAAAGCTCAAACTTTGCTCGGTTCAACGACCAGCCGAATGACAATATTCTATCTCCAAGCAGTCCCTGAATTATGCTGCCTGCAAACAGATTTGCATAAGCCGTTCGGTTGTTCGGATGCCCCGAGCCGAGCGCTCCTACCGCACCGTGTTCAGTTCTCAGCAGCAGTTCGGGATATGCATCATCATCGGGATCAGGACGCCAGTATCTACCTGAATTTGCGCTGACCATCAGCATCAACGGCAGTTGAGGTGCGTTGTTTAGATTGTCAACATCTTCAGGATCCCATCCCGACATACTCCTTGTTAGAATTAGTGACACACCCTCACCAATCCTCTCCTGAAGCCACTCGGCAAACTCTGCATCACGGACGGTGAAGCTTGTGTCAACCGGATCATAGCCTGCCTCCAGCATCTGTTCACGAATCCACCTTCCGACCAATATCGCCGAGGATGATGAACTTGTTGCAGCGCAGCTAACCGCATGGGTCAGCCACTCATCATCCCCTACTTCGGGATCTGACTCATACTCTACGATTTTTTCAGCAATGGTTCTCAGTTCATTGACAGTGTTCCATGATAACCTCCCGATTGCAGCATCCGGCAGTATATCATCACCTTCAAGCAGCACATACGGATGGTCGGTGACCGGAGTGTCATCCTCCCATGGTGGAAGCCTATCATCACCGTCGGCATCCGCAACCAGCACTACATACTCAGGCGGGATATCCCACGTGTCGTAAGCCTCCTGAATAATTTCCTTTACGCCGTCGCGATCATCCGGAGCTACTTCAACCTGAACAAAGCTTCCTGTCTGCATGCGCCATTCCACCAGAGGTTCCAGTGCTTCCATCACACCATCCGCATCTGGGATCAAATATAGCCAGCTACCCCCATAAGGGTAGTCGTCGTCTCGATTTGGTGGATTCAGTAAGACACTGCTCAGAAATCGCTTAAACTCCGGACTGTAAGGACGGGAGGCTCTCTGAAGGGGGATAATCCCGGTACCGGACTCATAGGCAATACGAACACAATAGTTGCCAACTACTGCGATTTCATCATGATCTTCGTCAAACAAGAAGGGTAAAAGGGTAATTGACGCTACTCTGATGCCTCGCATGATAGCAGGTCTTCCGATTTGTACTGATGCGGCTGGATGTAAGACATCGCCTCTTTCAGTTTGCACTCTCGCTACCACAGGATTACCGTAATCCGGCAATTTTATCATCTTTGTAACGGAATATCTGTTAGAAATATCTGCTGTGGCATCAATACCGTAGGTGTTAATATCATTGCTAACAGAGCTGATCACTTCATCGCTGAATTGAACATTGAATTCAATGCCCGATTCGTCAGATGAGCTCACCTCAATCTCTGCATTCATGTTTGCAGTAGTGAACGATTCTGATGCGCGTATAGATGAGATACAGAAAAGAATGGTGAGAATAACGCTTAGAAAAATCCGATTAATATCCATGAGTGCCTCTATCGTTGTTTATCGAGATATATCTTTACAATGTAATGCTTTTTATTCGTTTGTCAAGTTGTGTAACAAAAGCTTGCAACTCAAATAACGTATGTTTTATATTGCGCCATTAAAGTTGCAGTAAATATTGTGATTTGTAGTCGTGGTTTAGATAATCACTACTAAACAGACATTACCGAGATAATACTCTTTGGATAACAAAAGGAAGGACAAAGGATGAAAATTCAGCTTGATGGGAACTCATTAACGATTGATGATGTCGCAACAGTGGCATATGATAACGCCAAAGTCACAATTTCACCGGACTCAATCGAGCGAATCAATGCCTGCAGAAAATTAATCCTGAAATTGGTCGAAAAGGATATTGCTATATACGGTGTGACCACAGGAATTGGAGAATTTGCCCGCATTCGGGTTTCAAAGGAGCAGAGTTCGGAGCTTCAGCGAAGGATTGTATATAGTCATGCTGCCGGAACGGGTGATCCGTTCCCGATAGAGATTGTCCGCGCTGCGATGCTATTGCGCGCGAATACGCACTGTCGAGGCAACTCAGGAGTTCGTTTGGTCATTACCGATACACTTGTCCAGATGCTGAATAAAGGTGTCACTCCTGTTGTGTTTGAAAAAGGTTCACTGGGAGTTTCCGGTGATCTGTCACCGATGTCACAACTGGCTGTAGTCTGCCTCGGTGAGGGCGAAGCATACTATAAAGGCAAACGGATGCCCGGAGGCAAAGCTATGAAAGCTGCCGGAATCGAGATCATTGACCTGACGTATAAAGAAGGACTCGGGCTAATCAACGGCAGCCAGATGTCAACAGGTAGCTCTGCTTTAGCACTCGTCAAAGCTCGCAATCTGCTGAAGAATGCTTTCATCTCCTCCGCTATGACAATTGACGTCCTTAAGGGAGTTCAAACGGCTTATGATGCGAGGCTCCACGCAGCGCGCCCGTTCCACGGACAGAATCTCGTTGCACGACATCTGCGCAATTTGATGGCGGACAGCGAAGTAATATCCGACGGCTCGGCAAAGGTTCAGGACGGTTACTCAATGCGTTGCACACCTCAGGTTTACGGTCCATCGGTTGACGCATGGCGATATGCAAAGAGTCAGGTCGAGATCGAGATGAACTCTTCCGCAGACAATCCTCTGTTTTTTGAGGACGGAGAGACTTATCTTGCAGGTGGTAACTTCCACAGTCAGAACATAGCTCTGGTCATGGATTTTCTGGCGATGGCAATGTCCGAGATCGCAGACTTGTCCGAACGTCACACCAACCGTTTAATGAATCCGGTTCTGTCAGGCTTACCTGATTTTCTCATCGAAGGTAAGGGTCTGAATTCGGGACTGATGGTCGCTCAATATACCGCTGCTGCGCTGGTCAGCGAAAATAAGATTCTGTCGCATCCGGCAGTTGTTGATTCGATCAGCGTATCCGCCGATCAGGAGGATCATGTAGCAATGACACCGATTTCCGTCAGAAAGCTGCATGAGATTCTTCGCAATGTGACTGCAGTGCTCGCTATCGAGATGCTATCAGCAAGCCAGGCATTCGATTTCCGCAAACCACTGAATCCTGGAAAGGGAACTCGACCGGCTTATGAAAAGATCCGCGAAGACGTGCCCTTCATGGAAGATGACCGTGTGCTGTATCCTGATATTGAGGCAATCGCCAAACTGGTACGGAATGGTTCGATTGTGGATGTGGTTGAGAAAGCTATTGGAGAGTTGAGCTTGGATTAGTGAAAACAAGCTATCATTGCAAGAGAAGGGGCTGATCACTATTGTTTGATCAGCCCCTTTTGAACTCTGTTTAATCAATCCAGTCAGCGATGAAGATATTTGTTGATCTCGGTTCTGGACCGAATCGGTTTGAGCACCACATCAGTTTCTTCCCATCAAACGAGAACATCGGAAATCCGTCAAACGATTCGTTGAAGGTGATCTGTTTCAGGTTCATACCGTCAAGGTCAATCATAAACAGATTAAATGTCGGCATCCGCTTTTCAGGATCACTACCATAATTTGAACAGAATATCACCCGTTTGCCGTCTGGATGAACATACGGAGCAAATGAGGCAGAACTCAATTCAGTGATCTGACGGCGATCAGAGCCGTCGGTTCGCATTATCTGCAGCTCAAACTTCAAAGGTGCTACCTTTCGCTCGTCGAGAAGTTGACTATAGCGAGCGATTTCAGCTTCTGTCTCGGGCAGATGGCTGCGGAAGATTATCCACTCGCCATCAGGAGTAAAGAACGGACCACCATCATAACCGAGTGTATTAGTCAACTGCTTAACATTTGAGCCGTCAATGTCCATGGTGTAGATATCGAGATCCCCATTTCTTAATGAGGTGAAGACTATTGATTTGCCGTCAGGTGAGGCTGCTGTTTCAGCATCATATCCCGGCTCATCGGTCAACTGAATTAGATCGGTTCCGTCAAGATTAACTGTATAGACGTCATATTCGTCGAGTGACCAGACATAACCTTTTCTCATGTCAACCGGAGGTGGCGGCTCTTTAGAATATGCGTGGGTTGAGCTGTAAACAATTCTATTTGTTCCCTTGATAAAGAAGGAGCATGTTGTCTTCCCGAATCCAGTGGAGACCATCTTCGGTTCTCCTCCGGTTACAGGCATCGTCCAGATTTGATCAGCGGCAACATTTCCACCCCACTGTCCCTGCCAGGCAATGTTGCTTCCCTCATAGTCGAAATATGCTTCGGCATTCTCCCCACCGTGCGACAGCATTCGTACGTTTTTTATATACTGCTCCTCACCTGGGAAGACATATTCCGCTTTGGGTGCAAACTTCTCTTCCTTAACGCTTGGAGCATTCCTCATCTGGCATCCGACAGTGAATGTCAGTGCCAATAGTGCAATAATTACTGCTTGTTTCAACGATTTAATCCTCTTGGTTTTTCTTTTTAGAATAGTAAGGTAAAGCCCTTTTCAAAGCAAGAGAAGATCAAAGGATTCTGTTAAAATGCAATGAAAACCACAATTTGATACTAAGCTTGCTCAACTCAAAGCGTACATATATATTAATATTGAGTTCCTGTCAAGACATTAACGGAGAGATTCCAATCGAAGTAACCGTTCGATCTGTTTGCTACCATTGCGGAGCGGAATGCAAAGAGGGTGACATTGTAATCGGTGACAAATCGTTTTGCTGTAACGGATGCAAAATGGTCTATGAGCTGCTTGATGCAAAAGATCTCTGTAGTTATTATGATCTCTCCGACAGACCCGGGACAATACCACCTGAGTCGGGGTTTGATGCACAATACGGTTTTCTGAATGATCCGGCAATAGAATCGAAACTGCTTGAATTTAAGGACTCTGACATTAGCAAGGTTACGTTCAGTATCCCGAGCATCCATTGTGCATCCTGCATCTGGCTTCTCGAGAAGCTTCATGATATTAAATCCGAAATTCTGCAAACTCAGGTAAACTTTCCGAAACGTGAACTGTCAATAACGTTTAGAAACGATCAGATCACGCTTAAGCAGGTGGTTGAACTGCTGGTTAAAATAGGATATGAGCCTTATATCAGCCTTGAAGATTTGGATAAAAATGAAACACATTCTACAGACAATCGGCTCTATTATCAGTTAGGTGTCACAGGCTTCGCCTTTGCCAACATCATGATTTTCAGCCTTCCCGGATACTTTGCACCGGAAACTATTGAACCGACATTAAAGTTGATGTTCAAGTACTTCAGTTTGTCGCTCGCACTGCCAGTACTGTTTTACAGCGCACAGGATTATTTCATCTCTGCATGGAACGGATTAATACATAGAGGCGTGAACATGGACGTTCCGATCTCACTCGGTATTTCAGCACTCTTCTTACAAAGTCTATTTGAAATTCTTACTTCAACCGGAGATGGATACTTAGACTCACTTTCCGGGCTGGTCTTCTTCCTGCTTATCGGGAAAGTTTTCCAGAAAAAAACCTATAATCTGCTTTCATTCGACCGTGATTACAAATCGTATTTCCCTCTTGCCGTAACCATTATAAAAAATGGTAAAGAGAAATCTGCTCCGGTTACTGAATTACAACAGGGCGACAGGATAGTTGTTCGCAACCAGGAGCTTATCCCTGCTGATTCAATACTGATGGATGGGGCATGTGATATTGATTACTCGTTCGTCACCGGGGAAGCTGATCCTGTCAGAAAGGAAGTCGGTGATTTGATCTATGCAGGTGGACGACAGATTGGTGGAATCATTGAGCTTGAAGTAGTGAAAGAAGCCTCACAAAGCTATCTGACCAGATTGTGGAACGATGATGCTTTTACAGATTCAAAGGATGGACAGATCATCACTTTGGCAAACCGGGTGAGCGCATGGTTTACATTGGCTGTGCTGTCCGTGGCTGTGTCAGGTACAATTTATTGGTCATTTTCCGATTCCATCAGTGCTGTTCTGGTTTTTGCATCAGTGCTTATAGTTGCCTGCCCATGTGCTCTTGCGCTGTCAACTCCTTTTACGCTGGGAACAACATTGCGGATATTTGGCAGAAACAACCTGTTTCTGAAAAACGTGACAGTCGTCGAGACCATGTCCAAAATTGATACAATCATTTTCGATAAGACCGGAACATTGACAGTCAATAAACCGACCGGTATAGAATTCGACGGTACTGAGTTGACAGCTAAAGAGCTATCTATGATTAAATCGGTAGCTCACCAATCAACTCACCCACAAAGTGTGAAGATATCTCAGTCAATGGAAACCGATGAGTTAAAACCTGTCATTGATTATATAGAAAAAACAGGTTATGGTATTCAAGGAAGCATTAGAGAACACATTATAAAGATTGGATCTGCTGCATGGATAGAGAATATCCCTGAGCAGTTTAAGCCGACAGATAACACTTCAAAAGTGTTTGTTGCAATTGATGGTATATTTAGAGGTGCGTTCAGAATCGGCACCGAATTCCGCTCAGGATTGAATGAATTGCTGCAAAGTCTGGCGAGCTGCCGTCTTGTGATGATGTCCGGAGACAATGAGCAGGACTGGGATATATTATCAAGGCTGTTCCCGAAGAGGACAGATCTGTTGTTTAACCGAACGCCCCACGACAAATTGGAATATGTGAAAGAGCAACAAGCTCAGGGACATCGAACATTAATGATTGGTGATGGGCTTAATGACGCAGGTGCACTTGCAAAAAGCGATGTCGGGATCGCTGTTACGGATGACACATCATCTTTTTCTCCGGCTTGCGATGCACTGATATCAGGAGATAGTCTGCACAAATTGGAAACATTCCTCAGATTTTCCCGAATTAGTATGCGTATCATCATAGTAAGTTTTATATTATCTTTTTTGTATAACTTTGTCGGTTTGAGTTTTGCTGTGACCGGGCAGTTGTCCCCGGTTGTTTCCGCAATACTAATGCCGCTCAGTTCGATTTCAATAGTTTTGTTTACAACCATGACCACACAATATTATGGCAAATTGATCAGATTATAAATGTTAATAATCATTTTATTGGTTTCAGCAAGCTTCATTGTTGCTCTCGGTTTCTTGATCGCCTTTATCTGGGCGGTAAGATCGGGGCAGTTTGAAGATAAATTTACACCATCGGTCAGAATGCTTTTTGACGATTCAAAATCTCAAGAATCAATTGAACTATAAATAGAGTATTTTTCTATGAAAATGGAAACATTTCGTTATGACAATCAGATAGTGCGTCTGTTTGCCATTGCCACCGCCGTTTGGGGCTTGGTGGGCATGCTGGTAGGTCTGCTGGTTGCTCTACAGATCTTCCTTCCGGCGTTAAATCTGGGACTGCCTTTCACCACTTTCGGCAGACTACGCCCGTTGCACACCAACGCTGTTATCTTTGCCTTTGTCGGTAACGGTATCTTTATGGGCTACTATTACTCGATTCAACGACTGTTAAAAGCACGCAATTTTAGCGACTTACTAAGTAAGATTCACTTTTGGGGCTGGCAGTTAATAATTGTATCAGCAGCAGTGACTTTGCCATTGGGATTCACAACCAGTAAAGAGTATGCGGAACTTGAGTGGCCCATTGACATCGCAATCGCCCTAATTTGGCTGGTCTTTGGTACTAACATGATCGGTACGATTATGAAGCGTCGTGAGAAGCATTTGTACGTTGCTATATGGTTCTACATCGCCACATTTGTAACTGTGACAATGCTTCACGTCGTCAATTCCTTTGAGATACCGGTTTCATTCCTCAAGAGCTATTCTCTGTATGCCGGTGTTCAGGACGCATTGGTTCAGTGGTGGTATGGTCATAATGCCGTCGCTTTCTTTTTGACGACACCGTACCTCGGATTGATGTACTACTTCTTGCCGAAAGCTGCCAATCGTCCGGTTTACTCTTATAGGTTGTCAATTATTCATTTCTGGGCTCTCGTGTTCATCTACATCTGGGCAGGTCCTCATCATCTCCTCTACTCAGCAATCCCGGATTGGGCACAGTCACTCGGGGTGGTGTTCTCACTGATGCTGATTGCACCGTCGTGGGGTGGGATGATTAATGGATTGCTGACTCTGCGAGGTGCATGGGATCGGGTGCGTGAAGATCCGGTTCTGAAATTCTTTGTAGTTGCCGTGACAGCCTACGGTATGGCGACATTCGAGGGTCCAATGCTGGCACTTAAAAATGTGAATGCGTTGTCACACTTCACTGACTGGACTGTAGCTCACGTCCACGTCGGAGCGTTGGGCTGGAACGGTCTGCTGACATTTGGGATAATGTATTGGCTGATCCCTCGCCTGTTTGATACAAAGCTATATTCGGTCAAGATGGCGAATTTTCACTTCTGGATCTCCACTCTTGGAATCTTATTCTATGCCATTCCGCTTTATTGGGCAGGAATCACGCAAGGGCTGATGTGGAAGCAGTTTACCGCTGACGGTTTCCTCCAGTATCCAAATTTCCTTGAAACGGTGTTACAGATTATCCCAATGTACATCATGCGTTTCATTGGTGGCACTCTCTACTACATCGGTGTCATCGTTATGGCTGTTAATTTGGTGAAGACCGCTAAACAGGGCACATTCATTCCTGAGGTGGAAGCTCAAGCTCCAGCATTGGAAAAGGAAAGTCATGCATCTGAAGGACAGCCTGCATATTGGCACAGATGGATCGAGAGCCGACCGATTCAGTTCATCTTGTTGTCACTCGTGCTGGTCTTAATCGGTGGAATTGTTGAACTCGTGCCGATGTTTGTCATCAAGTCCAACATACCTTCCATCGCGACTGTAAAGCCATACACGCCGCTCGAGCTTCAAGGACGGGATATATATATTAAGGAGGGATGCGTAGGCTGTCACTCTCAACTTGTAAGACCATTCAGATCTGAAACCGAACGATACGGTGAGTATTCCAAAGCTGGTGAATATGTTTATGATCACCCGTTCCTGTGGGGATCAAAACGAACAGGACCTGACCTGCATCGGATAGGAGGCAAGTATCCCGATGCCTGGCATTACAATCACATGAGAGACCCGAGGATGATGTCACCGGGATCAATCATGCCTCCATACCCTTGGCTGCATAACAACAAAATGGACATCTCCACGACCCCTGCTAAGATTCGTGCTTTGACCAAGATCGGTGTACCATATCCACCTGACTTTGATCAGGCAGCGTCTGATGACCTAAGACAGCAGGCTGACACTATTGTTAAGACTTTGGCGGATCAGGGGATTCCCGATGTCTCAGCAGACACTGAAATTGTGGCGTTGATCGCTTACCTTCAGCGTCTTGGCACGGACATTCAGGCAACTTCTGCGGAGGCGAACTGATGTCACAATTTTACGAATCCTTTCTGGGACTTGGGATATTTCCGGTGATAGCACTATTCATTTTTCTCGCTCTGTTTATCGCCATTTTGGTCTCGGTCTTCAAAATTGATAATAGCTACCTTGCTGCCATGAGCAGCTTACCGATAGAACCGTCCGACGAATTGACAAAAGAGGTAACAGACTGATGAGTAAACCTCAAGACATATTGCTCGACCATGATTACGACGGGATTAAAGAGTTTGACAACAATCTTCCACCTTGGTGGATATGGTTGTTTTACATCACCATCCTGTTCGCGGTTATCTACCTGTTTCATTACCACGTCTTCGGAACAGGGCTGTCTTCCGACAATGAGTATCTGCAGGAGATGAATCCGGATTTTAAACCGCAAGGTGAATCCGACTCATTCATAGCGTCTCTGACATATCACTCGCCGCTTTACACCACAGGTGGGGATTGGACACCGAAGCAAAGAGCAGAGATTGCCAAGATGGTTGAACAGTACTTTAATGCTGTGATCATCAGTGCGATGAGTAATGCAGATGAGATAAATCTTAATACTCTAAAAGGAATTTTTCCTGATATTTATCAGCGATTCACCAGTGGTGGCGGAGTCTCATCACCCAAGAGTTCCGTAACAACCGCCGTGGTCGTCCTCGAAGATGTCTCCAAATTGACAGATAATGCCAGCTTGACATCCGGAAAGACGATATTTGATAACAATTGTGTTAGCTGCCACGGGAAACAGGGCGAGGGTAACATCGGACCCAATCTCACCGATGAGTTCTGGATTCATGGAGGCTCGTTCCCAGCAATGGTTCACACCATCAAAAAGGGTGTGCCGATTAAGGGGATGATATCCTGGGAAAAGCAGATGAGTCATGATGATATAATCAAGGTTGGAAGCTACATATCCACTTTTCAGGGGACAAATCCTTCAAACGGTAAAGCACCTCAGGGTGATAAATATTCTCCGGAGACTGCAGATACCGTTGTGAGTGAAACGACCGGATAGCTGTCAATAAATTATGTGTGATTTTGTCATTCTGAACAAAGTGAAGAAACTCTCTTTAAAGAGTAGATGGGGAGATATTCTTCACTTTGTTCAGAATGACATCACATCCATCACTACCCAGTTGATACCCTCCAAATATTGACATCCTGATAATTGCAGAATGATTTCAAGCAGGTGGCTATTCGATGAACCGTCTGTTCTTACTGGATTCAGATCCCAATTATTGTGTCAACTGCCTTGACAAGTTGGCTGTAAATGAATATATTTAATGCTCGATATATGATTTAGAACCATTAACACATTTAGGATCACAGGTGTACGCTCAAGTACTCTCCGCAGCAGTCAGCGGTATAGATGCGAATATTATTCAGGTTGAAGTACACCTTGATTCAACTCTGCCCAAATATACCACCGTTGGTCTTCCTGACAATGCTGTCCGCGAATCACGTGAGAGAGTAAGCGCAGCAATCAAGAACTCCGGTTTTCTATTCCCACAAAAACGAATCACCGTCAACCTGGCACCTGCCGGAATAAAAAAAGAGGGCGCTTCATTTGATCTGCCCATCGCAATCGGGATATTAGCAGCTTCAAATCAAGTACGCAGCTCTTCACTCTCAACCACAGCACTGCTCGGTGAATTGGCACTGGACGGAACCCTGCGCCCAATCAAAGGAGCACTGTCAATAGCAACCGCACTTCCGGCAAATGAGATCCGCACATTAATTCTGCCAAGTGAAAACGCCTTTGAAGCCGCTATGATCGAATCCTTGAATGTGATTCCGGTAACTTCGCTCTCGCAGGTTATTTCGTATCTTAACGGTGACGTGGCAATTGATCCCATAAAAGTGGACATCGAATCTTTCTTCAACGAGTTCACCAAGTACAGTCTCGACTTCAAAGATGTCAAAGGACAGGAACAGGCGAAACGAGCCCTTGAGATAGCTGCGGCGGGTGGGCATAATATTTTGATGATAGGCCCGCCCGGGTCTGGAAAAACCATGCTGGCGAAGCGCCTGCCGACATTGATGCCAAATCTGAGTCTTGAAGAGTCACTTGAGACGACCAAGATATATTCTGTCTCAGGTCTGCTGCCGTTAAACACGCCACTGCTGACAACACGACCATTCCGCAGCCCGCATCATACAGTGTCTGATGTCGGTCTGATCGGCGGCGGTTCGATTCCACGACCGGGTGAGGTATCTCTTTCTCACAAGGGTGTACTATTTCTTGACGAGCTACCCGAATTTCGCAAGCATGTGCTGGAGGTGCTGCGACAGCCAATTGAAGATGGACATGTCACTATTACCAGATCCAAGATGTCGGTCAACTTTCCATCCAATTTTATGTTGGTTGCGGCGATGAATCCCTGTCCATGTGGATACTTTGGGCATCCGACCAAAGATTGTCGCTGCAATGCAGCTCAGGTTCAGAGATATTTGAACCATATCTCCGGACCTCTGCTCGACAGGATTGATATACATATCGAAGTCCCGGCAGTGGAGTACAAACATCTGACAGATCCATCGGATGGTGAGCCATCGGCTGAAGTTCGCAGGCGAGTTTCGGCTGCCCGGACAATGCAAGCTGAAAGATACCGCCACAGCAAGACCATTAACATCAATGGGGATACCGGTTCAAGAGAGATTCGTAAGTATTGTCGGGTTGACAGCAAAGGCTCGGATCTCTTAAAGGCAGCAATTGACAAGATGGGACTTTCGGCACGGGCATACGATAGGATTCTGAAGGTGTCCAGAACAATTGCGGATTTGGAAGGTTCGACACAGATATTACCGGAACATTTGGCAGAAGCGATTCAATACCGGAATCTGGATAAAGAACTGTGGTTGTAGTTTTGCGTAGTATGGTTTTTTTGAAACAAGGACGATCCTTGTTCATGTTTTTCCTTTTCAGTGCTATATGACCGGAATATCACACAAAAATCTACCCGGATGGATTGAAAGAAACGTAATATTCAGAAAACTGTTCCTGCTTAGGAAGCTATACCTGACGAAACGTAAATTCGTTCACTATTCAGGTGCTGCTGAGGATGTTTCCATCCGAAAGCTGTTCATGAACAGACCTTCAGGAGTGTTCGTTGATGTCGGCTGCTACCACCCGATTAAGTACAGCAATAGTTGTGCACTGTATAAAAAGGGTTGGCGCGGAATTAACATTGATATTGATGAGATTAAGATTGAACTGTTCAATATGGTCAGACGGGATGATGTCAACATTACCTGCGCAGTCAGCAACAGATCAGGAACTGCCAAATACTATCGAGCCGGGCTGTTCTCTCAGATAAACAGCATTGCTGAGAATAGCTCTGAAGAATTAGAGCAGTATATTACCATGGAAGTTGAGTGCAAGACGTTAACTAAGTTAATTGACGGCACTAAATACAAGGACAAACAGATTGACTTCCTTTCGGTTGATGCTGAAGGGCATGATTATGAAGTGATATCCTCATTAGATTTTAATCGTTACGAGCCGCTATTAATTGCAGTTGAGATTCACGAACCGATATTTGAAAGAGTGGAAACATCAGATCTATACAAATACCTGCGTGAATTGAATTATTCATTGGTCGGCTGGTGTGGCGAATCGCTGCTTATGGCAAATAGTGAATTTCAGAAGACTCTTGTGGATGCGCGTTGTAGAAGCTAATAAACTTGTCATTCTGGACTTGACAGTCTGTCCGAGAATGTAGACAACCCGCTGTCAGGTCGCCGCACCTGACAGCCACATTATTGATACTACTTAAGTTACGCTGTCAACCACGGCGGGTTGACAGCGGATATTCGTATTCTCGGACAGACTGCTTGATCCAGAATCCATTCTGCAGGCGTGGTTGTCTCAACCCGATGATTTGGCTCAATTTCGACATCGTGCTTAGACAAGCCCGATTACAAAAACTACTGAAAATAATACTTTAACAACATGGAATAAATGAATCTAAACAACACACTCGAACAAACAGTTGCGGATCGCGGATCAGAAGTTGCAATGATCTACCCTGGTGGCGAAGTCACCTATTCCACGTTCCACGAAGCTGTAAAAAGATTGGCTGCCGGACTGAGAAAACTTGGCATCAACCGCAATGAGCGGGTGGCGGTCATGCTGCCGAACATCCCACAGTTCCCAATCGTTTACTACGCCATTCTCCGTCTGGGAGCAGTGGTGGTTCCCATCAACACTATGTACAAAGGTCGTGAAGCGGCTTGGATCCTTGAGAACAGCGAATCCAAAATGTTGATTGCCTGGCAGAGTGCATACGACGATCTGTCGAGGCACGTTCCATACTTCAGCTTTCTAAAGCAGATTGTCCTACTCGGTGAATCATTGCCTGAGGGTACTGTAAATCTATCTCAATTAATTGCAAAAAGTAACCCCCTCACTCATATCACAGAACTTGATGACTCTGATCCTGCGGTTATCCAATATACGTCCGGCGCAACCGGATCCCTGAAAGGAGCTGAGCTTACACACAGCAATCTTGTCACCAATGTTGCAGCTTGCAAAGAGATAATGCGTACAACGCCACGAGACACGCTGATCGCAGCCCTCCCTCTATTTCATCCGCTTGGTCAGACAATGCTGATGAACTCTGCCTTTTCAAGCGGGGCGATACTTGACCTGCACTACAAATTTGATCCGGATCTGCTGTTAGACCACATTCGTGAAGGCAAGGGGACAGTTTTTGTCGGCGTCCCATCTATGTTCCGCATTATTCTAAACAATCTCGATGAGGATGAACTACCGATTGATAAATCGTTGCGACTCTGCATTTGTGGTGGCGATTCTCTCGACGAGGAGCTGTTGAAACAGTTTGAGAAGCAATTCGGAACATATATCTTGGAGTGCTATACAGTCAGCGAGGCTTCACCGGTCGTCTCATTCAATCAGTGGCGTACAGGACGGCGTGTCGGTTCACTGGGACACCCAATTCCGGGAGTGGAGATGAGAGTGATTGACGAACGTGGGAATGAAGCCTCAATCGGCGAGGTCGGCGAGATCGTCATTAAGGGTGACAACATAATGAGAGGCTATATCAACCGACCCCGACTCACAGCAGAAACTCTGCGTGACGGATGGTTCCATACTGGTGACTTGGGTAAGATGGACATCAACGGTTTCTTCTATCTTGTTGACAGAATCAATGACCGAATCATCAAAGGTGGATTCTCCATTTATCCCTCCGAAGTGGAGGAAGTCCTGTACGGACACCCCGACATCGCTGAAGTCGCTGTAGTGGAGATTCCGGATGATGTAATGGGACATGAAGTCAAGGCTTGTGTGGTGTTGAAGGAAGATGCGACGGTCACAACCGAGCAGCTCGAATCATACTGCCACGAGAGAATGGCGCTGTATAAAGTGCCAGCATTTATTCGGTTCTACCGTGATCTCCCGAGAACGCCGACAGGCAGAATCAACAGGAATGAACTTCGAACTTAAGTGAGGTGAATGCTTATGCCTTTTATCAACCCAAAGGACGACCACGACACTGTCGTTCAGAAGTATGCGGATCAGATTTTAAAGAGCAATCCGGATAAGTATGCAGTTGAAACGTGTCTCGACGATCAACCGGGCTTTAAGATAGATGACATTACCCCGGATATCAGTATTTATGAGCTGGATGAAAAGCGGCAACCTGCCGGAGAGCCGGTTCAGGTCATGGAAATCGAAACTGTTAAGACTGTAGCTGAACAGAGAGCAGATTCTCGATGGAAGCCAATCGCAGACAAAGTAGAATCTTTGCAGTTAGTTGTTCCCAAGGGCGTTGCAAAGCGTGTAAAAAGATACTGTAAAAAGTTCGGGATTAAGGCAGGCATTCAGGAATACTAATTATTATCGGTTTATCGGCGTCATGCAGATCTAACCGTAAAACAAATTCAGATTTGGATAAGACATGTGTGGGATAATTGGATACATCGGACCACGGGAAGTTGTCCCTGTGCTGATGAGTGGTTTAAAAAGAATGGAGTATCGCGGTTATGATTCTGCCGGAATTGCACTGCTTAACGACATCAATGTTGAAATCAGAAAGACTCCGGGGAAAATATCAGCGTTAAACAATATTTTACAAGGAAACAGCCTATCCGGTCAAATCGGTATCGGTCATACCAGATGGGCTACTCACGGATTGCCGAATCAGATTAACGCTCATCCTCACACCGACTCCTCCATGCAGATTACTATTGTGCATAACGGCATAATAGAGAATTATCGGACAATTAAAGACAGGTTGACCGAAAAAGGTTACACTTTTTACACAGAAACCGACACCGAAGTGCTGGCAAATTTAATCGCCGACAACTATAATGGAGATATTGCAAAAGCTGTTCAGGATGCCTTGGTTAAGGTGAGGGGAACTTATGGAATTGCCGTGCTATGTGCCGCTGAACCGGATAGGTTGGTTGCCGCACGACTCGGCTCTCCGTTGGTGGTTGGCTTAGGAACCGGTGAAAATTTTATTGCATCGGATCTGGCTGCAATAGTAGAATATACAAGGAATGTAATCTTCCTTGATGATCATGAAATGGCAGTGGTTACTCAGGATGATGTCTCTTACAGTTCACTCGAGCCCACCTTCAAGATCGTGGACAAAAAGATTGAACGGATTTCGTTTGACATCAGTGCCATAGAGAAGAAGGGGTATGAGCACTTCATGCTCAAGGAGATTCAGGAACAACCACGTTCAATCCTGGATTCAACGCGTGGAAGGCTAATTGTTGATGAAGGAAACGTGCTTCTCGGTGGTCTGCATGAGTTTGAAGAGGAGCTTGCTCAAGCTAAGCGATTCATATTAATCGGATGTGGAACCTCATGGCACGCCGCAATGATAGGCGAATATCTGTTAGAAGAGCTTGCAGGAATTCCGGTTGAAGTCGAATATGCTTCCGAATTTCGATACAGAAATCCGGTTATTGAGCCCGGAACAATTGCAATTTCTATCAGCCAATCCGGAGAAACTCTTGACACTCTCGAAGCTATGCGGGAAGCAAAGCGACGTGGAGCAACCACACTCGGAATTGTGAATGTGGTTGGTTCGACAATCGCTCGTGAATCTGAGGGAGGTGTTTACATACATGCCGGACCGGAGATTGGAGTTGCTTCCACAAAAGCGTTTACATCTCAGGTCACGGTTCTTACACTACTGGCTTTGAAATTAGCTCGCAGACGTGGAAAGCTATCTCTTGAGAAAGGATGCCAACTGGCAAAGGAGATCAGTGAGTTGCCGGATAAAGTTCAAACTATATTGGACAAATCCGATGAAATCCTGGAATTAGCTGAGAGATTTACGGCTAATCCAAACTTCCTCTATCTCGGTCGCGGTATAAATTTTCCGGTGGCCCTTGAAGGTGCATTGAAACTGAAAGAGATCTCGTATATTCACGCAGAAGGGTATCCGGCTGCTGAGATGAAACATGGACCTATTGCCTTAATTGACAAAGACATGCCTGTCGTTTTCATCGCGGTAAACAGCTCCACCTATGAAAAAGTCATCAGCAATATCGAAGAAGTTCGCGCACGTGAGGGTGTGATAATTGCCATCGCATCTGAAGGCGATAACGTCATAGGCAGATTCTCTGATCATGTGATTACGATTCCAAAAATTGATCCAATCCTCACACCAATTCTATCGGTCTTACCACTGCAGGTTCTCGCATATCACATTGCTGTTTTACGAGGCTGTGACGTTGACATGCCGAGGAACCTCGCCAAAGCAGTTACGGTCGAATAGGATGCGTCAATTCTCTATCACCGACTCAATCAGCATCGGTTCCGGCTGTCCAACTCTGCTGATCGCAGGACCTTGCGTCATTGAGAGCGAAGAAATGGCACTACGTCATGCTGGAAAAATTGCTAAGATCGCTGAATCGGTTAAGATGCCTTATGTATTCAAAGCATCCTATGATAAAGCCAATCGCTCTTCCGGCAAGTCATTCCGCGGACCGGGCTTGTCTGAAGGTTTACGTATCCTGCAACGAGTTAAGAGGGAATTTAATCTGCCTGTTCTGACCGATGCTCACTCCTTTGAGGAGATGACTGAAGCCGGTGCGATAGTTGACATTCTGCAAGTCCCCGCATTCCTGTGCAGACAGACTGATCTGCTTCAAGCTGCTGCCAAAAGTGGCTCTGTCGTCAATGTCAAAAAAGGTCAGTTTATGGCTCCCGATGACATGGTTAACGTAATAGATAAATTGACAAACAGTGGCTGCGACAAGATAATACTCACAGAGCGGGGAGTTAGTTTCGGCTATAACCGGTTGGTTGTGGATTTTACCGGTATCGTAAAGATGAGATCGTTCGGCTGTCCCATGGTATTTGATGCCACTCACTCCGTGCAAATGCCAGGGGGAAAAGGTGATCGGTCAGGTGGCGACAGAGAGCTTGCACCATACCTTGCCTGGGCAGCAGCGGCAGTGGGAGTGGACGGGTTGTTCATCGAAACCCATGAAAATCCGGATCAGGCACTTTCGGACGGACCGAATATGATACCGATTGACAGACTTGAATCTGTCTTAACACAATTCAAAGAAATCGCTGAGGTTTCTCGGAGCAACATTTCTTGAATCGCATAGACCTCCACACTCACACCACTGCATCCGACGGTAGTCTTACCCCTACTCAATTACTCAGACTTGCAGACAACATCGGTTTATCTCACATCGCCATAACTGACCACGACACAGTTGACGGTCTGGCTGAGGCAGACGAGGCAGCCAAGCACCTCAAGATCAACTTTATTCCGGGAACGGAACTTAGTGTGGACGTAGAGGATGATTCGATTCACCTTCTCGGTTACGGTCTTGATTACAACTCTAAACAGTTGAGAACAACTCTTACCAGGCTCCGAAATTCGCGCGATGACCGTAACCTACGCATCGTTGGGAAATTGAATAGGCTCGGTTATTCACTGAATATAAACGATGTAATCAAGGTAGCCACAGGTAACTCTGTGGGGCGAGGACACATAGCAAGAGCACTTATAGAAAGTGGACAGATTGAAACTGTGCAGATGGCATTTGATAGGCTGCTTGATCGTAGTGCTCCGGCGTATTGTGATCGCTTCCGTCTAAACATTTATGAAGCCTGCGATTTGATTCATAATGCCGGAGGTATTGCGGTTTGGGCTCATCCCGGATTGCATGGAAAGAAGCTAAATCGGCTATTGGGCTTATTACCTGAATGGGTAAACGGTGGATTGGATGGGATCGAAACTGATTACAGCCAACATTCTATTTCCCAGCGTGACCTTCTACGCGAAGTCGCCAGATCACACGATCTTATCTACACCGGTGGTTCTGATTTTCACGGGAAACTGAAACCGCATATACAACTTGGTGATGGACCTGAGAAAAAGCCGATTGAACCATCAATCATTGAAATGATAAATAGAAAGTTGATGAGAATGAGAACCTGAACTGCATGATGATAAATTCCCAACCCTCCATTAACATACTCGGCTTCGGTCATTGTTGCATTGACTACTTAAACATCCTCGATCCATATCCGGAAAAAGGCAAGAAAGGAATTGTTAAGGAATCACTGATTGTAGGCGGCGGTCCGGTTCCAACCGCATTAGCAACATTGGCAAAATTCGGATTGTCCACCCAATTCATCGGAAAGATCGGGACAGATCCTGAAGGTGATGTTATAATCGAGGGATTAACAGAGTATAACGTTGATGTCAGTAAGGTGATCCGTGATAAAAGCGTCTCTACTCCTCGCGCCAACATCTGGATAGAACCTACAGACGGTACTCGAACAATAGTGCTCGATACAACCGGACACGAAGGGATGAAACCGACTGAACTTAACGACCGCTTGCTTGAAAATTGTGAATTCGTCCTGTGTGACGGACGACCTGTGGACACTACGCTGAAGGGGCTTAAACTTGCTAAAGAGAATTGTGCAATAACTGTTCTCGATATCGGTTGTGTTCGGGATAAACTTGATGAAATTCTACTATTGATAGATTATGCGGTGGTTTCGCAAGACCTCGTTGATTCACTCTGCCCGGGATTCACTCCCAATCAGTTATCAGATCTTCTTATGAAGATGGGTGCTAAAAATGCAGTAGTGACTTGTGGATCTGATGGGACAGTTTGGAAGTCGGGCGATGAAGAAGGGCATGTACCTGCCTATCCGGCACACAGGACAGTTGACACTACCGGTGCCGGTGACATATTTCATGGTGGATTTATCTTCGGCTTACATCATGGGTGGAATATTGAACAGTCAATCAAATTGGGAAGTGCCGCCGCATCAATCTCATGTGGAAAGCTCTCGGGGCTAAAATCCATCCCTACGCTCAAAGAAGCTATGTCGCTTTTGGACGATTAACGAAACAAATTACAACCGCTAACGTATATCATAAAGGAGAGTATCAGCTTTGTAGTGATCTTGTTGATACTTTCGTGCAAAAAGAAACTGATTGAAGGGTAAAAAGTCAGGGGGAAAATGATGTGGGCGATACCGGATTCGAACCAGTGACCTCCTGCTTGTAAGGCAGGCGCTCTAAACCAACTGAGCTAATCGCCCGGATAATTACAAAACGCGACGATCCCTCTTAAACTTGCGTCTGTCAAATTTCACAGGTTTGCGACGATTGGAATCCAGTTCGGAGCGACGATCAGATTTCTTTGGATTGCGCCGATCATCGGATTTCCGCTTATCTGCAATAACAGGTTTCTCTTCAACTTTCCCATAGATAATTGCAGCCGGAAAGACAACCAAATATGCAAACAAGAGAACCAGCGGTGCAATTGTTCGCGAGACAGGATTATCCCATGGACCGAAAGACATCAGGAAAAACCCGAGAATTAGAATCGGAATCCCGATTCCGAAAATCTGAAAATTCCGACGACTCAAAACAATCTTCGGAATTAACGAAGATTTGGTTGTTTTTTTCTCTTTCATAGTGCTATAATATATATTCTGTGTGCTGAAAACAAAAGTAAACTCCGGTCTCAACTGTCAGGTATAAGATTTTGCCATGAAATTCATTCTCTATCTCATAATTTCTCTTTTAATGTGCGGAATCCTTATTCCGGTCAATTCTGCCTCTTTCAGTAAAAACAAGGTTCAATACACATATTTTAGCTGGAAATACCTGACCACCGAACACTTTGACATTTATTACAACCAAGGTGGCAGAAAGATCGCTGATTTCACTGCGGAAGTTGCTGAAGATGCATACCGTCAGCTTGCTGCGAGCTTTCACTACGATATCAAAGACAGCTCACCGATAAAAATCGTCACCTACCAATCCCATAACGATTTTGAGCAGACAAATGTTTCCACAGGTCAGCCGGAAGAGAGTGTCGGAGGTTTCACTGAATTCCTGAAATCGAGAGTAGTCATACCTTATGAGGGTGATCTTGAAAAGTTCAGGCATGTAATACACCATGAGCTGACGCACGCTATGATGCTGAATATGCTGTATGGTGAAGGTTTCGGAGCGATAGTATCCGGTCTTTCACAATCACGGCTGCCGCTGTGGTTTATTGAAGGATTGGCAGAATTTCAATCGCGACACGGTTTGGACAGTGAGACCGAGATGTTTTTGCGTGACGCTGTGGTAAATGATTTTCTGCCCGAGGTATCACAACTGAACAACTATGGCTATCTCGGTGTTTATAAGTCAGGACAGGCAGTTTTATACTGGATAGCGTGGCGTTATGGTGAAGAAAAGGTCGGCGAGCTGCTGCATCAGATAAAGGTTAAACGTGACTTTGACCGTGCTCTGAAGTCTGCGATAGGGATAGACACTGAGGAGCTGTCGAAAAAATGGCGGCGGTTTATCAAAGAGAGATATTGGACTCAGGTTGCTACAATGGATCCACCGGATCACTATGCCATTCGGCTGACAGACCACCGAAAGGAATTCTGTTTTCTGAATAACAGCCCTGCGATTTCCCCAAACGGCGAGTGGATTGCATTTTTATCGGACAGATCAGACTATTTTGATGTCTATCTGCTGAATACCATTGATGGGACGGTGCACCGAAAGCTGGTCAAGGGACAGAGATCGGCAAAGTTTGAAGAGCTGCACTGGTTGAGACCCGGCATTACCTGGTCGCCGGATGGAGATCGAATCGCATTTTGCGCCAAAGGTGGCGCGGAAGATGCACTCTATATCATTAATATCAGTAATGCAAAAATTGAGAAGGAATTCAGATTCGGAGCGGACGCTCTGTTCAGCCCATCTTGGTCACCGGACGGTAAGCGGATTGCACTCGTTCACGTCAGCGACATGCAGAGTGACATCGGATTAGTTGACGCCAACAGCGGCACTTTAACCTTCGCTACACATGACATCTTTGACGATGCAGACCCGTCATGGTCACCTGACAATAAGAAATTACTATTCACCTCCAACCGTGGGAACAATCATTCAGAGTTTGACTGGACAACAGCGGACAGTTCGCTCGTTGAATACGCATACCAAAATTTTGACATCTTCACCCTTGAGCTGAATTCACTGAAACTTGAACAACTAACAGATGATCCGTATGTGGAAAGAACGCCGATCTGGACTACAGACCCGGATTTGATACTATATACTTCTGACCGTCATGGTGCATACAACATATTTTCACACAGCATAACGAGTGGCAGCAGCAGACCGTTGACCAATGTAGTGACAGGTTGTTTTCAACCGACTATAGCGCGCGACAGTAAAGCTGTCGCTTTTACCAGCTATTTCGATAACGGCTATGACATCTATCTGATGAATGACCCGTTCAGTGATGATCGTGAGATTACCGTCACTTCACTGCCTGAAGCGGAGAAATTGAATCCGTCAGATGCGAAGAGTTCTAAATATATTGTTACCAAACTCGATTACGATGACTACGTCTTTGACAGGCTTTTCACCAGATTGGAATTGGAACAGTCTGATGACAGTCTCGCAATAGATTCATCAGATGTGGTCTCCCGTTCACGGGATGAGGACGGCTTGTATGACAGTCACGATTATAAAGTACGGCTGACCCCGGACCTTGTATATGTCAACGCCGGTTACAGCCCTTACCTGCAAATGCAGGGGTTAGGGATGCTGCAATTCTCAGATGTGCTCAGCAACCACAATGTTTATCTTTCCGTTGATATAATCCGCTCGATGGACAACAGCAATCTATTCGTGATGTACAGGTATCTGGCGTACCGCATTGATGTTGGTGGTGGTCTTTTTCACTACGCATATCCCTTTTACTACGGCGGTGATTTGAATCAGGAATTTACAACTACCTGGCGTGACCGTAATTGGGGGCTGTTCCTTGAATTGGCTTATCCCTTCAACCGCTATCAGAGAGTGGATTTCAGCCTCAACTGGTCAACAATTGAAAGATCAAGACTTCAGCAGGATGGTGAATGGGATTCACATTCAAGTCTTACGACGATCCTCCCCCGCATCGGATACGTTCACGACACTTCAATCTGGAAGAACACTACTTCACCTGGAAACGGCAGTCGCTGGCGGGCAGACATATTGCTAAGTCCTGGTGGAAAGGATACACTGGATATTGAGTTCATAACATACTCTATTGATTGGCGCAAGTACATTGCTGTTAAACATGATTACACCTTTGCTTTTCGCGCAAGTGGTGCACAATCTAGCGGCGATAACCCACAACGGTTCTATCTCGGCGGGATTGGTAATTGGTTCAACCCTCGCTTTGACAATCCTGACAATGAAATTAAGATTGATAATATCGAGGACATTTACTTCGCTGGATTCAGCACTCCACTTAGGGGAGTCGGTTACTATAATCAGGTAGGTACACGATATCTGCTTGGGAATTTTGAATTTCGCTTCCCGGCAATCCGTCATCTGGTGCTTGGATGGCCTCTACCTGCATACTTTCGCGATGTTCGGGGAGCACTGTTTGCGGATGTTGGAACAGCGTGGGATCCATTAGATAACGGTCAATTGCTTCCGGATCCAGATGAGTGGAGTCATGGGATAGGCTTTGGAATCCGTCTTGATCTCGGTATCTTTCCGCTTGAGTGGGACGTTGCCTGGTCTCCTCAATCGGGAATGGTTCCAACCTATTATCTGTCACTTAACACCGGTTTCTAATATGGATTTTGAACCTTTAGATCGAAGCTATCCTGTAGAGAGCCAAGAATCAATTGACACTGAGGTGCTGGATACATTTCCATACGAGTATTCTGACCGCTCGATTGACTTAGAAATCACAACTGACGAATTCACTTCCATCTGCCCGTTTTCAGGCTTACCTGACTTCGGCACGATAACAGTTGAATATGTGCCTGACAAACTTTGCATCGAACTGAGGTCACTAAAATACTACCTGCTTTCCTATCGTCAGGTCGGAATGTATTATGAACATGTGGTCAACAGAGTCCTCGAAGACCTCGTCAAAGTGTGCAAGCCGAAGCGCATGACCGTCGCTGCAAACTATACACCGCGTGGCGGTTTGAAGACAAAAGCCACAGCCTCTTTCCAATCCCGATCATAGAAACTTTACTACAGTTATCCCACTTGCTATGATTTAGTATCTGTTTTTACAATAGATTATAGATTTTCATTTCTGTTTTGTGAATTAATACATCTATATTTGCAACTATTTTCACGAGGACGGCAATTTCACTTGACTTTTGAACCTATATTTCATAATATAGCATAAGAATATTTTCACATGTAGATATGCCGGGTCAATGAATATAGAAACACTGGAAAAATTACCGAGCATCTCAATCGGAGTCGCCGCGAGACTACTGGGAATCAGCGTGTCATCAATCCGTCAATACGAATCAGCCGGATTGATTCTGATATATCGCGAACCTAACGGCAGACGGCTGTTAGCTCCTGCTGACCTTGAACGGCTATCATGTATCAAGGAGCGAGTCCGCGAACAAGGTTTCAACTTTGAAGGATTACGACGTTTATTAGCGTTAATACCTTGCTGGGAGCTGTTGCCTTGCTCGGAAGATGATCGAAAGGATTGTCCTGCTTTTAAGGATTCGGTCAAACCATGTTGGTCAATTCCCGGAAATGTATGTGCTCAAAAAGGATTGGATTGCAGGGAATGTAAAGTCTATTGGGATGCACCGAATTGTACTGAAAACATGAAGGATTTTTTGAAGAAAACACCTTACCACTCTAATAATAATAACAGGTAAAGGTATGAGTCGTCAAGTTACACGAAGAAAGTTTATTAAAATTGCCGGTATGGGAACTGCCGGCGCCATGATGGCAAAAGGTCTCGGCGGAATGGCAATACAAGCCGCTGCTCGTGAGACCGCAAACAACGGTAATGCTAAATATGTCCCAACATTTTGCGAACTATGTTTCTGGAAATGTGGCATGATCGCTAAGGTCCAAAATGGCAAAGTTGTCAAATTAGAAGGCAATCCCAAACACCCGCTTTCTAACGGTATGCTGTGCCCCAGAGGTAACGGCGCTATGGGGCTGACTCACGATCCAGATAGGATCAAACGTCCGATGATCCGTACTCAAAAGCGTGGTGAAGATGTGTTCAGGGAAGTATCTTGGGATGAAGCGCTCGACTATACCGCTGAGAAAATGCTTGACATCAAAGAGAAGCATGGACCGGAATGTCTAGCACTGTTCAACCACGGATACGGTGCGACATTCGTCAAACATCTGATGAAGGCTTATGGGTCACCAAACATGGCGGCACCATCTTATGCTCAGTGTCGTGGACCTCGTGAGGTTGGGTTTGACCTGACTTACGGCGAAGAAGTGCTATCACCGGAGCGTACCGATATTGCTAATACTCGGATGCTCGTGCTGATAGGATCGCATCTTGGCGAAAATATGCACAATACTCAGGTGCAGGAGTTTGCTGATGCGTTGGCGAACGGCGCTAAGTTGGTTGTGATCGATCCTCGCTATTCAACTGCGGCGGGTAAGGCTGATTGGTATCTGCCGATTAAACCGGGAACGGACCTTGCGTTGCTGCTAGCTTGGATGCACGTTATCATCAATGAAGGGTTGTACGACAAAGAGTACATTGAAAATTACTCAGTTGGCTTAGACCAATTGCGTGCTCATGTTCAAAAATACACTCCAGAATCAGTATGGACGATCACCGGAATCAAACCGGAACTGATCCGCACAACCGCTCGTGAAATGGGTCATCAGAAACCAGCGGTGCTGATACATCCAGGACGCCACGTTACTTGGTACGGCGATGACACCCAGCGGTCACGCGCTATAGCGATGCTCAACGCTCTACTCGGTAGTTGGGGACGTAAAGGTGGATTCTTCTATCCGGGTTACGTTGATGGAGTCGGAAAAGTCAAGACACCACCATATCCTACGCCAAATCGCACACGTGCCGACCTCCAGTTAAAGGATTATCCGTTATCTGGAAAAGTGATTGCTTCAGGATTATGTGATGCAACTTTTCCGGCTCCTCAGACTAAATGTCAATTGAAAGGTTGGTTTGTATATGGTACTAACCTGATAATGAGCCTTCCCAAGCCTGAACAGACGATGGAAGCGATGAAACATCTGGAGTTTGTTGTGGTATCGGATGTATTACCGATGGAGATTGTTGGATGGGCAGACGTAGTACTCCCAGATGCGACTTTCCTTGAGCGCTATGATGATCTGCATGTCGGAGCGTGGCGCGATCCGTTTATATCGCTCCGACAACCTGCTATTGATCCGTTGTACGATAGTCGTCCTCCGTGGTGGTGGACGAAAGAACTCGGTAAGCGACTTGGATTAGAAGCGTATTTCCCGTGGAATGACATTGAGGATTACCTCCAACAACGACTTGATCCTGTTGGAGTTAAATTGAGCGATCTGAAACGTGACGGGGTTAAAGTTTATCCTCGACAACCACTCTATTTTGAGGATGGTGTCCCGCCAGATTTCTATACTGATTCCGGCAAGATAGAGTTGTACTCCTACAAATTGGCGAGTCATGGTCAAGATCCTATGCCAACCTACACCAATCACGGTGATCCGCCTGAAGGATATTACCGATTGCTGTTTGGGAGACATCCAGCACATACATTCGGCAGAACTACCAATAATCCGGTACTGAACCAGATCAAGGATGAGAATGAAGTGTGGCTCAATCGTCATGAAGCGTTCAAATGGGGATTGGAAAACGGTCAGTATGTAATTCTACAGAATCAGGACGGCGTTAAATCCAACAATGTTAAAGTAAAAGTTACCGAACGAATACGTCGAGATTGTGTCTATATGTATCATGGATTCGGGCATAAAGCGCGTGGAATCAGTAATAAAAAAGGCGCCAACGATAGCAGTCTAATCACGCAATACAGAACTGATCCCGTCATGGGAGGCACCGGAATGAACGTCAACTTTGTAACTTTTATAGTATAGGAAGGCATTATGGCACGTTATGGAATGGTAATAGATACCAAGCGTTGCGTCGGATGTCATGCCTGCGTGATAAGTTGCATGGCTGAAAACGATGTTCCCGACGGTTACAAGCGTGATTGGATAGTTGAAATAGTAGCTGGAGAGTTTCCCGATTTACGTAGTGAAATTCGTTCGGAACGATGCAATCATTGTGATAATCCTCCATGTGTGTTTGTCTGCCCGACAGGAGCTTCGTATGTGGATGACAGTACAGGTATTGTGTTAGTAGATAATGACGATTGTACCGGTTGTAAGGCTTGCATTGCGGCTTGTCCTTATGATGCGCGGTTCATTCATCCCGACGGCTATGCGGATAAATGCACCTTTTGCGATCATCGGATCAAACAAGGCAAAACTACCGCTTGCGCAGCTACTTGTCCAACATCAGCGATTAACTTCGGTGACCTGAGCGATCCGGGTAGCAACCTGCATAAACTGATGCGCGGCAGAATCATTAAAACACTGAAACCGTCAGCGGGTACTAAACCGAATATATACTTTTTATTGTAAGATATTCTCACGCAAAGACGCGAAGCTGCAAAGAAGAATTTTTGGTTTTCCTTGCGTCTTTGCGACTTTGCGCGAGATCAACCGGAGCCATATATGATTGAAATTACATCAGGACGACATAATCATTTGATTGATCCTCATCTGGAGGTTTGGGAATGGCAGATTCCGGCATATCTTTTTTTGGGAGGATTGGTAGCCGGATTGATGATTCTCAATGGAATCTGGAGGTTATCCGGTAAATCGGATAAGGTCAAAGCATCAGTATGGTCAGGAGCTATCTGGGCGCCGATATTGTTGTCGGTGGGAATGTTACTGCTATTCCTTGATTTAACCTACAAACTGCACGTGTTCAAATTCTACACGACTTTTGAGATAACATCACCGATGTCGTGGGGTTCTTGGATACTGTTGTTTGTGTATCCGGTGCAACTGTTGACATTAGCATTACCAAACGGTTGGGAACGGTTTGAAGGAAGGCTATCATTCCTTGAACCGATCAATCCATTATGGGATCAGGTTAAGCAGTTTGCCAATAAGTTTGCGCGTCCAATAGCAATATCAAGCATCGTACTCGGAATCATGCTCGGAATATATACAGGCATATTGTTGTCGGCATCGGCAGCACGACCGTTATGGAACAGTGCGTTGTTAGGTCCGTTATTTTTGATAAGCGGATTATCTGCTGCAACTGCTTGGAATCTGTTGAGCAGACCGACGCATCTTGAAGAACGATCACTCGTAAGGTGGGACATTGGATTGTTGGTGTTGGAACTGGCCTTTCTCGTGCTGATCCTAATTGGAATGGGGACTGGATCAGAATCGCAACAACACGCATTGAAGCTGTTTATGGGTGGTGATTTTACTGCATCATTTTGGGTGCTCGTGGTTGCAATCGGGATATTGTTGCCGTTATGGTTGGAAATTCGTGAAGCGACTAACCGATATGTACCGACGTGGCTGGGACCGTTGTTTGTGTTGATCGGAGGGTTGATGCTCAGGTTTGTGTTCGTTGAAGCAGGGCAAGTTAGTCATATTATTGAAGCGGAATTGTTGTCAGCTGTTGGGTATTGAGATAAAACAAAAATTCACAACAAGTTAAACAGATTAAGACTCAGAGTTAAGAGGTTCAAATTAAAAAATGGAAAATAGCTATAAACCACAACCTTACTGGTCTCCGTATGTAGCGGGGCTTGGGTTGGGTATTGTATTACTGCTGTCCTATCTGATTATGGGGCAAGGACTCGGCGGATCAGGTGCATTTGCGCGCGGTCTGTACACCGTTATGCACTCCATAATGCCTGAGCATGTGGAATCAAGCGCGTATATGGGTAAATACTTCAAGGGTGATACGCATCCTTTAAATAATTATCTTGTGTTCCTTGTACTGGGAGTGCTTGCAGGTGGCGCAATTAGTGGAATACTTGCCGGAAGGATGAGAAAAACTGTTGAAAAAGGTCCTAACATTTCTGTTAAAGGCCGGTTCATCTTTGCGTTTATCGGAGGCACAATGATGGGCTTTGCGGCGCGTTTAGCACGTGGATGCACATCAGGTCAAGCGTTATCTGGTGGAGCAACGTTAGCACTCGGTAGCTGGGCATTTATGTTTGCGGTATTTGCCGGAGGGTTTGCCGTAGCATACTTTGTAAGGAGGCAGTGGTTATGAGATTTCCGTTAGCACTAAACAGCGATTGGTCGTTATATACCGGACTCGTTGTAGCATTTATCATCGGCATCGGATTCGGATTTATGCTGGAACGAGGTGGATTCGGTTCAGCACGTAAATTGGCTGCTCAGTTTTATCTGCGAGATTTCGCTGTTTTGAAGGTTATGTTCACTGCGATTGTAGTTGCGGGAGTCGGTTTTTGGGGGTTGGTAATGTTGGGGCTGGTAGATCTGAGCCTGACGTATATCAATCCAACATTTATATGGGCGCAGGTCATCGGAGGGTTAATCCTCGGAGTAGGGTTCACTATCGGAGGATATTGCCCCGGAACATCCTGCGTAGCGGCAGCTACCGGTAAACTTGATGCGCTGGTATATCTTGGAGGTATCGTTTTTGGGATACTAATCTTCAGCGAATTTGAACCACTTTTCCATACATTGCGTATGGCAGGCTCAATGGGAGTTAAGTTTGTATGGGAATGGATGGGTGTTGGTCCTGGGGTCGTTGTGCTAATGGCAGTAGTGATGGCTGTTGGGGCATTTACTTGGGGGACATCTGTTGAAAAGAAAAAAAATAGCGTTATTCAACCATAAATAGCCCGGCTTCTTAATTGCAGGGCAAAAAAATACAAATTAATCGGAGTCATAATGACTACAAACTACAAATTAACATTTGCTGTCTGCATTATTGCAGTAGCCTTACTAATCACAAACAGCTCATTTGCCACGAACGGCATGAACATGATCGGTTCTGGCGCACGTATGTCCGCAATGGGTGGAGCATCTCAAGGAATGATAGGTGACCCTCACTTGATGAATGCTAACCCCGCTGGAATCACATCCATGACTGGACACAATCTCGGTCTTGGAATCGGGCTATTGATGCCAGGCGTTCATTTCACCAATACCCTCAATGATGTGGATGCAGATGCGGCTACTTTCCCACTACCATCATTCAGCTACGTAATGGGTAAGGACGATTGCGATTGGACAGTCGGATTAGGCTTCTATACACAAGGTGGTATGGGTGCAACCTTCCCTGAACTGAAACATAACATTTTCCGTGCTTTCGATAACGATCCACGCACACAAGATGCTTTTGTTCCTCAGGAGTATAAGTCAAGCATCGCTTATATGAAAGTCACACCGACAGCGGCTTATCAATTGAATGATCAATTTTCAGCGGGACTATCTCTGAACATCGGTTACTCAATGATGGAGTTGGCAATGCCTTATAGCATTGATCCAGTTGCCAAGATGGTCGGTCAGGTACCCGGAATGGGTGGCATGACATTCGGTCAAATGTTCGGTGCACCTCCAGCGCAAGGTGGACTCGGTTACGATGAAGTAACTGCATTGGCAGATCTCGGAGATGGAGTGACAGCGACCGGTTTCGGTGCAAAGTTTGGTCTCCAATATAAAGCCAATGACCAGTTAACTTTCGGTTTAAGCTATGCCAGTAGCACAACGTTGACATTCTCCGGTGATGCGATTATGGATATGAATTCGCAATTCGGAGACGCCTTTGAAAGAATGGTAGGAGGCAAAATGCAACAAAATCCAGATTCAAGTTTAGCAAGTTTGCAAGGTATGGTTATGCAAGACCTCACCAACATGGGCATTGACATGATGGCAGGTATGACCGCTAACTACGATGCTGAGATCGAGTTCAGTTGGCCTCAGGAGTTTGGATTCGGTGCTGCTTATGTAGTCAACGAGAAACTATTGGTAGCTGCTGACTTCAAATGGATCAACTGGAAAGACGCTATTGAGAAGTTCGCAATGGACTTCACTAATGGTGATAACGCAAACATCAATGTAATGATGGGTTCTCCTGACATTCAGTTGGAAATGCCGATGAACTGGGAAGACCAAATTGCATTCGGTCTCGGTGCTGAATATATGGCTACTGAAGCGTTAGCATTACGTTTCGGATTTAATCACGGTGCAAATCCCGTTCCTGAGAATACAGTTATTCCGATTTTCCCGGCAGTAGTTGAGAGTCATGTCACGCTTGGATTCGGCTATCAATTGAATGAGAAACTCGGATTTGATTTCGGTTATGAGCTGGTTCTACCGAAAGAGTTGGAATCTGATGTTAGCATCATCGCTAACGAATACGATGGCAGCACAAGTGAATTGAAAGAGAATATCATTCATCTGTCAGCGACGATTCGGTTTTAGGTAACTATGTCACTGTTACAATGTCGGTAGGGGCGTGATTTATCACGCCCGTTACCATTGTTATTACTAACGGGTTTGATGAATCAAACCCCTACCATACAATGAGAGTAAATATGAATCACACAACCAAACTTTTGATAGTCATACTTTGCCTATCCATAGCAGGAATCGGTTTTGCCGGTGATGATTACCTGAAGCCGTATTTTTTAGCATCAACCGAATCTGGCACGATTACGGATAAATTGGATGGTGTCAAACTAAAACTGTCCGAGCAAGGGTTCGAGATTGTCGGTGAGTATCAACCGTATCCAGAAGCGCATATTATAATCGTAACGTCCGATGAACTGAACCAGAATGCCGCACAATCGGAGTTCGGTGGTTATGGAGCAGCTCAGAGAATATCTCTGACGGAAGTGAATGGACAGGTGCAAATAGCTTACACCAATCCAACATACATGGCGAATGCTTACCGGATGAAGGACGAACTTACTGTTGTTAAGCAAAAACTTAGCACAGCATTAGGTGAAACGCATCCTTTCGGTTCTGAAGAAGGATTAACTGTTAAAAAGTTGCGCAAGTACCGTTACATGATGATGATGCCATATTTTGACGACCAAGACCTACTTGCCGAGTATGACTCACATCAAAGTGCTATTGAAGCAGTTGAACAGGGACTATCTCAAGGAAAAGGTGGAACTGCTAAAGTCTATCGTATTGATATTCCCGGCAAAGAGGAAGTTCTGTTTGGAGTTGCCATTACATCAGGCAAAGGTGGGGATAAAACGGTTATGAATGTTGTTGACGCCAGTGACCTGAAGGCAACCCCTCATCTGCCTTATGAGATACTGGTATCGGGTAACAGTGCGTATGCATTGCATGGAAAGTTTCGTATAGCGTTGAGTTTTCCCGATCTTGGGATGGGGACGTTTATGAAAATATCGGGGGCACCAAAAGGTATCAAACAAGCACTACAACAAGCATCAGGAGGGAAATAACAGATGAACAGCAATAACTTACCTAAAGTCGGAGCAATCATCCTGCTCATAACCACCGGTATAATTGCCCTAATGGGTGAACCAACCGCACAGACTCCGATCACCAACATTGAAGAAATCGGAGCGATCATCGCTTACGGTGAGGATAAGGTATCTCCGGATGAGCTGTCCGAATGGATTGTTGCAGATAAACCGGGGCTGAACATTGTAGATACACGATCCCCACAAGAATTCGCTCAGTTTTCTATTCCAATGTCAACAAATATCCCGCTCGTGTCTCTAATGACTCAGGACGGATTGGATATGCTGACTAAACGTGGTATAACAGTATTAGTTTGCAGTGATGGTGTTAATGCCGGTAAAGCATGGGTGGTTTTACGGAGTAAAGGCTATGAGGCTTATTTGCTTAACGGTGGTCTTGAAGGTTGGATAGACCATCTGAATCCGTCCGAACAATCTGAACCTGCCTTAGCAGCCAAGATCAACGCATTCAAAAGCCATGTGTACGGCGGTAGCGCAGATATATCGTCAGAAGCTCAAAAGACTGATGCGCCGGTAGCGCCACCTCCTCCACACACCAAGAAACGAAAGAAGAAAGTTGCGGGTGGATGCTAATCGCTGCCAATTCCTGAATAGACTCAGCCCCGTATTCTACGGGGCTATTTTTTTACATCCTCTTTGAAGTCAGCATATCTATTTTCATTGCTCAGCATCGGTTATATATTATATGACCATCTTAAGAAGGCTATAAATGAATTATCAACCCATTGAAAACTACAGTATAATAGGGAATCTTGAAACCGTTGCGCTTGTCGGAATGGACGGTTCGATTGATTTCTTCTGTTTCCCTGACTTTGATTCACCGACGATATTTGCTTCGCTGTTGGATCACGATAAGGGCGGTTCATTCAAAATTGCTCCTGTGCTCAACAATGTCCGCTGCAAACAGCTATACCTCCCTGATACAAACGTCCTCATGACACGCTTTCTATCTTCCGAAGGTGTTGCGGAGATCATTGATTTTATGCCTATTAAGAAGCTGTCTGGCAGACATGCCTTGATTAGAAGAGTAAAAACCGTAAGAGGAACTGTTCGATTTGGAATGCTATGTGATCCTCGCTTTGATTACGCCCGCGCGAAACAAAAAACAACCCTCAACAAATTTGGTGCTACATTCAAGTCTTCAGGTAAAGACAAAACAACAGTTAACCTCCGTTCCAATGCCGAAATGACAATTGTTGACGGCTCGGCAGTCTCTTTTTTTAAGTTGTCGGCAGGAGATTCTAAAGACTTCATTCTTGAGTTAGGTAATACTCAAGACAGTGACACTGATTTATCAGAGCTATGTGAATCGGAATTCCACAACACCGTAAAATACTGGCGCAACTGGGCTGACAGGTCCAACTACAGCGGTCGTTGGCGCGAAATGATTAACAGATCTGCCTTAACTTTAAAATTGCTGACCTCCAATACACACGGTTCAGTAGTTGCAGCAGCCACATTCGGACTGCCGGAAGAAATCGGTGGTGAACGCAATTGGGACTATAGGTTTACTTGGATCCGTGACTCTTCCCTGACCCTGAACGCACTGTTACACCTTGGATATAATGAAGCTGCAAGCGGTTTCATGCACTGGATTGAAGCAAGATGTAATGAACTTAATGATGACGGCTCGCTGCAGATAATGTACCGACCGGATGGATCGAAAGAGATGAAGGAGATAGAGCTTTCGCATTTTGAAGGCTACCGAAAGTCCAAACCGGTTCGTATAGGAAACGGTGCATCAGATCAATTGCAACTCGATATTTACGGCGAGCTGATGGATGCAATCTATCTGTTCGATAAGCAGGTTAAGCCTGTCCATCACGATCTTTGGGTCAACCTCGTAAAATTGGTCAACTGGGTCTGTAAGCATTGGGAAAGTAAAGATGAAGGAATATGGGAAGTTCGAGGAGGTCGGCAGGAGTTCCTCTATTCGCGCCTGATGTGTTGGGTGGCTATTGATAGAGCAGTTCGCTTGGCTTGGAAAAGATCACTGCCGGCGCCGCTTGATGACTGGCTTAGATGCCGCAATTCGATCTACAATGACATCTACGATAACTTCTGGAATTCCGACAAGCAGGCTTTCGTTCAGCACAAGAATACGACCTCACTTGATGCTGCTTGCCTTGTGATGCCACTCGTCGGATTCATAGGACCTACAGATCCTCGATGGATTTCAACTCTTGACGCTGTCGAGCGAGAGTTGACCGACGATTCACTCGTTTACAGATACAAGAATGAGGAAGCCGCTTCCGACGGTTTGTCGGGAGATGAGGGGACATTCAGCATTTGTTCGTTCTGGTTTGTCGAGTGCCTCTCAAAGGCGGGGAGGCTTGATGATGCTCGTCTTTATTTCGAGAAAATGCTCGGATATGCAAATCACACCGGACTATATTCAGAAGAACTCGGACCGAGCGGTGAACATCTCGGCAATTTTCCACAGGCATTCACGCATCTCGCTTTAATTAGCGCAGCCTGTGATCTTAACAGCAGATTATGACTCAATTCTAACAAGTATAATGAAATTGTAGTATCACTAAGTACAACAAAGAGTGAACGCTGTCAGGTCGCCACACCTGACAGCCAACTAATTGATATAGCCTAAGTTAGGCTGTCAACCACGGCAGGTTGACAGCGGATACTTAGCCACTTTACCAAATTGTAATACGGGAACAACATATCATCCGCAGATTAACGCTCAACGTAAAACCAAAATTCACATGAAAGTGCTATCCATAGTCGGCGCCCGTCCGCAATTCATCAAAGCCGCACAGGTCAGTAAAGCACTACGACAAAGAGGTCATGGAGAGACAATAGTGCATACCGGTCAGCATTATGATTACTCAATGTCGCAGCAGTTTTTTGATGAAATGAATATCCCATCTGCCGACATAAATCTCGCAGTCGGATCGGGTTCACACGGCTATCAGCTTGGACAGATGATTATCAAGCTGGAAGAAGTCATTAACGACATCAGTCCCGATATAGTAGTGGTTCATGGTGATACCAACTCAACGCTAGCGGGAGCATTGGTCGCATGTAAGTCTAAAGTATTGCTGGCGCACAACGAAGCTGGATTGCGCTCGTTCAACAAAACCATGCCTGAAGAGGATAATCGCGTATTGACAGATCACTGTTCCGATATATTGCTATGTCCGACCCAAACGGCTGTAGATCAACTTTCTCGTGAAGGAATTACCGATGGAGTACATCTCGTCGGTGATGTGATGTATGATGCAGCACTTGAGTTTCAGGCAGTTGCCGATAAGCGTTCTACGATTCTCACCGATTTGAAGTTATCCGCTAAGGAGTATCTGTTGGTAACGGTTCATAGACCTTACAACACTGATAATCGTGATAGACTTGGTTCAATCATGGACACACTGGCGAGAACCGATGAAACAGTGATTCTTCCGCTACATCCACGAACATCCAGCTTATTGATCGAATATGGGATCAAACCCACCGAAAACGTTCAACTGATTGATCCGGTAGGTTATTTAGATATGATCACGCTGGAACGGAACGCACGGATGATCTTGACCGATAGCGGTGGTATTCAGAAGGAAGCGTATTTCTATCGTGTTCCATGTGTTACATTACGTCCAGAGACGGAGTGGATTGAGACGGTCGCAGAAGGTTGGAATCGCGTTGTTGATACGGATCCGGTTAGAATCCTTGATGCGGTTCGGGGACAGTGGTGGCCAAAACGACAACTGAAAATATTCGGCAACGGCAAGGCTTCACAGATCATTGTGGAAATTTTGGAAGACGTTGCGTAAATACCCGGGCTTAAATCAGGAGAGAGTATTAACAAGTAGTGATTTTGTAGTCTGGTTGTCTCAACCACGTAGTCGGGCTTGGGACAAGCCCGACTACAAACTAACAAATCACCACAAAGTTAATACTCTCAATTAGAACTCCCAAAGCTCATTCACAGAATAAGTTGTTACTCTCCAGATTCCGGTCATCCTTTATTGCATTTTCTTTCAACAGTTACTATCTTGTCAGATACACTGTAATTATATCTTACGCAAGGACTGCTGAACTTAAGGAGAGTACAAAATGAGAAGTGGATTTTTCAAAGCTGTTTTTTTGGTTCTGTTCGCACTATTTCTTACAGAATTTATCCCTCAACCGTCTTACGCCATCTGGCAGGCGCTCCTCAACGAACATTTCGAAGAGGATCAGAGGAATCCGATACTCCAATGGCCCTGGTACACTGATCAACGCGGTGGTAACCGCAGAAGATGGCACTGGAATCCCCGCCCCCCACACCGCTTGACTGAGGGTGATCCGACAGATTACTGCTGGGGTCTGCAAAACTACATCTACAATCGGTTTGTGGTCAGAAATGATGACCAGTCAATGTGGTGCGCTTATACCAACAGAGGCAATGTCAATAATCCTCGATGGCCCGAAGATGACGACTATGAGAACAGACAAAATGCCTGGATGTGGTGGGGACCGATAGATCTATCTGAAGCCAGCGCTGCGGCTGTCTCTTTTTGGGTACTGGTGGATCTGGACAATTACGCTCGGGATTCACTTAGTGTTGTGGCAGTGAACAACCCTGATCACCTCACATTGAATGGAAACGATTTCCGTGCCACAGCAGGAATTGGATATACATTCCCGAGAGGAAATGATGACTGGATGGTTCGCCACTTCTCCCTTGACACTTTGATTCAGGATGAGGACACTGTCAGCTTCATCGGTGAGGAAGAGGTCTATATTGCATTCGTCTGGCAGTCAGATACTCGTAACATCGCAGGAAAAGGTGCCTTTATTGATGATGTTATGTTCACGTGGGATGACGGTCTGTTTGATCTTTTCCCTGTCAGACAACAATTTGGCTATCCGGTTGAAGAAGACTCAATCTACTGGACGAATGAAGCTCCAAGATTTAATGATGAGGTGTATTCAAGGCTTTTGTGGGATGTTGAAGGAGTTGGTGAAACGCCTGAATTTACCGTTAATTTCTCACTTAACGATGATCTGGTTTACAGCGAAGTAGTCACCGGTGACGGTGATATGCGAGGCTCACACATAGTAACCGCCGACACACTTTGGACTGTCACGGAAGGAGACCATCTCTTTTTCTGGGAGCTTGATGTGGACAACGATGTTGAAGAGACGCATGAGCAGAACAACACATCGTCAGTTGAATTCACTGCAATCTGGAATCCGCCTCCTATGTTCAATCTGACAGCTCCGGTGGAAGAGCCGCAGCAAGTCAGAGTGGATGAGTTGGTTGAGCTGTCCTGGACGGTTACCGATTCAAATGATTTCGACGATTACTTCTCGATTTTCCTGTATATCACCACTGACACATCGGGTTATGCGGAAGACCCCGAATCTGTTTTCAACTACACCCTAATCGCAAATGCCTATGAAGTGCCGCCCGGCGAGGGTTCTTTGGAGTGGGACATCGAGCAGTATTATCTGGCGGAACTTGTGGATGTTAATGAGACCTACTTCGTAGCCGGATTCGCTGTTGATTCTGATCCTGTTAATGTTGTATTTGACATCGCTCCCGGAAGATTGGAAATCTTGCCGCCGAATTCTGTGAACAGTGATGGTGTGGTGCCGGTCGGATACAGCTTAGCTGCACCTTATCCAAATCCGTTCAACAGCCAGATAACGATAGAATACACGCTGCCGATTACATCTGAGATGACTCTTTCTATCTTTGATCTGAGTGGTCGTGAAATCGAAACATTAGTGAAGGGCAATAAAACATTAGGCAGTCATAAGATTAACTGGCAGCCGGAAAATCTGTCAGCCGGGGTGTATCTGATTCAGCTTCGTGCAGGAGGCACGACTCTCAATCGGAAAGCGGTCTATATGCCGTAGTATCTCCTTGCATTAGAATTTTAATTGTAGTCGGGGTTGCGGACAATCCCGACTACAACTCTCTATCTTCCAAAAAAGAAAGGGTGCCTCACTGCTGAGACACCCTTTCTTTAATCTAAATTACCTATAGCTGCAGAAACTGCAGCCGAACAGCTTCATTTCGTTGTAGATCGGTCAGATGCCCCAAATCTGCGAGAACATCACCCAGGATTCCACGACAAAAATCCTGATATTTCATTATGTTAAGTCGCTGTTCCTCAGTTATCATGCCCATTCCTACCGCACACACACCGAACAGTTTGCCCTTACCCTTGTCAGATTGCTGGAAAGCAATTATTGAGCTGACATCTTCAAGCGACAACATGCCTTGGCTGACCATGCTCTGACCTATCCACTCCTTGCCGTCAGCCTGCTTCCGCAGTGCTTCCTCAAGCTGGCTTTTAGTAACATACTCCATTTCGAGTAAAATCGTACCTAACCGTTTCGCCATACTATCTCCTTTTGACAACCGATTTAGAATTGGAATGGGAAGAGATGAGCCGATGCAATTAGCATTGACTTAAGACCGCCAAATTTCAAGCGGTTGTGCCGAGGGCCGGAATCGAACCGGCATGGAGCTAAGCTCCGGTGGATTTTGAGTCCACTGCGTCTACCAATTTCACCACCCCGGCATCATAACCTTATCAAAATAAAATTGAGTCATCCGGTTTGCAAGTAAAAAATGAAGTTCATAATGTAAAAAAAAACTTATCACATTAAGTTCTCTAAGCACTTCTTTCATACTCACTGCGGTAGCGGCGTTGATCTTTCCACCCACACATGACACGAGAACCGAGTAATCCCTGCAAACATCCCCAATCCTCCATTGACGTTAAACTGAGGACGATCCCCAAGTGCAGGTCCACCTCTAAAGATAGAAAAGATGTAATCATAATAATCGCTTGAAGTCGCGAGCAGTTGAATCTCATGACGACCTTCCCACTGGAACGCAATCCATGGAATAGTAGTTACCCGTTGATCATCACGCATGAATGTCCAACCGATACGATTTACTTCCATAGTATCAATCTCCTGATCCGGATCGTTCGGATCCCAATCGGGATCAAGAGGAACTAACTCAGATTTGGGTGTTTGCGCCAAAACTACTCCAAAATACCCACCCGCAGAATCAACCTTGCTCCATCCGATAACAATAGCAGGATCGGTTCGTTGTAATGTATCCATCCAGTAATCCGTATCTGTCGGAGGATGAATGAACAGTGTGTCCACAACCAGTACAGAATCAAATCTGGCTGGCACTAACGCTTCAGACCATAAGTGATCACCTTGAGGTGTATTGACCTCCAATTTATATCGTTGCATTCCTTCAGGAAATAGAGTATCACCATCAGGAACGTATATCCATAAGCTATCAGGATGTAAATGCTGTTGATACCGAAATGTATCCGGATTACTGACCGATAATGAGTAGATATTAATGTCCGCATCGTCAATCCCTGTCCGAGTATAGTATCCATAAATGGATGACACCCGCTCCAGATATATTGAGTTCAACGGTTCACCATTGGTCAAATAAGCATAGAGCGCCGCTTCAGGTTCATAGTCATCAACTTCGGTTGGAATGTTATCGCAGCCGGCTATCAAAACTATTGAGGTTAGAATAAGATATAAACTGATGCTGTATATGTGTTTTGTGTTTTTCATTGTCATTAGTTGTAGTTGTTGTCATTCCGTACTTGATACGGAATCCAGTATCTTACGATACAAATTTGCAATCAATAGATAATTAACCGCAATCCCAAACGCAATGAGGCTGTTGTTTAGAGTCCAGCCTTTAGGCTGTTTCCCACCCTGAAGCGTGTACTCTGAACATCATACGAATATAGAAATTTAGATTCTGGATCAAGTCCTGAATAACAAAGATTGTTAGTTAGAACCTCACCTCATATCCGACTAACGGTAAAATAGGCAACAGTTTCAGATCGTTGATTTCAGTGTAGTATTTACCTGCTTCCTCACGTATTGTCCGTCATTGAAGTTTCGCTGCCAGTATGGACGGCGATTATACGCATTGAAGATGCTGATCGTCAATTTAGCAGGCAGGCTCTCTTTTCCCATAAATGAATGATTGTAGGCTAAAGTTATATCTAACTTATGATCTTCCGGGAACCGATAGTTGTTCTTGGAACCAGGCAGAGTTGATATGCCACCATCACTAACATAGTCATTATATCCTTCACCGATATGTACCGTATAAGTCCCCAACGCTTGCGTAAAACCTTGACCGGTATTGTATCGCCACGAAGCAGACACATCCCAACTCTTGCTCAATTTGTAATTGGCGACAGCGATAAAATCATGCCGCCTGTCCCATTTTGGATAAAACCAATTACCGCTATTTACCGATGAACCGGGGAAATGACGCTTAGTCCACGACAGCGAATAGCCGAGCCATCCGGTCAAACGCCCTTTGTTACGACGGATCATCCACTCAAAACCGTAAGCGTAACCATCGCCAACCACAAACGCATCACTCGCTTGTCCGGTAGTTCTATCGGACAGTGGATCCCAAGTGGTGATGTTGTTCATATCGGTGTAATAGGCTTCAGTGGTAACTTCGTAACCGTCAGACCTGTCCCACTCCCATCCGATAACAGCTTGATGCGAATAACTCGGATGCATAGAACCATCCACCGGAATCCACACGTCAAAATTGTTGAACGCATCACCGAATGAGATCACATTGACAAATTGCGAATAACGTCCAAGTGCAAGTTTGAATCTCATATCCACATCGTGCCGATATACCATTGCCAACCGAGGATCAAGCTGATAATGATCCCCCGAGTTATGATAGTAAGCACGCAACCCCGGTTGTAGCTCAAACATTGAGCTTATGCGCCAGTTGTCCTGAGCATATATTGCATAGGTGTATGCAGTTGTATCCACATCTATCCATTGCAGATCGCTATTTCCGTCCTTAAACACAAAATCCCATCTGCTGCCGACAGCGCCAACTTTAACATGATGGTCTCTTGATCCGAGAAACTCAATATCAGCTTTGAGCGCGTAATCAATGAACTTGTCATCCGCTTTTTCAAACACAACCTCCTTGTTTTCAAATCCCCATTCGGAGCTGTAACGGCTATATGTCCCACTGACCGACAAGAACATATTCTCACCCATAACATATCTATATCGTGATGTAAATGTCCGATTCCCCCACTCCATGAATGCCCGCAACCGATTGTCACTGGCGCCGAAGTCAAAGATCATCTGATCATTGCCGAAATATCCGGCAAGCGTCAAGGTTGATTTTTCGGTCAACAGCATCTTAATGTTTGCATTGTCGTGATTGCCTTTAGCATTCGCATCATAGAAATAATAGCTTGGCAGGTCCATATCAAAAGAATTGCGCATCGCTTCAAGGATCGGATCCATATATGTGCGTCTGAATGAAATCGCATACGAACCTCTATCTTGGGGTAAGGGTCCCTCTAACGATGCTCTGGCGGATATTATCCCAATAGACACTAATCTTTCCATATTCTTGCGATTACCTTCATCGGTGATAACTTCCAGAACAGATCCGTTTCGCCCTCCATAGTATGCAGGGAAACCGCCCTTAATCAGATCAATCCGTTTTACCGCATCGGCATTGAACGTGCTGAACAGCCCAAACAGGTGTGAGGGATTATACACAGTTGTATGATCCATCAGTATCAACGTCTGATCCGGGCTTCCACCCCGAACATGAAGAGCACTATTAAGGTCTGATGATGCTTTTACTCCCGGAATGTTCTGTAGTGCTCGCAGTACATCCATTTCCGCGCCGAGCGAAGGCATCACCCGGATTATCTTGGCATCTACCGGTACAGTGGAAACCTGCGGACTTTGGCGCTGTTTCGTAAGATCATCCTGCTCAATGACTACTACAGCTTCTTCAAGTACGACCGATGATGGTTGCAGTTCGATAGTGAGAACATCCATCATGTCATAGTTGACCTCCACCTCAAATTGAAGAGATCGGTAGCTGAGGTAGCTGACGTTTAGAGTATATGATCCCGGTTCCGGAACGTCAATGACAAAGTAACCGTCCAGGTTGGTTGATGATCCAAGCTCTGTCCCTTCCACAAGCACTGCTGCCACCGGCAACGGTTCTCCGCTGCTTATGTCAACCACGAACCCACGGACAGGAAGAGAGAATCCTGACCGGGTAACCGATAACAGTAACAGAGTAACCAATAAAATTTTTCTTAATGAACCCATTATTAATTCAACCGCATAGCAAAAAATTGCCTTAAAATTTGAAGCTTCATTCTAATTCTGTTCTCTGCAGAAGTCAACCTTTCAGGCAATTATCAGAATATTTTGCGAAATTATTTCACAAAGTTACCCTTGACTATGTGACAATGGATACTTATATTAATTAGGGTTGTTGTGTGTAGCGAAAGAGATTATTATCGGCAAATTACTGAGATCACAATTTTAGGACATCCATTATTTCTGCGGTTTTTTTAGAATTTATTGCGATAATGTGAGTTCTGACACATCTACCATACGGGGAAAACGCCATATTATGTATGACTTCTTTGATTTGTAGTAATAAGTCGTAGTTTCACAATTCAATTTCACAACATAACACCGCTTTAAGGGGAACAATGGGGTATTTAGGATCTTCGGTCGAAGATTCAGTAGAAGCAGCGATACTGGGTGTTCCATACGAAATGCCCGGCAATTTCAGAAACGGAAGCAGGTTCGGTCCTCACGCTATTAGAGCCGGATCAGATAGTCTGGAAAGCTACAGCCCGTTTCTGCACCGGGATCTGCTCGCAATTGACTACATGGATTTAGGCGATGTAGATTTTTCCGATGAATCAGCTTCGATGGCAGTTGAGAAAATTGCCAATAGAACGGAGCTGATCCTTTCCAAAGAGATGTTCCCGATCTTGCTTGGGGGAGAACATTTAGTAACACTTGGCAGTGTTAAGGCACTCAAAAGCAAATTTCCAGATCTCCACATTCTATACCTGGGTGCGCACGCAAATTTTCGTAATGAATTCAATGACGAGCAGCTTCACAGTTCAACAGTGACAAGGCGTATTGCGGAATTAGTCCTTGCTGAGCGGACTTATCGTCTCGGAATTCGTTCAGGTACTCAGAATGAAATGGAGTCTGCCAGTCTGCCTCCGAATATCGTTGATCACGACCGCAATATCGAAGGCGTGCTGGAATCTCTGCCCGGGGATGCACCGCTTTATATTACATTGAGCATGGATGTTTTCGATCCGTCGCTCGTACCGGGAGTCAACAATCCTGTGCCGTTAGGGCTGACCTATCGTGAATTCATCCAATTGGTGCGCGTTTTGTGCAGGTATAACATCGTCGGATTCGACGTAGTTGAACTATCCCCGGAACACGACCCAACGGGTATCTCTTCTATTGTGGCAGCTTCCGTTGTCAGAGAACTTTTACTGAGTCTGTTTGATTAATTGAAAATAGTGATGGAACACCAGTCATTCTGAACGAAGTGAAGAATCTCTCTTGTCTACCGTATGGTGGGAGAGATTCTTCACTTCGTTCAGAATGACAAAATCACACATATCACTACAAAGTTGATACTCTCTATTAGTTTTATCTGTTATTATCGAAAGGCGGCTCATACGAGTCGCCTTTTATCGTTTATGGGGTTCTTGACAATGTGAACTAAGTGTAGCTATATTAAAACAGGAGGAGATGACTGTTAAACCTACATTACTATAATCCATGCACATCATTAGGACAGACTCAAATTAAGTCACATACCAACAATTAACGGAGTTACCATGCCAAAAATTGGAGTAATATTATCGGGTTGCGGAGTGTATGACGGCAGTGAAATTCATGAATCTGTCTTTACACTGGTAGCGTTAGATCGTGCGGGAGCAGAGATAGTCATGATGGCTCCAGATATTGATCAAATGCATGTCATCAATCATTTAACAGGTGAACCTGTTGAAGGGGAAACTCGCAATGTACTTGTTGAATCAGCGCGGATTGCAAGAGGAAACGTAGTTGACATCAAGAGTATCTCAACCGATGATCTCGATGCAATTGTCTTACCGGGTGGATTTGGCGCCGCAAAGAACTTGTGCGATTTTGCCGTGAAAGGTGCAGATTGCGATATTGTCCCTGAAGTTTCCGAATTGATCCAAGCGATGCACAAAGCGGGTAAGCCTATCGTAGCGGTTTGCATAGCTCCTGCCGTAGCGATAAAATCGTTGACTGACGGAGGAATCAATCCGACTGTTACCATCGGAACTGATCAAGATACCGCATCAGCTTTGGAAAGTATGGGTGGGACTCACGAGGATCAAGATGTCCGTGGTGTTACAATTGACGAAGCAAATAAGGTCATCACCAGCCCGGCTTATATGCTCGGTCAGAGTATATCCGAAGTCGCTGACGGCATTGAGAACACGATTGATGAGTTAGTGAAGATGTTGGGATGACTCGTGCAGATACTCATAGTATTTTGAAGTATCCTAAGTTAGTGCAAAAGATTGAAGACAAGTATCCCGTTCATTTTATCTATCTATTCGGATCAGCTGCACGCGATACTCTTCATAAGAACAGCGATGTTGACATAGCCGTTCACTTTGAGAAGAAACCGGATGGTTTTGCGATAGTTGAACTTCGTGAGGATTTGAGCGACATTGCCAAACGTCCGGTGGATCTAATACCGTTGAACGACGTTTCACCGATACTCGCGATGCAAGTGTTCAAGTATGGTAAAGCTCTGCTCATTCGGGATAAACGCAAATGGAGTGACTATTTTATGTGGCTGACTACTGCGTATAATGATCTGAAAATTGTTCGTCGTCCGATTGAAGCTAATATATTGAGAGGAAGGATATTTGATTGATAAAGATGTCATTTTAGCAAAGGTAACAGTAGTTCAACGATGTCTGCAACGCATCCGGGATGTAACTGACCTTGATCCGGAAAAGCTGAATAATTTTGATGTACAGGATATATTTGTACTCAATTTACAACGAGCGATACAAGCGGTTGTGGATATTGCATCCCATGTAATTGCGATGGAAGGATGGGGTGTACCTGAAACATTCAGGCATCACTTCAACATTCTTACTGACAAGGGCATCATGAACGATAAGCTAAGGTACAAACTTTCTGGAATGGTAGGTTTTCGTAATATTGCTGTACACGACTATCAAGCCATTGATATATCAATTCTACAATCGATTCTAACAACTAATCTGAAAGATTTAGAGGACTTCTACTCTGTGGTTGTTAATCATTACAAACTTTAGAGTTAAAATCAAATCATATTGAAAAGACTCCAATCTGGAGTAAAAACCAAGTATTACAATCGGAGAAACAGTGAACCATCGTATAGAAAAAGACACCATGGGTGAAATGCAGGTTCCGTCGGATCGTTATTACGGTGCGCAGACAGCGCGGAGCTTGATGAACTTCAAAATCGGTACTGAGCGGATGCCACGCGAATTGATTCGTGCGCTCGGTGTCCTCAAGAAAGCGGCAGCGTTGACCAATGCTGAATTGGGAACGCTACCGAAAGAAAAATCTGATCTGATCGTCCAAGCGGCAGATGAGGTCATTGACGGTAAGTTGGATGACCATTTCCCGTTGGTTGTGTGGCAAACCGGGTCAGGCACACAGACCAATATGAACAGTAACGAGGTCATCGCCAACCGTGCGATTGAGATTGCGGGTGGAGTGCTCGGTTCAAAAGACCCGGTTCATCCCAATGATGACGTCAACAAAGCGCAATCCTCCAACGACACTTTCCCGACGGCAATGCACATATCTACAGCGGAACGGTTCGTACATCATCTGATCCCGTCAGTTACCAAGCTACGGAATGCACTACAAGCAAAGAGTGAAGAGTTTTCCAACATTATCAAGATCGGACGCACTCATCTGATGGATGCGGTTCCGTTGACATTGGGACAGGAGTTCAGTGGTTACGCTCATCAAATGACCAACGCGCTGGCGCGCATTGATGCGGTGTTGCCACGTCTGTATGAATTGGCACTCGGTGGGACGGCGGTTGGAACGGGACTCAACACTCACAGGGATTTTGCGGCCAAATCGGCTGATGCGATTGCATCTATTACCGAATTACCGTTCGTAACTGCTCCGAACAAGTTTGAAGCGTTAGCCGCTCACGATGCAATCGTTGAAGCATCCGGTGTACTTAAGACTATTGCCGCGGGACTGATGAAGATCGCTAACGATATTCGGATGCTCGGATCGGGACCTCGTTGTGGAATTGGTGAGTTGAGTTTGCCTGCTAACGAACCGGGATCGTCAATAATGCCCGGTAAAGTCAATCCTACACAAAGTGAAGCCATGACTATGGTCGCTGCACAGGTGATGGGTAACGATGTAGCAATTAACATCGGTGGTGCAACCGGACATTATGAGCTCAACGTCTTCAAACCGGTCATGATTTACAATCTGCTGCAGTCAATCAGACTGATCAGCGATTCATGCGTCAGTTTCACAGATAACTGCGTCGTCGGGATTGAACCTAACCGTACTCAGATCAACAAGCTTCTCAACGAAAGTCTGATGTTGGTTACAGCACTCAATCCTCATATCGGTTATGACAATGCAGCTAAGGTTGCTAAGAAAGCTCATACTGAAAACAGTACCTTAAAAGAATCCGCTATTGCGTTGGGACTGCTGACCGAGGAAGAGTTTGATGAGAAGGTTCGTCCGGAAAATATGGTGGGACCGAAGTAATTGCTTTCTTCTTTTCCCCCCCCGCGAAGTAGGGGGGATTAAGGGGGAGGGTAAACTGGAACTATCCGTATTGGAGTTCTATAATTAACATAAACAGACACATATCTCACTGGCGAGATGGTGCGGTTGTGGATCTTGAAGTGGCAACGGAACTTATTGAGAGTAAGCGCATCCATCATGGTCTATTCTTTGCACATTTGGCTTTGGAGAAGCTAATCAAAGCGTTTGTGTATAGGGAGAGTAAAGATCATCCACCAAAGATTCATAACTTAGTAAAGTTAGCTAATTTGGCAAAGTTAGAGTTGACCTCCGAACAGCGTTCTCTGTTAGCGGATACTAATCTATTCCACATTGAGGGTCGTTATCCTGAATATTTACCTCCACCTCCATCTATGGATGAAGCCGTGCGATATTTGAATAATATAAGTGAGCTATTCCAATGCCTGAAAAAGCGATTATAAATACTGTACGAAACTATCTCAGAACACTGGGAACGAAGGGTTTTTCCGATAGTTATGGTGTGTTATTTGGTTCGCATGTAACTGGCAAGACACACCAGTGGAGTGATATTGATTTCGTAGTGATCTCGTCCAAATTGGACGACTTGCAGGATCGCGAAAACGTCTACAAGTTGTGGCGAATTGCCGCTGAGGTAGACAGCCGTATTGAGCCGGTTCCTTGCGGCGCTAAACAGTGGTTGGAGGATGATTGTAACGCAATCATTGATATTGCGAGGCGTGAAGGCGTTGTGGTGAAACTGTAAATCGTATCCTTATCTTCATCATTCATTGACTTACAACCCAATGCCTGTTTTTTTCAGTTCCTGTTACGCATTGTAATTCCAAGTTGCATTCAGAATGGCATTGATATGTTGTGGTCGGGGTTGTCCTCAACCCCGACGTCGGACTTGAGACAAGCTCGACTACAAATGAATTAATAGTGTCATCTTGAATGCAAATCGGAATAAATGTGATCCCATCTCCATCATATAGGAAAACAGGCATTGCACACTTCCCCCGTTTAGGGGATATAATAATTTGGCATTAACCCTCGTATATTACATTAAAGTTGATTATCATTGGGTTTCAAATTGAACGAGAATAAATCTCCGATTGTCTCAAACAATCCTCCTGTAACAAGTTGGAACGGTGATTACATTGATCAGTTGTATGTGCAGTGGAAGGAGCAACCGTCCTCACTGCCTGAATCGTGGTCTATGTTCTTTCAGGGGTTTGAGATGGCGATGTGCCCGCGTGACTGTGTCGCATCAAACAGAGCACACAAGCAGTCTCAGGTTGCCAGCTTAATATACGCCTACCGGAGTCAGGGGCATTTGATCGCTAAAACAGATCCACTCGGCAATAATCTCGAATCCATCCCCGATCTCGAGATCGGAGAGTTCGGATTCAGTGACTCTGATCTCGATGAAGTGTTTGACACCGGCCATCTCGGTGGTCCAAAACGCTCTCCTCTCAAGGAAATAATTCGCGTATTACAGGAGACCTATTGTAGCAGCATCGGAGTGCAGTACACTCACATCCAAAACCGTGAAATCCGTCGTTGGCTTCAAGCAGAAATGGAAACTGTCAGGAATCGTCCCAGTCTCAATTCGGAACATAAGAAAGACATCCTTGAAACGTTAATTGATGCGGATCTGTTCGAGAAATTTATTCAAACCAAATATCCCGGTCAGAAACGATTCTCCCTTGAAGGTGCCGAGACACTAATCCCACTCATACATTCTCTGGTCGAAGCTGCTCCGGAGCATAACGTGGCAGAAATGCTAATCGGTATGGCTCATCGCGGACGTTTGAACGTCCTCGCTAACATTCTTGACAAGTCGTACTCAATGATATTCACAGAGTTTGAAGGATATTTACCGGAGGATACGTATGGTGGGGATGGTGATGTAAAATATCATAAGGGATTCAGTTCCGAACATGTCAATCGTAATGGAAAACCACTCCATTTGAGTCTAACTGCTAATCCTAGTCATCTTGAAGCGGTAGATTCGGTCGTGCTCGGTAAGGTACGCGCTAAGCAGAGGCAACTTGCCAAAAACAGCGAAAAACAGCCCACTCATCAGGACATTGTTGACAGAAGTCGGGTTCTGCCTTTGTTGATTCATGGTGACGCCGCATTCGCCGGACAGGGAATCGTCGCTGAAACGTTGAACCTGTCACAACTGAAGGGGTATCATGTCGGCGGCACTCTTCACATAGTGGTCAATAACCAAATCGGTTTTACAACAAATCCGGAAGATTCACGTTCGACGACTTATTGTACCGATGTCGCCAAGCTGGTTGAAGCACCCATTTTCCATGTCAACGGTGATGACCCTGAAGCGGTTGTTTTTGTCACCGAATTGGCACTGAGGTTTCGACAGAAATTTGCACGTGATGTCGTGATAGATATGGTCTGCTACCGCCGTCACGGTCACAATGAAGGGGACGAGCCTGCCTTTACGCAACCGCTGATGTACAAAATCATAAAGCGGAGACCGTCCGTTCGGCAGATATATACCGACCGGCTTGTGAAGCAGGGCGATCTGAATCTGCTGGAAGTAAAAAACATTGAGAAGAGGTTCAAAGAACAGCTTCAAAAAAACTTTGATGAAGCTAAGAAGTCAAAACCGGAAAAGATAAGTCACGCTGCTGATGTTCGCTGGAGGGGACTCAATAATAATTATTCCTACGAACCTGTTGACACCAAAGTTTCACAAAAAGATCTGATCCGAATTGCTGAATCGTTAACGACTGTACCAGATGGATTCAATCTTAATATAAAGATTGCAAGATGGCAACCTCAGCGGATGGAGGCTGTCCGGAACAACGGCAGTGTTGATTGGGGGTATGCTGAGTCACTTGCTTTCGGATCTTTATTGATTGAGGGAATACCTGTCAGGCTAAGCGGTCAGGACAGCCAGCGTGGTACATTCTCCCAGCGTCATGCGGTTTGGAAGGATGTCGAGACTATGGAGGAATATAAACCGCTCAATCATATTGATCCCGACCAGGCTCATTTCTGTGTGTACAACAGCCCGTTATCAGAAGCAGGCGTACTTGGATTTGACTACGGTTATTCTATTGCAGAACCGCGAATGCTTATTATATGGGAAGCTCAATTCGGTGATTTCGCCAACGGTGCTCAGATGATTATAGACCAGTTTATAACCAGTTCGCAATCAAAATGGCATCGAACCAGCGGTTTGGTGATGCTGCTGCCTCACGGCTATGAAGGGCAGGGACCTGAACACTCAAACGGCTATCTTGATCGCTATCTGCAGGCGTGTGCACAGGAAAATATTCAGGTGTGCAATCTGACAACACCCGCACAGTATTTTCACCTGCTCCGCCGTCAGATGCACCAACCGTTCAGACGTCCATTGATTTTGATGACTCCAAAGAGTATGCTGCGTTTGAAAGCAGCCGTGTCACCGGTCAGTGATTTAACTGACGGGCATTTTCACCCGTATCTTGACGATCCAAAGCAGCCGAAAAACGCTACAAGATTGATTCTGTGCAGCGGTAAACTGTATTATGACCTAATAGAACTGAGGGATAAGGAGCAGATAAAGGATGTGGCGATTGTCAGAATTGAGCAGTTGTATCCGATTAACACACCGATCATGCACGAACTTGCAAAGCCGTACAAGAAAATTACCGAAATTGTCTGGGCGCAGGAAGAACCGAAAAATCGGGGTGCATGGAGCTTCATCCGACCGTGGCTGCAGTTTGTGTTCCCCGAAATGGTCATTCGCTACGTAGGACGAGGCTATGCAGCCAGTCCCGCAACCGGATCACTCATCCGGCACCGTGAAGAGCAGCAGCGAATAGTAGAACAAGCATTGCGTGACGAAAAAGTCAGAAACGATATTACAATTTTACCGGAGGGAGCGGTATGATTGCGGAAGTAAAAGTACCGGAAGTAGGAGAATCAATCACTGAAGGGATTCTTGTCGAGTGGTTGAAAAAAGATGGTGAATCTGTTGAGGAAGGTGAGGAGATCTTCGAGCTTGAAACCGATAAAATAACAATGGCAGTACCTGCTGAAGTTGGCGGTGTTTTAGCGGTTATGGTTGAAGCAGGAGCAACCGTTGAGATAGGTCAGGTTGTTGCGATCATTGACAGTGATGCGGTTGCTGATACTGCTGCAGCAGATGATGAGTTGGATGCTCCACCATTGAATCCTCCTGCAGGTATGGAACAGGTGCGTTCAAAGATACCGGAACAGGTTAATCTGAACGACCTCTCCCCTGCTGTTCGTCGGCTGGTTGCAGAGCATAACCTTAACCCTAATGACATTGACGGTACAGGCAAGAACGGACGAATTCTCAAGGGCGATGTCCTGCAATTCATTGAGTCACAATCACAACAGAAACCGATTGATATTCCTCCACCACCAATTCAACTCGATCCACCAATAACGACTGCGAAAGCTGACCCTGTACATGATCCTTCCGCTCGTCAGACTCGCGAACCTATGACCAGCTTACGAGCGAGGATTGCAGAGAGGTTGGTGTTGTCGCAACAGACAGCGGCAATACTAACCACCTTCAATGAAGTTGATATGAGCGGTGTCATGGAATTGCGAACGCAGTATAAAGAATATTTCAAAGAGAAACATAATGTTGGTTTAGGCTTTATGTCGTTCTTTGTCAAGGCGGTGGTGGATGCATTGAAAATGTACCCACGAGTCAGTGCACAGATTGACGGATCCGACATTGTGTACAACCATTATTATGACATCGGCATCGCTGTCAGCACTGACAAGGGTCTTGTCGTTCCGGTTATTCGTGATGCTGACAAATTATCCTTTGCGGAGGTCGAACAGCAAATCGCTGAATATGCGGTAAAAGCACGTGAACGCAAACTGACTCTTGATGAACTTCAGGGAGGCGTCTTCACTATCTCAAATGGAGGCATATTCGGATCGCTACTTTCAACTCCGATCCTCAATCCACCGCAAAGTGCGATTCTCGGTATGCACACCATCAAACGTAAACCTGTGGTGGTTGATGAGAATGACACAATCGAAGTGCGTCCGATGATGTATCTCGCAATGTCCTACGATCACCGCCTGATTGACGGCAGCGAGTCGGTAGTGTTTCTCAAGCGGATCATCGAGTGTATTGAGGATCCACAGCGGATGATGCTGGAAATTTAACAAAATAAGGGTATCAACCTTGTAGTGATATGTTTATCTGTAGTCGGGCTTGTCCCAAGTCCGACGTCGTGGTTGAGACAACCACGACTACAAAATCACTACTTGGTTGACACCCTCAATAAAAACTTGTGATTACAATATCTGAGAGATGTAATGCAAAAATATGACTTCACCGTAATCGGTGCCGGACCTGGTGGTTACGTGTCAGCCATCAGAGCTGCTCAGCTTGGACTGAAAACCGTGCTTATTGAAAAAAACACCACACTTGGAGGAACTTGTCTGAATGTTGGATGCATCCCCTCCAAAGCTCTGCTTGAGTCGAGCGAACAGTTTGAATCTGCAAAACATAAACTTGCGGACCACGGTGTCATCACAAGTAGTGTGAAGCTCGACCTGGCTGCCATGATGAACCGCAAGCTGTCAATCGTCAAGACCCTGACCGACGGTATCGCCATGCTGATGAGAAAGAACAAGGTGACGGTCATTCAAGGTGAAGGTCAGCTTGTCGGCAATAACCGCATATCGGTGAATGATGGCAAAGATGTTCATGAGATAGAAGCACAGTCTATTGTCCTCGCAATGGGATCTATTCCTGTTGAGCTGCCGTTTATGCCGTTTGACGGTAAAACCATCGTGAGTTCAACAGAAGCACTGTCCTTTAAGAAAGTGCCGGATCACCTAATAATAGTCGGTGCAGGAGCTATCGGGCTTGAACTCGGATCTGTCTGGAGTCGGTTGGGGGCAAAAGTCACAGTAATTGAGATGTTACAGCAGATAACTCCATTCGCCGACAAACAAATGGCGATAATGCTTCAGCGTTTACTCAACAAGCAGGGGCTTGACATCCGTCTTAAAACCAAAGTCACCGGTGCTTCCATTAAGAAAGGGAAAGTCACCGTAACTTATGAAGACAAGGACGGCAAACCCGGCTTATTCACAGGTGATAAAGTACTGGTCGCAGTCGGCAGGAAACCGAACTCAACCGGATGCGGACTGGAAGATGTTGGAATTGAAGTCGAACCAAACGGCATAATTCCGGTAGATTCTCGTGGTCTGACCAATGTACCGTCCATCTACGCAATTGGTGATCTCATCAGCGGACCGATGCTGGCTCACAAAGCTGAAGAAGAGGGAATCTCAGTGGCTGAAGATGCTGCCGGAAAAGTCGGACATGTAAACTACGATGTGATTCCGAACGTGGTTTACACCGAGCCTGAAATGGCTGCTGTAGGCTTGACTGAGGAAGAAGCCAAAGCAAAGGAAATCAAGTACAAAGTCGGTAAATTCTTTTTCCGCGGCAACGGGCGTGCATTGAGTCTTGGTGAAACTGACGGCTTGGTTAAGATCATCGCTGACAGTGACAGTAATCGGGTTCTCGGAGTGCATATTCTCGGTACTCGTGCATCCGATTTGATCGCTGAAGCTGTGACAGTGATGGAATTCGGTGGTAGTTCCGAGGATATTGCGAGGACAGTTCATGCTCATCCGACACTGTCAGAGATCGTTAAAGAAGCAGCACTCGCGGTAGATAGGCGGGCAATTCACAGTTAGAACAAAATAGCAGATAATTCGCTTGCATCTTAGCAATACCTAATATATATTAGGTATTGATTGTATTAGAATTTGAAGTAGTTCATCAATTTTAGGAGCAAAAATGGCTGACAACGCTATTTGCCATGTTGAGTGGCAGGTTACAAGTTTCGACAATGCCGAGAAGTTCTACGGCGGTCTGTTTGGATGGAAGTTCACCAAATGGGGTGACGAATACATGCTGTTTGAAGCAGAAGGCGGTCCGGGCGGCGGATTCACAAAAGTTGACACATGTGACGCCGGGCAGTCACCGCTTGTTCATGTTCAGGTAAATGAGATAGAACCGTATCTCAGTAAAACTGTAGAACTTGGTGGAAAAATTGCAATACCGAAGACCGAAATTCCACAGGTCGGCTGGTTCGCAGTTCTGAACGATATTGACGGTAATATCCTCGGTTTGTATCAAGGGATGAAGCAGGATTAGTACTCCCTTGCATTGAAGAGCATGTCAAGTATCTGTCATTCCTGCGTAGGAGTATGTCCAATAATACCAAAAACCGCTGTCAGGTCGCCGCACCTGACAGCATCTTATTGATATTAAGTAGATTGGGTTGTCAACCGCGGCGGGTTGACAGCGGAATATATCATTATCAGACAGACTCGTAGGCAGGAATCCAGTAAGTGTATGTTAATACAGGATCCAGAGTCAAGCCCGGGATGACAAATGGATAGAAAATGATTGCATTAATTTGTGCAGGTAAGTACTAGACCGATTCGAAAATTTAGAATGGGCTGTCTCGGAGATAGACAGTCCATTTTTAGTTTTTTAGATGGGGAACATGAATAATCATGTTCATGCTGTACTGACAAAAATGTCAGCACTCCCCAAATATCGTAGAATCAAGTGCTATTTCTTCAACTCCCGCACCACTCTGAACCCCAGATGATTGTGCTTCAATACTGGCATGTGCTGTAGCCTGCTCGCTGAACGACAATACTCCATCTCGTTATCCCACGATCCGCCCCTGAAAATCCTGGAGTTTTTCTGCAATTGTACCCGCACCGTGTCGCTTTCCGTCCCGATAAAGTTCGGATCAGAATGCCAAGGCGAACCGTCAACCGGTGCACCTTTGTAATTTCGGCTGTAGTTGTCCTCGCACCACTCATGTACATTGCCGTGCATGTCATAAACGCCCCACGCATTCGCCTTCTTGCGTCCTGCCGGATGAGTTGACTGATCTGAATTGTCCTTATACCAAGCATATTCATCAAGCATTTCGACGTTGTCCCCGTAAGTGAACATTGTTAAGCTTTCCGATCTACACACATACTCCCACTCCGACTCACTCGGTAAACGGTAGCTTCTTCCGGTCATCTTGCTTAACCATGCACAGTACTCCTTAGCATCGTTCCAACTGACTAATACCACCGGATGTTTCTCTTTGCCCGGAGGGTAAGTACCAAATTGCCAGCTATATTCATACATTTCCTCTCCTCCGAGTACTGGAAGCCTATGTCCGGTTGAGTCTGTGAACCGTTTGTACTGCTCGTTTGTCACTTCATAGATACCGATTTCAAACGGTTTGATCCAGACCTTATGACGGGGCCATTCGTCATCACTCAGCCGAGCTTCGTTGATCCCGCCACCCATCTCGTATGTACCGCCTATGATCTTCACAAACTCGGTCGAATCAACAAATTTGACTCTCCTTTTCTTCCGTTTCAGTCGCTTCTTCGGCTCTATTACGATCTTGCCCGGGTACTCCACCGCATCAGGATCGGGACTGAAATCCCTCGACCGGGCAATAACCGACGTGGTCTGATTCTCCTTGACATATATTTTCCGTTCCCATTTGGTCGCATCGCCCGCAAAAATTTCAACTATGTGAGTTGTCGCTCCTAAGTCAGTTATGGTCAATGTTTCGCCGCTCCGCACCGCCCCCTCCACAATCCCGTCAATGTCAACCATCCCGGACTTTTCGCTGGTGAGTTTCACCGTCCCAAAGGAAAAGAGCGGCACATTCACATCAGCCTGTTCATACCACGAAACAAGCTTCTGATAGTTGATACCGCTGATCAAGTTCTTTACTATCTTTATCTCCCTCTTTTCAATCAGAAACCTAAAATCCGACTGTCGCATGAGAATATAGACATTGACCTGCTGGCTCGCCCTAACCTGTATGTCACGCACGACATTTACATTATCATCAGAATAGAAATTCAGCCTGTAATTGCCAATTCTCTTATCATGCAATGCAAGTGAATCTCCCGCCTCCAGCGGTTCGTAGTATAACTCTTCTATTTCAATCTCAACGGCACCACCGACTTCACTGTAAATAAGGATGTCACCACGGAACTTTTTATCGGTGAGCTTCTCCAATTGGCTGATCAGACTGCTCCATCGGCGCAATTTAACCTTTATTTTAACAGTCACCGTTTTGATGATTTTATCAAAGGTTGAAGCCGGATCGTTCGTCACTTTGACCGATGCTGCTTTTTTGGTATCAATCCATTTAAGCAGGTTGGCAGTGACATCCGGATTGCCCTGAAAATTGTAACCGCAAATGCTCTCAAGCAGTTGTATTACGGCGATGTCCTTCGCATCCTGTACAGCTTGAGGGATGTCATCACGTGAGCTGACAGGCTGAACTAATATCAACGTCTCGGTGACACTCTGAGCGTGCAGCACTCCCGATAACAGCAAAACTGCCGTAAAACTGCAAGCAATCGTAAACATGGCAGATTTTCTAAAGGTCGCTGCCAAAGCTATCTGTCAATAAACAGCATTCCACTCGGCTGCATACCGATGCTGTAACTTTGCAAGCTCTCGTCAGTCACGATCCGCTCAACAACACCGGCATTGTAGCATGACACAAAAACAGCACTATTGGATCCGGTGGTCAAACGGATGGGATCTGAGCTGACAAAAATCGCATCATTGCGGTTAATGTCGTTCAGGATCTGACCGTTTGACATGTTATACCTGAACAGTTGTCCTCTATTGTCGCTGTCCTCGGCATTAGTCACATAACCGAACCCACTTTCTGTAATTACAATATCTTCCGGCTGTCCGAGCAGGTTTACGAACAACACTTTCTCATTTGTCGCCGGATCAATGACCTGCACTTCCCCCTCGATGTCGGCATAGTTTCCGGTGCACACTACATGAATCATGCCTTCTCCGTCAACTGCCATATTGAGAGGATTCTCGCCAACCTGAATGGTCTCTTCCACAAGATTAGTCAACGTAGATATAACCGACACAGTGTTGTCATCGGCATTGCACACGTAAACTTTGTCACCAACTGCGACCAGATCCATCGGCATCTGACCGACCTGGATAAACAATTGAGCCTCTCCACGATCAAGATTGACCAACGAGACAGTGCCGTCAGTCAAGTTACTAACGTACATATAACCGTTATCAGCAATCACCGCAGAATAGGGACGTTTGTTCATCCCCATCGCAATAGTATCAATTGGAGTAAGTGAATTCTGATCAGATAGCTCAAACACATACATACTATTGGAACGTGAATTGATCACGTAAATGTATCCATCATTATATAGGATATCTGTCGGTGTGTTGCCGACGGTTGCAACGGATTCGTTTATTGCGCCGCTCTCCAGCAAAATTAAACCAATGTATCCCTCGCTACCCAGTTGACGGATAACCAGCAGTACATCTCCCCTGTCAACTGGATCAGGCGTAACAGGATCAGCGGCACGTTCACTGCAACCGAACACAGCAAGCAGAATTATTGAGCTGATTAGAAAAACGATTAATCTTATATTCATAATAGACTCACACTTATTAAGATTGGATGGGTTCATTTGATTTTTTTAATGTAATAGCATGACAAGGCAGAATGAAACAGTCAGATGCCTTTTTACATCCCTTTCAGTTCACATAGACATAATAGAGTTAATCCATAGATTGTTTTTCAGCCCGATTTGCCGTAGCTTAAGGTTTGTTCTGTGCGAACACTATCTTGCTTCCAAATCTATTTGTGGAGACTGACGGTCATGAAAGCCATTAAACTACTTTTAATATCACTTACAGCGTTATTCCTAATTATTCCCCATGTGCTCACTGCGATGCCATCATTGGATGGCGGACCTGAACCGGATTACCCTCCCGGTGTGAATCAGGCAAATCCTTTCCTACCTGAACGGGATGACTTTGATATAGAGGGTGAATGGAATGTTCTGGTCATTCTCGTTGACTTTGAAGACTACCCCTGGGACAATCAGGATGATGAACGATTTGATAACGAAGGATCACCATACCATCAGGAGCACGTTAACAACATGCTGTTCTCCGAGTTTGACGGTGAGGAAGGTTTCGCACATCCTGGGTCAGAAAGCGAATATACCGGATCAATGCGAGACTACTACACAGAGGTCTCCGGCGGGCTGTTCACGGTTACAGGTTTGGTCACGGAGTGGGTTCGAGCACCCGAGCCGTACTCATATTATTGCAACGGCGATGGCGAATACGGCACTGAGGATGATTTCGGATATAGCCCTTACGAACAGAGCATCCGAAGTCTTGTAGAAGACGTGCTTGAGATTCTCGATGATGATGTGGACTACTCTGATTTTGATAACGATGATGACGGGATTATGGATGCACTAACTATAGTTCATGCCGGTCCCGGTGCAGAGGTTTTTGGAAGAAACGCTATCGGTGCCAACTATTTCTGGTCACACAAATGGAGCATCCGTCCTCAGGAACGTGATGGTGTTACAATTTCCACCTATAACTGCACTCCTCAGGATGGAACCATCGGTGTCTTCTGTCATGAATTCGGTCATGTACTCGGTTTGCCGGATCTGTACGACATTGACTATTCATCGCAAGGAATCGGTGAATGGGGTTTGATGGCAGGAGGCGGTTGGCCCAACCGACCAGGAGACCCCCCCGGCAGTTGTCCGGTACACATGTGCGGCTGGTCAAAGATGTCACTCGAGTGGGTTGAGGTAATAAATGTTGAACAACCGGTCGAAGACCTGGAAATCCCTCCGGTTGAGGAAGAAAATGTCATCTATCGAGTCTGGACGGACGGCGATGATCAGTCTCCAGAATTCTTCCTGCTGGAAAATCGGCGACAGATAGGCTTCGATGAAGGACTACTCCGCCGTCAGATTGCGTTTGACCTGCCTGCACCTGAAGGACTTCTTATCACTCATATTGATATGACACGGCGTGGAATGGGGAATCAGGATAATGCTGATGAAGAACACCGTTTGGTTGATGTTGAAGAGGCTTCACCGATTTGGATTAATGGTGAACCGAGTGAAAACCTTGATAGAACTGGCGGATCAAACAGGAATTTGTATAATTCCAATCGCGGTGACAACGGAGACCTGTGGCCCGGGTTTTCCGAGATGAGCGATGACTCCACCGACTGGATTGGAGATCGTGACCGTAATCGGTTCGGTATCTTTACCGTTCCATCTTCTGCAGACTACGAACTAAGTCCATCCTTGGTCGAAGTGTATGACATCCATCTTGAAGATGAAAATGTAATCGTTAGCATCAACATGTCAGCTCCCGAGCAGCCGCTTTTGTATGTATCTGAGACAGATGTTGCAGAAGGAGCAGGAGCCAACGACAACGGTTCAATCGAGCCGGGGGAGCAAGTCGAGTGGAGCATCACACTAAGCAATCTCGGTGTTCAAGAGGCTACTGCAGCTTATGCAATGTTAACCTATTCCGGTGAAAACGATTGGGTTGACATCGTCCAGGATGAGATTGAATTTCCTGACATACCGGGTGCGGAAAACCGACCGTCCAATGAGCCGTTCGTCATCGCCATTAGCGAGGATGCACCTCTGCGTTCAACACTGGAGTTCACTTTGACTGCACACAGTAACGACAGTCTGGAATTCAGCTACGACATTAACTTTGCTCTGATACCGTCTCATGAGTGGTTTAAGTACCAGAATAATCCTGTACTTGGCGGAGAAGCCGATGCTTGGGATGAAGGGATATTGTCACCTGCCGTTGTGATTGAGGAAGACATGTTAAAATGTTGGTATCTCGGTATATCGGATGAAGGTGACGGTGAAGGACCACCGAGTGGTGACATTGGCTATGCGTTCAGTGAGGATGGCGGATTGACATGGCAGCAAGATGATGAACCGATTCTGACAATTGATGAAGTCGAATGGGCGGGGGCAGGATTTGGTGGAATAGCTGTCATGCCCGGTCCTGAGGGAGACTACATTATGACGTTTCTCGCATCAACGGATGAAGAAGGGATGAATAACAGCATCGGAATTGCCGGTTCACGAAACGGACGCGATTGGATTGTGGCTGAAAGTCCTATTGTAGAACCGGACGGTCGCTTCTTCATGTCTTTCTTCCCAACACAACTGTCACTTGCACCATATCCACCGGATGCTATCGTCTGCACATTTTCCGGTATCGTGGGGCAAGCTATCGTTCTCGGCAATGCGGTAAGTGAGAACGGCCAGGATTGGAACATTGATTTTGACCTCACAATTCCTCCAACAGGTAACATGGAGCGATTTGATGCGTTTGCTCTGTTTGCACCTGATGTAACACTGGATGGACAGAATGAGGCGTTCAGAGTTTTTTACTCAGGAATTGGTGCGGATGAAGTGCTCAGGCTTGGGCTGGTGAATGTTGATCCGGGCGGACTATCCTATCACGACGGAGTGGAAACAGGTGGATCGGTGTTGGAGCCGGATGAGGATGATTGGGATGGCGTTGATTTAATCTTCGGTGGACGCTATTTTGTCTGGAACGGCGAACCGAGACTGCTTTATGTCGGTATTAATGATGATGAGGAGAGCGGTGGAATCGCTGTTGGACTGGCATCGTCCCTCCAGTTCGATGAGCAGTCAGTGCCGCTGTTTGGTCGCAAGTCCGGCTTGCCGACATCAATTGAGTTGGAGTCTATCTATCCCAACCCGTTCAACAGCACCACAACCATTACCTACAGGTTGGCTGCACCCGGCAGCGTGACTGTTACAATTCACGACATAGCCGGTCGTGAAGTATCACGACTGCTTAACGAAGCCGCACAAACTACAGGACAGCATCAAGCAGTTTGGGACGGCACGAACAGCAAGAACACTCCGGTCACAAGCGGGTTCTACATAGCCACAGTTAAATCTGATGAAGCAACTGTCAAGGCAAAGCTGCTGCTGATAAGGTGATAATATCTTGTAGGGCGGACTTTCAGCCCGCCCTTCAGGTAACTTGGGTATAATTCTCACAGAATGGAGTTAAATCCGTTCTGACAAGCCATTCATTTGGAATGATTGTTAAAACAAACTACCTTAAGAGAGCCTCAATTGAACTACAGTATAGCACATTCAAATTATGAATAGAAAGATAATTGTCCTGTTAATTTTGATATCACTGCCAATTTTATCGTTCGCAGCGCGGAAGATCAGTCTTGATGAGTGCCTGAAACAGGGTGCAGAACGTAATCTGAACATCGCACGAGTGGAGTTGGAAACCAAGCTGAATCACTATTCCAACCGACAGGCTTGGGGCATGTTTGCCTTCCCCACAGTTTCGCTTGATTACAGCATCATGGATCGAACCGATATGAAGATTGAGACGTATCTGGCGGAAGATCCTCGTGACCCCGGAGGAACTGTCATCGAGCTGGAGAATCCTGTGACCAGTACTCGTTTTAATTCGGGCTACTCTTTTAAAGTCAGTCAAACACTATTTAACGGTGGGCGTGACCTGTTGAACCTCAGAAACAGCTATCTCCAGAGTAAAATACGAGACGAGCAGCTTACAACAGAACAGTTCAACATGAGAGTACTGGTAACGCAGGCATACTGTCAGGCTACCGCGGCGGTCAGAGGGCTCGAAGTCTCCAAAAAACTCGTAGAACAGCGCAAGCTTCAACACGAATCAGCGAAACTGAGATTCCAAACCGGAACTGTTACCAGAAGAGATGTGTTGAGCAGCGATGTGGATCTCGGCAGAGCGAGGAATGACAGTCTGACCGCTGAAGCATTAGTGCGTCAAACACGAGAAGCCCTAAATATCCTCCTTGATTTTCCCATTGACACGACTTTCACCTATGAGAAACTGCCGAGAAAGTTTGACCCCCGCTGGGACGTTGATTCTCTGGTTTCTATAGCTTCAAAGCGGCTCTCAGGTATTAAAATCTCTATGATGCAGAAGAAGATCAGCAACAACAACAGACTTGCAGCATGGAGCAACTATCTGCCGACGATGGCACTGAGCTTGACTGAAAACCGTTCCGAACAATCCGGTCGTGAAAACCCGTTCAACTTGAATCCACGCGACCGATCAACTTCTTTCGGTATAAGATCTTCCTGGATTCTTTTCAATCAGTTCTCAACGTCATACGCCACTCAGGAGTCTAAAATCCGCAAGCGACAGGCGGAACTCGATATAGAGGTGCAGAAAAACGAACTCAAGAGAATGGTGAATGATCTGATAGACCGCCTCAAAGTAATCTATCAGCAGTCTAAAATCGCAGCCAAAAACAGTAAACTGGCAGGTGAGACGCTTAGCTTTGAGAACGAACGGTATAGATTGGGAAGTGGCACTGTCATTGATTTAAGCACTGCACAGGTCAGCTACATTGAAGCTCTTCGCGAGCAAATCAATCTGAGCACAGAATTTCACATCACTCTCAGTGAATTGGAACGTGGTACCGGAATAATATTGAGAAGAAGGAATTGACATCTGAGCTTCTAATACAACTGACCGACATCCATAAGTCCTACCCAATGGGATCTGAGGTCGTCAATGCTTTGGTTGATGTCAGCCTGACCGTTCAAAAAGGTGATTTCATCGCGGTGATGGGACCGTCCGGCTCGGGAAAATCTACATTAATGAATATCATAGGGCTGCTGGACAGACCTGACAGCGGTAGTTATCTGCTTGAAGATTACGAAGTCGGACTACTTGATGATGTGAAGCGCTCCCACTTCAGGAATAACATGATCGGTTTCATCTTTCAGAATTTTAATCTGCTGCCTCGATCCACAACATTAAGAAACGTAATGCTCCCGCTAAGTTATCGCTCAATTAACGATGCAAATAAAATAGCAGCAGCAGTTGAATCATTGGAATCTGTAGGTCTTGGTCACCGGATTGATCATCTGCCGACTCAGCTCTCCGGTGGTGAAAGACAGCGGGTTGCCATTGCCAGGGCACTGGTTGGCAACCCTTCCGTGATCCTTGCGGACGAACCGACCGGAAATCTCGACAGCAAAACAGGCGACGAAATCATTGATATATTGGAGCAGCTCGTAGAACAAGGTCAGACATTAATAATGGTCACTCACGATGCGACAATAGCAAAGCGTGCCAAACGGCAGCTACGTACACTCGATGGACGAGTCACAGAAGAATAACCAGAGACAGGAAACTATCCTCCACAATCTTATTGAGATTGGGCAGCGGATGTACGGCAAGCAGTACGTTGTCGCCACTGATGGAAACTTGTCACATAGACTTCCGAGCGAGAAGATGCTTATCACAAAATCTGCGACCTGCAAAGGTGATTTGGAGAAGGAAGATTTCGTTGTATGCGGCATTCGTGATAATGTTAATAATAACCTCGCTTCAAGTGAGCTGGCGATGCACCGGACAGTTTACAAACTCCGTCCTGATGTAAATGCAGTAATCCATGCACATCCACCTTATGTAGTCGCACTAAATCTGACAAATCTATCCTTAGTGGAACCATACTTGCCGGAAATAGTGATGACCACAGGTTCAATACCGACCGCTCAGTTTTCCGTCCCTTCATCGCAGGAGGTTGCTAATGCAATTGAGGAGTATATCTGCTCATCCGACTCAATAATTCTCGACAGACACGGATCATTGAATGTGGGTAAAGATTTGTGGGATGCTTATTGGAAACTGGAGCGAATGGAATTTGCAGCCAAGACTCTTTTACTGGCACATCAGACAGGAACGGTCAAACAGCTAACTGAGGATCAATTGAGTAGGTTGGGAATTGAACTGTGAGCAAACTTATCATTAACGGTGTCAATCAGTTAGTGATTTTGTAGTCGTAATTGTCTCAACTACAACGTCGGGCTTGAGACAAGCCCGACTACAGATGTTATGACAGAATACGTCCCCTTTCTTACTTTATCACTTCATCAAAATCATTTTAACATATTCTGATCTGTTTCCGACGCTTATATGAGTGAAGTACACGCCTCCAGATAGACCTTCCCCTTTCCATTCGAGCGTGTGATGTCCCGTCCCGTATGTCTGTTCAGCTATATTCCTTACTAATCTACCGCTGATGTCAAACACGTTTACAGTGACGTGCCCAGCCGACGGCATTTTAAAGTTGATCTTTGAAGTTGAGTTGAAAGGGTTTGGGTAAACAGATGTTATTGTAAACTCTTTGGGAATGTTTTGGTTATCATCAGTCTCAACATCGTTGTATTCATCAGTGATGACAATCTGAATCTCTCTTTCATCACGATCATCAGATGTGACCTCATAAAAAGTCCGGTATTCGGGAAACACTTCATCTTTATTGAGCGACAGTGTTATCCAGGTTTCATGTGTTTCACCCGGCTCAATCTCAACTTCCCCACCACCGGAACCGATTCTGAGAGGTGAATCGTCCGGCATGACGGATTGTTCGAGGATATGAAGTGTGCGTAAGCCGATGTTTCGGATCGAAATAGCGAGACTGTCTTCCGGAATCCGGTCATTAAAGAGTAAAACTTCAGGCATAACACTTATGTTCTGTTGAGGGAAAAACAGTGCACCCATATCTGCACGTGTGAAGTCCGGGTCCCTGTCAGACTCAGGATTTCCCGCATCAATACATGGGCTGTCGGAGTCCAAACCAAAATCATCATTTTCAGGATCTATAAATCCCGGGTCCTCATCAATGTTTCCTTCGCCCCAAATAATTTCATCGTGTCGTATTACTTCAATACCATCCTCGCCTCCCATTACATCCGAGTAAGATACATTTATCCTGTTGCGATCCAAAACACCAAATTGAATTTCGGTATTACCGTTCTCCCAAAGAATTGAGTTTACAATTGTTACAGTTGAAACACCCCATATATATAAGCCATCTCCTATTCCATCAGCAATATTACCGGTTATTGTGCAGTTAATAATCTCCGGAGATGATCCCCAACAGCTAATACCTGCGCCGTCAAAAATCGCGGTGTTCCCAGCTATTAGGCAACCTTTGATTACCGGTGCGCTACCCCGAATGTAAATTCCACCTCCTTCCGACGAGGAGTTTCCTGAGATATTACAATATTCAATTGTAGGAGAACAGTTCGCCCAAATGTTAATACCACCACCAAATCCGCCAGAATTACCTGTAATCACACAATTCCGAATTGTAGGTCTGCAGTTGTTAAGCATGAATATGCCACCACCATAAGCTGCACCATTCTCTGTAATCACACAGTTTGTAATGACCGCATGGGAACTATCAGTCATGTATATGCCTGATTCTCTCCCATTGCGCAACGTAAACCCATTTATAATAGCCTCATCTGTGTCACCTCTGATGGTGACGACATTATTACCCCGCTCCCCGTTAATGACCGTAGAATCAATGTAAGCTTCTTCTCCATCAAAAAAAATCAGACTCGTCACTAAAACATTCCGGTTATTCATGGAGATATTTTCCATGTATTCTCCGGGATGAACGATGATCGTGTCACCATCTTCTGAGATATTTATGGCACCCTGAATGCTCCTGACAGAATCGGGAACATGGAAGATCAATGCCTGTGCGGATCCGAAAGATACTAACAAAAGAATAAATAAAATACGACCCATCTAACACTCCAATTTCCTGGGTAGTTTATATGATTGTAATATATGGAGGTGATGCAGAATTGTCACTATAAATGCATATAATTGCTGTTAATACCTTGAAAACATAGCTGACCGGGTAATGACTTATCAGGTGGCTGTACCAACCACTACGTCACCCCTTAAACAAGTCAGGCAGCAAAATAGTCAAAAATAACTGAGTTAACACGCCATAGATAATCTGAATCATAAAGCGTTACGATCAAGCTCCTGAGAAATAGACAACGTGCAATAATTATACCGGGCATTAATATTCAACTGAAAATTCTCTTAAATTCTTCGAAATTATTGAATACAAGTAAGTTTTTATCCATGGCACAGTGACCTTCATCATCAAACTTTCTAAGAACTCTCGAAATTGTTTCCCTGGATGTACCGGCGATGCTCGCCAGATCGCGCTGCAACGGCAGCTCCGGGATTGTCACCTTCCCGGCTCTGATCAAACCGATGTCCTCCGCCAATCTGATCAAAGTTGTAGCAATTCGACCGCGAGCATCCAACAGCGATAAGCTACGGATATGGGTGTCCGATTTGCGAATCCTGCCAGCCAACTCCTTCAGCAGTGTAATCGCTATTCTGGGAACTTTTTCCATTAACTGAAGAAAATCATTCCGTCTTAACATCAGCAGCTCAACATCATCAATTGAAGTCACGGATGCACTGCGTCCCTGCCCGTCAATAACAGACAACTCACCGAAGAAGTCGCCCTGCCCCAAAATCGCAAGAATCGCCTCACTGCCATCAGCCGAGATTCTGGATATCTTAACTCGACCTTTGTTAATCACAAAGAGGCTGTTGCCGACATCGTCCTCGAATATGATGAGGTTGTTACGATTGAACCTTCGCAGCACTATCATCTGCAGGATTTGCTTGTGCTCTTCTTGACTAAGATCCGCGAACATAGGAAACATTCGCAACCTGTTTACATCAATTTCATCCATTTTCACTCCCTGGAATAATCAGGCAGGTTTAAATTTGACCGGTAACGTTCTATTTCCGATCTTATGATCGGTTTCAAATATATCTGATCTGCTCCTCTTTGAGCAATTTCGAGCGATAAAGCGGCAATCCGTTCGTCAATCGGCTGCCTGCTATTGATAACAAAAAGCTTTTTCCCCTTAAACATACATGCTCCGGATCGAAATGGACCCTGAGACGATCTGACCTCATCAAATATCTTCCTTGCAACATCAACCAATTCCTCATAAAGCTGAAACGTTGAGCTGCTCTTCTTCACAACTGCTCCGTCTTACCAGCTTTGCGAAGCTTATCAACTATTGCCTTAACATCCTGAGCTTTATCCCTGGAACAAATTAAAGTCGCAGTCGGCGTATTAATAACCAGCACACCTTCCAAGCCGATGATTGCCGTCAGTTTTCCCTCAGAGTCCACATAACAGTTTTCAGCATCGTGGGTTACAGCATCTCCGATCAGAACATTCCCTGAGCTGTCACTGTTTTCGGTTACCTGAATTCGGTACATCTCATCCCAGCTTCCGACATCACTCCAACCAAAATCACCGGTAATCATCATAATCGGCGTCTTGCTAACTTCCATTACTCCATAGTCAATGGAAATCGGTCTGATGCGATTGTAATGATTTTCCAAAGTTGTTTGGTAGTCATCATTTCCATGAGATTCTGCAATCCGACTCAACTGAAGGTATTGCTCGGGAAGATGTTCCTCCATTTCAGCCAATATTCTACCGACGCTCCAGATAAACATACCGCTGTTCCAGTAGAAATCACCTGAATTGACAAATCTTTGTGCTGTCGGCAGATTCGGTTTCTCAGCAAATGTGATTACCGGGCTTACCCCATCGGGCAAATCCTCCCGCTCGTTGGAAAACTGAATGTAACCGTATCCTGTTTCCGGTCTTGTCGGGGGGATGCCCATTGTAACCAAACAATCATGCTTCTTAACCAGATCAACCGCCTGCAATGCCCTTTGATGAAACAGTTCAAGGTTACTAATTCTGTGATCTGACGGAAGAACCATTATCACGCCATCAGGGTCTATCGCTTTGATATGTATTGCTGCTAATCCAATACAAGGCGCTGTGTTCAACGGTGCGGGTTCAAGTATGTAATTCCCATCATTTAAGTTGGGAAGCTGTGGTGCAATCATCTCTTTCTGCTCGGCATTGGTAACGATGAAAATGTTCTCAGCCGGCACCAGACCGTCGAGACGGAATACCGTGTCCTGAATAAGACTGTTCTCACCAAACAGATTAAGCACCTGTTTAGGGTTCTTTTGACGTGACTTGGGCCAAAATCTTGTCCCGGATCCCCCAGCCATGATTACTGCGTACACTTTGGAAACCAAAACAACTATTCCTCTTTAGTGTCATCAACCTTATCAACCCACCACGCTGCAAGCGGTGGCAACAGAGCCGTCTGCAACGACAGAGCAATAAAACCCGGCAGCATTGCAGCCTTCAGATAGGAAAAGTAACTCGATCCGTACAACCCGAATGCAGCCACAACACCGATAAAAGTCAATCTGCCAAAAGCCAGTGCAGCCAATACAGCCCAATATCCTCTACTGTCAACATACTCCTTAACCAAACCGACCATCGAACCGTAAACAGCAAGCTCAGCCGTCATCGCCGGCAATATCGGCGGTAAAGGATAGCCAGTCAACAGGTAGTTTGTAGCCGGAGCTAACAGACCGACCATTAAACCACTCCGCCAACCATAAACTAATCCTGCCATTATCACGGGCCAATGCATCGGCAAAAGCCATCTGACCGGCAAACCGAGCATGTGAGACACAGCAGGCAGCAGTATAGTTAAAGTAATGAATCCTGCATGTACCAACCAATCCTGCAAGCCGATTTTCGCACTAATTACAGAATTGTTCCTCTTGATTATCGCAATATCGTTCATATTACTCTGAAAATTTAAAAATTACCCCTCCGGTTTCCCAACGCGCCCGTACCTGAACTGTGTCGGGATGAATAGCGAATCTCTCTGAATATCTAAACGGATTCAGATTCCCATGACCGTAAACGCCATCCGCATCTTCATCGAGAAAAGCCCAAAGTATAAAATTCCCTTCCGGCAGATGTTCTACTGAAAACGACTTGTCTTCGGCAACAGTGGTCTGAAATCGCTTTGATCTACGCTCAATCTGACTCGCCACAACAACAACGGTTTCACTTTCCACTCCGATCATGCTGCCTGTAATCGAACCCATTTCAGAGGGATTGTAGATTGTGAATTCGACATTCCAAACCGAGTCAACAACAAAATTACCTGTGTAATCACTCAATGAAGCAACATTCAGTGAAAGTTGAACCGCTGATCCCGCCTGAATTGGATCGGATACCGTCCATCGAAGAATATGCGGCTCATTCTGCCAGACCGCAATTTTCTCATCCAAAGAATCTGAAACCGTCATAAATAGTGAGCTGTCACGGTCGTCCACAATTATCTTGTCGTCAAACCCTATCCATCCCTCAACCTTTCCTGCAACATTTTTTGTGCCGGTCTCAGGATACGAAGCATTGACTCTCGGTCCGACAGTATCGGGCATCGCTGAACCGATACAGCTCAACGGTAATGTATCACCCTGCATGTGGAACAGATACTCCTCTCCTTCAATTTGAGGAGCTGTAAGATAGATAAGCTGACTTGAGTCAGCACTGCTCCACCATGAATCAATAACTTCCAGCTCGCTCGATGTGCCCTCTATCCGTGCTGTTTCCATAATCTCATCGGCTCTCTCCTCTGCAGGAACAGCGAATCTCACCGACATGTGGCGATTGTCCTGAGCAGAAAACAGCAACGGTCTTAATCTGGTAGTATCGTGAGCAACAGGAAACAAATTTTGCATCGCAATACTATCCCGCTCAAGAACAACATCATCCCAGCCAATTCCGATTCTGTCTTTTCCCATATCAAGCAGCCGGTCACGATCCTGGTCATCCCAGCAGATAATCCTGTAAGTCCCTTCCGAAAGATAATCAAGAACATAATTGCCATACATGTCGGTCTGGGTCATAAGAGGTGCAAGCTGCTCGGTTGGGTTCAGTTCCAAACTATCATTCACATTCCAGGCTGAGACCAATATTCCTTTAGGATCTTTATCTACAAATACTTTGCCGGATATTTTCCCACTGCTGATCCTGTCTCCGGCTGTCAAAGCAATCGAAATACTTTCATCCATCTGGTTTCTTCGCAAATCACTCACACCTGAGCCAATGGTTATTACCAATGTCTGATCGGACGGGATAGGATCGGGTAAAGTGATACGAATCTGTGAACCGGTGACTTTGATCCTTGGCTTTTTAGCTGTCGGTGGTGTGATGTACAGTGCTTCAGACAGTGAGGCTGCGGTTACAGGCTCGCTAAACATAACATAGATGGGGGTGTTCGGATCAACATGAGTTGTGCCTGATGCCGGTTCAACGTAAACAATTTCAGGAGGTTCTTTATCTTCAGGTCCGCCTCCGGGTGGTCCCATCGCAGCGCAACCCGACAAAATCAGAAGGATTAAGAGTTCTCCTGAAAAACAGCCCTTATTTGCGAGCAAATTCAGTATAGCAATATCCAATTGTCAACATTGTAAGTCTTAATATAAAGACTCGCAATGATCCCTGTCAAGTTGAAGAGGTCAATTCCGGACAGGAAGCTGTTGTTATGCGAAGCAATAAATCTTATATTGAGACACACAAACATCTCGTATCACACAACAATATGAAGGAATAAAAATGGCGAAACAGTATCTGAATTATATAGGGGGCGAGTGGTGTCCGGCAGAATCGGAAGAGTGGTTTGAAAACCGCAATCCTGCTGACTGGGATGAAGTCGTCGGCGATTTCCCGAAGTCTGACAGTCGTGACGTCAATCGCGCCGTTGCGGTTGCACGTGAAGCATACAAAGAGTGGCGTCTAATTCCGGCACCCGAGCGTGGTGCGATCCTCAAACGCGCCGGTGACATTATGGTCGAGCACAAAGAGGAGTTAGCTCAGGCAATGACCCGCGAAATGGGTAAAGTCCTCACAGAAACACGCGGTGATGTGCAGGAAGGAATTGACACATTCTACTACGCTGCGGTTGAAGGTCGGAGACTGTTCAGTCACACCGCTCCATCTGAAATGCGGGACAAGATGAACATGTCATTCCGCATCCCGATTGGAGTAGCAGGATTGATCACTCCCTGGAACTTCCCAATGGCAATTCCAACCTGGAAGTCACTTCCTGCTCTGGTTTGCGGAAACACAGTCGTGTTCAAACCCGCTTCGGACACACCGTTAACCGCTACTACAATGGTTGAGATTCTCACGGAAGCGGGAATCCCACCGGGAGTGATGAACATCGTGCATGGTGGTGGTGGCTCAGTGGGAACTACAATAGTTGATCATCCTGATATTGACTTGATCAGCTTCACAGGATCGTCCGAAATCGGCAAACAGATCAACAGCAAAGCCGGTGCTCAATTAAAGCGCGTTTCGCTTGAATTGGGTGGCAAGAACGCTCAAATCGTTATGGATGATGCTAATCTGGAACTGGCTCTTGAAGGTGTTTTGTGGGGTGCATTCGGAACCACCGGACAACGCTGTACGGCAACCAGTCGCCTAATTCTCCACGAAAACATCCACGACAAATTCGTTGATATGCTCGCGAAAGCTGTCAGCAATCTCCGTGTAGGTAACGGTCTTGACGAAAACAATAATGTCGGACCTGTGGTAAACGAAGATCAGATCAAGACTGTGGACGGTTACGTTAGAATCGGGAAGGAACAAGGTGCTGATCTATTGATCGGTGGACATCAATTGACTGAAGGTGATCACAGTAAGGGCTGGTTTTACGCTCCGACAGTGTTCACAGGCGTCACTCGCAATATGCGCATCTTCAAAGAAGAGATTTTTGGACCGGTATTGTCAGTTGTGAAAGTCAAAGACTTCAATGAAGCGGTAGAAACTCATAATGATTGCCTTTACGGTCTCTCATCTTCCATCTACACCAAGGATGTCAACAACTCATTCCGCGCTATTCGTGATCTCGAAGCTGGCATCACATACGTAAATGGACCTACTATCGGCGCTGAATGTCACATGCCATTTGGTGGAGTAAAGGAAACCGGTAACGGGCACCGCGAAGGTGGTTGGCCTGTTTACGAGTTTTACAGTGAAATTAAAACAGTGTACGTTGACTTCTCCGGCAAGCTACAACGAGCCCAGATAGACAATTACTAATTAGAATTCTCATGTAGCCCGGCTTCTCCGAAGCCGGGTTCACTCTCTCAGATGAAACCAACCGAACAATTTGACGAACGTGACACTGTTTTTGCCCGCGAAGACCTTGTCAGCGGCACTCCAGAGTATGAAGCCTTCTATGCGAGTCACCCCGGATTGCAGGGAATTGACGATCATATTCGCTCTCTACCGGGTTTTGGCAATAACGTCCCTAAATCAGATCTATTCTATATGGAGGCAAATCGCTGGCTGCTGTGGCATCTAGGTCGTCCTGATTTTATTTACGGTGAACCTGAAGAGAAAAAGATAACGCTCTCGTCCGAGAGAGCAACATTGAAAATCAAGCACTTTGCAAAGTGGCTCGGTGCAGATTTGGTTGGAATCAGCGAGGTTAAGCAAGATTACGTTTACAGCCACCGGGGCAGAAGTCATTACAAAGAGGAGCCGTGGGGCAGCCCGATAGAGCTGGATCATAAACTTGCTGTCAGCATGGGATTCAGGGAAGATATTGATATGGTCAAAACCGGACCGCATCACGGTGAAATGCTCGAATCAATGTCCATCTATCAAAAAAGTGCGGTTACTGCGGTTTTACTGGCAAAATATATCCGCATGCTCGGTTATCCTGCTAGAGCGCATCATTTCCGCAACTATCAGATTCAATCAGTTCCAATGGCTGTAGAAGCCGGCTTAGGTGAGCTTGGGAGGTGTGGATTCCTGCTGACTAAAGAATATGGCAATTGCCTGCGACTTTCTACCGTCACAACTGATCTTCCCCTTGATATTGACGGATCTGTTGACATTGGTGTTCAGGACTTTTGTACACGTTGCAAAATATGTGCAGAGACTTGTCCTTCGCGCGCAATCCCATTCGGCGACAAAATTGAAGTTCGTGGTCAGATAAAGTGGAAACTGGCTACTCTGAAATGCATCGCATACTGGAACAAGGTCGGCACAGATTGCGGGATTTGTATCGGTTCATGTCCATGGTCACAGCGGGATGTATGGTATCATAGATTAGCATCCGATATGGCAACCAAGTCCGAGTTAGCAAGAATCATTTTGCTGTGGCTGCATCCGATCATGTACGGAAAATACAAGGCAAAACCCAATCCTGATTGGTTGGGTTAAGGTCTCATTCTTGTGTTTAGCTTATACGCAGGATAGAATAATCAGCACTAATATGGATAGATGCTTCCTCTCATTTCTTTAGTAACTGATCTGCATGGTTAATTTGTATTCAACGCTGTTGTTAACGTTACTATCCTCAGATATTTTCGTTTCGTAATTGAAAATGAGAATATTCTTCTTACTGAAATCATAACCGACTCCTGCAATCAGACGGTTGTAACCGTCATCTTCCGTATCTGTGTTCGGATCAAAGTGGTCGTAGTTGAGAATGCCACGCCAATGCTTACCAAATTTGCCTTCTGAGAATAGCGAGTATCCGGAAAAATCAACACTATCAGCCCAGGTTCCCTTCTGGTTCCCCTTACCGAATGCATATTGTCCGGTGAGGGTAATCAGTTGATGCTCATACGACAACATCCCAAGGTTTACTTGCCAGTCAGGCAAAGCTAACGTGTCCACTCCCTTGTGCCCCTGCCCCGTCAAACCAAAGTAAGACACCTGCTGTACGTCTTCAGAACATTTGGGACAGATTGTGCAATAATCTAAGGGATACTT
>CAZVKN010000005.1:0-138531 GCA_964627035.1 uncultured bacterium | reverse complement strand
AATCCAGTATGGGGGAGCAGAGACATTCCTGTCCATTCGGATTGAAGTTCAGAGTTCACGCTTCAGCGTGTCTTTTCCCAACCTAAAGGTTGAACTCTAAACTAATCCGTTCAATCCGCTGGAATCACTAAATTACTAAATCTGTTGAGAATTCGCTCTCTTGTAATTCTATGATTTCTGTTTATATTCCTTTTATATAGAGTTTAGTCTGTTCCCGAATTATTATGGAGATTATCATGTTTCGTATTATTCTATTTACCATTATTACACTTACCGTATTAGCTACAACCATTTCCTCCCTAAACGCTGAACCGTATCGCCAATTTGGTGAAGATGGAGCATACTACTGGTCTCGAGCCTCGGTTCATTTTCACGGTATGTTCCCACTCAATGACGGCAGACAGGTGTTGAGAAGTTGGAGCTCAAATCAAATCGAGGATGGTGACCGACAGATCTATATTCAAATCGTGAATGGTGATGGTTCAACTGTTTATGACAACCCGCTTCAACTCAGTGACAATGATCTGTTCGTTGCCTCAAATGGTGCGACAGGAATTGACACTGAGGGCAATATCTATATTGCTTGGTTCAGCGTGCACCGTGATGATTCAACTACAGCGTTATTGTTCGTTCAAAAATTTAATTCAGAGGGTGAAATTCAGTGGGGACAACAAGCTCAAGATATTGACGAGTGTGGATTTGCACCCAAAGCAAACAATGTCCTCGCAGGTGCAGGTAACGTTGACGAGATTGTTGTTCCTGATGAAGAAGGAGGATGTTACTACATAACCCGCAACGGTTTGTTTGCTATCAATTTTGATGGAGAACTTCGGGATGATTGGGATTGGCATTACGAACAACTAATGGCAGAATTGACTATTACCAGTGCTAAACCAGATGAGGCAGGTGGATTTTGGTGTAGCGTTTTCGGTCGAACAGATGATGAACAACGTCTGGATATTAGCGGTCTCAATCACTACAATTACGATGGGGAGAGGTTGTGGGATGAATATCAAGCTCCAGTGGTTGAAAACCTTCCTGAAGGGCATTACATAAGTCGTGGTCACTTCTATATGCCTATCGAAAATGGGATAATTTGTCGGTATTGGGATCAGCAAGAGTATGGGCTATGCATATTAGATAATGACTGGAGCCTACGAGGAGAAGAATTTATTCATCCAATATCAAATAGACCTGATCCAATAAAATATCTGAAACTGCAAAACGGGAACATCTTATTTCATTACGCTATTCGGTCGAATGATTTCAGTTCTTCCAATGTTAACATTTACGATTCTGAAAGTAATGAATTGCTCTGGGGCAATGAAGGTATTTTGTTGCGTGATGAAGATCAACAGTATCTGTATATGATGAGTTATTCTGAGATGGTTGAGACAACAGATGGGAATTTAATTATACCGGTTGGATTGACTGGGGATCCATATTGGTGTGAAGTTTTTGGATTGTCTTCTGATGGGGAGCTTTTGTGGGATGAACCTGTCGTCATCGATAATATGGGGAAACCACTCTACATGACTGCGGTGCCTGATGGAGGTTTCTGGTTAGCTGGAGAACGATTAAATTCTCTTAGACCTGTCCCTCCTTTCTCTCTCAACCGTTACAGCGAAGATGGCGAACCTGTCCAAGACGGGAACATGGAGATTGGTGTACCTGTTCGCTCTTTGGGAGCATCCCATGTTTGGTTAGATCAGGATGGTAATTATAAAATATTTGGCAAAAGTTATAGATCATTCAAGATTCAAACATTAGATGATCAGGGCAACATAATCGGTGATCCAAATGGAGAAAACCTGATCGAATTTGAGAATGAACAATATGAATACTCCACAATGCCTCATCGGGTTGCACAAGCCGAGAATAATATATTAGTCTGTTGGCGAAACGATATTACTGATGAGCCAAATCCTTTAGAATTAACAGCTCTTGATCTTAATGGTGATATCCAATGGACGATGGATGTTATAGAGCAAAGTGACCGTGATTATCCAAGGGAACTTATACCCTCACCAGACGGCAATCACACTACAATTGTTATTGATCATTATTTTAGCGATTCAATATGGTACACAAATCCCGTGCTCTACTGGATTGACCTTGAGTCGCAGGAAGTTGAATGGAACGTTTCTTTTGAGAATAGCGAAATGCTCCGGATTGTGTTTGCTGATGAGTTTATCTACGTTATCAGAGACGAAAATGAAGAAAATGTTTATGTCGATAAGTTTGATTTGAACGGGCAACCTATTTGGGAAGAACCGTTTCTCACAAGATGGCAATATGACAGTTGGGAAGATGATGTGTCTCTGTTTGGAACCGCAATAAGTGATGACGATTGTGTTCTGTTAGCGTACAGCAGATCATCATACGTAAACAATGAAGAATACGATGCGTTTGTATGGATTGAAAAAGTTGATCCTGATGGAGAAGGCATAACAGACTCACTTTCATTTTATTCAGAGCCTTTACAAGGCAATATCCGCCAGCGCGAATTTGAGTTCGATCTCATTATAAGCAATAATAATATATGGGCTGTCCCTCTGCGGGATATACATTTTTTCAGAGAGAATCTGCTGATCCTTCCCATTCAAGGTATTACAATTGAAGGTGATCGTATCATAGGGGAAGATGGATTCACTCTTGATACACCGGAAGGTCATCTTGATCGACATTTCATTGGTAACGCTGATGGTGTGGGAGGATTGTGGATCTCTTGGGAAAGGATAAACTTGATTGATTACTCTCAAAAGAGTTTTGCATTACACTTTGAGGCAAATGGAGACCTGTCTGAAGGATGGGACTCGGACGGTGTAGAGATCTTTGGTAATTATTTCCGAGAGTATATTAGCCCAATTGCAGCAGCAGATAATAATGGTTTGTTAGTTTGTATGGGTGGAGATCAGAACCATCACAATTATCATCTCCAACATTTAATGGTTCACCATCCGGCTGATGTCAAACAGGCTGATAAAGCATTACCAGACGAATTTCGTATTGAAAGCATCCACCCCAATCCGTTCAACTCCCAAACCAGCATCAGCTACCACTTACCGACCGAGACGCATCTTGATCTCGGGCTTTATGACATCTCCGGTCGGCAGGTTATGACGTTGTTCTCAGGAGTCCGTCCGGCAGGTGTATGGAGTATGATAGTGGATGGGAGTGAACTGACAAGTGGGCTGTATTTTGTCAGGCTGAATTCTACGGAACAGCGGGTTTCGCAGAAGTTAGTACTGGTGCGGTAGGGGCGAATCTTGTATTTGCCCTGTCTAAGATAAGAAAGATTTACCACTAAGTCACAAATACACCAAGATAACAGGTTTATGTTTTTCTTGGTGACTTGGTGTCTTGGTGGTGAGAAATCTGCTTAATCCGCTTCATCTGCTGAGAATCCTCATCGGTCAACCGCGGCGGGTTGACACCGCAATGCTACTTCAAATAAAACCCCACCCCGTGCTCCATAACCTCTTCGTATCCCGGCACCCGGCTGAATGAAACTGCCTTGCCCGGCTCAAACTCGGTCATCGCCGCACAGATCCGCTTGATCCCCTCAAGATGCCTGCCGACTCGCACTTCAAGCGGGATCCCCTCTTCAGGAAAGTCAACGCACAGCCTGCCCAATTGATCCGCCTTGTGATATACCGGGTCAATGCTCTTCGTTACCAGCTCTTTGTCTGTCTTGCCTCTTAATCTACCCTGAAGAGCACCCGCAGACTCCATCAGCAGCGCATACGCCGAGGTCGCATCGCCGAGTTCACGGTGCGACAGACCGTGAAAGTTGGACGGGGACGGCTCAAGACGAAAATCCAGACCGAGCATCTGCAAGTCCATGGTAGCAATTGCAGCGACATCCATCGCACTCTCATGAGCGACAACCGCATTGATCACCGGATACTCAGGGGCGGCTTCATGCAAATCAATCACAAGATCAACCTTCTCCTGTCGGATCAGTTCAGTGATGGCATAAGCGATGCGCTCAGTTAGTGTACCGTTAGCCTTCCCCGGATAGGCGCGGTTCAGGTTGCGGGTTTCATTGCCGGACAGTACCTGACGGGACGGGTGATGCTCGTAAACAGTCGGATCGGGCCATCCGTCGAGAATATTGGTGAACCTTGAACCGATTCTGAAACTGCGTTTTCGTTTGCTACGTGATTCGATGGTGAATTTGCTTGGATACCCCTCCTGTGGCTCGGTTGCGGTAAAGCCGGAGTTGTTGGCACGAGTGATGACAATAACTGTTCCTTGAGTGACGCGGATATTTTCCGCAAGCAGTACAGCAGTTACCATGGATGCCGGTTCGTTGGGGTGAGTGCCTCCGAGAATCAGTGCAGTTCCACCAGGTTCCTTCCCTTTATATAGATAAACTTCCGTGTCACCGCGTGTCTTCTTTAAATTGCGCAGGTAGTTGCTTAGCTTCCGTTCCGGAGCGGGAGAGATAAATTCCGATTTTGCCTGATCGAGGAATTCGCCTCCGGCTGTCATGCAGGCGAGGAGGATCAGAACGACATAAGTAAAAAGTCTTAATGTCCGCTTCGGATCTTCCGCTATTGCAGGCTTTGCTGCTGCAGATCTCTTTTCAGTTGTAGGTTTCTTTTTGGGCATTGCTTGTCCGATAATATCAATTACACCTGAATATAGTTTTTCATCGCTCGGTTGGCAACTGATCATGCCTGTTATCATTGACTTCAAGCAGGCGCAGTACAACTTCATCGAGTAGCAGCCATTTTGCTTCAGGAATGTGCCATCTCTCATTTTGTTCAAAGATAAAACCGGCATCTGTCAAAGTGATGAGACTATCTTGAATATGTGGTAGCTCACTCGCGATCTTGTCCGTCACCTGTAAACCGTTACGGATCCGCAGCGATAGGTATATCTCTTCTTCAATCGCTTGCCTTGCAGAAATGGTCTCAGAACCGACTGCCAGATCCGCAGTTGATGAATTCTTGGCTAAGTATTCATTCAAGTTGCGTCCATTCCAAAAGCGTCTCTCGCCGTTAAAACTGTGCGCACCGAGCCCAAGTCCAAGATATGGTGTGCGTTTCCAGTAAGCGTAATTATGACGTGAATGCATACCCGGCTTGGCGAAGTTGGTCAGCTCATAATGCTCATATCCTGCTTCACTCATAACAGAGACCAATGCTTCGTACTGTTCCGCTGCAAAGTCCGGATCTGGAGCGGATAAGCTGCCTGATTCTACATAAGATTCAAATGGAGTATTCTGTTCAATTGTAAGTGTGTATGCAGACAAATGGTCAATGTCCAATTCGACAGTTTTTCGGACACTATCGGCAAAGGATTCTATACTCTGTCCCGAGTTTTGATTCCTTTGTGGGATACCATATATCAGATCCAACGAGATGCTGTCAAATCCTGCATCACGTCCCTTGTTGACCGATTGGACAGTGTCATCCACTGAATGCTGCCTGCCGAGCATTTGGAGTTCCTTAGGTTGAAAGCTCTGTGCACCGATAGAGAGCCTGTTAATTCCTGCTCGGCGAAACGATCTGAATTTGTCCGCCTCTACGGATCCCGGATTTGCCTCTATGGTAATCTCGATGTCATCCGAAAAGCTGAAACAGCTTCCAATTTCATCAATCAAACTATCAACCTGAGTAGCTGACATCAGCGAAGGTGTTCCTCCTCCTATATAGATAGAAAGCAATGTCCCATCCATCCAAGGATCCTGTTGAGAGCGGAATCTTAGCTCGTTCAGTAACTGGCTGCAGTATTGCTGAGATTGGTCGCCTTGCCCGACATCGGATGCAAACCCACAGTATGGACATTTTGACGAGCAGAACGGGTAATGTATGTAGAGTGCAAATCGGTTCATGTTTCTAACTGCTGACGTCGTGGTTGAGACAACCACGACTACAAAATAGTTGTCTTGTCCCACAATTCGGGAACTTTGCGATAATTATCAGGTTAAAGCTTGTAACATGTGGATCGCAGCACTGCTTTCACAACATGTTACCTCCCTAATATAAGGACGACCCTGCGTAAGCAGGGTCGTTTTTACTTTTTATAGCATGTTTTTCAAAAAGAATCGGTATAATGTCTTGCCTTTCGCAATGTAAATGTATATATAAACTCAGTTCACGACCATGAATATTGCCGGTATGCGGTCGTACAACCTTTACAGGATTAGCTTTTAACCGGTAAATAATTAAGTTCGAGGTTAAACTTAATGCCGTACTGTCCAAAATGCCGCGAAGAATTCGAGACTGAAGAGGTCTGTCCTGAATGCGAGGTAGATTTGATTCAGGAGGAACCTATTGAGATGTCGGAGGATTACGAAGACGCTGAATGGGTTGAGCTGCACTACTTTCAAGGACCAATCTACGCTCAGATGGCGGTGGAGATGCTGCACAACGAAGGCATTCCTTCATATTCCCGGTCAACGTTCCTCAGCGGAGCATACGGAATCAGCGGCGGGGGTTACATAGGAGGGGATACCCCGGTATTTGTCATGGAGCCGGATCTGGATCAGGCTTACGCAATTATTGAGCCGATCATTGAAGAGATGCCGGAGATGAACATGGACGATGATGATATTGATGGATGATTCCGGCTTGCATTGTCATAGTCAACTGTAGTCGTGGTTGAGACAACCACGACTACAAGATAGTAGAGTGTTAACTTCACATCCAACACAGCGAATTTTCAAACGAGGATTGACACAGCTTCTTATCCTGCTTATCATGTATGTCCTTGTTAAAAAGCCATTAAAAACAATTCAGACCAAAAATGCCAAAAATTAAAAAGATCCTCGCCCGCGAGATTCTCGATTCCCGCGGGAATCCCACGGTTGAAGCCGACGTTTATCTTCATGATGGTTCTTATGGTCGTGCTGCCGTTCCATCAGGTGCCTCTACCGGTGTTCATGAAGCCAATGAATTGAGGGATAAAGAGTTTCACCCAACTCGTTATATGGGCAAAGGAGTCCTGAAAGCAGTTAAGAATATTAACGAGGTTATCGCACCGGAACTTCTTGGACTGGATGCGACTGATCAGAGTGGTATCGACCGCTTGCTCTGCAAGTTGGATGGGACACCTAACAAATCAAGGCTTGGTGCTAATGCCATTCTTGCAGTATCAATGGCTGTTTGCAAAGCAGCAGCAGCAGCAACCGGATTGCCGCTATACAGATATCTTGGTGGTGTTGATGCTTACGTGATGCCGGTACCGATGATGAACATCCTGAATGGCGGTTCACACGCTGATAACAGTGTAGACATTCAAGAGTTCATGATTGTACCACATGGATTCAGATCATTTACAAAAGGTCTCCAAGCCGGAGTTGAAGTATTTCATCATCTTAAGAAGGTGCTGCACGAGAAAGGTCTTGCGACTTCTGTCGGAGATGAAGGTGGATTTGCACCGAATTTGGGATCAAATACAGAGGCATTGGATCTGATTGAAATAGCGATTAATAATGCCGGATACAAACCCGGTGAGCAGATTTCATATTCATTGGATGTGGCGGCAAGTGAATTCTACCTAAAGGAAGAGTCTATTTACTACCTTGAATCTGAGAACAAGAAAAAGTCATCAGCAGAGATGGTTGATTATTATGTTGACATGATCGATAAATATTCGATTGTATCTCTCGAGGACGGTTTAGATGAGGATGATTGGGACGGTTGGGAGCAGCTTACATCTAAATTGAAAGATAAAGTACAATTAGTCGGTGATGACATCTTCGTGACCAATGTTGACAGGCTGCAGGATGGGATCGAGCGGGGTGTGGCGAACAGCATCCTTATTAAACTCAATCAGATCGGAACTGTCAGCGAGACGCTTGATGCGATCAACCTCGCCAAAAAGAACGGTTACACGGCTGTAATTTCTCACAGATCCGGTGAGACGGAAGATACGATGATCGCAGATTTGGCGGTGGCTACCGGAGTCGGTCAGATCAAAACCGGATCCGCAAGCCGTACCGACAGGATATGCAAATACAATCAATTATTGCGAATTGAAGGTGAATTAAAGGAGAATGCGATCTATGGCATCCGCAACAGGGAGCAGGTTCCGGCAGCAACTCCGGTCAAAATCTGCGGACCGAAATAGTGCAGGCAGGGGTCAATCGTCAAGCGACAAAGGGATCCGCGGTTGGTTCAGGCGTCATATTTTCCTCATTGTTGTCGTATCACTTATCGGCGCAGTTGCCTGGTTCATATTCGGCGATGACGGATTGGCTGAATCGTGGGCACTGCATCAGACGGTGTCAGCGGCACATCAGAGATGTGACTCCTTAGTTGAGGAGAGTTCAATCCTCAGCGGCAGGATAGCTGCATTGCGTAACAACGACGATTTTGCGGTCGAGTTTGCTGCCCGTGAACTTGGCATGATCAAGCCGGGCGAAAAGGTTTACAAGACTGTCAATGTGGATGACAAAGGCAAGTAAACAATATGAGTTCAGAGTACAGGCTTCAGCCTGTCTTCCCCGCACACAGGCTGAAGCCTGTACTCTGAACCGGAAGACACGCTGAAGCGTGAACTCTGAACTGTTCGCTTGACAGATTGCTTCTCGGGAATGACAAGTGAAGAGAACTATTGAATATTTCAAAGAACTCGTGGCTGTCTCAACAACGACATCCGGATCGCACAATGCAAAGTTTTCATGTCCAAAATGAGGGTTGTGCAAAAAATCGTCATTTTTCCGCTGATTTACGCCAAACAGCTTGACAGCGGCTCGTATTGCTTTTATATTGGTAAGACTAATTAGTTTACCCTCATCTCCGCTCACATAGATTCGCTTCACTTAATTTTGATGGGGTAAATCCTTGCCAGTGTGTTCCCAATCACACTCGCAGGGGATTATTTTCTCTACTTTAACATTTAGATGCTTCGGCATGAAGGCTGAAGCAAAGTGTGGAGCCTCTATTTCATACAAGACCTTAAACCCTAATGCACCCGCACCGCTTACCCGCACTGTCCACACAATGCCTATCATTGGTCTGTCCTTGAAATTAGAGCGCTATTGCAATGTTCACATATTTTTGGAGGTTGGTATGTCTCGTGTTTTATCGGTCTTCCTCTTGGTGTTTTGTCTGGTTCTTTCAGGCGCAGTAGGGACTGCGTCGGCTGTGACTGGCACCCTGTCTCCCAACGGAGACGAGGAGACCTATGTTAATGATGTGATTATCCCGGCTAAGAATGCAGGAACAGCTACAGCGGAGCAGCTGGAATTCCTGGAGCGCTATCACTTGGCGCTGTTCGAAGCCGAGATGAATGCACCCCGTCGCGATGACGGCGACGGACCCGATGACGGTGGTTACTCTTGGGCTGACCAGGATGAAGCCATGGTCGATTTTGAATGGATTGCTGAAGATGATCTCGAAGGCGTGCAACGTTTGCAGGCTGGAGATGATTGGAACAGTGGTCCTTTAGCATTCGAATGGGTATTCGAATGGTATGGCGAAGAGTATAATTCAGTAAACGCTAACTCAAACGGTTGGCTGTCTCTGAATCCGAATGATCGTCAGAATACCATCAGTTTACCCCAGTGCCCGAATGCTAATGCACCAAATCCCGCATTGTGTTTCAATAACTACGATTTGAACCCCGCAGCCGGTGGTTATATGTGGTTTTGGACAAATGAAGAGGATATGGCAATTGTCGGATTGCAGGAAGTTGCCGATTATGGTAACGCTAATGTCCGAACAACTTGCCAGATTATTTTTACAGCTGATGGTTCAGTTAAGTACCAGTATTTAGCACTTGATCATAACGGTTCAAGAGCCAACATTGGGTGGGAGAGCCCCGATGGTCAAGACGGTATGAATATCAGCTATCGTCAAGCTTTCCTCGAAGACGAGATGGCAATTCGTATATCGAATACCTGGATCGAATTCGAAGAAGCAGGTATTTCTCTTTCTACCGATGCAATTGACTTCGGTAATGTTTTTATCGGAGAGGTTGCGGCGGAAGAGGTGGAAGTTACAAACGTCGGCGCAGAAGTGCTGGTTATTGAAGGAATCGAAACTGAAGGCGCAGGCTTCGGTGTTGAATTTGGCGACGCTGTTGAAATAGCATCCGGTGAGAGCTGGGTGTTTGAAGTCGGTTTTGCACCTGAAGAAGGTGGCGAAGCAGCCGGCACATTGATCATCACCAGTAATGCAGTCAACGCTGAAGAAGGAATTTCAGAAATTCAACTTGACGGTGTTGCACTGGAAGGTCTTAATTATGCGGTTGAGCCTGTTGAAGCGTTCAGTGAACTGTTCACAGGTGAAACAGAAGAGCATGTAATCACAATCACCAACAATGGTGATGCTGCACTTGCATGGGAAGTTGAAATTGAGATCACCGGTGAAGAGATTCAGGACGAAGAGGTCGGTCCTCAGCGTGATCCCGTGGATGCAACTTTTGCAGTCTTGCAGGATCAACAAGCTTGGGGCTGGCTGCACCAATTCCTGGTTGACGTTGTTGAGGGTGCTGAATTTGAGCACTTCAACAATGTCGGCGCAATCGGTGATGTTGACCTCGGTGACTTTGACGCAGTCATAGTTGCCTGGAACAATCAGAGCCAAGGTTGGCAGAATGCACTGATTGAGAACCTCGAATGGTTTGAAGAATACGTCAATGACGGCGGTAAGCTGTACATTGAGTCCGGTGGTAACAACGGTAATCCGTGGCTGGCTCCTATTCCCGGTGAAATAGCCGGTCAATGGGCTCCGGAATCAAACGGTGTTGTCGCTGTCGGTCCGGATGACAACCTGCTCTGCGAACTCGCAGAATGGGATGTGGATGACGTTCTTCGCGGCAGCTCATTCATCCATCACACTTACCCGCAAGGTGAGTGGGAAGAAGCACTGGATGACGGTCGCATTGACGAGTACCAGTATATCGTAATGGGTGAGCGAAACGCGAACAATCCCGCTGTAACGACCTACAGAATGGGTCGCGGTGGTGTATTGGCTTACTCAGGACCTGTCGGTCATCAGTACCGCAACTGGAATCGTGACAACAACTGGGGTGCCAATCAGGATGCAATCCTGAATTACATCCTTGAGCTTGGTGATTCCTGGATCTACGCAGAACCCGCTGAAGGCTTGCTCGAAGGCGGCGGCGCAGAAGATGAGTTCACAATCTTCCTGAATGCGGAAGGACTTTACGGCGGTCTTTACACTGCCGATGTCAACGTGAACGCCTGGGATCCTGAAGACGGTGAAGTATCAACCACAACCGTAGATCTGGTCATGGATATTACCGGTGCACCGGATCTGGCAGTCACGTGGCCCGAAGAAATCGGGTTCCCTGACTTGGTTGACTGGAATGAAGCTCACGTTGATGTCTTCAACGACGGTTCTTATGACGTGACTCTGTTCGTAGAGAACGTCGGAACCGACGAGCTGATTGCAGAAGGAATCGAGATATTCGGCGGCGACGACTACTACAGCGTCGAGGTCGAAGATTTCGTTCTGGATCCGGAAGAAGTCCTTGAACTAATCGTGACCCTGGAGCCTTTAGAGACAGGCAATCACGAAGCAGTTCTGACAATAATTTCAAACGATCCCGATCAGGAAGAATATGACATTATCCTGGTTGGTGAATCCGGCGCTCCTCCGATCATTGATGTGGATCCGCTGGAGATCGAGGTTGACCTGCTCACAGGCGCAACACAAGATGAAGTGATTACACTGTCCAATGACGGTGAAGCTCCGCTGCGCTTTTGGACAGCGTTTATCGAACCGGAAGAGGAAGAAGAAGAGCGTGATCGTAATGTGCGTTCGGCACGTCGTGTCGGTCCGATCAACCATGACATGCTCGATATCGTTTCAACTCAATCCGGTCCGGATGCTGATGCAGCATCTGTCGTTGACAGAGGATATGCAGGTGGCAACACCTTCGTAGCTCCTCGTCGCGATGAGCCTGAAGATCTGGTCATCCTTATTATGAAGGGTGCAGGCGACAACGGCTACGGTTGGTTCGACAGAAATAGCTGGATGGTTGTCTTTGATGACCAAGCAGAAGAGATTGAACGAATCAACATTGATGACATCGAAGATTTCAACCTCGCTGATTACGACCTCGTCTGTACGGGTGAGGATCAATCAGCAGGATTCTTCCAGGCATTGAACGCAAACCGCGAACTGCTGGAAGAGTATGTTGACGGCGGCGGTAACCTGGCGCTGTTCACCGGAAGTAACTCCTTCCAGGATGTTACCATTCCGGGTGGCGACGATGGTGTCCGCGTCCAGAGAGGTCCTCACGGTGACTGGGGAGACGTAAACGAGATATTCCTGAATGACGACGGTGACGGTCTGATTGAAGGAATTGAGGAAGATTACGCCATTCTGACGCCGTTTGAATTTTATCAGGACGGTGGTAATGCCGATCGCAATCGTGTTAGAATGCGCGGTAACTCACTGAACTATGCCATTATCGCACAGGATGATATTCCTGAAGACGGTGTTTGGTACTATCGTCCGGAACAACAGGAGAACAACGCGATTGTCGCTGAGTGGCCCTACGGTCGCGGTAACGTGCTGTTCACCGGCATTACCGGGACGCTGTTCTTTGAGGCTAACTGGCACTGGTCAAGCATGATGGAATGCGTCAACTTGACTCGCTGGGCTGATGGAGCCGGCGGTGCCCGCTGGATCTCCTGGCTGCCTGAAGAAGGCTCAATTGAGGGTGACGCAGCAGAAGAGGTGGTTGTCACTTTTGACGCCAACGGTGTTCCTGAAGGACAATACCTCGGTGATTTGGTATTCTACTCAAACGATCCCGATGACGGTGAAGAAGGTGTCGCTGTGGCGATAATTCTGAACGTTGAAGGTGTCAACGACATCGAAGTCACCTGGAATGAGAACTTTGTGAACGAAGACGGTCAGCTTGACTGGAACCTCGCTCATCTTGATCTGTTCTCAGGTGGTCCTTATGACATCACCATCAACGTTGCAAACGCAGCCGTTGAAGATCTGGATCTGAGCGTTGATGACATCTTTGATGATCTTGAAGGTGTCTGGACAGCGGATCCGACTGAATTCGTTCTCGGTGCGGGTGAAGATCAGGATGTGGTTGTCACATTTGAAGTGGCAGCAGATGCTCCCGACGACTATGTCGGAGTATTGACAATCGTCTCTGACGACCCGGATGAGGAAGAGTTTGATATTGATCTTCATGCACTCGCTTCCTTGCCGCCGGAAATCGTCCCCAATCCTAACGGAATTGAGGAAGAGTTGTTCACCGGTGAGGTAGTGGATGTAGTGCTTGAACTCGCAAACGAAGGTGAAGCACTCCTTCGGTTCTGGATTGAGCATGAGATCGAAGGCGAACCTGACGAAGAAGCTCCGGAACGTGGTGACGACGGCGTCGGTCCTCGTCGCGATGACCTCGGTGATCTTCTGTTCACCTTTGCATGGCAGAACGCACCTGTGAACCGCTACAAAGCGGGTATCGCACGTGACTACGACAACGGTTGGATGTGGATTACTTCTTACAGCCCCAACTGGATTGCCGCAGTTGATCCTGCTGACGAATGGGAAATACAGATTCAATTCCAGCCGCAAGGAACAAACCCGATGGGTGCCGGTTGGATAAATGGTGCTCTGCACACGGTTCCCTGGGCAAATCAGTTCCTGAGCCGCTGGGATGCAGAAGGTAACGCCCTTGGCAATCTGAACCTTCCGTCACGTCCGACTGCATGTACTGCATCGGTCGAAAACGGCTGGATTATGTGGATTGATGACGGACAGTATAACCTTCATGCCCACGAACTCGATGATGAGGGTGGCTTAGGTGATGAAGTATTCAGTCTGCCGATTCGTCAAGGTCCGATTGCTAACCACTGGCCACGTAGTGTGCTGTGGGTAGATGAGCATCCGGATGCACATGTTTGGGTTAATGCCAGAGCTAACGTCTGGAACCTTACCCCGAATGATGACTTCGACGGCTTTGAAGTCTTCCAGGAATTCAATCCTGGTGGCAACAACCGCCAAGACTGGGACGGTGTAGGTCATGACGGTGAGAACCTGTACATCGGTACATACGGCGAGCAAAACTACCGTATCTTCGATGACGCTCACATCGAGATGGCTTGGTTGGCTTATGAGCCTACCGAAGGCGAGGTCGAAGGCGGCGACGCCATGGACATTATCGTAACCCTCAACGCCATAGGCTTGATTGAAGGTGCTTACGATGCAGTCCTGCTGATCACCTCCAACGATCCCGATGACGAACTGACGGAAGTCTTCGTCACATTGGATGTAATCGGCGCCTCGGATATGTATGCCGAAGGTCCCGGAGCTGCATACAATGAAGAAGACGACGTCTATGACTGGAACCTGGTCTATGGCGATCAACTGTTCAACGGTACATCCTATGACTTGACCTTTATGGTCGAGAACATCGGTGTGCTTGATCTGAACGTTGACGAAATCGTAACTGATAATGAGAACTTCACCGTTGATCCTGAGTTTATCGAGGGATTGGCAGCAGGTGAGTCTGCAGAAGTCACGATTTCTTACGGTCGTGAAGATTCAGGTGTGGATGAAGCAACGGTTACTTTCATTGCGGAAGAAGCAGTCGCTCATCCTGAACTTACTCTGAACCTTCTGGCGCAGTCCTTTGCACCGCCTGCAATCGTTGTAACCGCTTTTGATCCTGATATGGAAGAAGTGGAGATGATTGAAGACGATCTGTTCACCGGTGAAACCGCCAACTGGTTTGTAACCGTTGGTAACGAAGGTGAATCCCCACTGCGCTGGGAAGTTGAGATTGTGCCGATTGAAGAAGAAGAGGAAGAAGAGCGTGACCGCTCTGTTCGTTCCGCCCGCAACATCTTCGACAACGAAGGACCTCGCCGGGATGACCCGGGTGATATTCTTCTACAGATAGATTTCGAAGGTATGCGTGGAAACTGGTACCAAGGTTGTGCATTCAATCCTGCTGACGGTATGCTGTATGTATTCAACTACAGTGATTACAACTGGCACGTGTTGGATCCGGGTGATGACTATGCACGCGTAGATAACTTCTTCGGTGCGCAGAATGTCGGTCGCATCATGAGTGCTACCTGGGGCGAAGACGGTGTCCTGTATGCCAACTCCTACGCAATGGTAGGTGGCTGGGCATGGAAGTGCCACATGTACGACGCAGAGGGTGAAATCCTCGGTCGTCTGGACGGTGGTTTCAACACCGCCGGTGTCACAATCAGCCGCGATGATGAGTTGGTGTTCATTGCTTCTGATCAAGGTCAGCGTGACATCCATGTTTACGAAATGGGTGACGGTGAGCTTGGTGAAGAAGTCGGTGTCATTGCCGGTCTGCAGAATATGATCGCAAACGAAGATCCGAACAACAGGTACTCTCGTGCCATTCTGTGGGTTGACGGTCATCCTGACGGCAACCTGTGGCTGAACACTCGTCGCAACGGTCAAGGTAACACTCTGTGGAACTTTGCCATTGACGGTGATTGGAATGCTGAACTGGTTCAGAGCTTCGCTTCTCATGAGCAGGGCAACGGACAGGAATACGACGGTATGACCCATGACGGTGAAAACCTGATTGCCGGTTCTTACGGCAACGCATTCCTGAACATGATTGATGACGGTTACGAAGAGATGGCTTTAGTCGGCTTGTACTTCGGTGACCTGAACGATCAGGAAGATCCTGAAGAATGGGAACGTGCCGGTGGCGGTGAAACTGCCGGTGGTGAAGAAACTCTGTTGACAGTACACTTAGACGCAGCAGACATGCTCGGTGGTGACTATGCGTCAGAGCTTCACTTCCTCAGTAACGACCCCGAAACGGACGATGAAAACCATCCGGTGGTTGACGTCCTTGTTCACGTTACAGGCGTCCCCGACATCCATTCCGATGTCGAAGAGGGCGATCATCCCTGGTGGGATGGTGAGAACGTCAATTGGAATGATGCATTCGCTTACGGCGAGGTTGATGAGCTGTATTCCGGCGGTCCTTATACTCTGTCGGTACTCATCATGAACGTCGGTACTGAAGACCTCATCGCAGAAGGTGTTGAGATCATCGGTGGTGACGGTGCATTCACAATTGAAGTTGAAGACTTCGTCCTCGGTCCGGATGAAGAACTCGTCATTGATATAACCCTCGAAGTAGAAGAGGGCAACGATCCTGATGAAGGTCACAGCGCAACGCTGCAGATCGTTTCCAATGACTTTGACGAAGAGGAATACGAAATCCCGCTTTACGGTCGCACGCAACCGCCTCCGCGGATTGTTGTTGATCCTGAAGCAATTGATGACGTAGAGCTGTTCACCGGTGAGACAGAAGAACGTGTTCTGACCGTCTCAAACGAAGGTGACGGCGAAGCGCAGCTGCGCTGGTCGACAGAATTCCTCGAAGACGAGGAAGAAGAGGAAGAACGTGACCGGAGCGTCCGTTCAGCCCGCCGCATTGGTGCAGAGCGTCCCGTATTTGCTCACTTGGATCTGGTTGAAGTTTCGGACAACCGTCCTGCTTCAAATGATCCTGTGTGGAACGAAGGCTTCGTCAGTGATGCAGTCTCCGAGAATCCACGCCATCAAGGTCCACGCCGTGATGATCCGCCCGCATCAAACTATGCGTTGTTTGCACAGCAAGCACCGTGGGGCTATGATCTGACGCGTATCTTCAATGCGGTAGAGGATCTTGAATGGACACGTTACCAAAACTTCGAAGCTGATTTTGATCTGGGTGAGTTTGACGCTATCTGGATCGGTAACTATCAGCCCGATGCATGGATAACACAATACAACAACCACCTTGAGGAAGTATCAGACTTCGTCGCAAGTGGTGGTGCTGTATATCACTGCGTCGGTACCAATTATTGGGGAGTTGCTCCTGAACATCCAGGTGGTATCGTGCGCAGAGCGCAACAATACGAAAACGTAGGTGTTGCAGTCGTCGGTCCGGACGATAACTTCTTTATGGAATACATGGAATGGGATGTTGACCAGCAATTTACGGGCAACTCATTCTTCCATGCAGATTATCCTGAAGCTCTGTTTGAGGACAACGACGAAATTGGCGATTACCAGGTTATGATAGTCTCACAACAGGGACAGAACCCGGTTGTGGCTAACTACCAATTCGGTCGTGGTTTCATGGTTATTTCCGGAACCACAGACGGATTCCTGCACAATAATCCGCAGAACTACATCTGGGGTACTTCAGGTGAAGGAATGCTGTGGTATCTGGATCACCTTGCCAATTACACCAATTGGCTGACTTGGGTAGAGACTGAAGGCATCATTGATGCCGGCGGTGACGATGACATTACTGTCCTCTTTGACGCTACAGGTCTGATTGGAGGCGAATACAGCGGTTGGCTGCAATTCTTCTCCAACGATCCGATTGAACCGGAAGATGTGCCGGACGTTGAAGTCCGCATCTCTATGGAAGTCACCGGAATTCCGGGAATAGACGTAACCCCCGGTGGTCCTGAAGAAGACGAAAATGGAGAGCTGATTGATCCTCCTGCTGACTGGGCAACCACAGACTGGGGTGTCGCCTACATTTATGAAGGCGGTGTCGAGCCGGTATTGGTTGAGGTTCTGAACAGTGGAACCGAGCCTCTGGTCGTTGAAGGTGTTGAATCCGATGACGAAGCTTTCTTCGTTGCGGATGCCGATCAGGAATTCGTTCTCGAAGTTGAAGAGAGTCGTCAACTGGCTATCTGGTTTGCCCCTGAAGAAGCGGGTGACTATGAAGCCGTGCTGACTTTCATAACCAACGTTCCGATTTGGGAAGACGGCTATCCTGTCCGTGTTATGGCTACTGCAATGTTCCCGCCGATCATGTTTGTTGATCCGGAGGAAGTAGGTGCAGAGCTGCCTAACGGTGAGAATGAAGAGCAGATCATCACAGTCGGCAACGATGCTGAGGAAGATGGTGCTGACGATCTCATCTGGTGGACAGAATTCATCACAACCGGGCAGCCGGGTGAAGATGAAGAGGAACGTGACCGTTCCGTCCGCAGCGCCCGCAGCGTCGGTCCGATTGACAATAACCTGTCACTCGATGCCACCAAGCAGGGTTCTGACGAGACAGTCGTCGGTCCACGCCGTGATGACTTCGGTGATCTCATTGGTGAGTTCGTCTGGCAACGTGCCGGTGTTAACCAGTACAAAGGTGGTATCGCTTGGGATGCTGACGAAGAGATCATGTGGCTGACTAACTACAACATGCGTTGGATCGGTGCTGTTGATCCTTCCAACGATTTCGAAGAAGTAGTCGCCTGGCAGTCAAACCAAGCAGGTAACCCGTTTGGTGCAGGTTTCCTGAACGGCGTACTGTACAACGTTCCTTGGGCGAACCAATGGCTGCAGCGTTGGGACCGCGAAGGTGAATACCTTGGCAACTTCAACCTGCCGACTCGTCCGACTGCTGCAACAGTCAGCCATGAGAACAACTGGATCATGTACATTGATGCAGCAAATTATCAACTTCGTGCATACGAAATTGACGATGAAGGTGCACTTGGTGAACAAGTGTTTGCCTTGCCGATTCGTCAGGGTCAGCTCGCGAATCTGTGGCCCCGTAGTGTGCTGTGGGTAGATGCGCATCCCGATGCTCCTGTCTGGATTAACACCAGAGGGAACGTCTGGAACCTGATCCCGAACGACGACTTCGACGGCTTTGAAGTCGCTCAGAACTTCAACCCCGGTGGAAACATGCAAGACTGGGACGGTCTCGGTCATGACGGTGAAAACCTGTGGGTTGGTACTTGGGGAGCGGGCAACTACCGCATCTTCGACGACGGCTACACTGAAATGCCTCCATGGTTCGTTTGGGAACCGATGGACGGTGGTCTTGATCCTGACGGCAATCCGGCAATCGAGCCGGGAGCAGAACAAGACATTATCGTCGTTCTCGACGCAGGAATGCTTCAAGCAGGACTGTGGGAAGGCGTGTTGAAGATCTATTCAAACGATCCGATTCAACCTGAACCCGCTGAAAGGTGGGACGAAGACGGTAACGTCACAGCTACCGACGCCGATGCGGATGAAGAGAACGCTGAATTTGATCAACCTGACGCAGAAGTGCTGGTATGGCTCGAAGTCATCGGTGCTCCTGTCTGGGAACAGGATCCGTTGGCTGAAGACGGGATGGACTTCCCGAATACTTATACCGACGGCGGTTCTTCCACGATGATCCTGACAGCGACAAACATCGGTACAGATGATCTGATTGTCAACGGCTTCGTTGACGATGAGGACAACTGGTCTCTCAATATAAATGATGAACTAGTCCTCGCACCTGAGGAAGAGTATGAATTCGAAATCACCTTCCATCCGGTAGATCCTGAGGAATACGTAGGCATGGTCACGTTTGAGACTAACGTTGATGACGATAATGACGGTGTTTACGAAACCGAGCTGAGAGGTACAGGCATGGTTCCGCCGGTGCTCGAAGTTGATCTCGAAGGATTAGATGACGGCGAATGGATGGTTTATCAGGATCGCGATCCTGAAGACGAAGAAGCCTGGATTATGGACTACGTCATGAGCATCGCCAACGCAGGTGGTGACGGCGCCGACGACCTCAACTGGGATCTCGGATTCTTCCCACTTGAAGAAGAGGAAGAAGGTGCACGGCAACGTGGTGATGACCTGCCGCGTCGCGATCCGGTTGAGGCAACCTTTGCAGTAATGCAGGATCAAGGTGCCTGGGGCTGGTTGATAGATGTCATGGTCGGTCGTGTTGAAGGTGCTGAGGTTGAGAACTTCAACAATGCCAATGCTATCGGTGACATTGACCTGAACGACTTTGATGCTGTTGTCATAGCCTGGAACGACCAGAGTGATGCCTGGCATCAAGCCTGTCAGAACAACCTCGAATGGTTCGAGGATTACGTCAGCGGCGGTGGTAGGCTGTACATTGAATCTGGTGGTAACCGAGTGCAGGCTCCAACAATCCCAGGTAGTATTCCCGGCGTCAGAGGTCCCGAATCTAACGGTCGCGTTATTGTCGGTCCTGATGAAAACCTGTTGGTCGAACTTGCTGAATGGGATGTAGACAGGATCCTTCGAGGTAGTTCGTTTATGCACCATTACCATGCTGAAGGTGCAATGGATGATGCCGTAGAAGAAGGTCGGATAGATGCATATCAAGTCATCGTCGAAGGAGAACGCAACGGTCAACCCGCAGTTATTGTCTTTGAAATGGGTAGTGGTGGCATGCTTGTTGGATGTATTCCAGTCGGTCACCAGTATCAGAATTTCAATCGCGATAACAATTGGGGTGCGAATGCCGATGCTATTCTCAACTACCTGTTGACGATTGGCGCAAATGTACCTTGGATTGATTCTGACGAAAACGAAGGCACACTTGAACCTGGTGCAGATCAAGAGGTAACCATCACCATTGATGTTACTGATCTTGAGCGTGAAACAGACTACTTCGCAAACATGGTTATCGAGTCTAACGACGTTGACAGCCCGTTTGAAGTAGAGGTTCACCTGTTCACCGGTCGAGGCGGCGTGCCTCCGGATTGGGATCTGAGTCCTGAATCCGACCGTAACCACAGCGCAATCATCTCTGCTGTCACATTCGAAGACGAAGAGATGGAAGGCTGGTGGGTCGGTGCATTCGATAACCGTGACAGCAACATCTCAGTCAGCTTTGAACAGTGGGAAGGCGAGGATGTCGGTCTGGTTCTGTGGGGAGATGATCCCGAAACAGAGGACGTGGACGAAGGTTACGAAGCAGGACAGGCACTCGATTTCCGCATCTGGGATCCATTTGCAGAAGAGGAATACTTAGGCGGTGAAGTCCAGGTCAACTACGTACAAGGTCCACAAGCGTGGGTACGTGATGCTTTGACAATCATCGAAAATGTTAACGCACGCGGCGTAACCGTTCAGGAAGTCGAATTCCGTGCTAACTGGAATCTGATCTCAATCGCCGTCATAGTCGGTGAGGAGATGTACGATCCCGACGATGACGACGGTCCGGACATTCCGCTGATGATGGCGCAGTTCCGCATTGATGAGGACAACCATCATGTCTTCCTCATGAAGAACGGAAGTGGACGCTTCTATGCACCCGCATTTAACGACTTTAACAACATCCCATTCTGGAACGTAACCGAAGGTTATCAGGTCCGCATGGATGAAGCTATTGTCGGTGAATGGACAGGTGCTCCTGTTGCACCAGATGCAGATATTCCTCTGCGTGCAAACTGGAACATGATAGCTTACTTCCCCGAATACGATCTTCCAATGGATGTCGTTGATCGCAGAGACCCGGATAACGAGATGAACTTCTACGCTATCCGTCCGATCATTGACATATTTGAGATGATGAAGAACGTTACCGGTCAGTTTGCCGTACAGACAGAGAATATCCTGTTCTCGAACATGGATCCTCTGACTCAGGGTCAAGGTTATCAGCTTCGTGTCAGCGATGCCGGTACCCTTAACTCTCCTGGTCCGGCACCTGAGAATGTCGGTGCCGCTATCGTTACAAACGAGAACGCACACTGGACAATGCCCATAAACTCTGACAATAACATGAGTGTACTGATCACATCAGTAAGCGGTCATGTTACAGATGTCAGCGATCAGATCGCTGCCTTCAACACAGAGGGTGAGCTTGTCGGTGCAGTCGAGTTCAACGAAAACGGTGCTGCCGGTCTGGCTGTTTGGGGTGACTCTAAATCTACGGATGATGTAGTCGAAGGTCTCGCTATTGGTGAAGCCTTTGAGCTGCGTCTGTGGAATGCAGAAGATCAAACCGAACAAGCCTTGATCGCAACCATCGTACAGGGTCAGATGACCTATGAAGCCGACGCATTCACAGTACTGGATGTCACAGTCCAGGCTGCGATTCCGGATGACTTCTATCTGTCCCAGGCATACCCGAACCCGTTCAACAATGTTACCCGGATGGCCTTCGGCTTGCCCGAAGCATCAGAGATCTCAATTATGGTCTATGATGTCGCCGGTCGTTTGGTTCAGACATTGGTTGACGGTCAGCAAACTGCCGGTCACCACACAATCACGTGGAACGCCGCAGATGCTGCATCCGGTGTTTACCTGGTACGTATGGAGTCTTCAAGCTTCACATCTACCCGGAAACTGATGTTGGTGAAATAAGCTTAACCGCTTACTCACAAGCATTACCGCAAGCACACCCGGCAGACGCCGGGTGTGCTTGTTTTTTGTAACGTTCAGAGTTCAGCCTTTAGGCTGTTCCGCACGCTAAAGCGTGAACTCTGAACTGATTCAGAATGGCAAGTATTACATTACAACGCTTAATTTATATAACAGTGCTTAAAAGTGTTTTCGCATAATGGGGAGCAGGGACATTCTTGTCCCTGCTGTGCTGACAGGAATGAGTTCTTTGAAATATTCAATATATCTCTTCATTTGTCATTCCCGTGCAGACGGGAATCCAGTTCTGTATCGGTTTTCTGGACTCCCCCCTTCGCGGGAGTGACGGAATTATGAATATTTCAAAGGTCCCGGAAATGTCAGCACTTCCCGTATGGGGAATCAACAGTATCATACGAAATTACTTTTGAGCCGTGTTATAATACCCTTACATGAAAAAAAGATTACCGCTATAATCACTCACGAGCATCCAGACCTCGATGCAATCCTCTCTACCTACCTGTTAATCAGGTTTGGAAGCGAAAAATTCCCAGGGATTGAGAATGCAGAGATTCAGTTTTTCTCCGCAGGAAATCTGCCGAAAAAACCGGATGAACTGGAGAAAGAAGGTGTGTTGGCGGTTGATATTGGCGGCGGCAGGTTCGACACTCATCCTGTGGATGACAGTGTGGATGATCGGAAACTGGAGAGAGCCGCTACGGATCTGGTCGGGCAGTCGCTCGGAATGCTTGAAACGAAAGGTTGGGGTGACCTGATCGAATACACCCGCCAGCACGACACCACCGGCAGAAATGTTCAATCCCGGGATTTTATCCATCACCTTCCGACCCTTATGACCATTCTGTACGGCAGTGAGATTCTGTTTGAGGATAATCCCGACAAGTCACAAAGGATGATGGAATTGGGGATCTCGCTGCTTGATGCTCTCGGTGCATCCTACGATGACGATGATTTGGATGAGCGGCAACAGATTGAACAACTGAAAGATCACACAGATCGTTACATGAGAAAGAAGGGAATAGATCCGGACGATCTGACATCGGCTTATCATAACTTTATCCTATGGCGGAAAAGGTTGGAAGAGGAGCCGGAAAATGCCTTCTCGCCGGATCTGCTGGATAAGTCTATGTCGCTTCTTGCGATTTCTGCGGGATATTCAAGACTTTATGAGGATGATCCCGACCGACTTGCAGATAGAATGGATATAGCCTTTGATGCGATATTGGCACGTGAACTGAAATGGTACGATGCCTTGCGGGATCTGGATCAGAACGGATCGCTGACAGTTGTTAAGAAGCCGTCGAAAAAGAAGTCGAGGAATGTGAAGATTGTTGCCGTTGAATCCGGTAACGGCATGGTCATCCGAGCTGCCAGGTTTCGTCACCATGCTGACATGGTCATCTATCGCGATTCGACTTCGGGTGGAACGTCCATACTGCTCAACCGGAACGGACCTTTGAAGTATTTTAAGCTCGAAGAACTGACAGGCAAAGTCCGCTGGGCTGAGGCTTCCAAAAGACGTGAGAAATTGGATCTTGCTAACCTGAAATCCTTGGGGAAATGGCACGGTTGGTTTCTGCATCAATCGAGGAATTTATTGATCTGCGGGTCGAAGAAAGCGACAGATTTTGAGCCGAGCCGGATCGGGATGAATGAACTCGTAGAGCTGGCATCCACTTCCATTAATTGGAAGGATGATAAGAAGGGTTGAGCATCTGCTGTCAGGTCGCCGTACCTGACAGTCAATATATTGATATAACGTAAACTAGCTGTCAACCACGGCGGGTTGACAGCGGATACATCAATCTTCGGACAGACTGTCAAGCCTGGGATGGCAAATGGACAGAAAATAGATATGTAAATCACTATAAATAAGGAGGTATTAACTTTGCAGTGGTTTGTTAGTTTGTAGTCGGGGTTGTCTCAACCCCGACGTCGTGGTTGAGACAACCACGACTACAAAATCACTACTTGGTTAATACTTTCCAAATAAGTACCCGTTTTGTATCAGACGTGAAAATCTTCCCCCTCCTTCACTATCCGTTCTCAACTCAATCACAGAACACTTGACTATACAGTGAAAGATTATTAAATTCTATGATAGCTTCGTACCTTATATATAAGCACGATTTTAAGCGACGAATTAAGAGGTTTCTATGCTGGCAGATAAAGTTCGCTTGCCCCGATTCATTGCGGTTATGCTCCTGATAGTATCATTTATCGCGATACCGACTTACCTACTCTATGCCGGGTCAACCGGTAAAATCACCGGACAAGTAATTGACAAGAAATCCGGCGAAGGCATTCCCGTAGCCAATGTCGTCCTTTACAAAGACGGTATGCAGACGGATCATGGCGCAATGACCGATCTGGACGGATACTACTCCATTCTGAATATCTCACCCGGTATTTACGATGTTGAAATCACCTATGTCGGGTACCACCCCTATAAGGTTGCCGAGGTGATGGTCAACATTGACCTCACCACTAATCTTGATGCAAAATTGACTTCATCCGCCATCAAGCTTGAGGAAGTGATCATTGTCTATGACAGACCGGAGGTTCAATTGGATAAAACTTCCAGTGGTACAACGTTCGACAAGCAAAAGCTGGAGATAACCAGACCTGAGACAATTGAGAGTCTTGCCGCTATGGGCACCGGAATCAAAATTGATCCCGAAGGCAAGATGCATATGCGCGGTGGTCGTTCGGGCAGCTCTGCCTTTATCGTTGAAGGCGTTGACCGTCGTGATCCGATTGAGGATACTCAGTTGAACTTTCAGGTGTCCGGTGAAGCTATTGATGCTGTAGAGGTGCTGACCGGTGGTTTTAACGCCGAGTATGGGCGCGTTACGAGCGGTCTGATTCAGATTACCACCGCAGAAGGCTCGCAAAAGGGTTATGCCGGGCGGCTTGAATACCAGACTGACCGCATCATTGAAAACTTTTCGTTTGATACTGACAGGATGGAGCTGTCGTTTGGCGGTCCGGTTCCTTACAGCAAGCAGATGTTCGGAAAAACAATGACCTTCTTCTTCTCCGGCATCGGCAAGCTGAACAACACCTGGACGCCGTTCGACATCAACCGCGAACCGAGTGACCACCTTGGTATCGGCATAGAACTGCCTGAACGCCAGCGGAACGACTATCAGGCATCGTTAAAGCTCGCATACAAACTGACAGATGCACAAAAGCTGACTCTATACACTACTACGAGCTATAGCCAGTGGGACATCTATCCTTACGGGGAAGGCGGTGTATCAGGTAACTACGGCTACAATTACAAGTACAACCTCGAAAATCGCCCTTGGGCATTCAACCGCAATTTCAGTAACACACTGACATTCACCGATCAGATCAGCTCAAAGACTTTTTATACAGTTAAACTCATTAACTTCTACACACGCTCTAAGGTACAGCCCCGCGGCAAAAGCCCCGGTGACTTCACCCTTCTCGAAGACATTGAAGATGAAATGGCAAATGCGTTTGACCGTAATGGAAATCGCTGGCTGGAAGATGACGAGTACTCCGATTCCGACGGCAACGGCTTTATGGACGGTTATATGGATGCCAACGGAAACGGTATCTTTGACGGTGGGGGAGAGGGATATGAAGACCTGAACTACAATGGACGTTGGGATCGAGGTGAGGATTGGGTTGACCTGAACGGCAACGGAATATACGATGCTGCCGAGCCGTGGATTGACGTGGCAAACCCGCTGACAGGTGAGAACAACATAGGGGTTTTTGACCCGTGGGATTCATATAGCGATGTCAACGGAAACGGCAGGTGGGACGGCGCAGAACCGCAGCTTCCCGAGCATGACTGGAACGGCAACGGTAGGTGGGACGGCGAGCGATTTATTGATGCAAACAGTGACGGTTCATACAATCCCTGGGAACCGTGGGTTGATGCAAACAACAACTTCCGCTATGACGAAGGTGAGCAATACTTTGACACGAACGGTAACGGCAGATTTGACTACTCTGAAGGCTACGACGACATGAACAGCAACGGTGTTGTTGACAAGCGCGACCTACAGGAACGCAGTGCCGGAGCTGATGATGGTGAACCGTTCATAGACGGTGACTACTTTTGGGATACCGGCGAGCCGTTCATTGACGAACCTGATCCGATCACAGGAGAATACAACGGTCTGTGGAATCCGGGTGAGATCTGGTTTGATCTGCCCTCCTCAGCGAGTCAGCAGACAGGGGCAGGGCTGTACCGTCTCGGAACCGAGAAGACCCTGAACGGTCGCTATGACCCGCCAAACGGAATGTTTGACGAGTATGAGCTGTTCACGAGATACACCGACTGGAACTCCAACGCTGACCGTTCCCGTCCGATCTATTACAGCTACGGTGAGCAGGCACGCGGCAGCGATTGGCCCGCAGACATTTACCACTGGATTAACGGCAAATCAACCTGGATCAACCGCACCATCCACGACACTGACAATCCTGAGTTTAACCTGCGAAACTTCACGGCAAACGAGACCCAGGAGTGGTTCCTCGATTACAACAACAACGGCGTTCGTGACCCGGCAGACCAGTTTATCAATCCCGGTCTGTGGGACGGAACGGCTTACTGGTACGACCGGCAGTCCACAGAATACACGATCAAATTTGACATTCAGAGCCAGATGTCACGTTTCCATGAAGTCAAAACCGGCTTTGAGATGAAGTATCGTGATCTCGAGATGCAATCTCTGATACAACCGGACTTGCTGTATGAAGGTGAAGCATCGCTGCCTCCCGGATCGAAATGGGCGGATCGTGGTGGAAAACGTGACTTCTATCATTACAAACCCTGGGAAGGTGCCGTTTATCTGCAGGACAAGATGGAGTTTGAGGGATTAATACTGAACGCCGGACTGCGATACGACTTCATCATACACCCGGATGATGTGGTTGAGGTATTCCGACTGAGGGTACAGGAGGACGAGCCGGGTGCGACATTTGCTGAACGTGGTACATGGCGTTTCAGCCCGCGTCTCGGTATATCGCATCCCATAACCGAACGATCCAAGCTGTATTTCAACTACGGACATTTCTATCAGGCGCCTTCATTCCAGTACTTCTATAAGTCAGCGACTGCGAATCTCGATGTCAACAGTGCAATCGGAAACCCGAATCTGGAGTATGAGAAGACAATCCAGTACGAGCTTGGGGTCAATACTCAAATATCCGATTATGTAGTGTTTGACATCTCCGGTTACTATAAAGATCAGTATGACCTGATCGCAACGAGTGAAGAGAAGTGGAAGAACGTGGAAATTGACCGTTATGTGAATCAGGACTACGGCAGGATGCGCGGTTTTGAGATCTCAATTGAGAAGCGTCCCGCAAACCACTGGGCGATGACATTCAACTACGACTTCTCTTATGCATTCGGTAAAGCATCAGATCAGCACGCAAATCAGGAAGCGCGCCTGAACAACGTGCCGGCTAATTACGACGAGCACCCGCTCGCCTGGGATGAGACTCATAAGGTGAATTCCTACTTAACCGTGCAGTACAACAAAGGTGACCACCCGCATCTGTTCAATCTGGTGATGCCGGATGACTGGTTGATGACGCTTCAATGGGAGTTTGGATCGGGGCTGCCTTACACTCCTTCGATCTATACGACAGGTATTGAAAATTCAAACCTGATTCTCTCCAATTCTGCCCGTTATCCGTGGCATGAAAGGACAACACTCAAATTTGAGAAATTCTACGTTCTCAATGCTGCTGATGGAAAGCGCGGGAATCGGCTGTTCTTCGGATTTACGGTCAACAATTTGTTCAACAAGCAAAATGTTCAGGGTATTTACGCCGAAACCGGAAGCCCGAAGGAACGTTTTCACCCGCTTAATCCGGAATTTGATCCGAATGAGAATCGTGAGGAGTATGACGCAAACCCACGTAACTTTGAACCGGGACGTAACGTTTTGTTCCGTGTCGGTATGACATTCTAAATTGAGAGAGCGTCTTTTTGATACAGTTGCATCTGTGTCTGTCCGATAATGTGAATTGTCGCTGTCAGGTCGCCGTACCTGACAGCTACATTCTTGATATTGCATAGGTTGATCTGTCAACCGCGGCGGGTTGACAGCGGTATAGCCTACTATCAGACAGACTCATTTGTGCAAGCTGCTATTGGAAGATTAAATATCGCATACTAAAGAGGCTTGTTCAGAAATATGAATCGAAAAATAGGATGGTTCTCCACCCTTTGTTCCACACTGTTGGCAGTAGCAATAATATTGACGGTTGTTGGATGTGACGATTCCAGCAATGTCATCGTTCCTCCTTTTCGAGGCAACCCGATTGACCAACTGCCTGCAGATGGTGTTCTTCGAGTCAGTGGCAGTCCGTATCTTGCTGTGGATACATTGCGAGTGCAGAGCGGACAGACATTGACTATCGAATCCGGTGTTGAACTGAGATTTGAGCCGGGGATGCCGCTTGAGATCAGTGGAAGGATAATTGCACGCGGAACAGAAGACGATCCGATTACCTTTATGTCCGGTCGGCTTATCCCTGATCGTGGGGATTGGGACGGTATCTGGATGGTTGACGCTGATGCAGGCTCTGTTTTTGAGTACTGCAGGTTTTGGCACGGTGCAAAATACGGCAACCGTCAGATCTACCGTATGGTTAACAATGAGCTTGACAGTTCCGTGGTTGACTACGGCTCGATAACTCTGAAAAATTCAGCTCCGACCATAAAGCGCAGTTGGTTTGTCAACGGCGGTTTTCACGGTGTTCATTGCGACACCAACTCAGCGCCGATCATCGAGAATAATGTCTTTATGAACAACGCCGGTCACGGTATTTTTGTCCACTGGACAGCCGATCCGACCATCCGAAACAACATCATTGTTGAAAACGACGACTATGGGATCTACTGCAAGGAAGACTCGGATGCACCTCGCATGGCGCTTGAATTGCAGTACAACATCATCTGGTCAAATTTCTCGGGTGAGTTCAATCAACAGACGCCGAATACTATCGGTCGTGTGGTGACGGTTAACGGCAACCTCGACTCTTGCGATGCGCAGTTTAATCTCAGACTGAACCCATTTTTTGTGGATGTCAGACCGGATGCGGAAGTGTCCGGTGATTTCAACTTGAAATCAACATCATCGGCAATTGACGCCGGTCCGGAAGATCCTATGCTTCTCGATAGTGACGGTACACGAATGGAACTCGGTATTCATTCATACATCTACCGCTCCGGTGAGATTCGCCGCCGTATTCCCAACCTGCCGAGAGTTACAAACAGACTTGATGCAGTCGGTTCCCCGTATTACATGACCAGTGATATTGTCCTGCCTGCAGGAGAGACCTTGACTATCGAAGAGGGTGTCGAGATACGGGTTGAGGGGCTTTACAGAATGCGTGTGCAGGGAAAGATTATCGCCCACGGCACTGCGGGGGAGCCTATTCAGTTTGTATCCGGTGTGGATAACCCGAGCAGAGGTGACTGGTTCGGTCTTCTGTTTGAATCAGGTGGTGACGAAGGCACTGAACTAATCTATACCAATGTATCTCACGCTCAGTGGGGGATCAGGCTTAACCGTCGCGATGCTATGATTGACAACTGTGTCATTTCAGAGTGCAACTCCTTCGGGATATTCTGCGATGATTACGCTGCTCCTTCAATTACCAACAGTCAACTGATCAACAATTCACAGGCTGCTGTTTTCTGCAAGTTTAACAGTTCTCCTGACATCTTTGACAATACCATATCCGGAGGGGATGGCTACGGCATTTACGTATCAGATCATTCGAATCCATACATCCGCAATAACCTGATTAGGGATGTCGGGACATCAGGAATCAGGCTTGAGAATCTCTCGTCACCGCGAATTATCAACAATACAATTGTCCATAATGCTTACTACGGAGTGAACTGCGACAACAATTCTTCTCCGATAATCCGGAACAATATCTTTTACAGCAACGGCTCACCGGACAGAGGTGGAATGGGTGTTCTTGCGCGTCGGACGTCTGAACCGGAAATTGAATACAACTGTTTCTGGAATCATGCCGTCACTTCGGTTGACATCTCTTCAGACACCGATCTTTCAGCGACCAATCTTGAGCAGGATCCTCTGTTTGTTGATCCGGAAAGTGATTATCATCTGAGTGCAGGTTCTGACTGCCGCACTGAAGGCGATCCGAATATAAGTGTGCACATGGGTGCTTATGGCGGTAATTAAGAGGAATGCTACTTACAACTAAACTCGGCAACTTTGATATGCAACGACGATTTATAAATATAGCATGGATCTTTATGTTGTTAGCTCTTCTGATGCCGCTTCGTTCTCAGGCAGCAGTATCGGAGCCACAGCAGGAGATCAATAACAAGCGTGTCGGTCCCCAGCGGGTTGACCTCGCTCAATTGAACAGGATGAATCGGGTGCACCGGCGATCCAATATCTGGATGAATATCACCAATTACGGTTTTTTTGGTAACGGTGGTGAGACAACCGGTGGTATGGATGATCCTTGTCGCCCCGGTGAATGGGCGCCGCAGTGCGAGTATCCGGGTGGTTCTGACATCCAATATCTGTTTCAGGGTGCGTTGTGGCTCGGTGCCTTGATTCGCGCTGAAGGCTTTGAATATCCCAGAGTATCCGTTGGAACGGACGGCTGGCTTTCTCCTTCAATTAATGAGTTTAATCCGGGAGAAGGACCTACAGATAGTCAGATCAACGGTATTGTTGAGAGAAGCACTCTGCCGCTGGTATTTGACTGTATCGGCAACGAAATCTGGTCCTTTCAAGATTCAGCGATATCCGAGCAAGATTTCGTGTGTACATACTCGGATACATTAACTGAAGATTTTTACGTTAATGATGATCCTATTGACGGTCCGCACACACCACTCGGTATAAAAATCACACAGAAGTCCTACACATGGACCTACAATTACGCCCAGAATTTCATTATCATGGACTGGGAGATTGAGAACATTGCGGGCAATTACCTCAAGAATCTGTATGTAGGTCTGTATGTTGATGCAGATGTCGGCAGAAAGGGGAATCGAAATCGGCATACGGATGACATCTGCGGATTCCAGAAATGGTTCTACTACGAACGCCCGGATGGAGGTCTTGATTCGTCTGTAATTAACACTGCGTACATCACCGACAATGACGGACGTCATCAGACCAACGCATCCGGAGCGGACTTTGAGGCTCCGGGTGTCATGGGCACGCGTGTCGTCAGAGCTCCAAATCCGAAACTTCGTACATCGTTTAACTGGTGGATCTCTAACGGGAATGCCGATCTTGATATCGGTCCCTCGTGGGAGGATGACGGTTCACCGGGCGCATGGACGGAGACTTTTGGAACTCCGATGGGAGATGATCGCAAGTATTTTGTGATGTCGAATAGAGAATTTGACTATGATCAGGTTTATGCAAACGAGGATGAGTGGATTCAGGCACATCCTCAGGTAATCAGGGACAGATTCACCGGTGAGGTGCTTGAAACTCATCATTGGAAAGTTCCTGATGCAGCAAATGCAGATGATCAGGCGAACGGGTACGACACACGTTATCTCTTGTCGTGGGGACCGCTAGGAATCTTTGATCATGTTGACGAAGCGGGAAACCGGATTTACCGATTGAATCCTGGTGAAAAGTTCTCGATGACTGTGGCTACGGTAGCCGGAAATAACTTCCACGACCGCAACAACCCGCAGCCGACAGATGAAAACATTGATCCAACCTTATTTGACTTTTCGAGTTTAAGATACAATTCGGATTGGGCAGCGCGAGTTTACGACAATCCGATGATTGACACCCCGCTATATGACTGGGGAAATGACCATAAACCGAACACAGGTGATTCTGACGGATCGGAGGGCGATGGATACCTTGATACTGGAGACGGCTGGTACGGCGAGGATGTTGGTGAAGACGGTCTGTTTGCCGAAGAAGCCGGTATGGTAGCCTATAAATGGGAAGGTGGTATTCGTGTGGAGTATGTTTACCCCGGTAAAGATGAAGGTGAAAACGACGGTCATCTGTCGCGGGCTGAGGATCTGATGGAGCGACCGGACTATCTTGACTATACCATCGGCAACGACATGCTTGACTTTGGTGACGGTCACCCCGATTTCAAAGGACCTCCTCCCCCGGATGCGCCAAACATGTCAATTGTAAACGATCCGATTTCCATTCCCATAGACTCTGATCAGTCGCAGTTTGTGGTCAATGACCGATTCACGGTTGACGATGAATTCCTGACAAAAAATGTCGTACTGAAGTGGAACCGAATTCCTTCAGAAGTCAGTCAGGATCCGTTCTCGCGGGAGATTGATTTTGAGGGATACCGGATTTATGTTTCAAATGTTTTCGTAGAGAGCGAGTTCTCATTCCTCGACAACTTTGACCGGATAGACTATTCTTTATACAGTGACCGCGATTCAATGGCAGCCCGACCGGTAGTCGAGCCGGACAGTCTTCCGGTTGAAGCGGTCAAGCTGGGTGTCAGACTCAGCCGCAAAGCAGTTGGACAGAATCTCGGTTTGATCACACAAGGAAACTTCATTGCTGATACGGTAAATGGAGATTACTATTACGTCATAGAGAACGCACATCCGATGGTTCCTCGCTACTATTCGGTCACTGCTTACGATTACGGCGATTACAAGACCGGTACCGAACCGCTTGAATCGGCACGGATAGCCAACGCAGTTTATGCCGCTCCATCGGGGACGGATGCCAACGGAGTCGGGGTTGTTCCCAATCCCTATCGTGCCAATGCAGATTACACAGTGGAGCACGGTGGATTGGCTTGGGAAAACAGGGCTGACGGTTCGGCAGATTTCTTCCCGCAAACAGACAGAAGACTATACTTCTACAACCTTCCGATGGAGTGCCTGATCCGTATATATACTCTCTCGGGTGATCTGGTGGCAATAGTACCTCACAACGTCAGCGGTGACTCAAATCTCGGTTGGAATGCGGACTTTGCAGAATCGTGGGATCTGAACTCGCGCAACAAACAGCAGGTGGTTGCAGGAATCTATCTATTTACCGTTGAAGACCTGACCGTAGAGAACAACGGCGACACCCAAACAGGAAAATTTGTGGTTATTCGATAACTGCAGGGAGCATGATAATGAATAAAAGAATGGTCATAATACTATTGGCACTGTTACCGCTGGTCGCATTCAGCCAGGCAAAGGTCGGCACGACAGGGCTGAATTTCCTGAAGGTGGGAGTCGGAGCCCGTGCTGTCGGCATGGGGGAAGCGTTCACAGCACTCGCTGATGACGCTTCAGCTCTGTACTACAATCCTGCCGGTTTGATCCAGTTAAAGCAGCCCGAAGCACTCTTTACATTGATAGAGTATCCCGCTGATATAAAATTCATCTTTATCGGTGGCGCAGTTCCAACCCCGTCAACAAGCGGAGTGTTGGGTCTGCAGGTGACTTCGCTTTTCACCGACGACATGAATGAAACGACACCCGGTATGCCTTACGGCACCGGAAGGAGTTTCTCGGCAAGTGACATCTCAGCGGGTGTCAGTTACTGTCAGCAGTTGACCCAGAAGTTTTCGGTTGGCATGAACTTCAAATACCTCAATGAGCAGTTGGCGGATGCGAGTGCTGTCGGTTGGTCGGCTGATGTCGGAACATTTTATGCTACCGGATGGAAGCGGATCAACATCGGAATGGTAATTCAGAATTTCGGTGCGGACATGAAATTTGAGGATGCGGAATTCCCGCTGCCGATAAACTTCAAGTTCGGCGCTTCAATGGTGGTCATAGAGAATGAGCTGTATAATCTGACCGCTGCCGGTGAATTTGTTCACCCGAACGACAATCTCGAAGTTTACCAATTTGGCTTCGAGTTCACCTATTTGAGGATGCTCAGCGTCCGTATAGGTAAGCGATTCAACGGCTGGACTCGTGACGGTTGGGATGAATATATCGGCAACCGGCAGGATAACGACCCGTTTGTAGAATTCCCCGTGATAGACGAAGATGGAGCACTCAGCATTGACGGAGCCTCGCTGGGGATAGGTCTGTATATACCTCAGGCAGGTGCAACGATTGACTATGCCTGGGCTGGACTGGGAACGCTTGGAAACGTCCACAGGTTCACCGTGGGTTATAAATTGAGTGGCTGGTTTTAATTAATCGCACAGGTTCTTTCGGAAGATAATAAATTGCTGTCAGGGTCAGGTTTTGGGCAGAGTTCATAATTTGACACCGGACAAAGTAATGACAGGTTACTATATGAAATTCAACAACTGTGGAAACAGAGTGTATCGCAGTATAATAATCACTGTTTCGGCTTTGCTTTTTGCGTCGTTCACTGCATTCGCTACAAGCATGGAAGTCAGCGGGACAGTCGAAGGCGGTCAATGGGACAGTGACACGGTAAGAGTGATCGGTGACATTGTCCTGTCATCTGATTCAGTGCTGTCCATCGAGCCGGGTGTCAGAGTCGAGTTTACCGGTGCATACAGCTTCACGGTGAACGGCGAGTTGCGGGCGGTCGGCACGTTTGATGATCCTATCATCTTTACCGCACAACAACCTGACGATGATGACCTTCGTTGGAAGGGCATTCGTCTGATCAACGCTGCACGTGATTGTCAGTTTACATTTTGCATTATCGAGCATGGCTGGGCACGGGGCGAGTGGCCCCTGAACTGTGGCGGAGGCTTGTATCTCGAAGGCAGCTCTCCACTTGTAAGTCGCTGTACAATTATAAATAATCGTGCTGATGGGGAAGGGGGCGGAGTTTACGGCTGGTTTACCACATCCACTTTTCAGAATAACGTAATTGCACAAAATCACACCGACAGGTTTGGCGGCGGGATATTCCTGGCATATTCGAGTCCGAATCTGCTCAATCAGACTATCGCACATAACTTTGCAGGTGGTTGGGGTGGAGGCATTTACGTCGGTTCGCAGGCTGCACCTGTTATTAAAAACTGCATCCTTGTCTATAACGAAGAAGATGAAGAGCTTCCTGAAACAAGGCTTGACCCGGCAGATGACTATTCGCTAAATCTTGGTCGAGCACGCTCTTCACGGGCAACAGTCTCGTTCTGTTTGATAAATGCAGGGGGAGACGATCCTTTTGCCGGTGCAGGCAACATTATTGATGTTCCCGGTTTTCTCAATGTTGATACTGAACCTTTTGATTACCATCTGAGGCTCGATTCACCGTGCATTGATGCCGGTGATCCGTTGATGAACCCCAGACAGGAGCCTGATGTATTGGTCAACCGGATCAATATGGGTGCTTATGGAGGAACGGAAGAAGCGGCACTGTCAAAACCGGTGATCTTTAATCGCCTGTCAGATGAGCTGAACCGTCCTCTCGATTTTGGTAATGTGAGAGTGAACGAGCAGTCGGCTCAGGATGTTACTATTGAAAATCACGGGCATTACAGATTGATCATAGAGGATTTGGTTTTCTCACTCCCGTCGAAATTCTCATCGGACTCAACGGAAAATGACAACGGTGATCTGGTGCCTCGCTGGGCGGTAGCGCCGATTGAACCGGGCGAAAACCTGAAGTTTTCAATTCTTTTCGAGCCGACAGATCTGCGCGACTATGATGAAACGGTAGAGATACGCAGCAATGACGATGCACATTCACCTGAGATCGGGCTTACCGGAACCGGAATTGATCCGCGAGCATCTTTTTATGAGGACACCACCATAACCGCCCGCGATCTTGAGTTTGGGTCTAACCAGATTGGCGAAGTGCATCACCGTTCGCTTTATGTTCATAATCTTGGCGAGACGAATTTGCGGGTTACATCTGTCGCATTTCAAGCTAACTCAGAATTTGATTACGGATTCTTCGATGACACTACTGAAGTTGGCAGTTTAACGGTTACCCCCGGTGATTCAGGGCATGTCAGGTTCAGCTTTGCGCCATCGAGACCTGAGCCGTATGATGAACCGGCAGCAATCCGTACGAATGATCTGTCCATGCAGGTTACGCTGAAAGGGCGAGGTGTCGGCGCAAAGATGGCTATCGAAACAGACACTCTGTTTCTGGGATACGTCTATTTCAACGGTGACCAAGCTGTTGACACGGTTTGGGTGTACAACTACGGTGACAGCGCACTGACGGTGGATCAGATCACATTCAATGACACCGTCGGTGCTTTCAGTGCAGACCTGCCGCAGGAGTCAATCGCTCAGCTTGACAGCGGATTTATTAAGGTATATTTCGATCCTCCTGATCCCAATCAGGACTTTGAATCGGTGATGACCATCGGCAGTAACTACCCGATAGATCATAACATTGAACTCAGCGGACGAGGAATGGCGGAACCGGGGAACTATATGTTCGGTCATGTTTCCGGTGTATGGAGCTGGAGCGCCAACAGCACAGCCTACATCATCCTCGACTCGGTCTATGTGCCTGCGCATAATAGATTGAAGATCGAAGCGGGAGCTAGAGTGCTGTTTGAACCGGGAGCATCGTTTCAGGCTGATGGCGAGGTTCGCTGTGCCGGAACCGAGACCGACTCCATCTATTTCATACCGCGCGATCAATCCGGAACGGACGATGCCCGCTGGCTGGGAATTGAGCTGAACCGAGATGATGTGAGTCGGTTGTCTTACTGCGTCATCAACAATTCGATTAAAGGGATAAGCATTCGCGAAGCTTCACCGCTGGTTGAGTTCTGCACAATTTCAGACAACGGTCTAAGTACGAATGATCCGGAGGTTGGTGATGGCGGCGGTGTGTATCTTGAGAATTCCGGAGCGCATCTGGCAAGCTGCCTGATTTCTGCTAATTCAGCTCGTTATGGCGGTGGTGTTTTTGTGTTGAATTCCGTTCCTGTTATCACCAACTGTGAGATTCGCCATAATCGGGCGACAGTTGGCGGCGGCATCTACCTCCGTTTCCAGGCAGGTGCGCATATCCAAAGCAACCTGATTCACGACAACCTTGCACAGCAGGGAGGTGACGGAATCGCTGTATTGCAGCACTCATCGCCATACATCGTGAATAATACGATTACCGATAACGGTCGTCAGGGCATTTATAGTGCTATCCGCTCAATACCTGCTTTAGTGAATAACATCATTTGGGACAACGACACTTCAATAGTGTTGGGCGATAACGGAAATGCACTCGTTTCATATTGTGACATACAGGATGGTTTTATCGGAACCGAGAACCTCGATGAAAACCCGCAGTTTGTAGGTACGGGTGCTCTTGAATATTACCTTTCTGACGGTTCGCCGTTGATTGATCGTGGCAACCCGGAGGACAACCATCGCGACTGGTCGCTGCCGCCGGCAAAGGGCACGGACAGAAACGACATTGGAGCTTATGGTGGTTCGCTGAGCGGGAGCTGGCAGAAGCCGGTTGTTAACCTGACGGTAATTCAGAATCCGGCATTTCCGCAGTGGCTCGACGTTTATGTCACTGCCTTTGATACGCTGAACAATCCGGTGTGCAGTGCTGAGTTGAACGGGAGAGAAGCGAGCGTCAATCTGACCGAATTGGATCCGATGAACTATCACGGATCATACGAATTCGACGCGGAAGGCTCCATTTTCATTGTAACCGAATCAGAAGTAAACGGTCAAACTGTTCAGGTTGGCAGAACGTTTGAACTGATCTTGATAAACCCAAATCGTGTCAATTCAATCAGGCTATCTGACGGCATACTGACTGTTCCGGAGGACGCTCTCAATAGACAGACACCCCTGCTTGGGCAGATTATTCCTGATCCGATCAAACCGACCGACGATCTGCTGTTTTTAACACAGCTTCACTCGTTTAGCTCTAATAACGCACGCTTAAACGAGGAAGCAGAGATCACTTTTAAGATCGGGACTGCTGCATTGGGATCAGAGGATCTGAACAGACTTGGAGTCTATCGAAAGAGTGAGTCAGGATGGCAGCGATTGGAAGGTGGGTTCCATGACGGGAAAGTATCCGGCAAGACGCTGAAATTCGGTGAATTTGCCGTTGCCTGGGATGGATCAGGTGTTCCCGTGCAAGAGAGACCTTTACCGGAATCAGCTGATTTGACCCGGGCATTTCCGAATCCGTTCAATCAAACAGTTTCCGTAGAATATAATCTTACGGGCGACGGTCAGGTGAACCTGAGCATCTTCGATCTTTCCGGACGATTGGTGACAGACCTGAATGTCGGCTATAAAACAGCGGGCAGTCATATCTCAATTTGGGACGGCCGAAGTTCCACAGGAGCAGTCATGCCGAGCGGAGTCTATTTTATGCGGCTTGAAACAGCCGAAGCAGAACAATCCATTAAGCTAATGCTGGTGAGGTAAAGAATGACAACAAAGATTTCAACCCCCGCAAAACTGCTTTACCGCATAGCGGGGATTTGCATACTCGCAATCGGGCTTGCGCTAACCACTGTCGGCTGCGGTGATGACGACCCGTCAACAGGTCCCGCCCTCACTAATGACGAGATACTTGATCTCGCATGGGAGAAATTTGAGGAGGGCGACTACAGCGGGGCACTGGCTGAATTCCAAGCCGTCACCCATAACGACGCTCAAATGAGCGATGGCTGGAATGGAGCGGGCTGGTCTTCTGCAAGGCTGATCGGCGGACTCAACGATGCCGCAGGTTATTTTGATACGGCTCTTCAGCAGGACACCGCCCGTTACGATGCCTTGGGCGGCTGGGCATTTGTAGTTTACCAGCAAGGTGATTGGGATGAGGCTGTTGTTAAGGCTGAAGCGCTATTACACCGTCGTCCCGGCTGGCGTTTCCTCCATGAACCGAGCCTGAATTCTGACGATGTTTACATCATGATTGCCGCAGCGTATTACAATCTTGGCGGTGATGACAATTACGCTTCTTCGTATGCTGCTGTCAGAGAATTGAATCCCGCATTTGAGACAGACATTTCAACCCCGGCAGGACGCAGGGAATTATTGAACGAAATTGAAAGACTGAGGCGACTCCATGGCTGATAACAGAACAACCAATCTTAAAGCGTTTCTATCTGACGGTAGAATCACCGCAGCGACTATCATAATCGGCTTGTTGTTTTTTGCGTTCTCCACAATCAACAGCGGTTGTGGTACCTTTCCTGCTGATATTCAAGGCGAAATGGATGAAAATATCGCTCCAATAGTTGAATTTGCAAATGTTCCTGCTGATGGTGACACATTTTCATTTGCACCGGTGATAAATTGGAAAGGACGGGATGCAGACGGTTTTATCGAGTCATTTTCTTATGCGGATATTACAGACTCAACGGCACTGCTCGATCCTGATTATTATGTAGATTTTATTCCTGAAGAGGCTTGGGTCACAACAGAAGCCTCCAGTGACACAGTTTACCTCCTGACCGAACCGGGAAAGGTGACTCAGCACATCTTCTACCTCAAGTGCGTAGATGACAAGGGACTTGAATCTGACAGCGTGATTTACAACCGCTTCTATCGGACAAATCAACAGCCGGAGGTGCCGGAGATCAAGTGGTGGACGGATGCCGATACAAGATTTAGTCACGACATTCCGGCTCAGGATGCGGACAGCACAAATACAGCTCTTGCTGACACTTTATATTGTCTGGATCAAGCTGGCGGCACCTGGTCCGGTCTTGGGTTCAATTGGAAATCAGCCGATCCCGACGACCGCGACTTGTACACTATCCCGCTGGAATACCGTTACTATCTGGAACGGGTTCCTCATGACACTGTTTGGCAGTGGGTGGCTACCGACTGGACACCAAGACAGGAGATACTGTTTTACGGTCTGGAAACCGGACATTACGTGTTCACGGTCTGGTCAAGAGACGACGGCTATGAGGTCTCTTCACGTCCAGCTACTGCTACGTTTGACGTGTATGAGCCGACATTCCATCAGTCAATTCTGCTTCTCAATACGTCAGATGAAAACCCGGGAGACCAACGTTTTTGGTGGGATCTGAATCCGGGCACTCCTATCGGTGATCTCTATCAGTCGCTGACTGCAAACTATCCTGATGTGGAGTATAACCTCTACTCTCCTGAGAATGGAGCACTGCCGAAAGCATATCTGGGTAGATTCAGGCTTGTGATATGGTTCTCAGAGAACGAGTCCTCCACGCTTACAGAAGCTATAAAGCCGTCTTTTGAGCAGAGGATTGCCGATTACGTGGAAGTGGGCGGCAGATTATGGGTGCTCGGTTTGATAACTCAGACCAATCAGATATCCAACACGACGCTCAATCTGACGGAATCAACATTCGCAAATGAACCGTTCCGCAGGATTATTACCAGCGATGCAGAGCTCACCGGTGCAATTTCAGGGGTGACCAACCTGCCTAATCTGACAATTGACACCGCAAAGACCGCGGATATGTATCGTCAGAAATTTGCCCAGGGTGACGGCTATCGTATGGGTCTGTTTCCGCTGTTGCCGGGAGTGGATGTGATCGCATCCGGAAGAGGCGTGGAAACTGCATATTACTTTAACTCCTATACAGATACCGCATCGGGCGATGTGTGGAACGAGCTGGCTGAGGTAAAAGCCAATGTTGATACAATATTCTACCCGCCGACACCGGTGGATTGTCTCATTGAGCTGCAGCGGAACAGAGTGCTTCGGATAAGTCAGGTATGGAATGCATCGCGTACCACACCTGGTGACACCGTATGGGGTGAAGTACAAACCCTCACGAATAACGTCAAGGTAGGAGCGAACAATTTCGCAGCGGTTGCGCGCATCAGCTATCCTTACGGCGAACCGTGGGGCTTGAATGATGACATTGTGATTGACTATGAGTTCCAGCCGTTCTCGCAATCACATTTCAGACCGTGTGCGATCAGGTATGAGCATCTACTGTTTACGAATACAGGTTCAATCAAGGTTGCGTATCGGGTAGCGGTGTTCACATTCCCGCTCTATTACATGGATAACAGTGATGGGCAGGTGACCGACATGTTCAGTAAAATGCTGAACTGGTTCTTCCTTCCTTTTGCGCATTGATATTTAGGGCATTGATTACGAGTCGCAGATTTGGTTTCCCCACCGGTCTGCGGCTTTTTTGGTTAAGTCCAGAATGTTCAGAGTACACGCTTCAGAATCTGTCCGATAATAGATGTTCCGCTGTCAACCCGCCGCGGTTGACAGCCCAACTTATGTAATATTAATAAGGTGGCTGTCAGGTACGGCGACCTGACAGCGGATATTTTGTATTATAGAACAAACTCTTCAGCGTGTTTTCCTTGCAACCTAAAGGTTGAACTCAGAACTCAAATCATTGCACCGAGCGAGTCTGAATAAAATAAGTCGGTTAACAAAACATGCAGTTATCACCACAACGCCGCCGTGAATCTATCGTTTTCGTCGGTGTAACACTGATTTATATACTGTTCTGGCTATGGATGCCGAAGCCTTCCTTTTGGGGATTGGATAACGGTATCAAATACCAGGGTGCACAGTCATTTTCTGACAACGGGAACATTAAAATTCCCTATGCCGGTGCAAAGTTTGATGATGACGGTAAGTTCAGACCGTTGGCATCTCCATTTGGCATTCTTCGCGGGAACTACCAGATTCCTACGTTTCCGATCATATTCATGGTGTCTGCCGGGATGTTTGCTGCGATGTTTGGAAAAATCGGACCGCATCTGCTGTCACTTCTCGGTGGTTTGGTAACGCTGTCTGCAGGCTGGATGCTGTGGACCTACCAACGACCCAAACGCAGCGCTTCAGTTTACATTCTTCTGCTTGCATTCGCATCACCTCTGCTGTTCTACAGCATGACCCTGTGGGAACACACCTGGGCGATGGCACTGGTGCTGCTGTCATTTGTGGCACTCTTTCAGAGTTACAATCAATCATCCGATTCAATCACGTCACAGCTTCTGCTCGTTGCTTCTGGATTTGCGATCAGTCTGGGTGCAGCGATGCGCACGGAGGCAGTTATATGGGTGCTCGTAACGTTACTCTTTTGGAAGCAGACCGGCAGGAATAAAAAGGCGGTTCCGCTTTATCTGCTCGGGATACTCTTTGGGATGGGCATCGGTGCATTACTCAATTTACTATTCTCAGGTCAGTTGATTCCACTGCACCTAACCACCAATGTAGAGGGTCAGCAGTTTCAGAGTGCTGCCGGTATGATCGTTGCTTGGATTAGGAATTTCTATGTAGCTCTCTTTACCGGATTTCACAGATTCATCCTGTCGTTTGCCGGATTAGTCCCCTTGGCTGCGTTGCTGTTCAGAAGAAAATGGCGACGTAACAGGAGAGCCTGGCTGTGGATTTCGATTGCAATCGGTGTGACCTTCAGTTTTTATTGGATAAAAGTACTCACCGCTACCAATCACCCGGCATACATGAGCGTGTCAGGCGGGCTATTTTGGATTGTTCCGGTTGCGATTTTGGCATTGACGAGCTTCAAGGGGGAGAAGCGACCGATGGTGAATTTCCTGTGGATCGGCTGTGCGCTGTACATAGTTCTCTATTCAATCGCCTCCCCGACCTCTTCCGGGATCCATTGGGGGGCGCGTCTGATTCTGACTGCCGTTCCTTTAGTTCTCTTCCTCGCGACAATCAGGCTGAGACGATGGTGGAAATCCGTTAAAGAAGCGCGGGTCTTGATCGTTGTGTTAATTGTGTTTTCTGTAGTCGGGCAGATATATTCTCTGTTTGCTCTTCATGATGTGCGAGCGGATAATCGCGAATTGAACCGATGGATAGCGAACGCCGGTTCAACGCCGATTGTGACCTCGATGTGGTGGATGGCGGGAGATTGTGCGCTGCAATCTCATATCAGCCCCTGGTATAACGTAAAATCAGCAACTGATTTGGAGGAGTTAATAGGTCTTTTGCGGGATAACGGCGTAAAGAGATTCAATTATCTCGAGAAGCCGCCGTTCATTGACGAAAATCAATGGCAGCGACTCGGAGTGAAAATGCTGGCTGAGGACTATCTAAACGAGAATGACCGACAGCTGCGACAGACATGGCTGAAAATTCTGAAAGAGTGACAAACTTACAACTTGTGAACAGGATTCGCATCCACTGTGAAGTCTGTTCACAGGTTGAACGATAGGGTGAGGTGAACGGATCTGTCTGATGGGTTGAAAGCCAACATCGGATCCGAACGGAAAAAATCAAATTGACTGTAAACATAATTGACGACTGCAGCAGCAGCAAATCCTATTGTTAGACGATAGTAATTGTTATAGTTGTCATATTTTGCGGTGATGTCTTCGACTGATCTGGTGTCCATGTATTCTTCACGCGCTTTGACTGTCAGAACGGATGATGCTACCCATCCTGTGAGCAAAGCCACCTCCGTTCCCATAAATATCCACCCTTTTCGATCTCCTTCCTTCAGATGCCCCCACCCGGGGAAGATCAACGAATTCACGATAGCGGATCTCTTCAGGTAGGTTGTATCGGTTATCCTGACGGTATCTACCGCTGATTTTCTGATCTGTTCGAGGATCTCATCCGATATTTCAGGCTGATCCTTCGTGTAAGGCATTCGATTTCGCACCGGCTCAAACAGTTGCCACACAGGAGGCGGGATATCTGATGATGTCAGTTTTATAGATGGATCGAGATCGAGTGCCCGTTCAAATGCGGTAGTGGCGGAGGTGGAACGGTTGCGCATCGCATCGCTGCAGCCGAGTGCGAGATAGTAACGCGCAAGTTGAACGTCGGACAGTGAGCTGTCTTCAACTGCTGCGGTCAGCAACTGCTCGACCTGCTCAAAGTTTCCGGCGAGATAGGCGTTCCAAGCTTCTTCCGACTGCCCGAACAGTGGAACAGTGACTAATGATATGATTAGAACTGTTATGGATAGGATCATTTCACGACGTAAATTCGCCCGGTGATCGGAGAACTGCCTGTTCCGAGAGTAACTGCATAGAAATAGGTTCCGGTCGGATAGCCGACACTGTTCCATGTCCACACCCCTCCTTCGGAATGGAATTGACCGGCAACAATTCTCCCATGAAGGTCAAATATCTTAATTCGGCTGTCAATGAAGGGGAGGTTGAACCTCACCAATCCATGTGAAGGATTCGGCGAGATGTTGATGCTGAATTCCGGTGACGATTCGTCCTGAACGCCCGGGACAGCGTTCATACCAACATCGTTGTAGTACATTTCGACACTGCTGAGGATGTCCCACTGTCGGTGATTATGGCGGTTCAATCCTCCGATGGCATAGACAGCAGAATCGCCGAGTGCAACAAGCTCAAAGCTTGTGCGACTGAGGTTCATCTCAGGCAATCTTCTCCATTCATCCTCACCGGGAGTAAATGCAAAGACATCATTAAGATAAAATTCCTCACCTCGACGGCTTCCAGTACCACCAGCATTGATGAGTGTGTCGCCGAGAAATACAGAGCCGGGATCGCCGCACTGCACCGGCAATTCAGCACGGACTCCCCAACCCCGCTGTGTCATGACGTGACACCTGTTTTGAGGACCGCCGAATGAAAACCCCCCGGTTATCCATAATGAATCAGCACCGACAGCCATCCCAAATTTTGCCAAAGGTCTCGGCAGATTGAAACCGTCGCTCCACTCATTTTCACGGATGTCGTACCACCACGTTGTCCTGAAAAAATCATCGAGGCTTTGTCCAATTCCTCCTGCTACCAAAATTTCTCCTCTCCGTGGGAAGTAAGTTACTTCCATTGAATACTTGGCATCAGGCATTCGACCAATAACACGATATCCGTTGCGTTCGGTGTCATACACGAGAACAGAGTCAATCGGCTGCAGCATCCTCTGTGAAGTAACCCCCCCGAAGATGTAAATCATCTCTCCTACAGCGACTGCATCAGCGAGATACAGCGGATAGGGCATGGGTCTGATAGCGCTCCACTCATCCTCAACCGGGTCATATTTTTCAGCGTTTGCGAGCACAACATTCCGTCTGGGGCGCATTTGCATCTGCCGTCCGCCGAACACATAAATTTCGCCGTTGACGACAGCGCTCATGTGTTCCATCCTTGGTTGACGCATCTGACTGACTTCACTCCACTCCCACTCTGCGAAGAGCATGGAGAGCAGAGCAGAAAAAGCTATGACAGTCAAAGTTATTATCAGTTTCTGTTTCATCGTTTTATAGGGGTATGACTCTGTAGTCGGGGTTGTCCTCAACCCCGACAGTCGAACTTGAGACAAGTCCGACTACGAGTAATTGTCTATTATTTCGACAGTCCACTACTATTTAACTGCGCAATCATCGTGCCGTTTGTCAGATCAATGTTGATAGTCTGTCTTCCACGCACGATATTTACCGAATCCGTCCAGTTTTCCAACTCCGGATGTGTCACCTCAAACCAATGCATTCCCGGTGACAATATCAGCGATCCTGATCCGGGCAGCCACCCAATCTCTTCACCGTTCACAATCAGAAAGCCGTATGGGTCTGCAATGACATTAACTTCACCACTCATGTGTACGATCAAAGTATCCGTCTTTCCTTCCTTGACAATAAATTCTGTTTCAAAGGACGGGTAAAGTATGTGGTCAAACTGCACATAGTGTCCTCCCGGAGTCAGCTCCAATGTTCCAATCGGTGTTACGCCAATCGGCTCATAATCAACCGAAACTTGCGCCCACGGAATGGCGATTATCGTGAGTCTTCCCGGCTTCGGCATCATCGGCATCGTTGAGATCTTTTCACTTGTGTTCGGTAAAGCTGAAACTATGCTCTCTTCATCCGTGGGAAACTCAGGCTCGACCGTCTCTGCTCTTTCTTCAGCAGTTTGGGCAACTGAACTGTCAAGATTAACAGTTTCCGTTTCCATCGGTGTCGCAAACTCAGGTAGATTTTTGCTATCAGGTGCAGGATCTCTGAAAATCCACCATGAAGTAATTGCCATCACGATTCCGACGATCCATATCCCATAGAGCAACAGGTTTGTGTTCCGTCTGTGCCGTGTTATTGCATGTGATAGCGTCTGCTGCTTTGAAGCTTCAATAGCAGCACCCTTCTGCTCATCCTGCTCTCCGGAAATCGCAGTTTCCGCTGAAGCCGGACGATCACCCGGATCACGTTCGACAAGTCTGTCAATCATCCGTGCGAGGTCACGATTGATCTGTGTCCTCTCGGAAAGTTTTGGCAACACAACTGTTCTGATCAGTTCCAGGCTGACCATCGGATCGTTGGATGCAAACGGATTTGATCCGGTCAACGCTTCGAGCAGGATTATTCCGATTCCGTACAAATCGCTCTGAACGGTTGCAGTTTTCCCTTGAATCAGTTCCGGAGCCATGTACGCCGGTGATCCGACCAATGCACCGTGCTGGGTTAATCCGGAGAAATTCTCATAGCCTACCAGTGAAAAATCGGCGAGTTTAGCACTGCCTTCACGCGTCAGGAGGATGTTATCCGGCTTAAGATCGCGGTGAAGCAGACCGACAGTGTGCACGGCAGAAAGACCGCTCAGCATGTCAGAAGCCAACCGCTCAATTCTATCCTGTGGCAGCGGTCCGGATGCAATCTGGTCATCCAGTGTCCCTCCGTCAACCCATTCCAATGCCAGATACGGTATCCCGTCCTCTTCGCCAAAGTCGAGGAGCTGCACGACACAGGGATGTTCCACACTCAACATCGCCTCACCCTCGCGTCTGAACCGCTCGACCAGCTCAGGGTCATCGGTCAACTGGGGATGAATGACCTTCAGCAGGACTTTGTCACCGTTGTCCTTTCGTGTAGCCGGGTAAGATGTAGCTATCTGTCCGACATGAATCGGCTGCCCTATGTCAAAGAGATCCTCAAGTGCCATTATCTGATTCCTACCGGGACGGGCGTAGAAAAGCGTAACAACTGTAGTCGGGGTTGTCCTCAACCCGATGATCGGGCTCAACCTCGACCGTCGGACTTTGAAACCTGCTGTCAGCCCGCCGTGGCTGACAGCATAGCCAACATAATGTCAAATTACCTGCTGTCAGGTGCGGCGACCTGACAGCGGGTAGTTCGACAGATAGGCTGGATTCACACATCCTGTCCCTCTTCACGCCATTTCGCCAGACTCTTCTGAAGATATCGCCTGCTAACGCCGAGTATTCTGGCTGCTTCACTGCGATTTCCTTCTGTCTGTTTCAGGATCGCAAGGATGTGTGCTTTGGTCATGCTCTGCAGATCCTGCAGCTCCCCCGGTTGAACGGTTTTGACATCTTTACCGTTATAGCTTAAGTCGAGATCCTCGGGTTCAATAATCTCTCCGATTGCCAGCACAGCAGCTCTTGCAAGGACATTCTCAAGCTCCCGAACGTTACCTGTCCATCTGTAGCTTGACAATTTATCCAATGCACCGGGTGAGATGCGGCGAGGTGACTGACCGGTTCGCGCTGCAACTCGTGCCAGAATAGTCCCTGCGAGAAGCGGAATGTCTCCGTCTCGTTCCCGCAGAGGTGGAAGCTCAATTGTCAGCACATTCAGCCGATAGTAGAGATCCTCTCTGAATCTGCCTGCTGAAATCTCCTCAGTGATATTTTTATTGGTAGCCGACAAAACTCTGACATCCGCATGACGCTGGATCGGATCGCCCAGTCGCTGGTAATATCCGTCCTGAAGGAAACGGAGCAGCTTTGCCTGAATGACAGGGGGCACGTCCGCAATCTCGTCGAGGAAGAGAATCCCTTTATCTGCAATATCGAGCAGCCCCGGTTTATCGGTGACAGCCCCCGTAAACGCCCCTTTCTTGAATCCGAAAAGCTCACTCTCCAACAGTTCAGGTGAGAGATTACCACAGAATATAGCACTGAACTGCTTGTCCTTTCTTGATCCGATTCTGTGAATAGCCTTAGCAACCAGCTCCTTGCCGGTTCCGCTCTCACCGCTGATAAACACCGGCAGATCGGCAGCGGCGATTCGTTCAAGGCGGTCAAACAGTATATTCATGCTGTCTGACTGACCGACAATCTCAGGAAATCTTGGGTTACCCGCTGCAGCCTGCAGAGCTTTACGAGTGTCGTCGAGTTCTATCGTTCGCGCCAACGCCAATCCTGCCAGCGATCCGAACGCCTCAAGCAGCGGCAGTTCATCATCTGTCAGTTTACCGATTCCGGTAGCATCAAGATAGAGAGCACCGAGACGAGTGCCGCGTGATTCAAGAGGAATGCAAACGGTGGATCTGATTCCCTGAATGATGAGTGATTCGGCACCGCTGAAGCGGGGGTCACGGTTGGCATCCCGCGAGATTACCGGTCTCCGCTCATTCAGTGCGGTCTCTATGATAGACCAGGAAGGATCACCCTGAGGGTTTGATCCCGGTTCAATCCCGCGAGTCACTGATGGCGTCAGATTACCGGAATCATCTCGCAGGAGTATATAACCCCGTTCAGCACCTCCGACATCAAACGCTTTATCGAGGAGTCGCGGGAGCAGCTCATCGAGGTTGTTCTCCATCAGAAGCGCCTGTGCAGCTTCAACCAGCAGTTTCAACCCGCTTTCGTTCAGTTTATCGGTATCACTCATCTTCAACTATCCTGAATTGTGCTTCCAAAGATCTGGCGATGTTGCCGAAATCATCAATAACTTTCAACGTCCAATAGTAGTATGAGGGATCTTCCACCACCTGCAACGGCTCGGATGTCGTGTGGCTTGTATCGCTTGAGCTGATCCCACTCTGATCGTAGATCAGAGAACGGAATCCCGACGCCGCAACATGTGTGATTTCCACTCCGTATAAAAAGTTGAATTCTGCATCGTAACTGTCCCATATCAATGTGGGATTGGACTCAGTCAGGACAGAGTTGTAGTTTGGCTCAATTGCTACCGGTATATTGTTCAACACACGTTTCAGCGTAAACAGATCACTTGACAGGGTGTCACCGTCATCTGTTGTGAAATGGATAATCAAGTCATGCCCGACAATATTCTGCAGTATTAATCCATGCTGATCGTAGAGACTGTTTTCATTTATCTCAAGCATGTGAGTCGGATTGTCCGATCCTGTCGGCGAGAGCATGCCGAGCCACAGAGTGTCCTTTACCACCCAAACCGAGTCAACAGTGTCCGGGTCGTCAAATTGAGCGTTGATAAACAGCCAATATTGGTCGTCAATCAGCGCCCACATCCTGAAGTGCATAGAGGTCGCACTTGCTTCGACCGTTATCCTCTCTTCCTGTGGTATGTAACTGTCACTCTCCGGGTCGAACGGATTGTCGTGCGGTGCGTTACATGACAATATTAGCAAGGCTGTTAAGAATACTATTATGACATTAGACTGATTCATGCAGAAGGTTATTTGAGAACCGCAATTTTAACAATACTCTTTTCGGTTGCTGTCTTTACCTGCACAAAATACATTCCGGTTGTCAGCCCTTCGCTGTTCAGTTCAGCGACATGCTGCCCTGCAGACAGCTTTCCGAATAACCTGCTTATGACGTTACGACCGCTCAGGTCAAACAGGTTCAGCTCAACCGTTGTTTCCGTAGGCAGATTGATAGGCAGCAGGCTGACACTGTTAAAAGGATTTGGAAAATTCTGCTCGATAGAGAAAACAGCGGGAATTTCCGGATCATCAGCAGGTGGAACATCCACTGGAGGCAGACCGATTCCGATCCGAACCATCAATTGACCGTTCGGGAACGGCTGCCAGTCGCGATCAGACATGTAGTACATGTTACGGTCCTGATCAGGATTACCGAAATCAACACCGATGCCGGGTGAACCGGGGCTCTCTTCTGTGTAATGTATAATCACCCAGCAGCTTTCCATACCGAAATCACCGAGGCTGACATGAGGCTGCTGTACGCCGGGAAAATGGAAACGGTGGAATTGCCCTTCCTCTGTCACTGTTGTTTGGAATCTGCCCCCGATGATGTCACCCGGGACGCCGTTGTCATCTTCAGCGATGTACAGATTGACCGGATCCGTGTCGTTTGCCGGGAATTCAATCCAGTAGATGGCTACGGTGTCTTCCTCTCCTTCGAAATCAAACCTGATTCCAAATCGGTTGTCATTCCAATTGAAACTGACAACGTACCACCCTTCCGCTGAACCGTCATCATATATATGTTCGCGAATATCAGGCTCTTCATCCGCATAAATGCCGATAGGTTCGCTGAACGGTCCTGTGAACGGCTCGTTATCTTCGAGGATATAGGCTGTGAGCACATATTCGTACCAACCACCGGGTAGAACATCCTCGTCGAGATACTCTTCTGTGTCCGGTTCTTCACTTCCCACAAGTTGATCGTTGCGAAAGATGTTTATCCCCGCCAAGTCCTGAACATCACCGCCATCAACACCTTCACTCGGATCTATCCATTCAATAAACAGATCCTCTTCAACACGTTCAACATTCACTTCTTCAGGGGCGACCGGCGGCACGGAGAGGTGAACCGGAATGTGAATCGTCCCGAATTGGCTCGGATAAGAGACAATCGAACGCATGTCTTGGGGCCACCAGCCGTCGAAGATTGCCGCTCCCTGATCATCCCGGTGCATTGAGAACAGCCCGAGTCCGATTGTGAAATCAGGTTGATAGACCGCAACCTCAAACAGATCGTGAAATCCGAGCGGGATTGCCATCTCAAGCTCAACATACCCTCGCTCATCACTGAAATCAATCAACGGCTCTTCAAAACGGTAGTATGGATCAATATTGTATGGGGCAAATGAGAGTGAACGATACCTCAGATCGGGACCCTGCATCTCATCGTTGTCAAACCAGTACCCCCAGTAGTTGCCTTCCGAGCCGGGTCGGTCGTATGTCCACAGACCATTATCGTCATCGTCAATATAGACGCCGACCCCGAGCCGGTCGTGAAGCTGCTCGACAGTATGATATTTGAACGCAATCAACAGATTGTCCGTGTCGTCGTCAAATCCGATATATGCTTCCGCTGTTCCTGCGCTGTCGGGGGCATCATAACCGAATACATCGGAAACATCACGAATTACAGCACCTTCCCACTCGTCATCATCAATAGTACCGTCAATATCGGGCATGTCCATATCTTCCAGATCGGCATCATAGACGAGAAAATCATCAGCCATCCAGCCGCTGTCCTCTTCGGAATATTCCGATTCACCATTACCGAAATCAGCGGTTATCACATAGAAATATTCACGTTGCGGGAAGATGTTCTCTCGGTCGTGGTAGAGCATCCTTTCAGCTAACTCCACCGACCCTATGTATGTGTAAGGTCCTCCTGATATGAAGCTGCGGTATATGTTGTATGCTTCAACGTCACGCTGCGGGTCTCTTCCTGGTGTCTCACTCTGTACATTATCTTCCGCCCATGGAGTCACGGAGTTGGATGGTGTTGGCGGGATCTCATCGGTAGCGGCTATGGTAGTCGTGGTTGTCCCAACCACGACGTCGGGCTTGGGACAAACCCGACTACCCGTAACCATTCCACCGTCAATCAGGACTACTTCCAACTGAATGACATTGCGTTCGCCCAGGCTCGCCCACACCTCAGCCCACACCGGGTCAGTACCGCGCAGCTCCATATCAATACCTTCAACAGTCTCACCGCGTTCAACCTCAACCTCATCCTCACCGTAGAAATAGCCTCGCTTTTTCGCGCGAAGGACAATATCTCTTACTTCATCAACCTCGACGAGCAGCCGATAGTTACCTTCATCATCGGTAGTCGTTTCATACGGATTGTTGTCAGCATATACTTGCACACCCTGAATCGGTTCACCGTCCGGGTCGGTGACAGTGCCGGTGACATGTCCCCCGGGCAGGGTAGCTTCAATCAGGTACACGTTTCCGCCACGTCCAAACTGGCGATTGTGGGTTCCTTTGCCTCCGGTCAGTATTCGCAGACCGTTATCGCTCATCGAAACACCTGTCAAAGATCCGGGAGTGTTCAACGTGTAGAAAGGCTCGTCGCTGTGACGTTCGTGCAGAACCAGATCGGCGGTTTGATGTCCGATGTCCCCCCAGGTGGTGGCTGCGATGATCCCGCCGTCATCACTCACCGCAACCTCAGCAACTTCATCCGCAAATTGACCGTTCATCCACACCGGTCGGCTGTCACCATACGTGTCGAAGAGAACCAGACTCCCGCCGTAATGATCTTCGTAGAAGTCGAGCGTTCCTGCGACAAGCGTCAGTCCGTCATCCGACAATGCCACACAGTTGACCCAGCTCGACCGAGCCTCGCGAAAGCTGTAATGCCACAACTCTTCGTACGCTCTTCCGCGCGGTTCGCGATGATACAGTGTCAGGCGACCTGTCAGCGATCCGAGTGCCATCACGGTTCCGTCGTGATCCATAGCAACGGGGGATTCAGAGTTGTAGGTGCGTGTCCCCCAGATTCCGTCGCCTGATGCAAGATCCAACACATACAGATAATACTTAGCGGTTAAGGCAACGATTCCACCATCTCGCGATAGGGTCACACCCTGCCAGTTGTATGCGGTGTCCATGTCTGCGTCATAAGTCCACTCCTGTTCATTGTCTATGAAACAGAATGCCCGAAGCAGTCTGTCGTCTCTGTCGGAACCTGTCGCAATAAGTGTTCTGCCGTCTCGTGACAGGGCGATAGGACCTGGATACATGCCACCGAGATTAAACTGAAAGACAGGTTCTTCACCCTGTTCACGCTCGAAAACCCAGACATTACCTGATGCAGCGAATGCTGCTCGACCGCCATCTTCGGAGATTGCGACGTAACTCGGTCCGGTTTCGACCTCCATCATAATTGCAATTTCGCCGTCTTCAGCATTGCGAAGCTCAAACCGCTCGTTGTTTAAGTGGTGACCGACCGCCACCCATCTACCGTCAGCGGACAGTGCAACATGCTCCGTTATAGCGTTTTCAAAGCTTTCGTGCCACAACAGTTCTCCCTCACCCTCATCACGCAATGGAGTGCCGGATGGAGGATTGAACGTCCCGACATCTATTTTCGGAGCATTTTTGTCCGATGTGATGGATTGAATCTGATTTTGTCTGACGAGTGATGTTTCACCCGTGAAAGCTTCTCTGTCCACTGCCTGTGTTAATCCTGACAGGATTAGTACAGACAGTGTTATAACCAATGTGAACCTGTTCAATTTCATGATGCGCCTCTTGTTCATGTCTATTCTGAAAAATAAGGTTCAGAGTTCAGCCTTCAGGCTGCAATAGGGACACGCTGAAGCGTGTACTCTGAACTTTTTTTCACGGCTGTCAGGTCGCCGCACCTGACAGCATACCTATTGATATTATGTCTGTTATGCTGTCAACCACGGCGGGTTGACAGCGGCGTAATCTATTGTCAGACAGACTCTGGACTCTTCTACTCTTCCGCTTTATCCTTTCCTACCGATTTGCTCTTTTCTTTATCTTTTTTCTTTGTCAATCCAAACTTCTTAAGCAGCCCCGGTACCATCTCGACCAGATTGTCAATGCTGCCCTTACTTGCGACATTGACGAATTTAACCTCTTTACCGTCCCAAACGAGGAATCCGACAGGTTTTACAGTTGCTCCTCCGCCACCACCGCCACCGGATTGGTCACTCTTATCATCTGTGTTGCCCTGACCGACTCCTGCACCGAAGCCGATTGAGATTTTAATCACCGGCAGGATTGTAATATCACCGACTGAAACCGGCTCGCCGATTACCGTTTCGCTGCTTGCCAGCTCCCCCAACCGATCTAGTATAGTATCAAGGATACCTTGTGCATTCTCTGACATTTATTACTCCAATTTCGGAATATGCGGTGTCAGCCCGCCGTGGCTGACACAGAACTTATGTAAATATAATTATATAGCTGTCAGGTACGGCGACCTGACAGCGAAGAAAATAGGTGACTATGATGGTAATTAAAATCTATACAAGTTTGACCGAATAAACAAACTTGACTGCCAAACTACCTCGTCTGCTTAACTAAGATTCCTATACCGAGCAACCCGAAGAAGATGTTTCCTATCCATGCTGACATGAACGGGGTCAAACTGCCGTTGTAGCCCATAATCTTGCCGATTTGAATAAACCCGAAATAGATGAAGCAGATGAACAGGCTCAGACCGAATCCAAGCGCAGTACCACCTCGCCGTTTAACCGATGCCAACGGAGCACCGAACAGCACAATCACAATTGCTGCGGTCGGCATGGCAACCTTTGACAGCAACTCAACCTCCCATTTAATCGTCTTTGAGCCTGCCAATTTAAGCCTGTGAATGAACTCTCTTAGTTCATTCCAGTTCATCTCCTCCGGTTTGACCTGAATATTTTCAAGCTCGTTGGGTCGCACCGCCGAACCGGAGATCGTTAAGGTGTCGTTTCTGATCCGTTCAACCGTACCGCCCTCATTAAAATGCCGCTCGACAGCACCCTGTACCAGCCACTTCTGATTCAGCCACACCATCTTGTCAGCTTCAATGGATTTCTTTATCCTGCCGTCTGAAACCTCAATCATTTTCACTTTGTAGGCTTCACGAGTTAGCTGACGGTAGTGGTTGATGTAAAGCTGCAGTTTCGGTCCAAGCTGAAGGTAAAGCTTGCCCTGTTTACTGCGCGATTCGCGCGGTACTTTCTTGACTTCGTATCTATAAATATCCAGCCTTCGCTGATTCGATTGCGGCACTATTGTTTCACCGAGCATCAACACTCCAAAGGCTATCACGGTGGAAGTGGAAAGCAGCAGAGCGAGCGTTCTACCGAAAGATATACCCGATGCCTTCATTGCCATAAGTTCGTTGGATCGGGTCATTCCTCCTACTGTGAACAGAGTAGAAAGGAGCGTTGCAATTGGGAGCGTCAGGTAAATAATATAAGGGATATAGTGCAGATAAAATTCACCGACTGTCATCGCAGGAACTTTTTTGTCAATGAACTTGTCCAACTGCTCTACATTGTCAAGCACGATGAACACCACGATTGCCGACACCATCGCCCAGATCAGGTTCTTTATGAAGCGGGATACAATGTATTTGTCAAGAATCCTCATTGTCGCTTTAACCTGCTAATCAGTGATGAAATCCAGCCGACGAACGGTAGAGAAGTCCGCCTCCCCGCCAGCCACAGCAGATATATTCCCGCCATCGTGAATAAGACATTCGGGCTCCATGTTGCCATTTCCGGTGACAACATACCTCTGTCGGCGAGATCCTCCCCGTTGACGAGAAACGCCCAATAGATCGTAAAGAACAGGAGCGATATTCCGCCGGATATCCCCATTCCACCTTTGTGAGCCAGAATCCCAAGCGGTGCACCTATCAGAGCAAACACGAGACATGCTGCCGGAATCGAGAATTTCTTGTGGATCTCAACCATGTAAGAAGAGATACGCTTGAGAGTATGTACATTTTGCCGTTCACCGGCTCTAAGATCGCGCACTCGCTGCATCATCTCCTCAGCGGTCAGCTCACGATCTCCGCGATGCCCGGAATCGTGCCGCTTCATCACCGAACCGGGTGCACTGAACCGGAAGAGTGAACTGTCAAACTGAGTCCATTCCCATCCGTCTGGCTCTCTGTCGGAAGGTCTATGTATCTCGCCATCGAGCAGAGTAAGATAAAACGCTTCCTGTTCCGGTTTGAACTGAATCTGTCCACGTTTTGCTGTAATTACCGACCGGTTGCCCTGAAGTCGTTCGTCATATATAGTAACATCTTTTAGTCGTCCTTCTTCCTGATCAACCTCACCTGCAAGCATCACCAGTTTGGGAATATTAAAGGTGTAAACACCCGGTTCCATGTTCAGGGTCGGCTTCTTACGGTTCATGTCAATCAGCAGCAGCTTGGCATGATGGTTCATCTCGGGGAGGATGTAGTTGTTAAACAGCCCGATTCCTATGGTAACAATGAGTGCTCCGACCATTGCGGGTCGGATCAGATTCCATGCAGATAAACCTGAAGCTCGCATTGCCGTGATTTCACCATCTTCAGAGAGCCTCCCGTACACCGACAGAGTTGCTATCAAAACCGACATCGGCACCGCCATTGCCAGTATCCATGCGAGGTTAAGCCCGAAATACTCGAGCAACACCAGCGGTTCGATTCCCTTTCCTATGATTTTCCGCATCAACTGAAACATCAGATTCATCGTGAAAATGAATGCGATTAGCGAAATGGAGAATATAAACGGGCTTATATGCTGCCGCAGTATGTAGCGGAAAAGTACCAATCAGCGATCCAGTCCGACAGCTTCAGCCATTACATCTGCTGCCTTATCGTGAATGACGAGATCAGCCATGCTGTCCATCGGTGTCGGATCAACATTCAGGATGACGAGTTTCGCTCCATTCATCTTAGCCTGATACGGCAGATTTGCTGCTGGATAAACCACGAGTGAGCTACCGATCACCAGCAGCAAGTCACAGCTACTGACCTCTTCCTCTGCCCTGACGATGACCACGGTCGGAAGCATCTCACCAAACAGAACGACATCGGGTCGCAGCACTCCACCGCACTCGTCACAGTGAGGAGGCAGTTCCTTGTCCAGCTTAGCCTTTGCCTGTGCCATACTATATGGCTCGTGGCAGTCAAAACAGTAGAAACGAGTGGTGTTGCCGTGAAGTTCATAGACAGTTTTGGAGCCTGCTTTTTGGTGCAAGCCGTCAATATTTTGAGTGACAACAGATGACAGTTTGCCAATCTGCTCAAGTTTGACCAGTGATTTGTGTGCGAGGTTTGGCTCAGCTTCGTTCATCAGATCGTGGCGTACATCGCGGAAGAAACTCCAGTAGTAGGTCGGGTCTTTGATAAAGTAGTCAATTGATGCGTACTTATCAGGATCGTATTTCGACCAGGTTCCACCGGCTCCGCGATAGGTTGGAATACCGCTTTCCGCTGAAATGCCTGCACCGGTGAAAGCGACGATGCGGTTATGGTCGGAGATTAGCTGTTTTAATTGGTCGGTTTGACTTGTATCTGCCATTGTACAATACTCCAGATGCCATTATATTTTGTAGGGGAGATTACGCTGCTACTTTTTGGACTTTCTCAAGAATTACAGTATATGTTCCGTTCAGTCCATCAATATGCTGCTTTATGAACCAACCGGAATCCTCAAGAAGGTGAGTTAATTCTTCTCGTGACAGGAAAAGATAATCGAAATAAGGCGTAATGAAATTTTTATATCTGATTCTAATTCTTACCTGTCCCGGCATTCGATTTCTGCTTCTGTTTAAATTCTGGTATTCAAGATGTTCCGGTTTGTCAGTTTGATATGGGTCCAAGATCTGACCGATTATTAATCCATTATCTGATGTAATATTACTGAATCGCTTCAGTAACCATTTAGCACGTTTGATACTCCCAAACAGAGCCAGGTTATTTCCCATCATTATAATTGTATTAAAAATTCCTAATTGTTTGGAAAGCTTCGTAATAGGCAACACTTGTGTTTTTCGAACTCCTCGCAATTGGCATACTTTAATTGCGAGCGGAGAATTATCAATAGCGAGAACATCATGCCCTTGTTGCTGGAGGAACAAAGAGTGTCGTCCTGCTCCGCATCCGATATCGAGCACTCTTCCACGTGCAAATGTTAACGCTTTCAGTACACTTTCTTGCCAGTGTGACGGATCTTTAAAGTATTCAGCGGGTCCGTATGAAATATCCAAGTAACCATCGTCTCTCTCAACAATTTCATATCCTTCCCTTTTCTCATAATAGTCAAGAAACTCATGACCGCAGGCATCTTGTCGATCTTTTAGCATAATTCAAATCTCTTAGAAATAATCGAGACAGACCGGGCTCGACACAGCAAATAACCGTTCAAGGAAGCGGGTGTCACCTTTCCCCTCAAGCTCAACCAATCCCAGCCAGACAGCGACAGGCAGTCGCATGGCTCCCCAGTATATCGCTGAAAGTGTGGCGATGTCGGTGGACAGTGTGATGTCCGCTGAACCATTTCGGGGAAATTCGCTGTGTCCATTATCGAAATCAACAGTCACCGGCTTGCTGTTCTCTGGATTGAGATCATCCTTAATGTTGAATGTCACTTTTCCTTTCGTATGGTTCCCGCGACCGAGCAGAGTTAATATCTTTCGCAACCGGATAATCCGACCCATCAGGTTACTGCCGACAGCAGCAACCTCACTACCGAGTTCCATGTTACGCTGTCCGTTAACCGCTACCGGTTCACTCAATATCTGCTCAAAGGGTAGTCCGGATTGGTCGTGATATTCAATTGATCTGACCTGATCACCTTGAGATGCGAGGAAGCCGACAAGTCCTCTAAATGCGCCTCTGTTGGTCCAGATCAGTTCCCTGATGCTGAGGTCAGTCTCAAGAAAATGAGTGTCGAATGGCAGCGGTTTGTAGCTGTACAGCACATATCCTTCAATTTCACCGGATTTTGGTGAGCGATAGCCGAAGCACAGCTCATTCTTGAACGTCTTTTCGTACCAGACCCGCTCATCCCGTTCAAACAGTCCGTTGCGATCTTCTGCCCATCGCCGGTAGCAGGTCATTACCTCTTCCTGATCCTCGTATGTGATCACTGGAGTAACGTGCTGCTTACCGGGATATGCCGGTAGTGATTTTGGGTTGAAGCGATACCGCACAACCTTGCCGACCTTTCCCCATCCGAGCTTGTGGTAGAATCGGTGTCTGAACGGATAAAGTGCGGACAGCGGAGTGCTGTTTTGTTCCATGATCTGAATAGCACGCAACATCATCCAGTATGCGATCTTCTCTCTGCGAGCTTCCGGTGCTACAGCTACTCCTCCTATACCTCCGACCGGGATGATTTCGCCGTCCCGAAACATGCGGAAGTTGTACAGATTAAACTGACCGATCACACGATCATTCCGGAGGCAGACCCAGCGATCTTCAAGCGAGATGCACGGATCACTGCGGAAAGTCTCTATCCGTTGTTCGAGCGTGGCATCAATTCCGGGATAGGATGCGTGATGAATCCTTGCCATTTCGGCAAGATCGGCATCGCGGGCTCGGTGAATTTTCAGATCATCGGGAATTTGCAACATAATTTAGAATTAGTTAGTGACAACTTCTTTAACACCGGGAACCATCTGCTTCAGGTACTGTTCCACTCCCATTTTCAGGTGCATGACTGACATTGAGCAGCCGTGACAGGCACCACTCAAGCTAACTTCAACGGTTCCATCTTCGCGAACATCAATCAATTGGATGTCACCACCCTCAATATTAAATGATGGTCTCAACTGTTCAAGTGCTATCTCAACAGATCTACGATCCAATTCTGGCATAATTACCTCAAACTTTTATGTGTAAATGATATTTTTTTCGACTCAACTGCGATCTTTGAAATATTCACTATTTCGATCTTTGTTCGTCATCCCCGTGCAGACGGGAATCCAGGAAGTCAATACAGGACTGGATTCCCACCTTCGTGGGAATGACGCAATGAAAAAGTTTATAAATAAATCAAAGAACTCTCAACTATCGTAACTTACAAATATAGTCATAAATTAGATAAAACCCAAAGCATGATTGCATTTGACCTGACAATTATCAAGAGTAGGCGAGTCATTAACGGAAATGTTAATCCTTGACTATGGTTGACTTCATATTTAAATTAGGAGAGTATTAATTAAGTGGTGATATTATAGTCGTGGTTGTCTCAACCCGATGATCGGGCTCAACCACGATGTCGGTACTGGATTTAATCCAGCATGAGACAAGCCCGACTACACAACAAATCACCTCAAACAATAAGGAGTCAGTTATGAGTGATCCGGTCGGAAGTGTATGTCATCTCGAGCTTTTCGCGATTGATCTCCGACAATCTGCCAAATTCTATTCCGATCTGTTCGGATGGAATTCGAGTTCACTTGATCAGGGCTATCTGCCGTGGTCTGACCCTGCAGGATTGTCTGGAGGATTTACCACTGCGGGTTCTCCGGTGACCAATCCTGCTGCTACGTTCTACATCAAGGTGGACGACATCCCGGGGACGCTGCAAAAAATCCTCGCTGCAGGTGGCGTGGTGATCCGTGAGCGAACCGAAATCGGTGGCGGTCACGGCTTTTACGCTCTGTTTCGCGATGTTGCAGGGAATAATGTTGGGTTGTGGAGTAGGGATTGATTTAACCGGAATTTGATTTCTCTTCAAGGATACGATCCTCATTTAGATGTTTCTAAATATGAGGTTAAGTAGAGAACTCCGGATCATCGGTGCAGGCATCAGCGGTACGGTCAACGGTTGGTTTATGAAGGATGTCGGATGGGCTGCGAGGAGAATTTATCAGGAAAGGTGGTTGGGGGAGAATCAGGTGGAGTTAATCAATGAGTGAGTCCAAAAAACCAAGGATCTTTCTATCCTACAGTCATCTTGACAGAAAGGTTGTTGACAAGATAGACAATGACTTCAGACGCATAGGCATCACGTTAACGCGGGATGTACGTGATGTTAAAGATTTTAAAGGTGATTTCAGAAGCTTTATGAAGCAGGTCAAGGATGCAGATTATGTCCTTTGTATAGTCAGCGATGCTTTTATGAAATCCCGATACTGTTGGCAAGAGATGCTGGAAATTCTGGAGATGGAAGACTTCAAAGAGCGAATATTACCGATTGTGTTACCTGATGCTAAGATCTTTGATCCAGTGGAGAAAATCCGTTATTACAAATATTGGGAAGACAGAATTGAGGAACTGGACAAAGAAGCGAATACTTTGAAGCGGCGTAGCAAGTTGAAAAGCGTTGATGAAGAAATAAATAGATATGAAGATATTCGAGACAATTTGGACAAGTTCGTAAGTATACTCGAGGGAATGAAATGTCTCTGTCCTGCTGATCCAATATTAATTGATTATAATCCTATCCTAAAAGAGATTGGATATGAAGAATCGGAACGAGAGCTATACTCCGAAGGATTAAGAATTTATGCTATTTTGGATGATGACGATAGAGAATATGAGATTGAAAAGTTTTTAAATGATAATCCTAATAATCAGTTTGGATTGCACTTAAAAGCTGAGTTTGCCCGAGATAGAAGGAAAAATAAACGATTAGCAGAAATTCGTTATAAATATATTGTCGATAAATTTCAAGAGGATGAGTTAGCTTATTTCAATTACGCTGTTCTCAAGGAAAATTTTGGTAATTTAGATGAAGCACTGTACTATTATGAACGTGGGATGAAAATAAATCCTAATTCCACCGAAATTAATATTAATTATGGTAGTTTACTTTTAATGATGAATAGGATTAGTGAATCTGTAGTTTATTTAAAGCGTGCCCTTGAATTAAGTCCAGATTTTGACATGTCGCATTACAATTACGGTATGTATCTTCAGAAAATAGGAGAGGATTCAGAAGCTGAGATCTATTTTAAACAAGCATTAGATATAAACCCTAATAATGCTCTTGCTTACAATGGTTTAGGTAGCAGTTGTTATTCTCTGTACGGAAAGGACCAAGAGGATATTTCAAAAAAAGAAGAAGCACGTCAATATTTTGAAAAAGCAATAGAAATAATGCCGAATAATGCTATGATAAATACAAATTATGGTGTTCTATTACAAGATTATGAGGAATATGATAAGTCGAGAGTACATTTAAAATATGCCGTTGAACTTGAACCTAAATCACCAATAGCACTTCACAACTATGCCCGTTTTTGCTATGAAGTTTTACATGATTTTGACTTAGCTGAAGAATACTTTCGTAAAGCAATTGAAATAAATCCTCAGTCGATTGAATCCTACAAAGGGTTAGTATTTGTGTTCCTAGATCAGAAGATGAATGATGAAGCAAAGGAATATTATCAGAAGGCTCGTGAGTTGGATGATTCATTACCAATAATTCCCGAATTTGAAGAAGAATAGAACTTATGTCCCAAAACAATAAACACCACGACTTCCTCGTAATCGGCTCTGGCATGGCGGGACTGACGTTTGCGCTGGAAGTTGCCGAGCACGGCTCGGTGCTGCTGATCACCAAGAAGCGCGACACTGAGTCCAACACCAACTACGCCCAGGGCGGGATCGCATCCGTTACAGGTGACGATGACAGCTTCGACCAGCATATCAAGGATACACTCAAAGCCGGACGAGGATTGTGTGACCGTCGAGCAGTCGAGCTGATGGTGCGCGAAGGTCCCGAGCGGATTCGTGAGCTTATCGAGTGGGGTGTCGAATTCACCTACCGCTGGGATAAGGGTGAGAAAAAGCTGTCGCTCGGTCGTGAAGGGGGGCACTCGCAGAACCGTATCGTCCACAAAGCGGATCATACCGGGCTTGAGATCGAGCAGACACTGAGCCGACGATGTCAGGAACACCCGAACATCACCCTCGAAGAGCATAAGATGGCGGTTGATCTGCTGGTTGATAACAGCTCAGGTAAGCCATGCTGTACGGGTGCAATGGTGGTGACAGCAGGGGGAGCCGAGATAGAAATCATTCCATCAAGAGTGACAATGCTGGCGAGTGGTGGCTGCGGTCAGGTGTATCTGCATACGACCAATCCGTCCATCGCAACGGGTGACGGGATTGCAATGGCGTACCGTGCAGGCGCGAAGATTGCCAACGTCGAGTTCATGCAGTTCCATCCGACTGCGCTGTTCCCGGCGACAGGTCAGGCATTCCTGATTTCGGAAGCGGTGCGTGGATTCGGTGCGGTGCTTCGAACGAAGGATGGCGAAGCGTTCATGAAAAACTACTCGACACTGGAAGATCTCGCCCCCCGAGACATTGTTGCACGAGCAATTGACCATGAGATGAAATCAAGCGGTGTCAATCATGTCTATCTCGATGTCACCGGTCGTCATCCGGAAGAGATTCAGCAACGTTTTCCTAATATATATAAGCATTGCCTCAACATGAATATTGACATCACCCGTGAGTGGATCCCGGTGGTGCCTGCCGCTCACTATATGTGCGGTGGAGTTATCACGGATCTGCATGGCAAAACATCACTGCCGGGGCTTTATGCGGCGGGTGAAGTAACATGCAGTGGAGTTCACGGTGCGAACCGGCTCGCATCTAACTCTTTATTAGAGGCGGTTGTATTTTCAAACCGTGCAGCCAAACGGGCGATTAAAGAGTTCCGCGACTTTCCCAAGCCAAACGGCAGACGACTGCCGAAAATATCATCGTCGCTTGTACCTGAAGAAGAGTGGGTGCTGGTATCACATGATGTCGCTCAGATCCGGTATCTCATGTGGGACTACGTAGGTATCGTCCGCAGCAACCTACGACTTGAACGGGCGCGTCGTCGGGTGGAGCTAATCCGTAAAGAGGTAGATGATCTCGTCAGTCGTAGTCGCTTAACGCGCGGAGTGGTGGAACTTCGTAACATTGCGTTGATGGCGAGTCTGATCATCCGTTCAGCGATTCGACGCAAGGAGAGCCGCGGTCTGCACTATACCACTGACTATCCACCGACCGAAGATAAACGGAAAGCGCGCCACACAGTTCTTATCAACCGCCGGAGGAATCTATCTCTGGTCTGATCGCAAAAATCAGCGATAGAGTATCACCTGCCTGGATGATATTTTTACTGGCTCTGATCATACGATTGATATATTTGTGGCAGTATTACGGTACGCCGTTTTACCTCGTTCCGATGTGGGATGCTGCCGAATACTACAACATGGCTGAGGCACTGTCGCGAGGACAGTCCCATGTTTCATTCGCTTACCGTCCACCGTTATACCCTCTGTTTATCGCACTCAGCAATTTGATCTTCGGTGTCAGTCTTTTATGGTTCAGAATTATCCAGATCATACTTGGATCGTTTGCCTGTATGCTGATTATGAAGTTTGGAGAGCGGTTGTTTGACCGTCGAGCCGGAATAGCTGCCGGTGTAATCGCTTCTCTGTCGGGCTTGATGTTTTTTTACGATCTGGAGTTTTCACCGACAAGCCTGATACTTCTGTTAAACCTCCTGTTCCTGTGGGAGATGCTTGAGGTTGTCGAAAGAGACGGATCTCCTATACAAGCCGGTCTCTATTTTGGTTTGGGATTGCTGGCGTGGCCCATAGCGTTGCCGTTTCTGCCGGTTGCGTTAATTTGGATTTATCTGAATCAGCGAAGAATTCCATATTTCCCAACCAGAAGCGGGCTGAGTGATGCGCAGGTAGTTTGGCGAAAGAGGCTGAAGAGTCTATCGGTTCCCGGGGGTGTGCTCGCAGGATTGCTAATCCCACTGATTCTATCTCTGTTCCTCCACATTGCAGCCGGATGGGGCACTGTGATGCTGTCCGGACATGGCGGTGTCAATTTTTACATCGGAAACAACCGGAACGCTGACGGCATCAGCGCAAACCTGCCGGGAATCGGTGTCGGCTGGGATTGGAAGATCGTCCACAATCAGGCAGAAGCCGCTACCGGCGAGAGATTAAACATCGCACAGGTGGACGATTTCTATTGGAAACAGGGGTTCAGCGAGATAGCTGCGGATCCGCTGCGGTGGATCACTCTTATGATTAGAAAAGCTCTTCTGTTCTGGAATCACACCGAAATATCCAACAATCAGGATTTTTATTACCATGCGCATAAGTTTCCACTGTTCGGACGGCTGATGTGGCTCGGATTTCCGCTGATGTTGATTCCCGCCTTTATGGGTCTTGTGGCAGGCTGGCAAAAACGTGGTGTGAAGCTGTTCGGATTTTTCTTACTCATCTATTTCATTGCCGTAACTGTGTTCTTTGTCAATGCGAGATTCCGACATCCTGTAACTCCTTTGCTGATTATACTTGCGGCGGGAGGGATCAGCTATCTGATCCGACAGCGATCACTCCTCTCCTATAAGAGGTGGTCAATAATTGCGGCAGCCGGGTTGATCGGAGCTTTCCTTCCTTTTGCAGTTGACAGCCGCATCAATACCAAATCTTTTGATTACGGCTACTTCACTGAGGGCAATGCGTGGGAGAGGATTGGTGATCTGCAGAAAGCGGAAGAGTCTTACCTGCAGGCTGCCAAAGCAAACCCGACCGCTCCGTATGTTCATTTCAAGCTGGGTGAGCTTTACCGGGAGCAGCGAGATCACAGAAAAGCAGAGGAGTATTACAGGCTGGAGCTTGCCAATCAACCTGACTACTCGAAAGCCTGGAACAATCTCGGAATTGTGCTGCTTGAATCGGGGAGAGATGAGGATGCGTTGAGCTGCTTTATGAGAGCAGCAGTCGGTCGCCCGCCAATGGGTGAGTCGGTTCGCAATGCAGCGCGGATATGGGGGGAAAGAGGATTAAATGCTGCGGAAGCGGACGATTGGAGATCAGCAAAGCGATGCATGGAGAATGCGCTCGAATTAATGCCGACAGATCCGATGTATCGAACTATGCAGTTGAGATGCTGTATGATGCTGGAAGAGGGGGCGTCAATCAGGGTTCAGCTCAACGATCTGACTGCAAAATATCCCGATTTTCCTCCGGCAGTGGAATTGATGCGAGAATTTAATGAAAAAGAACGAAAAAAAACGAATGCAATGCGTTCACGGTAGGAGCAAAAGTTGCATCAAGCGATGATTTATACTATCTTGTAACTAAGGTAAGAATTAACATGCATATAGGTTTCTTACGCTAACGACAGCAGCTACTCAAACAGGTTCACAGAAGCTGGTATGATAGTTGCACATCCGTAGTACGGATAGTTTTATACATTTTTTCGTAACCGCTTGTGAGTTGCGGTTTGAAACGGCTTGGAATGATGCAAAAGTTATTTTAACCTTGCAAACGCTTGCAATCATCGAAAAAATGTTATATTATTTGTTTCACCGCTGAGAGACAGCGGATCATGATGAAGTATCAGTAATAAAAGGAGGTTAGGCTATGGCCAACTTCAAACGTCAGGACAGCGGTTTTACGCTGATCGAAGTTTTAGTTGTTGTGGTTATTGTGGCTATTCTGGCGGCTATTTCGGTGCCGATTTACATTGAGTACGTCAAGGGAGCTCGCGCATCTGATGGTCAGGCAACAATCGGAGCAATTTACAACGCGGTCAAGATGTATCACCAGGATACCGGTGAGGAGCCCACATCCGTGGATATACTCGAAGAGTTTGAGTATTTGGAGATTGACGAAGGAACAGCGAAGCAGTGGACATTTACGCTGATCGGTAATGCACCGATTCAGCAGATTGAAGCTGTCTCGACTGCGGAGATGAAGGGTGGCGCCGGTCACACGATTCTGTTTGACGTCCCAACCGGTAGGTTCACAGGCTACGGCTTGCCGACCGGTGAAGACGTTGATTAAATTTTAATTTCGGCGGCGAGTAACGTAAGCAGTATAAGCCCACAACGATATGAAGTCATTTAACGAATTACTCGAATTTGCAGTGAAGCAAGATGCATCTGACCTGCATATCTCTACCGGATCAATTCCAATGATCCGAGTGCACGGTCGGATGCGGAAGCTGGCAATTCCCATCCCAACATTAGAGGAAGTACAGGAACGCATTCTCGAACTGCTCTCGAAGGAACAACTTGAGAGACTCGACGAGATGAAAGAGATTGACCTGTCTCACAGACTGCATGATGTTGCCAGATTCCGTGTTAACGTCTTCTCACAGATTAACGGAATGGCAGTAGCCTTCCGAACAATCCCCTCAGAGATCAAAGGTTTTGAGGAGCTGGGTCTTCCCGAAGTTCTGAAGGATCTGGCACTGAAAGATCGAGGTCTCGTCCTGTTTACCGGTCCGACCGGATCGGGGAAATCAACTTCGTTGGCGGCATGTATTGACTACATCAACGAGTACAAAGAGCTTCACATTATCACCATTGAAGATCCGATTGAGTATTATCACAGCAGCCGAAGCTGCCTGATAAACCAGCGTGAACTCGGTGCGAATACACATTCGTTCGCAAATGCGCTGCGTTCGGCTCTGCGTGAAGATCCCGATGTCATCCTCGTTGGTGAGATGCGTGACTTGGAGACGATTTCATTGGCGTTAACCGCCGCCGAAACAGGTCACTTGGTGTTTGCAACCCTACACACCTCCTCCGCTGCTAAAACTATTGACCGTATTATTGACATCTTTCCTGCATCCCAAAAGACGCAGGTGCGGTCAATGTTGGCAGAATCACTTGAAGCGGTGGTAGCCCAAAAACTGCTGCCGCGTAAGGGTGGAGTTGGAAGAGTTGTTGCTTGTGAAGTCATGGTTGCGAACACCGCAGTGCGGAACCTGATCCGCGAAGATAAGATTTATCAGATTCCATCGGTTATTGCTTCCGGTGGAAAATCAGGAATGCAGGCGCTTGATCAAGACCTGCAAAGATTGTTACACAAGGGTGAACTCGACAGAGAAACTGCCGCACTTGTTGCGGAAAACCCAAAACTGTTCGAGGTTGACCTAAATCAATAGCATTCTACTTACTATGATTTGAATCTGTATTATTGGTTCAGAAAAAAATGTATTTTGGAGGAAAAGATGAACACAAAGTTGAGCAAATGGCGTGAAGAGGAAGGTGGCATTGATTTTGTCCAGTTGGTTATCGGTCTGCTGATCATCTCCATCGCTGCGGTCGGAACGTTCCAGTCGCTGTTTTGGGGATACGAACAGCTCGATTTCCAGATGAGATATAGGAAGGCGATATCTATTGCCCGCTCCTATGCGGAATATTGGCAGGGACGCATACACACGGATTTCCCGGAACCGACAGCTCCAAGCTTTCGAGCTATAAAAGCAGGGAATTTGGCACATCCTCTTGAGGTTCTATTGGATGAACGTGATCCATTGAAATCTGATGACGACATCATGTGCAAAATCTCGTATGCCCCGCTGAATGCGGTTGATCTCATTACGACAGGTGAAGGTATTGATTACTGGACGATCAGAGTTCGGGTAACCTGGTTTGAACCGACCGATAATCCTCGCGATTCGGACATATATGAAGACCGAAACGGGAAACCGCACGAGATCGAGTTTTACACGGCAATGAATCCCGCCACATTGTAAAGACAACTTATGAATAAAGTAGGTGATCACTATGCATAAGATTCGAGCAAAATTAGCGCGGGATGAAGGGTGGACCTTTATTGAGGCGATCCTTGCGGTGGTGCTGATATCAATTATGGTATTGGGTTTGACCATTGTACTGCTCGCCTTTAAGGAGCATCTCGACCGTAGCTGGTCTATCCGAACGATGGATCAATACGGCAATGATGTGATTGAGAGGTTGACTCACGATCTTCGCAATGCTGTCGAAGTTACAGTACGAAACGGTCCCGGAAACACCCACAAAATCGAGGTTGATGCCCTCGACCCCTGGTATAAAAGTCTGATCCATTCAACTGTCTGGCGTGCGGATCCCAATCACGCGCGTATCTTTGCCGGCAGAGAGTTGATTGATCCGACATTTCCTCCCACAGCAATGGGTGCAGGTGAATCGTATCAAATTGTCCAGTTTACATTGACGCAGTTCGGCTCTCTGACGCCTGAAAGTCAATGGGAGCGTTTGGACGCAAGATCCCGCAAAGATGAATTCTTAAACGCTGCCTGGGATATTCATCTCGTGCTGCGTTACAATAGGGCTGCTGTTGCGGGGAGAGACAACAACTGGACGTACGAGAAAGAGTACTTCAACAGAGTTTACATGAGAAACAAAAACTTGATGGTCGCCAGAGGAATTACCGGAGATGAACAGTAATTTCCGCAATCGTCTTGTTAATGAGGTAATGTTAAGGTGTTAATACAGGAGAAAAAAATGCACAAGATTCGAGCAATAGCCGGTGACGACGGCAATATCCTGATCATGTCCGTCGTTATCGTAGCGCTTCTGATAGCTACAGGTTTGGGCTATATGAAATGGGCGGTTGACGAACGGTGGGACAGCGCTTATGAAGAAGCCACAGTACAGGCATACTTTTTGGCTCAGACAGGAATTGTTGATGCCGGTATGGAGTTCCTTCGGACGAGAGAACCCGGTGACCTCCCACAGGGAACCGTTTTCCTGCTTCCGAAGACTATTCGAGATAGAGACAAGTACATAGGTGAGTACAAAGATACGCGTGTTATGCGTGTCACAGCTTTGGGGAGCGGGTCCGTTTTTGAGCGGTCCGATACTTACGACATCTTCTCCACAGGGAAGACGAGATTCAGGAATCATCAGAAAGTATATTCCCCGAGTGCTCCTCACTATGAGTATGTGGAGCGGACGGCAACGCTGCGAGCACGTCTGCGGTCATTTGCAAACTACATGTATCTGACCAATTACGAAGTTACCAACTTCAACGAAATTATCTGGTTCTTTCACAAAGATTCACTATGGGGACGTGTTCATTCAAATGACTTTATCGGTATAAAGTATTCACCACACTTCTACGGTCCGATTTCCTCATCCCAGAATGAATTCCGAGAGTTTCAGGCGAACCCATACTTTCTGTATGAACCGCAATTCAATGTACCGCCTGTTTTCTTCCCGACTACTGCCAACTCAATCCGAAACAATGCAAATCCATGGATTTCAGACAGAGACGGACGTTATATGACCAGAGTTGAGATGGATGGTGAACAGGGACTCCGATTCTATCAGCATCCTCTCGGTTCACCGGCGGGTGATTCGCTCATCCTGAGCATCCCGGCACCTGCATGGGGCTGTATCTTTATTGATGGACAGGCTGAAATTGAAGGTGTAGTTGCCGGTAAGTTTACCATCGGTACATCCGGGGATATGTGGCTGGTGGACAACATTCGTTATCTCAATGCGAATCAACGAAACGGTCGGTTTGGGCTTACCCCCGACGAAATGAGGAATTTCCCGCATATGCTCGGCTTGGTGTCGGAAAAGAATATTTACATCAAGAACACCAGTGCAAACGGTCGAGAGAACGGCTGGAACTATGGCAGCCAACCCAACTTAATACAACGGCATTCGATCATCATTGATGCCGGATTGGTTGCGCTTGGTGAATCGTTTACCTTCCAGCACCAAAACGATGATTTTGAGGCTTATCAAGGTCCGGAGCCGGATGAACGTGGCATCATCCATTTGACCGGTGCAGTGACACAATGGAGACGTGGATACGTTCACCGCTCCAACCACCAGAACACTGGATACGGTAAGGATTACCTGTACGACTTTAGGTTTGATGATCGTCCACCCCCGTTCTATCTTGAAGCGGTTGACGAGAACGGCAACGGACTGTTTGACATCATTTCCTGGGGCGAGGTAAGCCCCTAAGTATTGAACGACTTGAAAGGCTCCTCACCGATGCGTGAGGAGCCTCACAAAAAATGAAAACTGATGCGGGTCCAATTACTTATTTGACTGCTTAACGATCTCGGACTCAGAGGAAACTCTGGCATGGTTTTCATTTTTTTTATTAGAAGATTGTAAGTTTATTATTGCTCTGTTAAGGTAGGGGCGTGATTTATCACGCCCACTGATTGGCGAAGTGGAATTATAGACGTAAATGTGAGCGATAACTTTGAGTTCTTTGAATTATTAACAAACTCGTCATTCCCGCGAAGGCGGGAATCCAGAGAATCCAATGCAAAACTGGATTCCGGATCAAGTCCGGAATGACATACAGGAGTATTACAGTAATAAATCAAAGAGTTCAACCAAAACTACAAGGTTTCGGACAGATAGGTATTACAATTAGTATATTTACAGCAGTGCTGTAGCACTGCAAGTTATTGGATCAAAGCTTCCAACAGCGGAGTATTAATGTTTGGTTTCGGCAGTAAACTGCGAGTCGGGCTCGACTTGGGTTCACACAGCTTAAAGATAGCTGTCGTTGAAAAAGTCGGTCCGCGCTTCCGACTAATAAAGTGGAAGTGCAATGAATTATACACCGGAGGAGATCGCTACGATTCCGAAGGACCAAAAAAATCTGTGGCTGTGCCTGTGTTAATGAAAACAATGGGCGAGCTGGGACTGGTGCCAAAACGTGTTAAAAAGCTCGCTTCCTGTATCGGCGGCGCTCAGGTTGCAGCCAAAGAGATATCCAGCGTCATGCAGACCGAAGAGGAGATGAATTCAAACCTGCTTCTTGAAGCGCGTAAGCACATCCCGTTAGACGGCAGTGACACGGTTGTTGATTTCCAGATAATGGGTGACGACAGCGCAGAGCCGGACAAGATCAGGGTGCTGCTTGTAGCAACAACCCGCAAGCTTCACGAAGCGCATCAGGATTATCTTCGTGAAATTGATCTGCGCCCCGGTCTCATTGACATTGAGACCCTTGCAGTCCTCAATTCATACATTATCCATTCTACGCTGCCAGAAGACGGTGTAATCATTTTCCTGCACATTGGTGCGAGAAGGTCAATTATGACCGTGTTCGGCAGACGCGACAGGTTCTTCACCCGCGACCTTAACATCTCGGGTATGACCTTCACTGAAGATCTGATGAATAAGTATGGTCTCGATTATGAAGAGGCTGAGCAGGTCAAGAAAGCACAAGGTATGGAGCCGGATCTTCCTGTGAAGAACAAGGCGGAAGAGGGCAGTCTGACGATGGCTGAGAAGAGTTCATTTGAAAAGTTGGGTGATGAAATCAACCGCTCGCTCCGATACTATGTGAAAGAAACCGGGCAATCGGTCTTCACGCATTTCGTGTTGACAGGAGGCGGGGCTCAACTTCAGGGACTCGATACTTACCTGAACAACAAGTTTAACCTGCCGATGGAGCTTTACAACCCATTCAATCAGCTCGACAGCCGGGTGCCGATAGATACAGCGAATCATTCACAGATGGCTGCTGCAATCGGATTAGCGATTCGAGGTGACCTATGATAATTCAATTCACCATCAACCTGAACAAGGGCGAGGATATTGCCGAACGAGAACTCAGGTGGCGCAAACGACGTGAAATAATCACTCTGACGGTTCTTGGAATTATTGCTATCGTTGTATTCGGTCTGAACTATCAGCAGTACGACATGATGAATAATCTGGTTGAGTCCAAGAAGAACACAATCATAGAGATTGATCGTCAGCTTGATTCCCTTGAAAAGACCGGTAAGAACATCTCAAAAGAAGATGTTCTGGCGTTGGCAAAGCTGGAAAAAGAGCGGGTGCTGTGGACCAAGAAGCTGCTTGCAGTCGGTGAATTGCTGCCCGAAGATATTGCGCTCACCCACATGGAATACAAGAACAACACTCTTCTGCTGAGATTCATATCGAAAGTGAAGCAGGATGAGAAAGAGTTCGACATGGTGAAGAGCATGATTGACAAGCTGAGGAATTCGTCACTCTTCTTCCGTGATTTCCAGGAGATGAAGCTGAAAGAGCAGCATCAGGCGGTTGTTGAAGAACAGACCATTGTATCATTCTCCGTCCTGTGCAACATTGAAAAGTCTGCCAAGAAGAAACGCGGCAGAAGAAGAAGACGATAAAGTAGCTGACGTCGTTAAATTAAAAGGCTTTTGAAATGAAACGAAACATCATCTTACTGATAATACTGGGTATTTTCGGTGGTGCGGCATACGGCTACTACAATTGGGTCTATCCTAAATACCCCAAAGAGATCACACAGCTTGATCGTACTATCAGGCTGCGTGACGAGAAGCTGATCTCTGCCCAGATTATACACCGGGAAATGGAGCTGGTTTCGCTCCTGATTCAGAATAATCTCGCTACCTCCAAGAGTGATTCACTCGCTCACGATGCGTCGCTGGTATTCCTCGAATATATCACCGGGATTCTGGATGAGCTGGAGATAGGTTTGGATAAGCTTGAACCCGGCAGGCGATCGGCGAGATTGGACTATGTGCGTGTTCCATACACGTTGAAGATAGAAGCTCGATATGAACAGCTCGGTAAATTTATTAACCGGCTTGAGAAATCAGAGCGACTTATAACCGTTGAGGAATTTGAAATCGATAACGGTGTGCGTAAATCCGGAGCCCGTGCCCAAAAGGGTACTGAACCGGAAGTGCACAGCATAATAATGAAAATCTCAACACTGACTCTTATCAAACAGCGTTGAAGTCTGGAGGACTAATATGAAAGGGCGCGATAAGCTCTTTTTCAACTTGTTGACATTTCTAATGCTGGTCGTTATCGGACTGGTCGGCTACCAAACGCGGGAAGTTGACAAACAGATCAAGCGGTGGCAGAAAGAAATTCAAAAACGTGAAGAGCGGGGTATGCACGACCCGCAGTTAAAAGAGACCGTTGACAAACTTGAAGCTTCGCTAAGCGCAAGAATGACGGAAACTTTTGATCTGGACCCGGATCCACTTGACCTGACTCGTGTGATAAAAACCCGCGCTTTTCTGAAGCGTCTCGGGATTAAAGATGCAGGTCAAACGGATAACACAATGAGACTGTCCTGTACTGTTCTCGGTGGAAGCTCTGCTTCGGCTATAGTGAAGTACCAAGGCCGCAGTCATGTGTTGTCAGAGGGAGATAAGATTGGTCCAAAGGGTTATCCATATCGGGTTGCAGGCGTCAGCACCAACAGCGTTGTCCTTAAAAGGGGCAATGAAGTGTTGAGGCTGAAAACTGAAAAAGCACCCGATAGGCTGGCTGAAGAACTTCACAGGATGGAGAACGAAAAACAGCCGGTAGTCGAAGTCAGACAATTGTCAGGCAATTTTTAATCTTCATATATATTCACTTATTTTAGAAATCAGAAATTACCAAACTTAGGGTGAGGAGAGCCAATGGGCGGACTTTTACGGGGTTTAATCGCAATCTTAGCACTGACACTCGTTGCGATCCCGTCTATCGCGGGCGATCAGACCACAGCAACCGGTCAAACTACACAAACCCACGCTGTTGCTCCCGGATTACGAACACTGGTCAGCATTGATGCTGAAGATGCTTATCTGCCTACAGTATTATCAATTCTGGCGGCAAAAAGCGATTTTAATATTGTAACCGGACCCGGCGTGTCAGACGAAGAGCGTATTTCAATCCACTTGAAAGACGCTCCAATCGAAGAAGCCATGAACCTGGTGGTGCGAGCTGCCGGATTATCATACGAAATAATCGGCAACTCTTTCCTGGTCGCAAAAGCGTCCAAGCTGAAAGAGCAAGTCGGTCAGAACGCTTATGTTCTGCCTCTGCAGTATGCTGATGCCAAGGAAGTCAGTGACCTGCTCGGCGATTTCGCCGCAAATATTCAGGTTGACCCTTCCGGCAACAAGCTGCTCGTTATTGCAACGCCAAAGGTTCTGACTGACATCGAGCGCATCGTCAGTAACATTGATCAGCCTGTTCTGCAGATCACACTTTCAGTTCGTCTGATTGAAGTGTCTGTCGAAGAAGAGGAGAGACTTGGTATCAACTGGTCAAAGCTTTCTTTGAACACATCAACCTTCCTGTTTGAAGGGGACAATGAACCGCAAACCACAACCGGTGGCGGCACTCAGTTGCAGCCGTTCCAGAAAACCGAACGTATTGACGATATTGGAACGCTGTGGCGAAGCCAGCCGATCTGGGAGATAGCGCTTGACTGGCTGTTGAAAAACAGCAATTCAGAAGTGCTGGCAAATACCAGTGTTTCGACGCAGAATGCCAAGAAAGCGATGATCGAACTGGTTGACGTCGTTCCTTACGTTACAAGTGCTGGTGGTGTCGGCGGGCAGGTCTCAACGCAGGATGAAGAGGTTGGAATCAAACTCGAGATCGAACCGCGTGTGAACAGCGACGGCTATATCACTGTGTCAATCATTCCGGAAGTCAGCTCAATCTTTGAATTTATCGGTCCCGATCAGACTATCCCGCGTGTTGTCCGCAGAAAAGCGGAGATGACGGTCAGGGTAAAGAATCATCAGTCAATCATCGTTGGCGGTCTGATGAGTCTCGTTGCCGGTAAGATAACCCATAAGGTTCCGTTGCTCGGTGACCTGCCGTTCCTCGGACCGCTGTTCCGTTACAACGTCGCAGTAGCAACTAAAACGGACTTGATTATTGAGGTGACACCTCATATAATCGAGGATGAATATACGCGGATGGGTCAGGGAGATGCGTCAAATACGTTCATTGGAAAATCGGAAGAGATTAAGTCTGCTGAAGAACGCTATCACGAAGCCCTGCATCCGGGGGAGGAAGAAGAATCCCAGGATGACAACGAGTAATTCATAGTTGTCGGGGGGACAGCTTTTTATGATTCGTAAACTCATCGCAACAGCTATTCTTTTAATAGCAATTCGCTCTTTGGCATATGAGCCCTTCAAGTCAGCCGGACTTGAAACTGTACTCTCGCAGCAGAAACCTCCGGCAATTGCGCTGGAGGAGCCGATTGATCGCGACAGCTATATGCTTGGACCGGGTGATGTCCTTGAATTCTCTGTATGGGGTCCCATCGAGCTTCATCACCTGATCGAGGTTGCTCCCGACGGTTCAATAATAATTCCAAATGTCGGTGATCTGTCAGTTGCCGGTTTACCGCTCGGTGAAGTGGAAGAATCGGTGATAAAGCTTGCCAAGCCGATGTATGCAAAGTCGAGACTTTCCCTTCGGATTGTAGCGATCAGAAGAATGAAGGTTACGGTTAGCGGTACAGGTTTTCAGTCGGGAATTGTCACTGTATCGGCAATTGATCGCTTGTCAACTGTGCTAACGTTGGCAGCCGCACCGCTTTCCTCCGAAGGTGAAAACGGTGTCAGCGCTGTTCCTGCAGAGGAAGCCGAAACGAAGAAGAGTGCGGAACAGGAACGTTGGATTGCATTTGAAGACGTGTCCGATGCGCTGCCCGCTCTTCGGAAAATATCAATAACCGACCGTGATGGTGACGTAAGGGTTGTTGATTTTCTGAAGTTTCAAAGGACAGGTGACAGGCTTGGGAATCCGGTTCTTAAAGATGGTGATCGGATTCATATCCCGCCGATGACAGATTCCAGCGATGTGGTTCACATCCTTGGTGGTGTGATGCTGCCCGGAAGATTAGAGTTTCTGACGGGTGATCGCTTGAGAGATATTGTTGACCTGGCTGGCGGTTTTCGCAAGGGTGCGGTTCTGAGTACGATCACGATTTTCAGGTCAACTGATTCCGATCCGACAATAAAATCTCAATCTATTGTGGTTCGGCTGTCGGAAAAAGATAACGACAGAGGACTTGAGCTGAGATCCGGTGATCGAATTTTAATCCGTACTGCTGACGGTTCCGAGAGAACGGCATTCGTGAAGATCAGCGGAGAAGTGGTTCATCCGGGTATATACCCGATTGAAAATTTGGTCTCAACCCTCAGAGAACTTATACTGAGTAATGGTGGATTCAGCGACAGATCCGATCTAAAGAATGCGAAACTGATCAGGTGGTCTAAAGCGGATAGGAAAGATCCGGAATTCGACAGACTTGAAAAGTTAAGCGTTGATGACATGACCAAGATGGAGTATGAGTATTTTAAGGTCAGGTCGCGAAAAGATCTGCCGACGGTTGTCGTTGATTTTCCCGCTCTGTTCTCTGAAGATTCGCAGATAAGTGATATACCGTTGATGGACGGTGATGAAATAGTAATACCGCTTTTCTCGCCGACAGTTTTCGTCACCGGTCACGTGAAAATGCCCGGTCTGATTAAGTTCGTTGCCGGGAAAGATCATAACTATTATATTGAACAGGCAGGGGGGTATGCCTGGAACGCACATAGAAAAAAGCAAAGACTTCTAAAAGCCGAAACCAATCGCTGGATCAGGCTCGACGGAGATGATATTGTCATAGAAGTCGGTGATACGATATTTGTTCCTGAAAAGAAGGAAAGTGACTACTGGCTGCTATTCAAAGAGTTTCTGTTGGTAGCATCTCAGTTAGCCACGTTGATAATTGTCTTACGAACGATTTAACTATGCACCTTGTGAGTATCCAATCTTGGATAAAGAGGTGATTTTGTCCCAATTAATGATGTACTATTTGGAGGTTTTGAAGAAATGAGTAAGCTTTTTACTGTAATCGGGATCGTCGCGATTATGCTTGCTGTCGGATTCGTCACCGGTTGTGACGAGAACAACCCGGCACCGGGACCGATCCCACCAGGAGACGATGTTCATTTGATTGAACTCCGTCTGCAATATGATCTCATACGAGGATTCGTAGGAGAAGAAAGAAATGTTGAGGTGACAGCGATTGCACTAAATTCAGAAGGTGCTACACTGCCAAACAAAGAGGTCGGATTCGGTATCGTGAATCCTCTGGCATGGAAAGGAAGCATTTCCAGAGCTGATTCGGTGACCGATGACAACGGTGAGATTAAGGCTGCCTATTCGGTGGTTCTTGGTCAAGCGGGCAGAGTGACAATTCAGGCTCGTTCCGGACAGATTACGCGAACAGCCAACATCAACCTCGATATCGTGGATGATGTGCTGGACACACTGTACCTCGCTTCGTCACGTCAAATCATCACCATGCGACCGCAGGAGGAACGTACTGTCAACATCGCAGCAACTCTGGTTGACATTGATCAGGCTCCGGTTGAAGGAATGGAGATCAGGTTCCATCTTGAACCGCCCAACCTGGGAGCATTGGACTCTGATGTAGGTACGACCAATTCGAGCGGTCAGGTCTATCGGACTTACACCATTATTTCCGGTGATCAGCCTGATTTCGGTACCGTCAATGTGGTCGCTGAAGTCGGTGATTTGGTTTCATCCGTTCCGATTGATATCAGACCTGTCTCCAGCCCGGCGAACATTCAAATCTCGCCGCATGACACAACCATGTTTGTCCAAGCCAATCAACGTGCACAGGCGACCATTGAAGTGGTTGTTACTGATGAAGGTGGTGTCGGTGTTCCCGGAACTACTGTCAAGTTTGAGCTGATACCGAGGAATCCGGAAGAGGGTGACACACTATACGGCTCTCTGACTCCTCGTGATACAACCGATGCGGACGGTGTCGTTTTCATCAATTTCGACTCGCGAGGCGGTTCCGGTAACCTGATCCTGAAAGCAACCGTGCTGCCGAGTGGTCTCGAAGGTGGCAGTGAAATCACTGCTGAGATGTTTTTAAGCGTCGAGATGCAGATTGATGTGGGAACCGGAGCATTGCTTCTGAATGCCAGCGAAGACTTTATCTACGCTGACAACGGCGTCACGCAGGCGACAGTCCGTGCAGTGCTGAAGGATCAAAACAATCAAGCCTTAGCCGGTAAAGAGATTGTCTTTACGTCCAACAACAACGGTACGATTTCGTCACCGATAACTACAGACTCCCTTGGCATCGCCTTGGCGCTGTTTACCGACATCGGTATTCCTTCGTTCAACGCTGTAGGTGAACGTGATTCGTGTACTGTTACGGCAATTTACGAGCAGCTTGGCTTGGAACAATCTGTTGGAATTGATATTAAACCGCCGGAGTTGGTGGATAATATCGTTCTCGCCGCCGGTAAAGCAACCATGAATGCAGGCAGTGGCGACACAACCTGGATCAGAGCAACATGCTTCCTCGATGACAGAAGAACCCAGGTTGCGCCCGAAGGTACGATGGTTTTCTTTGAAATTGATGGTGTAATGGGTACTTTCACCAACAGTCAGGTTCCGGTTGGAGCGGGTGGCTTATCTGAGACATCATATATTGTGGCTCCGCAGGTCGGAACCGCAATAATTCGCGCTAGCGTTCAGAACGAGACGGAAGAAGGGGATGTATTCGTTTTCAGTAATGAAGTTGTCATAGACCAGATTCCAGGCGCTCCTGCAAATATATTTGTTCAATCCAATCCGTCAGTGTTGCGCATCGGTGAAGCGGGTGAACAGTCAATGATTCTGGCAGCCGTAGTTGACTCATTCGGTAACCCCGTCAGAGACGGAACTGTGCTTGTGCAGTTCTCAACAACATTGGGCACGGTTGACCCGCCGTCAACCCCGACAGATTCCGGTCGTGCGGTCGGTTTCCTTCGTCCCGGTGTTGAAGCAGGTGTTGCTATTGTGACCGCTACGGTGCAGGGAATTGATCCCGCTCAGACAGCGGTTTCATTCATAGCGGGTGGAGGTAGTTCAATTGAGCTTTCCGCAGATCCACTGCAAATTCAGGTAGCCGGAACAGGTGGTATCTCAACTTCAACGCTTCGAGCGACTGTGAGGGATCCGAACGGCAACCTTGTCGAAGTTCCGACGAGGGTTGTGTTCATGTTGCTCACAGATGATGATCCACCTGATGCTTGTAATATCAATGACAACGACCCGTTTGATGTGGATACGTCGTTGACTTCAAACGGAATTGCTGTTGCAACGCTCAATTCCGGTGTTAAGGTTGGACCGCAATTGATCAGAGCATTGACTTTGGACGAGCAAGGGCAGCCAACCGGTGTGCAGGCAACACTGTCAACTGTGATGGTTGTTTCAGGTCCGCCTGAAGCTATTGACATTGATGTCAACGATCTCGGTGAAGATGCAGGTGGCGGTACGTGGCAGATTATCGTATCTGCGCGAGTTTATGATGTGTATCGAAATCCTGTTGCTGACAACATTCCGGTCGTGTTCAACATCCTTGAGGAAGAGATTGCGACCATTAATCCCGGATTCACCGGTAACTCCATAGGCGGCGCTGATCCGATCCCCGGCTTGGCGTATGCAATGTTGACCTACAACAGCAACAACACGTTCGATCCGGTTACCATCCGTGCATACTGCCGGACGGAGCTGGTTGACAGTGTTGGAGGCAGCCTTGACCATATACTGCCGCTGCAGGAAGGTACGCTCCAGCTGCACCTCGACCCGACAAACCATATGTTCGACCGTGATGAACCGGATGATGTAATGGATATTCGTGTCTGGTCAATTCTGACCGACGGACACCAAATCCTGATCAACAATGCTCCGGTGCTGTTCACATCGAATCGTGGTAAGTTCTGGTTCGATACCCGTGCCGGCGACAACGTTGATTTTGAGATCTACGAGCCTCGTCCGGTGAGGAGACTTACCGGTCCGCTCAACGACGGTAGAAACCCGAACGACCGACAAGCTGACGATGATGCTCGAGGTCATGCAGTCGTGTGGCTGCGTGGAATCATGGATGACTTCTTCCTTGATCCGTTCACATTGGAAGTGACCGTTCAGATTGAATCCAATGTTGAAGGTTACGACGACGTGACCGCAGACCCGGGATTCTTGTTCTGTACCAGACACTAAGTCTGTGAAAATGGGGGCGGCACAGTGCCGCCCCCGATCATCTATTAAACGATATTTCGGTAGCAAACTGTTAGCGATAAATTAGGGCTCCGCTTCAAACGCTGGAGTTCATGTGCAATTTCTTCATAATTGACAGAATGCCGACAGACCGATAACCAACTGAGAGTAAATGGAAGCGACCAAGCATTTGTCCCCGTTTTCGAAACTGGGTGAAATCCTACTTTCCAACGGGATTGTAAGTGAAGATCAACTGAAAAAGAGTCTTGGAGAACAAAAATTCTCCAAAGAGCCGATTGGAACGGTTCTGATGAGATTAGGCTATGCCATCGAAGAGCAGATATACGATGCTTTAGCCCATCAGATGAGCGTTCCTTTTGTCTCTAACGACGATATTCTGGAATCTAAAGAAGAAGTTGTCAGAATTGTACCTGAAGCCTTCGCCAAAGAAAACACCCTCATAGCCGTTAAGGAAGAGAACGGCAAGGTTATGATTGCGATGGAAGATCCGGAGGACATCATCGCAATAGATAACCTGAGACGTCTTTCTTCTCAAGAGATCATTCCCGGTCTGGCAACCCCGACCGGAATCCTTCACGGTATCGAGCAGCTATATGTTCGCATCAGGAAAGCTCAGGAAGCTGAAGATGTAATTGGTGATCTGCAAATCTTCACCGAGTCTGAGGACGAGGAAGAAGGTATGGTGGATATGACCAAAGCTGATGCACTGGATGATGCTCCGGTCGTCAAGTTGGTCAATATAATCATTGCAGACGCTATGAAAGAGCGGGCGACAGATATTCACATTGAATACATGGATGAAAGCGTTTCGGTTCGGTATCGAATTGACGGTGTGCTGCAGGAGGTGATGACACCCCCACACTCATCGCATCCAGGTATTATCTCCCGTATCAAAATCATCTCAAAGCTGAACATCGCAGAGAAACGTCTGCCGCAGGACGGTCGGTTTGGAATTAAGACCTCCGACCGTGAGGTTGACGTGCGTGTTTCTATCCTGCCAACCGTGAACGGTGAAAAGATCGTACTGCGTCTTCTCGATAAGACATCCTTCAGTCGTTCGTTAACGCAGCTTGGATTTGAGACCGACATGCTCAAGGTCTTCAAGCGGGTTATCGTTCAACCTTATGGGATGCTTATCGTTTCCGGTCCTACCGGTTCCGGCAAATCAACAACGCTATTTGCTTCGTTGAATGACATCAAATCGGTTGAAGACAATATCACCACAGTTGAAGATCCGGTTGAGTATCACTCAGACGGCGTCAATCAGGTTCAGGTCAAACCGAAAATCGGTCTGACCTTCTCCGCTGCGCTGAGGTCAATCCTTCGTCAGGACCCGGATAAACTGCTGATCGGTGAGATTCGTGACGGTGAGACGGCTGATATTGCGATCAAATTCGCACTGACAGGTCACATCGTGTTCACAACCCTGCATGCGAACGATGCCGCATCAACCATCACACGTCTGATTGACATCGGTGTGCCGCCGTTTCTGGTCGGCAGCTCGGTTCTGCTGGTGATGGCACAGCGTCTTGTACGTAAAATATGCCCGCGCTGCATCGCCGAGTACGAACCGGATATCTACGAGATGAACGCTCTTAATTTGACGAATGACGAGAAAGAGCGATACAAAGGTCTTGTATATAAGCATGGTAAGGGGTGTGTCCACTGCCGCAACACCGGATACTATGGTCGAAGCGGTATCTTTGAATTATTAGAAATGAAAGGCTCGATACGTAAGCTGGTTTTTGACAACGCCAATCAGGAAGAGATTCGTGAGGAAGCGTTGGAGCGAGGTATGATTACCTTGCGTGAAGCAGCATTGCGTAAAATCGCAGCAGGTATTACGACCGTTCGCGAAGTGCTCAGAGTAACGGTTCAGGAATACGAGGATTAAAGCCACTAAACGAGGAAGTTCATGCCTCAATTCCAGTATGTAGTAACGGATTCTAAAGGCTCTCGACGGGAAGACCGGATAAGAGCCTCAAACCTCGATGCAGCGATGCAAACGCTGTCAAAGAAAGGGTTCAAGGTAGTTTCGTTACGGGAAATACGTCAGAAAGTCAGTGACGCTGCGCTCCCACCGGTTTATGAACAGATCCAAACCAGTATTGACAAGTGGAAGAATTTTATTCCACTCAATACATTGGTGTTCTTCACCCGTCAGCTGTCCACAATGTTCTCCGCCGGTTTAACAATCGAAAAAGCGGTGACAAACCTGATGGTGGAAGAGAAGAACCCGCGATTCCGCAAGATCTTAGCGAAAGTTACGAATGACCTGAAAAAAGGGATGTCACTCTCAGAGGCTCTGGCTCAGAATCCCGGGACATTCGATGGACTGTACACAGCATTGGTGCACGCCGGTGAGGTTTCAGGTTCGCTCCATGTGATTCTTGAAGAGCTTTCGGATTATCTCGAGACAATGGCGGACACAAGGCGAAAAGTGGTTTCAGCGTTGTCATACCCGACCTTTGTGCTGATTTTCATGATCGTCATCGTAGCGATGCTGCTGCTCTTTGTCGTGCCTCAATTCGCAGAAATTTATGCGAAGTTCGGCGCAAGATTGCCCGGACCGACGAGAGCATTGGTCGGGCTGTCGCAACTACTCAGTCAGAACTTCTTCCCGTTCTTGCTGGGGACGATAGCTGTTGTCTTCGCAGGTTGGTTTTGGTCAATGACTGAGAAGGGAGGGACGATCTTTGACACGATCAAACTCCATTTTCCTGTATTCGGACTGCTGGTGAACTATTCGCTGATGAACAAATTCGCCAAGACATTCGGAATCCTGCTCGGATCAGGTGTTCCGGTTCTGGAATCGTTAGCTCACGTTCAGCGCGTGGTGGGCAACCGAGTGATAGTGCACGGGCTCGAGACGAGCAAGACACTGATTAAGGACGGGTTCGCAATATCAGTCGCTTTGAAAAAGGTGGATGTGTTTCCTGCAACTCTGATCCAGTTGATCGCAACCGGTGAGGAGACCGGTGAGATGGACAAACTGCTTGATAAAGCGGCATACTTCTATGCCAAGCAGGTGGATGCGGTGGTTGAACGGCTCACATCGCTGATTGAGCCGATGATGATTGTCGCTATCGGTGCGGTGGTGGTGTCCATCATCGTGACGATTTACCTGCCGATCTTCAAGCTTGGTATGGCAATCCATCAAGGTTTGTAGAAAGAAAGAACTTGATTCTATCCACAAAGAGGCACGGGAATACCGTGCCTCTTTGCTCTTAGACCATTATGATTATTCCATTCGCTCTGATTGAATATGCGGTGCTGTTCCTGATTGGAATCTCAATGGGAAGCTTCCTGAATGTTGTGATTTACCGGATCCCTCGCGGTGAATCCATCGTTTTTCCCGCTTCACACTGTGTTCATTGCAATCAGGCGATTAAGCCGTACCAGAACATCCCGCTGCTGAGTTATCTGTTTCTGAGAGGGATGTGTGCACAGTGTAAAAAACCGATATCGGTTGTCTATCCCACAGTCGAAGCTTGCATGGGCGGTTTGCTCATGTTGATGCTGTGGAAGTTTGGCTGGAGCCGGGATCTTATTCTGTATGGTGTCCTGTCGGCACTGCTGCTGGCATTGAGCGTAATTGACATTCAGACAAAAAGGCTGCCTAATCCGATCACTCTGACCGGAGCGATATTGGCTGTAGCGCTAACGCTTCTGCTGAAGCGGGATGACTTACTGACGATGTTCCTCGGCGGTGCACTTGGGATCGGATTTCTGCTGCTGAACTGGTCAATCGGTAAGCTGCTGTTCAAGCGTGACGGAGTAGGGATGGGTGATATTAAGATGGCGGGGATGATGGGGATGTTCCTTGGACCGTTTTTAACCGCTGAGATGTTCATCCTATCGGTATTTGTCGCTGCATTGATAGGAACCGTTTTTATCATAAGCGGAAAGAAGGGGAAATTTTACAAAGTGCCGTTCGGTCCCTATATGGCGGCAGGTGCTCTCGTAGCACTATTATGGGGTGAGTGGCTATGGTTGTGGTACGCTCGATTTGCCGGGATAATTCGACCGTAATACACTTGACAAAAACAATAAATTATTGTAATTTGATATAATGATCCATTTGGCGTAAAACGCTGCACAGTTTCACCCGAAAGTATTAGAAGGTTTTAACTTTGAAATAATATCTCAAAGGGAGCGCGGACATTCTTGTCCGTGTTTGCCGACAGGAATTGGTCTTTTGAAATATTCATAATTCCGTCATTCCCGCCTTCACGGGAATGAGAAGAGAAGAGAACTGGATTCCTGCTTCCGCAGGAATGATAAAATAGTGAATATTTCAAGGAACTCAGGAATGTCGGCACTCCAACTGTGAGAGTTATATTCAGTCACACCATAATTGCAAATACTATTTAATGAAGCGAAGACAGTTTAGATGTTTTCACGTCAACAATGTTTTAACGCCGGGTTTGCCGGCTAACAGTTAAGGGAGGTTTAATGTTACGAAGAGTTTACTTACTATTCCTGATAGTGCTGATTGCCGGTATGATCGGATCAGCTTTTGCGCGTCCGAATATTCAGCCCGATCTGGCGACTCAAAGCCGGTGGGTCTGGACGGAAACAAACAAGATCATCAAGCCCGATTCGCCGATGCCCACAAATAGTGGAGTGTTCCATGAATTGGATCGTCTCAATCCACGCCGTGATCCTGTAGGAGAAACGGCTGAGGTCGGCGAGACCTACTATGATTACCAGCACAACGGCACAATCAGCAAAATGATCGCCTTAGATCCTGACGGCGGCATACATGTCACCTGGATGAAGAGCTACGATTCCGGTCAGGCTCGCCGTCGGATGGCTTACAACTGGTATGATCCAGATGCGGAAGAGTGGCTGGAACCGCGGGACGGCGGCATCGTAGTTGATAACAGTAACCGTGCAGGCTATGGGCATGTGACAATTCTGCCTGAAGACGGTCGTGCTGTAGTTTTCTGCCATTCTCAGCCGAACCCGCTGCAGGGCGATGAATATCTGTCAACCATGTGCGTTGACTTCGCACCCGGGATTGGTGCTTTCGAGTCTGCCTATGCCCCGACGTGGCCCAATGAAGTATTCCTGATTTGGCCCAAGGGTGCGATCAGTCAGAATAATACTGCCCACATGCTTGCGACAGAAAATTCAGATGAAGGCGTTCTTTTCCAAAGAATCGGCTACTGGTCCGGCGAGGCAACTGACCGTGATTTCCAGGAATGGGAATGGACGGAGCCGCCGATCAACGTTGACACCGCAAGTGCCATCACTACAATCGTTTCATCTTCAAGAACATCCGACAAGATCGTCATGGCATGGCATCACAACCGTGTTGGAGCAGACGTGGGTCCGTGGGAAGCGGTTGGCGGCGCATACCAGCGCAACAACGATATCCGATATGTCATCATGGAAGAGGGCGAAGAGTATGATCCGGATGAGCATGAAGTGATGAGCATGACCAAAATCATACCGCCTGATCCCGATAATTTTCAGGAAGATGTAGATTTTGATCCTCTCGATCCTGAAAATCCGGATGAAGGATACGGTGATATCTGGCGTCCGTACTGCGATGTTGACATCCAGCTTGATCCCTGGGATGACGAACCCTACGGTGTCTTTGCAACTTGTGCGATGTATGAGCGTCCTTTCGTCAACGATGAGGGCGACATCATTGACGGAATGACAGGTGAGCACGACATGCTGTGGTTCTGGAACAGCCAGGAAGATACACTCACTCTGATTGCCAACGGTTACTACTTCAACCGGACCAACAACGGCGGCAACTGGCACAGTCGCTGCGGCGGATGGCGCATGAATGCCGACCGCGGTTCGATTGCGTTCGATCCCGAAAATGAAGGAATGGTCTATGTGACTTGGGTCAGTTTCCAACAGATCATGGAGTTGTCCGGCGAGGATGATCCTCCGTTTGATTACGACAACTTCGAGTTTGCTGCGGATACGAGCGGTGACGGCTACAGCAACGCCGAGATCATGGTCTCAATTTCCGACGACTACGGCATAACTTGGAAGGAAGCTGTAAATATCACCAATACACATTATGAAGGTGAAAACCCGCGACCCGGGGATTCTGAGAGTGAAGCGTGGCAGTCAGTTGCGGTTGATGTTTACGATGAAGCTTTGCACCTGACGTACGTCAAAGACATTGATGCAGGCGGAATTCCACAGAATGAAGGATCATCCACTTTGAATCCGGTCATGTATCAGAACGTTCCGTTGGAAGATCTGAACTTTGAGGATTTGGATGATCTGGAGCTTCCTTATGAAGGCTTCATATTCCACAACTATCCTGAAGCCCGTCCGGTTATTTATGACGTTATCCGCGATCCGGGTGTTCCGGTGACCGATCAATCTGTCACCGTAACCGCAACCGTTACGTCAGGTGACGAGGATGTAGAGTTGACACAGGTTGATCTGATCTACATAACTAGCGAGAACGAACACATTGATGAAGATGATGTGACAACTGTGCAGATGGAAGCCGGTGAAGGTGACACATACAGTGCAACTATTCCTGCACAGTCGGAAGGCACCAGAGTTGCTTACAAAATTTCAGCAACCAACGATCTCGAAAACGAGACCCTTATACCTCGCAACTACTACTATATGTACACCGTGCGTGATGAGGGTGATCTGAGCATTTATGACGTTCAGTTTCGTCCTGAGTTGTGGGAGAACGCTTCCGATGCATCTCCCTATCGCGGCTATGAAGTTACCGTCACCGGTATCGTCACCACCCCGCCGACCTTCAACGATGCATTCGATGCCTACGTCATTCAGGATGCACGCGATCTGTGGTCTGCGGTATTTATCCGCAATATAGACGATGACCTCGATGTCGGTGCTGAAGTGACAGTCACCGGTATCGTCATGGAGCGCGATCCGGAAGAAGCTCGAAAGTGGCAGTATGCTACTTACATTGACGTTTCAGAGTATGAAGTGATCAGTGATGGTAACGATATCTTCGATCCGTTGCCGATTGAGACCAACGACATGCAGTTCAGCGAACTCGGCGAAGAGTTGGAAGGTGTACTAGTGTATATCGCTAATGCTCAGGTTGATACGCTTGAAGACTTTGGTGCCGAATTCCGACGCGGTCAACTTCCAATTCGTGACGTATCTGATGTTCGTGGTTGGCTGTCCGGTTTGGGACTGACTCAGGAACAGAAAGATTTATGTGGAGGTGGTGGATTTGACTCCTATAACTTCGAAACCGAATTCAACGACATTACCGGTGTGATCACCGAGAGTTATGGTCACTATGCGATTACGCCTCGCTCTGCCGGTGATTTAGGTGGTGTGGGAGTTGAAGGTGATGGTTCGACTTCTCCTCATAGCTTCAGCCTAAACACGGCATATCCGAACCCGTTCAACGGGACCACAACAGTCAGCTTTGACATAGCAAGACTGGATGTGGTTCATTTGGCGCTGTATGATGTAAATGGACGTATTGCTCTTGACCTGTTCGAGAAAGAGCTTGGTGCAGGCAGCTATCAGTATCCTGTTGACGCTTCATCGCTGTCAACCGGTGTCTATGTGCTCCGTCTGCAGACTCCTGATGCATCTGCGAGCCAGAAAGTAGTGCTCGTGAAGTAATCTGATCTTCACAGACAGCATGTTAACCGTGACCTCTTATGGGGTCACGGTTTTTTATGTTGCAATTTGTTTTGCTGTTTCTCATGGATAATGTTCAGAGTTCACGCTTTAGCGTGTTTTCCTTACACCGGCACAGACTGAAGCCTGAACTCTGAGCACAATCGTACGGCGACCTAACAGCGGTTATTTTGTCCAATGTCTCATGAAATTTATTGACGAAGCGGAAATAACTGTCCGGGCAGGCAGAGGCGGCAATGGAGCGGTCAGCTTCAACCGTCAACGGTATGCACCGAAAGGGGGACCGGATGGAGGCAAAGGTGGTCATGGGGGTAGTGTCATCTTCCGTGCCACCTCTCAGCTTGCAACTCTGCAGGACATCACCCTGAACCGTGTTTACAAAGCCGGTAACGGTAAACCCGGTGAAGGATCGCGAAAGAGCGGGCGGTCAGCAAAAAATCTTATCATCGAGTTGCCGGTTGGAACTGTAATCTGGAACTGTGCAGACAACTCGATCATGGCTGATCTCGCAGAGGATGGGGAGCAGTTCATCGCTGCCGAAGGTGGACGCGGCGGACGAGGGAACAAAGCCTTTGCCACATCACGCAACCAATCACCCCGCAGAGCAGAATCTGGGTTCCCCGGACAGGAATTCCGTGTTCGTCTGGAGCTGAAGCTGATTGCTGATGTAGGTCTGGTCGGAAGACCTAATGTCGGTAAATCTACCTTGCTGGCTGCATTGACTAAAGCAAACCCCGTTATCGGTGATTATCCGTTCAGCACTCTGCATCCGGCGTTAGGCGTTATACAGGTCGGGCTGTATCAGCGAATTGTGATGGCTGATATCCCCGGTTTGGCGGAAGGAGCACATACCGGGCGAGGACTCGGTCACCGTTTCTTACGGCATATTGAGCGGACACGACTGCTCCTTCTAATGATTGAATCAACAGAAGATGACTACGAGCGCTCAATCGAGGAACTGCTGAATGAGTTAATTCAATTCAATCCGATGATGGCAAAACTGCCGAGAATGGTGGTACTCTCAAAATCCGATTTGCTCAATGACCATATTGACACTGACCTGTTCGACTGTACAATCTCATCCGTAACCGGTCAGGGACTGGACGAACTGATCAAGCTGCTCGCAGACCGCCTCGGGATGACCATCGTCTGAACCCTCCCACCACCCATCTCTAAACAGCAACATGAAGCATGAACATTCCTGTCCATTCGGATTGAAGTTTAGAGTTCACGCTTCAGCGTGTCGGGAAGAAGAACAACCTGAAGGTTGAACTCTAAACTAATCCGTTCAATCCGCAGGAATCACTCAATCACGCAATTACTAAATTACTTAATCACTCAATCACTCAATCACTCAATTTCTAAATTACTAAATTACTAAATCTGCTTCATCCGCTGCATCTGCTGAGAATTTCTCTTCGATTCACTCTCTTGTAATTCTGTCGTTTCTGTTTATATTGCTTTTGTATAGGGTTTTGTCTGTTCCCGAATTATTATGGAGATCATCATGTTTATACGATTCTTAACCAGCTTGTTAGCTACCGTCTTAACAGTATTAGTTCTATCCGGCTGCATCAGCGACGACGCTCCCACCGCTCCATTCCCGGATTACCAACCACCTGAAATCGAATGGCTTGCACCCAACAGCGGCTCCGAACTCGCCGGAATTGTCACCATCTCATTCTCCGTCAGTGATAACGAAGGACATATAGACCGGATCGCTGTCTATCGCAACGGCTTCGCTCCTGACGAGTGGCGCATATCTGCATCGGGCGACTCAACCTATTCACTGGATTGGGACAGTCGCGAGGTCGAAGACGGTGTCTATATACTCGAAGTTCGCGCGTGGGACGACGCAGGTAATCTTGGAATAAGTCCGACCCTCATGGTGAGTGTAAAGAACGTAACCGACCCCCCTGAAGACCGTTTACCACCGGAAGTGTGGTGGACAGCACCCGATGCCGGATCCACACTGAGCGACACAGTCAGGCTGGTACTCGGTTTCTTCGATGAGGTCGCTGTGGATTCGGTGCGCCTGATCAGAAACGGTGCGTTGGTTATGACTTACTATCCGCAAGGGCGTGAAGAGACACTCGAATACCTGTGGGACACAAGATCCGACAGCGATGGCGTGCATATCTGGGAGGCTCGGGCTTGGGATAATTCTGGCAATATTGGAACCAGCCAATCGTTATTGATAAGAGTCAGCAACAGTGACGATCCTCCACCGGAAGATCACACACCACCGACTATCATTTGGCTATCTCCTGCACCGGGTGACACACTTGAAGGTACAGTGAATTTGCGCTTTCAGGTGATTGATAACACAGCACTTGACAGCGTACAACTATTGCTGAACGGTCAACTTTGGCGGAGCATGAATGGCGTAAATAGAGAAAATTTCTATGACGGCAATGTGCTTTTTGATACAAATGATCGAGCTGATGGCATGATTATTGCACAAGTAAGGGCTGTAGATATTAGCGGTAACACGAATTTAAGTCAGGTGGTAATGTTCACGATCAGAAATAATTATCCCGAAGTCATCTGGGTGCCGGAAGATTATGAGACTATTCAGGATGCAATTTGGGCGAGCGAAGATGGAGATACGATAATGGTCAGTGCAGGTGAATATCGGGAGTCAATACAAATGTTCGATAAGAACGTATCACTTGTCAGCGAAGAAGGACCGGAGGAAACAATTCTAAACGGAACTGATTTATGGGTTATTGTTTGGCTGGGGGGAGATCAAGATTCAACCACAATTATAAGAGGATTTAACTTTCTTAATCCTTCAGAGTTTCAATGTTACTGCCTCAGCATGGATGGGGTGGGAACGAAAATAGTTAATAACATTTTTTCGGTTCCAAATTCAAATGGATACGGGATTATTAGCGGATTTATTTCATCACAAATACGCAACAACCTTTTTATCAACCTTCATGGAAGCGGAGACATGGCGTCGAGTTGGGGAACATTTGACAATAATATGATTATTAACGCTGTTTATGGTCTTTGGAACGCTCAGGGACATGGTCAGCCTCTTATTCCTAATTACAATTTGTTTTGGAATGTTAATGAGGTAGTAGTTGGTGGTGAAATGGGATGGGGAAACCAGAATATTGATAATCAAGAACCAATATTTGTAGAAGGCAGTTACAGACTGGCGGAGGGATCTCCCGGTATAGATCAGGGACGACCTGATCTTAGGGATCCCGACAGCAGTCGTTCTGATATAGGGGTGTACGGTGGTCCGTACGCCTACCTAAATCAATAAATGCCAAACAAAGGAGCAAATTATGGCAAGTTGGGGAAATGCAGAAAATGCACAGAATGCACAGAATATGGAGTCACCGGGTAATCAAACTCTTAAAGTCGGTGGTGTGATCACGGCAGAGAGTTCCGTTGAAGGCGATAACGCAGATCTGAATCTTGGAACAACAGCAGCGACCGATGATGTGAACTTATCGCGGAACGGTCAAGACGTGAATGTTGCCGATGATCTGAATGTTGGAGGCGACGCTGGAGTAACCGGAGCTTTAACCATTGACGGTGGCGTTACTGCTAACGGAATTATGGCGGTTGACTGACCACTTACTGTTGGCGAGGGTATGGAGTTGGAAAGTCCAGAAGCTAATGAGTACCGCATTGATATCAATGATGTTGATCCTGCCGGTGATCTGTTCATTGCTAACAATGAGGAAGCGGGAAATCTGCATCTCGGTAAACCGGACGGAGCCTTTGATGATGCAGATGTCATTGTGGAATCGCCTCGGTTCCGGGTTGGTGCTCAGGGAAATCCCGGCAAAATAGATGCCAACGGTCAAAATGTAGTTCTCCTTGGTGATGCGCTGAACATCGGTACAACCTTGCGCACTCGCGGCATAATGCTTGGGAGGGAAAATGGTGGAGACGCAAATGTTAATGTAACGGTTAAGAGCCCATTGCTTGTGGACAATGCTGCTGCTACCGGTGGCAGAATAGATGCTGCACCGGACGGAGCAGGTACACGTGATCTGGATATCGGTACTCAAGCTTCAACAGCCGATGTTGAAATCGGACGAAACGGTCAAGATGTTACCGTGAACGGTGACTTATTTATCGGTGCTGCTGCACAAGCTGCTGGACGAATTGACGCTGAACTTGACGGTGTCGGTGCTCGCGATCTTGAAATTGGTGGACAGAACTCAACTGCTGATATTGACATCGGTCGAAACGGTCAAGATGTGAACATCGCAGATGACCTTAATGTAGGCGGTGACTGTGAAATTACCGGAGGTCTTCAGGTCGGACCTGGCAACGATGTTGCGGTCATTGACGCTGATGGCGATGAAGACCTTGAGATCGGTGGCAATGCCGGAACTGCTGATGTCATCGTTGGACGCGATGAGCAACTTGTGAAAGTTCAAGGCTCTATGCGTGTCGGTCCCGGTGACGACGCTGGTTTGATTGATGGCAATGGTACTGCGGTTACTCCACGCGATCTGAAAATAGGCACAGGTACCATTACCGATGATGTCGTGATCGGTAACGCGTCAGGAGTGGTTGACATCAAGCAAACCCTGCGCATGAACAGCAAGGAAGTGGTGGTGAACGATGCAGCGTCCGTCTCCACACTGCTGACCGGATGCGGATTGGTGTTCAACTCAGCAGGTCATAGTGGTGGAGGTCCATCTATTGACTTTTACACGGAAGGTATATTGCGCGGCTGGATTGACTCTAACGGATTCGTGAACGCGTAGCGCCTGTTTTCATCAAGCTGAATTCAACTGAACAGCAATTTTCGCAGAAGGTGATGTTGGTTAGATGAGAAAGACTGACCACCAAGGCACGAAGACACCAAGAAAACCATTTATATTCTTCTTTGTGACTTGGTGTCTTGGTGGTTCAAAAAATCTCGGATTACCGTTTCGTCACACTTCGTCACATCTTCGTCACCGGCTCAAACGCCACACCACAAAGGGATTCAGGTGATTATGTGACGAAGTGACGCAAAAACATTGCCCGTCCAAGACAGATAAGAGCAACGACATTCCTGCTGCTGCAGAACACACAGAGCATCCATTCTCCCCAGATAATTTATATAAACCATCCAGACAACTCGGGGTCTAGACTTGAGACAAGCTCGACTATAGAGTAATCACACAAAAATAACAGAAAATCAATATCTCGTAAAATTCTCTATTAAATCACTTGCAATCCTAACACATATTAGGTATATTGCTTCTGACAGTAAATCAATTGGAAGAGACATGACTCGCAAAATCCTGACAGATCGTCAGCAGCAGTTTCTAAACTGGATTACCGACTATATGGCATTGAACGGCAAATCGCCTACCATGCAGCAGCTCGGTGATCGGTTCAGCATGAAACCGCCGAGCGCATTTGATGTGGTTAATGCGCTGGTCAAAAAGGGCTACATGCGCAAAGTCGGCAGAGGATCGTATCGCACGCTTGAACTAATAGACGAACTCGGTCAACGAGCTGATCCGAACAAACTACCTCTGATCGGTGAGGTTGCAGCCGGAAGCCCGATTCTCGCTGTAGAGAACTGGCTGGGATCTATCGTGATTGATGATCGGCTGCTGAAGCGTGGCGCATCATTTGCTCTGAAAGTGCGCGGTGAGAGCATGATTGAAGCCGGGATACTTGACGGAGACTTCGTAATAGTCCGTATGCAGCAGACTGCAAACGATGGTGACATTGTGCTGGCGCTCGTTGACGGTGAAGCAACTATAAAGCATCTGCATCACAGTGAGGATGGAGACATCATCCTGCGACCGGCAAACGAGACTATGCAGGATATCAACGTCCGAGCTGAGGAGTGTCTTATTCAGGGAGTCGTAATCGCACTGCAAAGGGAACTATAATCGTGAGAAATCAATGAGAGCATCAATAGGTAATCTGAATACAGAGATAAGTGATGGAAACGTCAGTAATCAGACGAGTCTGCCAATTTACTCCATAAAAAGAGTCAGGACAGGTGTTGTAAGAGCTGAATCGCTGAGGCGGGTAAATCTTAGAAAGAATACGCTCATATATTCTATCAGACGGATTCGTTCTGACCGCAAGGTTGCGTAAGACAAGAAAACCGCTGTCATTCATGGCAGCGGTTTAATTATCTTGTAGTGTCAATTATAGTGAATTCTTTGATTCATTCAGAAACTCTTCCTTTGCGTCATTCCCGCGTAGGCGGGAATCCAGTAAATCATTAAAAACACTGGATTCTGGATCAAGTCCAGAACGACAAATAGAAGGAATTATGGAATAAATCAAAGAACTCTTCAGAGATCACTACTCGGTGGATCTCAAACCTACATATTTGCTACGATAGCTTCAGCGTAGCCGGAGCATGATACTTTGGTAGCACCTTCCATCTGACGCTCAAGATCGTACGTGACCGTCTTGTCAAGTATGGTCTTACTCATAGCTTCTTCAATCATAGCGCCTGCTTCGCGCCAACCGAGATAATTCAGCATCATCACACCTGACAGCATCAACGAGCCGGGATTGACCTGATCTTTACCGGCATATTTCGGCGCCGTTCCGTGCGTCGCTTCAAACAGACCGACATGATCGCCGATATTTGCTCCCGGTGCCATTCCCAAGCCGCCAACCAGCGCAGCAGCAGCATCGGAGATATAATCACCGTTCAGGTTAGGTGTGCAGATAATGTCATATTCACCGGTACGTGTCTGAATCTGCTGGAAAATCGAGTCCGCAATTCTGTCCTTAATGATGATTCTACCGTTCGGATCACCGACAGGTTTACCACCGCGTAGATCAGAAAATGCACCCGCTTTGGTGATCGGGGTTACACCGTCATCAGCGACGCCTTCGTCCCACAGCTCGGCTTCTGTTATGATGTAATCACGGAACTCCGTTTTGGCAAGCTCATAGCCCCAGTCCTTGAACGCACCTTCGGTAAACTTCATAATGTTACCTTTGTGCATAAAGGTAACAGACTTGCGTCCTTCAGCAATTGCGTGCTTGATTGCTTTGCGGACAATCTGATTCGTCCCGGTGATGGAAATCGGCTTCACGCCTATCCCTGAGTCGAGGCGGATATTTTTGCCCATCGTCTCGTTGATAAAAGTAATAACTTTCTTGACATCTTCACTGCCCTGCTCCCACTCAACACCGGAATAAACGTCCTCAGTGTTCTCGCGGAAGATGATTGTATCCATGAGGTGTGGATGAACAGAAGGAGAGGGTACACCCTCAAACCACCGAACCGGACGGACGCAGGCGTAAAGATCCAAAAGCTGGCGCAAGGATACATTCAGGCTGCGAAAACCGCCGCCGACGGGTGTGGTCAGCGGTCCTTTAATCGCCACGATAAACTCACGAATTGCTTTGAGCGTGTCGTCCGGCAGATAGTTGTTGTCGCCATATTCTTCTACAGCTTCGTCACCGGCATATATTTTCATCCAGGCGATAGAGCGGGAGCCACTGTATGCCTTTTCTACCGCTGCGTCAAGAACAAGTTTGGTAGCGGGCCATATATCAATCCCGATTCCGTCACCGCGTATAAAGGGGACAATTGGATTGTTAGGAACTTGTAATTCATTGTCTTTGATTGTGATGGGCTGCCCATCTGCGGGAGGAGTCACCCGATCAAATTCAACCATTGGAACCTCCGATATTGTGTGTGATAGTGTCTTGTTTTTAAGAATTTGTTTCAAAGTCACTGCATTTCCGTTGTAAGTTTCAGTGTAAATTTGCTCTGAAACGCAGTCGAATACGTGGTAAAACCTCGTACAATTACCGGTAAATATAGACTTTCAATTGTCCTGCTGTCAAGCAAAAAGGAGTTGATCACACATAAAAAAAGCGATACCGAAAATCTGTATCGGTATCGCTTTAGAAGTCCCCTGTTCACATACTCACTTATTATGTCATCCAGGGAGGTTGGCGGAGCTGGATTGACTTCATGGGGACTTATATATGTAATAACGCCTATTCAGGCTGCGAAAATCATGTGATACCGACACGGGTGAGAGTTGGAATCTTCAAGGCGGCTGGGGCATTGTACTCGACCCACGCCGGTATCACGTGTATAACGTTCGTGCGATCTATAACATATCGTGTGTGATGTGCTGTTGTCAGTGCGAGAATCCAGTGCTGTAGCTGTGCATTCCGAAGTAGTGCTGTAGCCAGTTCTTGTTAGCTGTGCTGTGATCAGTGCTGAAATTGTTCTTGTTGCTTTCGAAACCGTGCAGCAGTCAGTGCGAGTGATCAGTGCTGAATTTTAACTGTGATATGTTAAGATGTCAAAGAACGAACGAATTTGTAATTGTGCCATGTAAGTTTCCCTAACTACTAATAACGCAAGTTCCGTGCCAAGTAAGTTGAATTGACAAATTCAGTGTGGTCAAGGGGTGAGGTTTTTGGAAGAAATTAAAAGTGTGCATTAATTGCATAAGCCTTGCACAGGTGGCAAAATGTTGCACACCTGCTTATCGCTTCGGACCGGAAAGCTTAATGGACGGTTTGCTCCATAGAGCGTCAAAATATGCATAAAAATATACCGATCCGGCAACTGTTCCGGAAATGTAAGAGAGATGGTATAGGTCGGAATACCTCTTCCACTGCTTTTCAATATCGTCCAATTCGGTCGCCTGCTGATACCGCTCCTTCGCAGACGGCAGGTTGGATTGGCTGTATATGAAAGTCGCTGCTGCACCGATAAACAATAAGGTAATATAGATCCCCCGGTCATGCCCTTTCATCAACTGCCCGGCACCGGGGAGGTATAACGATTTCAACGAAGCCTTTCTGCCAAGATCCGCTTCAAGAGTCACCCGGTAATACTCCTCAATGGCTGCATCCCGCTCGGATTCCTGCTTTGCCTGAGCGAAAAGCTCACGAACCTTTGGTGACCAGGTTATCGGATCGGGTTTCATCGCCGGATTTATTCGTATTGCCTCACGAAACTGGAGAATTGCGTTGTCGTCGTTATTGTTGGCAACTGAGCAGAAGGCTAAGATTTTGTGAAGTGTGAATCTTTCAAATGTTGAGAGCTTTTCAGGTGAATCGAGTGCTTTGTGCGCTGTTAATTCCGCATCCGAGATCATCCCTCCGTTGTAATAGGCAATAACCTCAGCGACAATATCACTTCCATCATTGGAAGATTCAGGATCATCGGGAGCAGCAAGCAGTTGACCTGCTGCTCCCATGACTATGAACAATAATAGAGCTGTTGCCTTAAAAATCACGTCGTTATGCGTTCTCTTTGATCGCAGTGGTCAAAGCAGGCAGCACATCGAACACATCACCGACAATACCGTAATCAGCCGCTTTGAAAATCGGTGCATCGGCATCTTTGTTAACGGCAACAATGGTTTTCGAAGTCCTCATCCCGGCAAGATGCTGTATTGCTCCGGAGATGCCGACAGCAAAGTAAAGCGTGGGAGCAACAACCTTTCCGGTCTGCCCGATCTGCTCACTGTGAGGTCGCCAGCCTGCGTCAACGATTGCACGAGTGGCGCCGATGGCTGCACCCACTGAGTCAGCCAACTCCTCGACGAGATGGAAATGCTCTTCCGCTTTTAATCCTCGTCCACCTGCGACGATGACGTCAGCTTCGGTAACGTCCAACTTCTCCCCACCTGCATCGCGCGTTTCAATCAGCTTCGCGCGAATCTTACCATCGAGATTAACTGACAGCTCTCCTTTCTCGGCAATGTGCCCTTCACGCAGAACGGGAGTGATTGCTTTTGGACGGATAGTGACAACTGTGGGCAATCCGGTTGCGGTGAGATTCATAATGCAGCGACCTGCATAGACAGGACGTGCAACACTAAGCTGCCCCTCATTTATCTCAACTGATAGGCAATCCGGCAGAAATGCAGCGTCAAGCCTTGCTGCCATGATCGGTCCCAAATCTCTGCCGAGTGCGGTGGCTGAAATTAGGATTAACTCTGCACCTGTCTGTTCTTTGGCAGCGAGCAGTGCTTCACGGTAGCCCTCAGGTGAATACCCGGTCAGATCGGGATGATCAACTGTGAGAATGCTATCAGCACCATACTGTTCAACCTTTGTGCTGTCCGCAGAACCACCAATGATAAGTGCCGTGACTTTACCTCCGGCAACATCAGCGAGCTTACGGGCAGCGGTGACAACTTCAAAGCCTGTCGAGTGTAATTTCTCTCCGCGAGATTCTATATATACAAGTATATCCATGAATTCCTCTTTGTTATTCGTTACAATGCCTGCTGCACTGTTAAAGAACTTTCGCTTCTTCTTTTAGCAGTCGAACCAGCTCAGGAACCGCTTCAGCACCTTCACCGACAATCTTCCCCGGGGGACGGGTCGGTGGGTAGCTCAGTTGATCAATCTGAGTTCTCGGTTCAACCGCTTCCGCATCCACAGTCTCAATCTTTTTCTTCTTTGCCATCATAATTCCTTTCAAAGAAGCGTAGCGAGGCTCGTTTAATCCCTTCTGGGCGGTGATCAATGCAGGAAGCTCAACCTCGTACACTTCAACACCACTCTCAAACTCCCGTTCGACGGTCGCTTTATTGCCATCAATCGTGAGCCTGATCGCAGTGGCAATATGAGGAATATCGAGGAATTCAGCGACCATGCTGCCAATTGCAGCGCAGTCATCGTCAACAGCCTGCTTCCCTGCAAAAATGATGTCAAAGTTCTGTTCTTTGATAGCTCCGGCTAACGCTTTGGCAGTTCCGGCGATGTCCAGTCCACCGGATGACACGACATGTACTCCTGAATCGGCACCCATAGCGAGAGAGTTGCGGAGAGCTTTTATCGCTTCATCCCCTCCGAGTGAAACAACCGTAACAGTTCCTCCCGCTGTCTCTTTCAGTTTCAAGCCCTCTTCGACAGCATATTCATCGTAAGGGTTCAGAACGAAACTAACATCGGATGTGTCTATTGAGCGGTGGTCGCTACTGATCTTCAGAACAGCTTCCGTTGCCGGTACCAATTTTACCAGCACTCCAATGTTCATATTGATTCTCCTGTTGTATAATACACTTTAACGCAAGACCCGAAGGGAATATGATCCATTCGTCTCCGAGCTAATGCGATTAATATCAAAATTTAGATAATGTTAGCCGCGTAATGTTCTTGTAGTCGTGGTTGTCTCAACCACGACTACGGGCAGCTATATCACTGCGAATTAATTCTCCAACACAGCCTGTGCTGCCGCTAACCGTGCAATCGGAATGCGGAACGGCGAACAACTGACGTAGTCCAGTCCGGTTCTATGACAGAATTTGACTGAGCGTGGTTCACCACCGTGCTCGCCACAAATTCCAATCTTCAGACTGGAGCGAGTCTGCCTGCCAAGTTGAACAGCGATCTCAAGCAATTTACCGACACCGTCAATGTCAATTGACTGGAACGGATCACTATCAATCACGTCGTGCTCAACATAATATGGCAGGAATCGTCCTGCATCATCACGTGAAACGCCAAGAGCCGTCTGTGTGAGGTCATTTGTGCCGAAAGAGAAGAATTCTGCAACTTCTGCAATCTCATTAGCTGTCAATGCTGCGCGAGGAAGCTCAATCATTGTACCGACAAGATACGGAATTTCAACATTTGCCTCGGCAAGAACTTCATCAGCAACTGTACGCACGACCTGCTCTTGATTGGATAGCTCATTTTTGAATCCAACCAGAGGAATCATGATTTCAGGAATTACCGTGATCCCTTCTTGTGTTGCAGCGACGGCAGCTTCAAAGATTGCACGAGCTTGCATCGCAGTGATCTCAGGATATACCAACCCGAGTCGGCAGCCGCGATGCCCCAGCATAGGATTAGCTTCGTGCAGCTCGGCGACTTTCGCTTTCAATTCATCCACATCAACCTGCATATCTTCAGCCAGTTCGGCAATTTCTGCATCAGAATGAGGTAGAAATTCATGCAGCGGTGGATCGAGGGTTCTTATGGTCACAGGCAGTCCGTCCATTGCCTGGAATATTCCCAGAAAGTCTGAGCGTTGCATCGGCAGCAGCTTGTCAAGGGCATTCTGACGACCTTCGGTGTTGTTTGCAAGAATCATCTCGCGAACAGCCATGATCCGGTCACCACCGAAGAACATGTGCTCAGTACGACACAGTCCTATACCTTCAGCACCAAATGCTCGTGCTGTTCGACACTGATCCGGCTGGTCAGCGTTAGTTCGTACCCTAAGTCTCCGCTCCTCGTCCGCCCAATCCATCACCTTTGAATAGATCTGGAACATGTGGGATTTTGATGCGTCGAGAGTGTGATCAACCAGCACCTGAATGATCTCTGACGGCAGTGTCTTCAGCTCACCTTTCAATACTTCGCCTGTTGATCCATCAATCGAGATATAGTCACCTTCGCGAAGGACAATATCACCAACCTTCATAGTGCCGGCTGAGTAGCTAATGTCAAGACCACCACATCCGGCAACACAAACCTTGCCCATTTGACGGGCGACGAGCGCTGCATGTGAAGTCATGCCTCCGCGTGCGGTCAGGATACCTTCCGATGCATCCATGCCCTTAATGTCATCCGGTGAGGTTTCGATACGAACAAGGATAATCGGATCGCCGTTTCTGGCGGCTTTGACGGCTGCTCCTGCGCTAAAAGCAATTTTACCTGATGCGGCACCTGGTCCTGCGTTCAAGCCTTTTGCCAGCAATCCTCCTCTCTCAATAATGCTCATCTTTTCCTTCGGATCGAATGTCGGACGGAGAAGTTGATTAAGCTGTTCCGGTTCGATGCGCATGAGTGCTTCCTGCGGATTGATCAATCCTTCATCAACCATATCAACACCGATGCGGATAGCAGCGAGTCCGGTACGTTTTCCTGCTCGGGTCTGCAGCATCCACAGCTTGCCTTTCTGGATGGTAAACTCGAGATCCTGCATCTCGCGATAATGTTTTTCCAATGTCTGATAAGCTTCTACAAGTTCACCATAAGCTTCCGGTAATTCGCTTTCCAACTCAACTATCGGGTGTGGTGTGCGGATTCCTGCGACGACATCTTCACCTTGTGCATTTGTCAGGTATTCTCCGTAGAACTCCTTCTCACCGTTTGCGGGATTGCGCGTGAAAGCGACGCCGGTTGCACAGTCATCACCCATGTTACCGTAAACCATAGTCTGGACATTGACCGCTGTTCCCCATGTGGCAGGGATGTTGTTCAGCTTGCGGTAAGCGATAGCACGTTCGACATTCCATGAGCCAAATACAGCATTGATTGCACCCCACATCTGATCCCACGGATCTTCCGGGAACGGTATTTCACAGTTATCAGCGATCACCTTTTTGAACATTGATACCAACTCTTTGAGATCGTCAGCGGTAAGTTCGAGATCTTTCTTTACCCCACGGCTCTCCTTCAGCTCGTCCATGGCAACTTCAAATGGATCGAGTTCGGTCTCTCCGGCTTGAACACCGAGCACCACATCGCCGTACATCTGAACAAAACGACGATATGAATCATAAGCGAATCTCGGATTGTTGGTTCTTGCTGCAAGTCCCTTGATGGTTGTATCATTCAGTCCAAGGTTCAGGACGGTATCCATCATGCCGGGCATTGAGACTCGTGCGCCGGAACGAACTGACATCAGCAGTGGATTTTCGGCATCTCCGAACTTAGCATCCATGATCTCTTCAACACGAGTGATCGCATTTTTAACCTCATCTTCCAATTCAGAAGGATGTACACCTTTTTCCATATAATGAGTGCAGACTTCGGTAGTGATTGTGAATCCGGGGGGAACCGGAAGTCCGATATTTGTCATTTCTGCCAGTCCGGCACCTTTACCACCGAGCAGGTTTCTCATATCGGCACGTCCTTCAGCGTCATTTCCGCCGAAGTAATAGACATGCTTTTCAGACATTTTTGAACTCCAATTTCTTTCTATTTTAATTTAATTTTATCAGCGATATTGCTGTGCTATGATATCGGTGCACACAGCGTAGATTTCCTTGATAGAACAAATAAGTTACAAAAGAAAGCTTCCATTGGCAAGAGTAATGCTGTAAATTAGTGATTGTTGTCACAGCTTCTAAATTTCAATTCTACCAAATATGGAACAGAAAACAGAACTAATTCTTCTTGTTATAGTCTTCGTGAGCTGGACTGTAGCAATGTGGTTCAGACTGCGGGAACATCTGCACATCCTGCAACTGGAGGACTATGAGCCGAAGCGAATGATCGCAATGCAATGGAAAAGACAATTCGCACGTAATTCAAAGCATGCAAATCTCCATCTGATCCCCGGTGCGCTCCTCGTCTGTCTCAATACAACATTTTGGGCGGGTATCGTTCTGTGGATTATCGGCTGTTTTATGCTTGCGCAAAAGCTACAGAAGAATGAGCGAACCGCCAAGAAGAAGCTGGTGATAACTTCTCGGGCGAAAGGAATTTTATGGCTTGGTTTCATTATATCTCTGGCAATCCCATCAATAATTTATGCAATTACCGGAAGTCGGATTGATCTCGATCTGTATGTAGTGATTCTGTTCTTTGTCAACGAGCTTGCGTTCCTACCTCTGTCTGCAGCAGTGATTATACTCCAACCGTTTGAGAATCGAAAGCAAGCATACTACATTAACGATGCAAGGCGGATCATTGAAGAGATAAATCCACTTGTGATTGGTATTACCGGCTCGTATGGTAAGACTGGCACTAAAGAGATTCTCTCGACGATGTTAGCTGAAAAGTATAATGTTTTCCGTCCTCCCGGAAGCTACAACACGCTGATGGGTGTAACGCGTGCAATACGCGAAGGACTGCGACCTCAGCATGAGGCGTTTGTTGCAGAGATGGGTGCATATCGCATTGGTTCGATTGATAAGCTGTGCAAGCTGGTCAAGCCGACTCATGGAATAATTACCACTATAGGGGTTCAGCATCTTGAACGGTTCGGCAGTCAGAAAGTGATTCAGCAGGCTAAAGGTGAGCTGATTCGGTCACTGCCGGATGACGGAATTGCGGTGTTGAACGGTGATGATCCGTTATGTCGAGAGATTGGGGAGGGTTTTAGTGGGAAAGTCGTTTACTTCAGTGTTGACTCGTCATTCCCGCGAAGGCGGGAATCCAGTGTTTCTATTCCAACGGTTTCTGTTAGAAATATTCAGATCGGAACGGACGGCAGTGATTTTGAACTTCACTTCCCGGATGGTGAGGTTCTGCCTGCTCATCTGTCGCTGCTTGGAAGAACTGCGATCTCGAACGCAGTCGCAGCGGTAGCGATGGCAGATCAGCTTGGAGTAAAGCGTGCGAAGATTGTGAAAGCGTTGAAGTCAATCCCGCCCGTGCGACACAGACTCGAACCGATCAAACGTGAAGGTGGGATAACTGTTATTGATGACGCATTCAACTCCAATCCGATTGGTGCTGCCGGAGCTTTGGAAGTATTGGCTATGGCTGAAGGGAGAAGAATATTGGTAACACCCGGTATGATTGAGCTTGGTGACATCGAGGATCAGGAGAATAGAGGGTTTGGTCGCAAGGCTGCATCAGCCTGTGATCTGGCTGTACTGGTCGGGAGGAAGCGGGTCGAGCCGATTAGAGACGGACTGTTAGAAGGAAATTTTATTGAGCAAAATATCTGGATTGTACCGTCACTGAAGGTCGCCTTAGAAGAATTACAATTTTATCTGAAGCCGGGGGATACGATGCTGCTTGAAAATGATCTGCCGGATCAGTATGATGAAATGTGATGTGCGCACACAGATCGTTAAGCACTGCTATGAAGACTCAATTTCTTATGTGTGCTTTGCGTGAACAATAAAACTTGTAAACAACAGTAATTAACAAAATGCCCACAAAACCACAACTCGGAATCATCTTCGGGGGGAGATCGGTCGAACATGAAGTCTCGATCCTGACCGGATATCAGGCAATCGAAGCGGTTGACCGCAGTAAATACAACCTGACACCCGTCTATATTGCCCGTGATAATGTATGGTACATCGGAGATAAACTTGCCGATGTATCATTCTTCAGACAGGAGCATCCACCGCTGAATCAACTGATACGCGTGTTCCCCGCACCGGATGCTGCGCGAGGTAAACTGACGCTGATTGAAGCGTCACCCGGTGGACTGCTGAAGCGACCTCAGACTAACGAGCTGGACATTGTCATCCCTGCAACTCACGGGACGTTCGTGGAGGACGGATGTCTGCAAGGGATTCTGGAGATGGCGAATGTGCCTTATGCAGGATCGGATGTCAGGTCATCTGCAATTGGAATGGATAAGCTGCTGACCAAGTCAATCCTGACAACAGCAGGAATTCCCGTTCTGCCGTATGTCGAAGTTAACAAGGTTCGATTTGAAGATGATCCGGAACCCGTTCTGTCTTCACTTGAAAATGAAATTGGCTATCCGATATTCGTCAAACCTGCAATTCTCGGTTCAAGTGTCGGAGTGTCAAGAGCAGATGATCATCAGGAGTTGGAAGATGCTCTTGAATTGGCTTTCAAATTTGGCACTCGAGTTCTTGCTGAAAAAGCGTTGACAAATTACAGAGAGATCAACTGCTCCGTTATTGACGGTGATCCACCGATCCCATCGGTTCTTGAGCAGCCGCAGAGCGGAGAGGAACTGCTGACCTTTGATGAGAAGTACAAGAGTGGTGGCAAGAAAGGTGTTGGTAAGGGTGGCAAAGGGATGGCGGGGCAGCAAAGGATTATTCCCGCAGAGTTATCGGATGAAATAACTACTATGATTCAAGATATGGCTATAAATACCTTCCAAATCCTAGGAGCCGGTGGAGTTGCAAGGATTGATTTTTTAATTGATGCGAATAACAACATCTACGTCAATGAGCTCAACAATATCCCCGGATCGTTCTCATACTACCTGTGGGAGCTTGGAGGCAGGTCGTTCAGGGAACTGATTGACAGGATGATAGATACTGCGAAGAGGCGCCATAAACAGCAAAATCGAACGACCTATGCCTTTGAAGCTAATCTGCTGGCAGGCGAATAAGGGACGGCATTGCATTGCAATTCCGATCATAAAGGATTATATTTTTACTTAATGTAGAAGGTTATATTATTTCATATCAGTGTTGTCATTTGGATGCGGTGAAAATTCGGCTGGGATTTGCGCTTCGTCGTAATGATTAAAGAGTACTGATTTATTAGGAGGCTGGCATGCACGTTAGAAGAAGTTTTTTACTTACACTGGCATTAACACTTGGACTGCTGTTTTCAGCAAATGCGCAGGTGGTGGTTGATCCGATGGGGTTCGGATTGGCTATTGAAAATGGTGACGAGGTTGCGACCGAGATTACGCTCAGAAGTTTGGGAGAGTCTGAAGTTGCCTTTGACGTTTCATTTGATTTGATTGAACCGGATGACCGGGAAAATCCCGGACCGCGCCGGGATCAGCCAGAGGGCATTTTTGCACTCTTTCAGGACAGAGCTGCATGGGGAGGGAATCTGTGGCAGCAGGTACTGGATCAGGTTGACGGTTTAGAGTATGAGAGATTTCAGTCCGGTGCTTTTGACGACTTTGAAATTGATGACTTTGACATCCTCTGGGTTGTGCACAGCGAGCAGGTGGATGCTTTCAATCGCGCATACAATGACAACCGTGAACGAATCGAGGAGTGGGTGGATGCCGGAGGTGTAATGTATGCTAGCACAGGCACAAATCAATACAATGTCGTTCCTATTCATCCAGGCGGATTGACCTACACTCGCGGAGGCGCAAGCAACGGTCGGGTACTCGTAAGCGGTGATCCTGATGAAGACAACTACAATCATCTCGCCGAACTAATGGAGTGGGAACCGAATACTCTGCTTCGCGGAAGTTCGCTGTTTCACGTTCACTATGAACAGGACGACATTGATGATATTGAAAACAGTGATTGGAGTCAGAATATCGCCCGACTTGACGGTGGAGGCAATCATCCCGGGATCTTAGTTTATAACTACGGTCGTGGTCACTGTGTTGTCGGAGGTGTGACAGATGGGCACCAACAGAGAAATTATGGTCAACCTCCAAACTGGGGATCGGCGGGTGAAGAGTTGTGTCACTATCTTGACTTTCTCACCGTTCCTGCCTGGTTCATGGCAGATCCTGATGAAGGTGTGGTTGCAGGTGGTGAAGAGACCACCTTTGAGCTGATCTTAACACCCGAAGGGATTGATGAAGGTCTTTATGAAATAATTCTCCTGATTGAGCTTAATGACGAGGATCAGCCTCTGATCCAGATGTCAGCGTTCATCAGTGTGGATAGTGCTGTCGGTGATGTTCTCGGTACGGTGACCGAAGCGTCTTCAGGTGATGCGATTGAAGATGTCGAACTTAGCATTGACGATCATCATTACGTGCGATTGACGGATGAGAACGGTGAGTATTCAATGGAAAATGCCCCTGTCGGTATTCCGTTTGATGTTACTGTTACCAAGGAAGACTATCTGACCCACCGCCAGACGGTTGAGCTGGAAGAACCTGGTGAAGTTGTGTGGGATATAGAGCTTCTTCAAGCCACCTGCATCATTGAACCGGACGAGATAGACTATGCCATTGAACCGGACTTCCTTGTTGAAGGAATCGAGTTCACAGTCACCAATGACGGTGACGGACCGCTGGACTGGTCGGTTACGCGTCATCTGCTCGGTGGCGCAGACGCTGATCCGTGGGAGTTGCGTGAGGAGATTGCTGCAGGTGAGATACTTGAGGATAGCTACCTGTCAGGCGTGGTGTTCATTGACGGTCTGTACTACATCTCAGGTGGCAACAATCGTCAGGATGAGAACTTCATTTACATCCTCAATGAGGATGGCGAAGAGGTTGACCGCTTCCCACAGTTTGCCGAATCACGATACGGAATGCGCGACCTTGCCTTTGACGGTGAGCTGATCTGGGGCAGCGATGACGGTGTCGTTTACGGCTTCACCCCTGAAGGTGACCTCGAAGTCTCATACGAAGTGGAAGTCAACCCTGCACGCGCAGTGGCTTGGGATTCCGATAACGACATCCTGTGGGTCTGTACCGAACGAACCGACATTTTCGGATATGACCGTGAAGGCAACAACGTTGCGGTGATAGAGAAGGAGGGTGACATCAGCATCACCAGCCTGGGCTATTATCCCGATGATGCCGACGGCTACTTCCTGTACATCTTTACCCGTGACACGGACGATGTTGAAGGAGCCTCCAACACAAGAGTCTATAAACTCAACCCGGAAGACGGTGAGATCATGTTCGTTGCTGACCTCCAGCTTGAAGGAGCCCGCGCCGGTGGACTCTATATGACGAATCTATTTGACATCTACAGCTGGGTATTTGTCGGTCTCCTTGAGAATGCCGGTTTGACGCCTGATGCTCTCGCGGTGTGGCAGGTTGATGTGCGCATCGGCTGGATGCAGGTTGAGCCGACAGAAGGCATCTTAGAAGCGGATGATTCACAACTGTTCAATATGACACTTGATGCAACCGGGCTGCCGGTAGCACTGTTCGAGGGTGAGCTGATATTTGAGCATGATGGTGAAGGTGGAGAGACACATCTTCCCGTCACAATGAACGTGACTGATGAACCTGTTCAGACCTTCCGCAACCTTAGTTTGAACTTTGGCTGGAATCTTGTCTCGTTGAACATTGAGCCCAACGAGGAGGAAGTTCCTGTCTTGATGGCGCCACTGGTCGAAGCCGGTGATCTGGTGATGGTCAAGAACGGTGCAGGACAGTTTTTTGTTCCATCAGAAGATTTCAACAACATTCCCGGCTGGGCGTTTGAAGAGGGCTACATGGTCAAGATGAACCGTGATGCCCGTCTTGAGGTCAGAGGTTTAAGCGTTGTAGCGGATGCCGAGATCGTGCTTCTGGAGGGTTGGAACTTGTCATCCTACTATCCGCGTCGTCGTGTTGAAGCGACCCTGGCTCTTTCAGCACTGGTTGAGACCGGTCATCTTGTGATCGCCAAGGACGGTTTCGGTCACTTCTACGTGCCCGAGTACGGCTTCAGCAATATAGGTTTGATGCGTGAGGGTCAGGGCTACCAATTTAGCGTTGATGAGGATGTTAATTTGGTTTACGTTCAGGAGCTTGTTGATGAGGGCGCACCGGAGCGTGACGAAACAATTCATCGTCAGATAGCATCTGCACCGAAGAATCTGCCTGAGCTGCCGGTCACGGGTCAGAACATGAGTCTGCTGATCATGGCTGACGAGTCGGTTTTTGGTGAGATCGGTGTTTATTCCGGTGATTTACTTGTCGGTTCAGGTGTGCTTGAAGACGGCAGATCCGGTGTAGCAGTCTGGGGCGACGATCCAACAACGGATGCAATTGACGGTGCGGTTGATGGTGCATCGCTAAGTGTCCGTTTGGTACGTGGTTCGGGATCGCAGTCGGTTTTATTTACGACAATGACCGGATCAGCGACCTATCACACTGACAGCTTCTGGGCGATAGAATTGGGTGAGACCGAAGAGGCAATTCCTGAGTCATTCGGTTTGGAGTCGGTCTATCCCAATCCGTTCAACTCCCAGACTTTGATTCGTTATGCATTGGTGGAGTCGAGCCCGATTAATCTGTCACTTTACGACTTGTCAGGTCGTTTGGTGAGCGAGCTGGTATCGGGAGTACAGTCGGCAGGTTACCATACAGCATCTGTCAACGGCATAGACATGCCGAGTGGCGTTTACATCGTCCGTTTGCAGTCAGACGCACAGGTTGCTCAGCAGAAGCTGACATTGATTAAATAAGTGTCTAACAGCACTTGACATCAAGACACTACTAAGGTAAGAAGAAATGCCGTAGGGCGTGAGAACCCTACGGCATTTATTCCCTCTGCCTCCTGAAGGGCGGACTTTCAGTCCGCCCTTAGAGAATCTACAAAGTCTCAGAGCGGACTGAAAGACCACCTTCCAAACCAATCACCAAATTACTCAATTACAAAATCACTCAAATCCCAACGGATGCGCCAGATGCCAGTCCCACGCCGATTTTACAATCTGATCAATACTCGAATACTTCGGTTGCCAGCTGAGAAGCTCACGAGCCTTGGTTGAGTCTGCGACCAATTCATCAGGATCCCCCGGTCGTCTCCCTTCCATTTCATAATCAATCTTCATTCCTGTCACAACTTCGCAGGCTTTTACCACATCGAGAACCGAATATCCTGTTTCATTGCCAAGATTGACTGCAGTCGAATAGTAACCTTCAATTAAATACTCAAGCGCAAGTCTATGCGACGCAGCAAGGTCCATGACGTGAATATAATCCCGGACACATGTCCTATCCGGCGTATTGTAGTCATCCCCAAACAGTTTCAGTTGCTTGATATCATCCTTGAACAGATCCGGAAACTTCTTCTGCAGAGCCTGACGCAATACCAACGGAATCAAGTGATATTCCGGATTGTGATCTTCACCGATACCGGCTTCCGCCAACGCACCTGCGGCGTTGAAGTATCGCAAAGAGACATACTGAAGTCCGTAAGCTCTGCCGAAATCGGACAGAATTTGTTCATAGAGAGCTTTCGTATGACCGTAAGGGCTGATTGGAGCGATTGGGCAGTTTTCGGTGATCGGCAGTTTGTCCGGGTAGCCATAAACAGTGCATGAAGAGGAGAATATCATTTTCTTGACATTGTGTTCAAGCATACATTCTAACAATGTCAATCCGTTTGCGATGTTGTTGCGATAGTACTTCATCGGATTTTCCACCGACTCACCCACATAAGCATTCGCACAGAGGTGCACCACAGCCTGAATATCATTTTCCAAAAACAGCTTACTCATTCGATCCCGATCACCGATGGATGAAACAACCAGCTTAATCTCATCGGGAATGGATTGTTCATGTCCGAGCGACAGGTCATCAGCGATGATTAGGTTGTAGTGAGGCATTAATTCTCTCACTACATGGCTGCCGATGTATCCCGCCCCGCCACAGATCAGTATTGTATTAGATTTGCTCATTGTCTTTTCTGTTAATATTTAGTGTTGGAAGTTAAAGCTGTATTGTTCTATTGTCAAGGTGGACAGTTCAGAGTTCACGCTTCAGTGTGTCTTCCCCGCACACAGGCTAAAGCCTGAACTCTGAACTCATATTGCAGAAAATGACTGACTCATTAATTTGACATAATCCTAATGTGATCCATATGAATATGAAATACTACCCACACAAAACAGCGTAGAACCACTGTTTCTATATCGATTTTTTTTTCGTATTATTATATATTACAATGAATCTAAACTTTGGAAACATTATGAAGCTAAAAGCCTTTATTGCAATTCTTGTCGCACTTCTCTCCGTTTCTGCTTTTGCCGGAGATAAAGCACAGGATTTTACTCTGCAGGATTTAAGTGGGAAGAGGGTCACACTGTCAAAGCAGTTGGAAAAGGGTCCGGCGCTGCTTGATTTCTGGGCGACCTGGTGTAAGCCGTGTCTTAAGGAGTTACCGCACGTCAATGAGATTTATAAGAAGTATGCTGAAAAGGGGTTGCAGGTTTACGCTATCACCATAGACAATGCCAAGAGTCAGTCCCGCATCAAGCCGCTAATCAAGGGCAAGAAGTACGAATTTGAAGTCCTGCTTGACATCAACAGCGAGGTGATAAAGCTGTATGGTGGGAAGTATCCTCCGATAACGTTCCTGATTGATCAGACAGGGGAGATAGTGTACAGCCAGTTCGGTTATACCGCAGGAGACGAGATTAAGCTGGAAGAAGCCGTCGAAAAGCTGTTCCACGTTGAAACCGACACTCTCGACGAAGTGGAAGAGTCATCTGAAGAATAAAGAATCACAAAATCACCCAATCACTCAATCACTAATCACATGACTAATAGATTTATCAAAACCGTTTTATCATTGACCTTCACGCTATTCTTAATGTTTGACAATATATATGCCCTCGATCTGAATATTTCCGGGCAGAACGAAGCGAGATACGGACGCGGTAAGCCGATAACCGGATCATCCGATGATGACTATGCCTTCTTCGAGAACTATCTGGAGCTTAATGCAACGCTGGATGATTACCGTATATACTTGCGTCAGACCTATTTGCTTCCGTCAGTACCGGAACTGGGTGGAGTGCGTCAGGCGGGTCTGGATGCTTTTGATCAGTGGTATATTGAGTATGCGCCGGAAGGATTGACAATCCGGGGTGGTAATTTCTACCGGACATGGGGTAGGGGATTGCTGTTTGGGACACTCGAATCAATTGATCTCGGATTTGACACCGGTTTGCAGGGGGTGCTAGTCGAAGGCTATAACGGCGGTTTTGAGGGTGCTGCGTTTCGTGGTGTGGAGATTGATTCCACAGGAGACTTCCGAGAAGCATCTGAGGGGCTGTTTATGTCTTATCGTCTGCCGGACGGATTGACAAGGATGGATCAATTGAGAATCGGAGGCACGGTCAGTCGTTTGGAAGACGGACCTCGTCACCCGCTGATCGAGCGTAAAGGTGTTGAACTTGAAGCGGAGTACGGTTCATGTTCAATTTTCGCAGCGTATGTTGCTGATCGCGTTGATTTCGATCCTACAGCTCAATATCACAACGGTTTTTATTCTGCACTGGCTTACTACGGATCCGGTGTCAGCGTGTTGCTCGATTACAAGAATTATAATTTTTTAACATATGAGGACCTACCACCATTACTCTATCCAGCTACAGTAACTCCAACTACTACTATGTATCTGCTTGATCGTCATCCTCGTCAGCAGGAATTTAGAGATGATGTGGGATGGCAGCTTGAGGCAACAGGAATATATGGTGACTGGTCGTATCTGCTGAACTTCAACCAGTCGAGCAGTCGAGAGAACGGCAACGCATTGATTCCGACATTGAAGGAGGAGTTCTCGCCTTATCAGGCGTTTTACTTTAATATAGAATGGGACGATTACGAGACGCATCATGTGGTTATTCAGGGTGGAGTGCATCAGGATGTGAAGTTTACTCCAACAGCGGAAGGTGGTTACTCAGAATGGCGGGAGCGCATCGGATTCGGTACGATGTATGACTACCACTTCGGTGATATATACTCCGTGTCAGCGGATGTGCAGTTGCTGCTGGATTATGACAAGGGACAGGATCGCCGCTTTGACGACCAGTATCTGGCACTAAGCTTCTCCCGTTCACCGGATGTGTCGTTGACGGCAGCGGTCGAACGCTCAAACGATTCGGCTGAAGAGGGTGGCACTAAGGACGCATCATACACATATTGGCCCTCGCTGGAGCTGACATACAACTTCATGGAGCAACATCAGGTGCGGCTGTTCGGAGGGCACGAACGCGGAGGATTGAAATGCACGGGTGGAGTATGCCGTTCGGTGAATCCGTTTAACGGTGTGAAGGTGACGTTGACGAGTCAGTTTTGATTACATAGAGTCTTATAATTACTGGATTCTGGTTTTTACCAGAATGACAAGAAATTAGCAATAAAATCATGAATTACAAATCATATAAACCCTTTGCGTCTTTGCGACTTTGCGTGAGCATTCTTCTCCTAATGCTGCTCACCGGTGTTGCATCCGCATCCAAAGTCCATCTGATCCAAATAGATGGTGTGATCAATCCGGTGTCAGCGCGATTCATCGTCGAAGCGGTTGACCACGCTGAGGATGAGAATGCCGAAGCATTGCTAATCGAGATGGACACACCCGGAGGACTGCTCGAAGCCACCCGTGACATCGTGCAGCGGTTCCTAATAGCAGATGTCCCGGTAATTGTGTATGTGTCCCCTGCAGGTGCTCGTGCCGGATCTGCCGGGACATTTATCACACTTGCAGCTCACATCGCAGCGATGGCTCCGGGATCGAACATCGGAGCAGCACATCCTGTGACGGTCGGTGGAGGTGGAATGCCCGGTGGAGGCGAACCGGATTCAACCAGCAAATCGGTCATGAACGACAAGATGACCAATGACGCTGCTGCCATGATACGCTCGATTGCTGAGGAGCGTGGGCGCAACGTCGAATGGGCAGAGAAGGCAGTTCGTGAAAGTGCATCAATCACTGCAACAGACGCACTCAAGCTTGATGTAATTGACCTGATTGCATCCGATGTTGATTCACTGCTCCTTGCCGTAAACGGTGTGACTGTTGAATTGAAAGAGCGAGAAATAGTCCTTGATACTGAAAATAGTTCAATCGAACGGTTTGAGATGGATTGGCGGCAGCGGCTGTTCGACAAACTGAGCGATCCGAATATCGCTTACATATTTATGATGTTCGGCATGTATGGAATTATGTTTGAGCTGTACAATCCGGGTTCGATATTCCCCGGGGTGATCGGTGCGATCTGTCTGTTGCTTGCGTTTATGGCGTTCCAGACACTGCCGCTGAACATCGTCGGTATTCTACTCATTGTGCTTGGGATCATCCTGTTAATTCTGGAGGTGAAAGTGACCAGTTTCGGTATGTTATCTGTCGGAGGGGCGATATGCCTGTTTCTCGGTTCTACAATGCTGATAGACACGGACGTTCCTGCGCTGAAAATCTCGCTTGGTGTAATCGTCCCAACAGTTATTGCCACAGTAGCGTTTGCTCTGTTTGCGGTTGGAATGGGACTGAAAGCTCAGTCGAAGAGAGTGACCACAGGCAGAAAAGGAATAATCGGTGAAGTAGGGGAAACACTGACCGACCTTGATCCGAAAGGACAGGTGTTTGTTGCCGGTGAGTATTGGAAGGCGAAGGCATCCGGCACTATTGAAAAAGGAACAGAAATTAAAGTCACAGCGATTGACGGTATGATACTGCAGGTTGAGAAGAATTGACCGAACTGACACCTAACCTTCATATGGTAGGGGCGTGATTTATCACGCCCGTTACGATTCAAACAACATGCGGGTTTGATAAATCAAGCCCCTACCTGTTTGTTGTACAGTGTCAACCACGGCGGGTTGACACCGCAATCATAAAATCACGCAATCACTTAATCACAAAATCAAAAAATGTTTTACTGCGACCTTGACTGTAAATATGCCCGTTGGCCCGATCAACTGGCGGATGGATCCAAAACCTGCCGGACATTCATAGCGCTTCAATGCGACAAGATAGAGCGGTTGGTGGATAAAAACGGTTTCTGCAAAGTTAATCCGGTAAAAGGACCGGACGGAGATTCACCTTCAACGAAGAATGATAACGCTAAGTGATTTATACCGGAGATTTAGCCCGAATGTGATAAAACACTGTTGACATAGTGGTTTCCTGTTTGTATAATAAATATACTCTTTTGTTTATCCTGAAAAGTTGTGTGCAGCTCTGCTGCCTTCAAACATACTGAAATACTGTGAAACAGGTATGTGCTCATGTCAAATCGTATTGTTTTCCCCATTCTCGCATGGGTCCTTGCTGCGAATGCTATGCTGGCTACCCCCATCCAGACGGATGCGATCCAGGCGAATATTACATCAGATGTTAATCAACTCACTTTAACTGTCCAAACTGGTGATCTTCAGCCGATCACTGTGTCACAGGACAACCAAAATTACACGCAATTCACCATTCCCTCAGAGGGGATAACCTACCAACCGGACAAACCGATACTCCCGATGGTCAGCAGGTTTGTGGTCGTACCGCCGCAAGCTTCTTTGGAGCTGTCCGTTCAATCCGACGAGCCTCGAATCGTCCGGTCTGACAATCCTCCGGTACTTTGCAGTGATGAGACCATTGTCTTAAACCAACCGAGAGACGACACCCCGTTATATCCTCCGGTAATCGCAGAGATGAGCGAGCCGTTTGTGATTCGCGGTGTCCGCATGGTCAAGGTGACGACCTATCCGGTGCAGTATGACTCGGAAAATGACAGCTATCTGATTCGTGACAACATCACTGCTGAGGTTCGATTCGGTGAGGGTGAGCCTGTCAACCCGGCATATCACCCCAATCGCCGTCATCGCAGTCGGGAATTCCTCAAGTTCATCAGCGCATTAGCGATCAACGGTGACGATGTACGCAGAGACAACCCTGAAGATGTGTCACCTTATGTCGGTCATTATCTGATCGTTACTCACGAGAGTTGTCTTGAGTACGCTGTTCCATTCATTGAATGGCGACGGAAATCAGGATATAAAGTGGATATTCTGTCGTTATCCCGCATGGTCGCTATAAATGCTGCACGAGTCAAAGACAGAATCCAGGATCGGTATGATGACTATCTTGATGACGGGATAGATCCGTTCGATCAGATTCTGCTGATCGGTGACAGAAGTAGCTATAATATGACTGCTCCTCAATGGGAACTTGGGGCAGAGAGAGGAAATTCAATTTGGGCTAATCCTCACCATGCTGACTACCGCCATGCTTGCCTTGAGGGAGATGATCACTACCCTGATGTAGGATTTGCCAGATGGCCCACCGGAAATAGAGATTTGATGGAACTTGTAGTCAACAAAACCCTTGCCTATGAAGCTGAGCCGTACATGGAAGAAACCGAATGGTTCACCAAAGGTGCGGTTTTCTCAGAACATTGGGGATTGAATGATAACTCTGCCTGGCATATCGGAATTCCAATGAATGTCCGTTGGGGTGTGGAAGTGCTTCAGCGTCGTGGTTTCGACGACATCGAATACTACGAGGACTTAGTATGGGACAGATACGGTGAAGAGATAATGCCCTGGATGCGGGACATTTTTAATGAAGGACGCAATGTCATGATTGGTCGTGTCCAAATTTGGAATTGGAGAACTAGATTTGAAGTCAATGACAATGTTATTTTCCCGCTATACATTGTCACTAACGGAATCGGTGATTATGCCGGAGAGTCCATATTCCGAACAGGTGACGGCGAACACTTAAAAGGAGCTGTCTTCAATACATTTGCATATGGTGACACTCCGACCATTCCTATGAGCACTCTCTGGTTAGAGATGGTAAATAGTGTAATGTCTCGTGATATGACTGCTGGTTGGAGTCGAGTTATGGCAGTCACCGCGATAGAGCAATATATTCCTAATTTCCAATACAGAGGTCAGCCTATATACCTCCACGTCAAAACAGACTTTGAATGCTATGGTGATCCCGGTATCCAACCGTGGATCGGAGTTCCGCATATAGTGACCGCTGATTTCCCCGAATCGGTTACACCGATAACCCGTTTCGTGGAACTGACGGTGATGGACGAAGATGGTGAAAATCCGGTAACAGGGGCTCAAGTAACCCTTTATGCTCCCTGTGATATGCCTGATCCGGACGACGATGATTACGCCGACTATGATGAGATGGTTATGCGAACCACCACATCTGATGAAGAAGGTGTTGCTCGGTTTGTCTTTGATGAAGGCGTCGAGTTTGCGGAAGATACACCGATGTTTCTGACCGTTACCGGTCGTGACATTCTGCCCCTCTTTGAAGAGATAGAAATTGCGGATCCGGAAGAAGCTACCGTTGAATTGAGCGGTTATACGCTCACGGAACAAGAAGGCAACGATGATGGTGAGATCAACCCGGGGGAACTGTTCTTTCTCGAATTGACTGCCATCAATCTTGGCAACGAAGCATTGCAAAACGTCGAAGCAACAGCCACACCGCTGTCTCCTTGGGTTGAGGTGGATGAAGGAATTGTTCAATTCGGTGACATGGATGCCGGTGCGGAAGCTGATGGCAGGGATGTGATCGAGGTGATGATCCATCCAGAGATACCTGATGGAGAAGCTCGTCCGAGCACTCGTCCGACAGTGCAGATTAATTTTGAAGCCGATGGCGGATTGAACTGGAGTTCGGCTATTACACTCGATCCTCACTCGCCGTGTTTTGATGTTCGCCGTGTTATCGGTGGGGTGATACTTGATGGGGAGGAAATTGATCTCGACATTGAAATCGTCAATCGTGGAAGAATGAACTCTGCGCCGATGATCGCTGAGCTAACCGCAATAGGCAATAGTATTCTAGTAGTTGACGAGGAGTCGGATTATAATGACATAGATGCTGGACGTTTTTCACGACTCGCCGGCGATCCTTTTGTTGTAAGCGTCAGCCCAATTGCGATCCCCGGCTCAATGTGTGACATGATGATGATTCTTACAGGTGAGGATGAATTTGTTGACACCGTCTTCTTCCAACTTCAGGCAGGTGAGATTGCTGAAGGAGAACCGTTCGGACCGGATGATTACGGTTATGTCTGTTTTGATGACACCGATGAGGGCTGGGAGATTACGCCAGAATATGACTGGATCGAGATCAGCCGTGAGGAGCGGAATCGTGACTTCGACGGTATTAGCTGCGAATTTGACGGTGAGTCTGATGTAGAGGGATTTGAAGATGTGGGTGAATCTGTGGTTGTTGATCTCGGTTTTACGGCTCAATTCTACGGATATGAGTTTGATCAGATTACCATCGGAACGAACGGTTTTGTAGCTATCGGAGATCAGGAAAATATCGTGAATTTCCAGAATTGGCCCCTTGATCGCGCAATCGGTGGCGGTGTGGGGATGATCGCTCCCTTCTGGGATTGGCTTAAATTTGAAGATGATTCTCAGGTTTACTATTTTTACGATGATGAGACAGGCATCTTCATTGTTGAATGGTACAAGCTTCGTCATTTTGAACCCGGTAATGATGATCTCAATTTTGAGTTGATATTGTTTGATCCGGAGCGATGGTTTGTTGAATCCGGTGATTCAGACATTATGTTTCAGTACAACACCATCAGCAATGTCCGTGGACCGGAGCAGGGACGTGCCCCACGCGAGCGAAACAACTACTACGCTTCAGTCGGCATATCCAGCCCCGACGGCACAACCGGAATAAGCTATACCTGGAATGATATGTATCCCATAGGTGCTGCGGAGCTTGAGGAAAGAAGAGCCATCCTGTTCACGACAGGTATTATCCGCAGAGAGGGAGAGATATTCGGTGTGGTGACTGACGTTGAAACCGGCGATCCGATTCCACAGGCAAGATTGATTACGACTCATGGTTTTGTCTCATTCAGTGACGATGAAGGTAACTACTCAATTGAACATGCACCTGCCGAGATTTCATTTACGTTAACCGCTACTGCCGAGGGTTACCTCGATTCAACACGCGGTGATCTCAATGTCCCGGAAGACGAATCTATCGAAGTCAACTTCGGTCTGTTTCATGCGGATTTTGAATTATCAGAGCAAGAGCTGAGAGTGGAAATAATTGCTGAAGAACAGACATCGGTTGATCTCCCGTTTTCGGTTGAAAACAGCGGTAACGGAGTATTGGAGTGGTTCGCCGAGAAGCGGCTGCCGGATAATGCGCATCTCGATTCCTGGGAACTGCGGCAATCTCTGTCAGCAGGTGAAGAAGTTGAAAACTCTCGTCTGAAAGGAGTCGTGTTTGTTGATGACCATTACTACGTATCAGGAGGCGGATCAAGCGCTCGAGATGACAACTTTGTTTATATATTAAATCGTGAAGGTGAATTAGTAGATGCTTTTCAACAATTTGGTGATTCTCGTTACGGTATGGGTGATCTTGCATACGATGGTGAACTGATTTGGGGAGGAGAAGACAACATCATTTACGGTTTTACGCCGGAGGGGGAGGTTGAATCATTTGAAGGACCGTTTAACCCATGTCAGGCTGTTGCGTGGGATTCAGACCGTGAACTGTTATGGATTTGTGCCAAGACTTCACGATACATTGCAGGTTACACGCGTGAGGGAGAAGAAGTTGCACAACTGGCTCGTCACGGATTGACAGTTTACGGGTTGGCACATACTTCGGTAGATCCCGGGTTTCTCTATGTGTATCATAATGTACATAATCAAGGAGAAGTGGATCACACTGAGGTTCACAAGATAAGTACCGGGACAGGTGACGTGGAGTTTGTAGCTCGGATTGATCAGGAGGGGAGACCTGAAGGTGCGTTCATAACGAATCGGTATGATCCTTACAGTACTGTATTTGTCTCGATTGAAAACACGAGTGATCCGGGAGACACGATCAACGTCTGGCAGTTAGAGACCAATACTTCATGGTTTGACCTTGATTCTTATGACGGAGTACTCAATCCGGATCATAATGTCGAACTGACACTGATGCTTGACGCTGAGGATTTGATACCGCTGCAGGATGAACAGAATATGAGCTGGAATGCGGAGCTATTCTTCACAACCAACTCCATGCAGGGAGATGTAAGACTGCCGATTTTCTTCGATGTAATTCTCACAGCGCCGACCGAATCGGAGAGGTTGTCTCCGGAGGAATTTGGCATGACAGCAATCTATCCCAACCCGTTCAACGCTCAGATAAGCATATCCTACGATGTTCCGAGTGAGACTGATGTTTCGCTTGAGCTATTTGATATTAACGGACGATTGGTGACAACTCTGGTTGAGCGCCGTTTAACAGCAGGCAGTTTCACCACGCACTGGGACGGATCAGCGTTGACATCGGGAATATACCTTATTCGTCTGAAATCGGACGAGAGGGCAATTACACGAAAGATCGTACTGGTTCGGTAGGGGCGAATCTCGTATTCGCCCTTAATTCCGTAATTGTTCTGTCGGGTCTTTGCCGCAGCGGTGACCTGACTGAAAGTTAACCGTTGTCATGTCTCCACTTCGTTCAAGACATGACACAACAGTGCTAACACTGTAGCGGGAGGCTATATTTTTTGGGTCACTTCGTCACAAATGTGCCTGAATCTCTTTGTGGCATTATGTTTGAAGGGGTGACGAAGATGTGACGAAGTGTGACGAGACGGGAATATAGAGGTGATTTTGGTGTCAGTAACGATGAATTGACACCGTGCGGGGTTGCACAAAGTAAACATAGGAGCAAATTATGAAAGCCACACTATCACTACTGCTGATATTGACCGCCTGCTTTGCACTACACGCCGAGATCATCAATGTCCCCGACGACCACGAGGCCATCCAGGGAGCGATTGACGCTGCCGAGGATGGCGACACTGTTTTGGTCGAGCCGGGGGAGTATGTCGAGAACATCGACTTTGAAGGGAAAGCAATTGCTGTCATCGGAAACACGGATGATCCGAGTGAAGTTGTCATTGATGGAGATGAGAACGGAAGCAGTGTTGTCGTTTTTAGAAATGAAGAGGATGAAAATTCTGTCTTAAGCGGTTTTACGATTACAAATGGTGATACAGACTATGGTGGTGGGATATACTGTAATGGGGCAGGCCCGTCTCTGAAGTATCTAAACATAGAAAGGAACAGGTGTAGAAATGTTGAGGCGGTTTCTACTGTACGAACAACAGTTCTCCGATTCTTTTTCAGGTAAATGTGTCACGCTGTGGTAGCAGAGCTTCTGGTGCCGGAATTGGTTCCTATGAATCGACTTTGATAGTTGAACACTCATACATAAATGAAAATTTCGCTGAATGGTCGGGAGGGGGAATGCATCTTAACAGTTCAGAGATTCACTTAGTCAATGTTAGAATTGAATCCAATATAGCTGAATTAGCATCAGCAATTTCGGTTGGTGAATCCAGTATAGTGCTTGATAATTCATCGCTATCGCAAAATGGATTAGCTGGCCACAATGATGTTATGGGAGCCATTCATTGCTATAGCTCTGATATGGTGTTTAACAACAGTACTATGGCGTATCACACGTTTAGAGCTGAGGGGAATCGCAGAGGCATTGTTCTTATACGAAATTTTAGGGGAGCAGTTCCATCAGTTACATTTAACAGTTCGATTTTCTGGCGGGAATCAATTTTCAATGTTGATCAATGTCAAACTGCAGTCAGCATCAATTATTCAGATATAGATAGCGCACTTACTTTGAGCTTCATTAGGGATAGAGACTTAGAATGGGGTGACGGTAATATAGATGCAGATCCCCTCTTCGCAGACCCCGACGAAGGTGACTACCGATTGACAGAAGACTCCCCCTGTATAGACGCAGGCGACCCTAATTTACCCGAAGATCCTGACAGTACGCGAGCTGATATGGGAGCGTACTACTACCATCAGCTACCACCGGATGATGACGGCATTCTTCACGTGCCGGAAGAATATGAGACCATTGCTGTTGCGATAGAAACAGCGGCTGATGGCGATTCCGTCATTATCAGTGAAGGTGAGTACTTTGAGAATATAGACTTTAGGGGTAGAGCAATAGTCATCATTGGAGCAACCGGCAATCCACGCGATGTCATCATTGACGGCGATGCCAGTGGATCAGTTGTTACGTTTGACAGTGAAGAGACTGAATCTTCACAACTTATCGGAATTACATTAACAAACGGCTCCAACGAAAAAGGTGGGGGGATCAACTGCGAAAATTCAAGTCCAACTATCCTGAATTGTATAATCGAAAACAACTTTGGAGGGGCTGGCGGTGGAATTAGTTGCGAACTGAACGCTAATCCGACAATAATTGAATGCTTCTTGTATGACAATGAAGCTGATAGTAATGGTGGTGGGATATCGTGTAGAGAAGAATCAAATCCGGAGATTACCCGCAGTCATATTAGTAGAAATCATGCAAGAGATTCTGGTGGCGGAATTTACATGTATGCTGATTGTGCACCGGATATTTCAATGTCTTTGATCTATCAAAACAGTGCCATCAGAAGAGGTGGTGGGATAATGATAAGTCAGCAGTGTACTCTGGCTGTCTCTCAATGCCAGATAGTCGAAAACACATGCAGGTATGATGGTGGAGGCATAGTTATTCAGGGTCAAGCTGTACTGTCTATGAATGCCTGCCTGATATTGGATAATTCATCTGAAAGAACCAGCGATGGAATCTTCGTGCGCTTGGGTTCAGTTCTGAACATGATTCACTGTACAGTAGCCTGGGAGCCACAAGAAGATATTTACACCCCGCTATATTGCTCTGCATCCGATGTTGTTCTGCTAAACTCAATAATCTATGGCTATTCACCACTTGAGATCAGCTTTAGCCCGGACGGAGAACCAAGTTCACTGAACATAGCATACACAAATCTCGGTGGTCAGGACAGCGTTGTACTTGATCCCAATAACAATGGTCGGATAGAATTCTTAGCCGGGACAATATCCACCGATCCACGTTATCTTAGTCCCAATGAGGGAGATTATGACCTCTCCGAAGAGTCTCCATGTATTGATTCCGGTACATCACTATTTGTATGGCAGGAAGACACGCTGATCAATCAGACAGAAGATGACTATCAAGGCAATGCTCCAGATATGGGGGCGTTTGAGTCGGAGTTTGTGAACAGTGTTAGACAATTTGAATCCGTCATACCGAACGAATTTACTATCACGTCCATCTACCCCAACCCGTTCAACGCACAATTGAATATCACTTATGAAGTGCGGAGTGAGGCGGATGTATTGCTGGAACTGTTTGATCTGAACGGTCGGTTGGTGACAACGCTGGTGGATAGCCGTTTGACCGCAGGCAGCCACACCACTCACTGGGACGGGTCAGCGTTGACATCAGGCATTTACCTCGTCCGATTGAAATCGGAGAATAAGATTATTACAAAAAAAATCGTGCTGGCAAGGTAATATTAATTTAAGTTCAGAGTTCAGCCTTTAGGCTGTTTCAACACGCTAAAGCGTGAACTCTAAACTATCAGAATGATACATTTGCTTTGTAATTGGGAATTGAGCACATCTGTGATTAAACAGATGTGATAAATCACGCCCCTACCGCTATTCGCAAACAGCACTTGACCCATTCTGAAAAATCTAAGAGAGTATTAACTTTGTAGTGATTTGTTAGTTTGTAGTCTGGCTTGTCCCAAGCCCGACATCGTGGTTGAGACAACCACGACTACAAAATCACTACTTGGTTAATACTCTAAAATCTAAATTTCCTCTATGGAGAAAACATGCGAACTTTAATAATCATTCTTGGTCTGACAATCGCAATAGTACCACTCCAAGCCCAGCCTGAACTGCTGTGGTCTGCTGCTTATGGTGGTGGGGGTCAAGAACAGGGACTCGGCATCATCGAGTTGGCTGAGGGCGGTTTTGCACTTGTCGGCAATGAGGGGTCATTTGGCGGCGGAGGCACCGACGGATGGATAGTGGTGGTGGATGAGGAAGGGGATCAAGTCTGGTCTGAGAATTTCGGTGGTGCAGGATATGATCGGTTCTATGATGTAATAGAAATTGATGACGGTTTCATTGTCAGCGGATACACCGGATCAATGGGAGCGGGCAGATTCGATTTTTGGCTTATGATGTTAGATAGAGAAGGTGATCAAGTTTGGTCTCGCACTTATGGTGGAAGAGATCATGAAAGATGCAGTGAAGCAATAAGACTTGATAACGGCAACTATTTACTAATTGGAGGTACGTCTTCCTTTGGTGAAGGAAACGGTGATGCCTGGGTTGTAATGACAGACGATGAAGGTGATGAGCTTTGGAGGCAAGCATACGGGGGGAATCAGGTTGATGGTCTTAACATGGGTTTTCAGATTGATGAAGACGAGTTCGTTTTGACGGGTCATACCGGCTCGTTTGGTGCCGGGGGAGCTGACATGTGGTTTGTAAGGATAAACGATGAGGGAGAATTACTCTCATCCGAGACATTCGGTGGAGAAAATGATGATCACTGTTATCATGCTATCCAGAACGATGAAGGTGATTTTCTGCTTGCAGGTATCACCGTTCCGGATGGAGATGATGACAGAGATGCTATTTTGGTGAAAGTAAATAGCGAGGGAGAAGAGATTTGGACGAGGGTTTATGAAGGTGAGGATGCCGAAAGATGTTTTTCGGTGACGCAGACTCAGAGTGGTGGGTATCTACTTGCTGGAAACACTTTGCCCTATAATGATGAACGAGCTGATGTTTTAGTACTCAGAACCGATGAAGATGGGGAGTTACTCTGGACAGAGACATACGGAGGTGACCAAGCAGATGTCTGTAGAGTAGGCATAATGACAGATGACTGGGGTTATGCGCTATACGGTTGGTCAGGTTCGTTCGGAGCGGGAGGATGGGATTCATGGCTGGTACGACTTGGAGTTGAACCGGGAGGGATGTTGGAAGGGTTTGTCGTGAACGCAGAGGATGATGAACCGTTGGAAGGGGCAACGGTCAGTACATCATTCGGGCAGCGAGCCGAAACCGATGATGAAGGATATTGGCAGATTGAGTTTGCATTGATGGGTGAATTCAGTGCAACTGCCTCACTGCCAGGCTATAACAGTATAACGCGTGACGGTTTCAACATGGAACAGGATGACACCCTTGAGATAAACTTCAGCATGACACATCCCGAATTTTTCCCTTCGGTGGATGAGATCGAAGCCATACTTAATCCCGAAGAAGTGACAGATCGTCATCTTTCTGTTCGGAATGACGGTAACGGTCCGCTTGAATGGTCGGTAGATGCAGGACTGCGCGGTGAGTTGGATGCTAATCCGTGGGAATTGCGCGAGTCTTACAATTTCGGTGAAGCTGTTGATGACGACCGTATTCAGGGTGTGCTTTTTATTGATGATCTACTCTATGTTTCCGGTGCAAATGACGGCGATCCTTTGATCTATGTGTTCAATCTTAACGGTGATTCAGTTGATACCTTCGAGCAGCCTGAGGATGATAGGCGAGGTTTCAGGGATATGGCTTACGACGGTGAACTGATTTGGGGTGCTGTAGGCGAGACTATATACGGGATCTCACTCGATGGTGAGGTTCAAACCAGTTTTGAAAGTCCGTTAAATATAACAACAGTACTGACTTACGACAGTGATCGGGAATGCCTTTGGATCGGGAGTACTGTGAATAATATCTTTGCATACAGACGCGATGGAGAACCTTTTGATGACCTTGAGATAGACCCGGACGGATTACGAATTTACGGGTTAGCTTATTGGGAGGATGATCCTGATGATTCACCACTCTATCTCTTCCATGAGGACAGAGAGATGGAGCTTCAAGCGATTCACAAGGTTAATATCGAGAGCGGTGAGATTGATTTCGTTACATATCTTGAACCTGAAGCGGGTGGAGATCCGGGGGGTGCTTTTATTACCAATCAGCTAGATTTTCTGAGTTATGTACTTATCACAGCCGTCGGTAATCCACCTCAGGAAGGTGGAGACAGGGTGGACATCTGGCACATTCAGGGGAACAGCAGTTGGATACAGATCGAACCTGAGGAAGGGACAATAGAACCGGATGATGAGCAGGAATTTGATTTGGTTCTGGACGCTCACGACCTGATTCCAATCGAGTATCCGGGCGAGCTTGTTTTCACCCACAACGCACGTGGTGGGGAAACCCGGATTCCGGTTACATTAACAATTACTGATGAACCGCATCAATCCAGGCAGCGGATTCCTCTATCGCTTGGGTGGAATCTGATCTCAGCACGTCTTCAGCCCGAAGAAGAGGATGTAACCGTTTTAACTCGCGATTTGGTTGAAAGGGAATTGCTTCTTTTTATGAAAGACGGAGAAGGTCATTTTTACATTCCTGACGAAAATTTTAACAATATCCCCGGATGGGACGTGGCTCAAGGGTACAAGCTAAAGGTGGCTCAGCGCAGTGAATTAACTCTTGAAGGAATGACTGTTGCCCCGGATGATACAATTCAGCTTAGTGAAGGTTGGCAGACTATCAGCTACTACCTCTGGCAATCAATAGAAGCAACAGTTGCACTGTCGGATTTGGATGATCGTTTAATCATTGCCAAAGACGGTTCCGGAGGATTCTACATTCCTGAATACAATTTTAGCAATCTCGGCAACATGTCGCCGGGACGTGGTTATATGTTAAAGATGTCGGAGGATGCCGATCTGGTGTACGAAACTGACATGGAAGGAGAGCGGGTAGATATATATCGGGCACCTTATGCCTGCACACGATTGTTACCTACTCATATGCCAACAGGTGACAATATGAGTATATTGGTTTTGGTAAGCTCAAAGGCGATAGGTGAAATTGGAGCTTATATAAACAGTGAATTGGTCGGTTCGGGAGTAATTGCTGATGGATTCTGTGGTATTTCCGTGTGGGGTGATGATCCGACTACATCTTATGTTGACGGTGCTCTTGAGAATGAGTTGTTAGAATTCAAATTAGTTGATGAATCCGGCAGTTATCCGTTAGACTATGAAACTGTTGTCGGTGAGGGAATTTATCGTTCAGATGGTTTGTGGGTTGTGGAAATGAAATCAGCTCCGCTCCCAAGCAGAATGGGGATAATTAGTACATACCCCAACCCGTTCAACGCACAGATTAATATCACTTATGAAGTGCCGAATGAGACAGATGTATCGCTTGAACTATTTGATCTAAACGGTCGGCTGGTGACAACGCTTGTTGAGCACCGTTTAACAGCAGGCAGCCACACCACGCAGCACTGGGATGGGTCAGCGTTGACATCGGGAATATACCTTATTCGTCTGAAATCGGATACAAGGACCATTACCCGAAAGATTGTACTGACAAAGTAGAGTCTTGTCATTCCGGACTCCAGCAGGTTCAGAGTTCAGCCTTTAGGCTGTCTTACACGCTGAAGCGTGAACTCTGAACTAATCCATTTACTCAGTTGTGAATATCTCTGAATAAATAACAACGAGTTGACATCAGCAGTTAAACAATCTATCTTGAAATAATGATATTAAGATTTGTTCTTGACATGCAGAACATAATTATGGAGAATCGAAATGAAAAAGGTCTTTCTAACATGTATCATTCTAACCGTTCTTACCAATCCCAATTTTGCCCAACCGTCCGTTGAACCGATTGGGTGGCTGCCCTACTGGGGGCAGTTCTTTGATGTTGCAGTTAGCGGTGATGTCGCACTGACTGTATGCGATTACGGTCTGCTCAGCTTCGATGTCAGCGATCCATCCCAACCGGAATTGTTGGATCAGGTTGCCCTCACAGGGAGATACTGGAATCGCGGTAGTGAACTCGTTGGAATTCAGATCATAGGTGAGGTTGCCAACGTTCAAGCAGGATCACTCTATCGCCTTGATATTTCCGATCCAAGTAACTTGGAGCTTCTTCCGGAACTTCCAAGCAACTTACAAACTCGTGGCTATGAATTCGTTCAGATTGACGATTACATCTATACAGTTGCTGTAGCTGACAGAAGAAGCTATCTATACGTAATTGATGTTTCCGATACTGAAAATCCGGTGGTTGTTGATAGTACCTTAAGGGTCAGCGGTAAAAGGCTGGATATATCTGACAGCATATTAGTCAATTACGTCGAAGATTTTGGGCTGTATTGCAATATCACGTTTCTATCATTACAGAATCCTGAAAATCCGGAAATCGTCGGTTCATATCGTTCAGAAAGCACCCTTTATCCTTATTGGAATTATAAACCAAGAATTGTAGGTACTCTTTTTTTTACCGGAACATCCCGTCACTTTGAAGGATACTACTTTGAATGTATTGACTTCAGCGATCCAACTGAACCGTTCCTACGGTGGTCACACGAGAGAGACTATTATCCTTATCTTGTAGGAAGTGTTGAAGGGTTGCTCGGTGCTGTAGGATTAGAGGAAGACGAATGGTCATTGGGTCTTTATTCAACTGAGGATCCCGATACTCTGGTTGAGGTTGTCAGATTTCATGATCAGTTATTTTCATATCCAAGAGAAATTACTCTTCAGGATGATATCCTCCATGTGGCGAGTGAATTAGGACTTCATTGCTTTGACTTTTCAGACTTAGAGAGCGTTGAATTGTTGGGTAGATTCCGCTCACGTACTTGTCGCAACGATTTAGGAAAGATAGATGATTATCTGACAGTCGCGCTGAACGATAGCACGCTCCGGGTAATATACGTGGAAAATCCTGAGAACCCAGTCGAGGTCAGTGATTATCACTTGGAAGCCCACTACTTCAGACATTGCACTTGGACACATCCCGAGGGTAGTGATTATGTCGTAACACTTTCCCCATCGTTTGACCTGACTGTCATTGACATCAGCGATGCTGAATCGCCGGAAACTGTCGGTTTTTTGGAAATGCTTCCGGATGAAGAACGCGATATCGCATACATTGACATCGCGCCGTGGAGTAGAGGTGTATTAGCTTCTGCAATGGTTTACAATTATGATGATGATGTTGACTCAACCTGGAGCTGTTTCAATGTTATCTCCTTGGACAACCCGGAGAATCCAGAAGTAATCGGTTCACTCTCCATTGATAGGCAAGGAGCGTACGCAGGCTTCTGCTTCGGCATGGCTGTAAACGAAGAAATGGTGTACATTCCACATCTCTGGTGGACCTTCTCCGGTTCTTACATCATATCAATTGAAGATCCATCGCAACCTGAGATTGTATCTCATCTCGAAGAAGAAGATGCTTTTTACTATCCCATAGCCTTAGAACACGATCTAATGATTTCTTACGGCACAATATTCAGTCTCGCAGATCCTGTTCATCCCGAACGAATCGGGCAGATTGATCGATCACTCCGTGAACCGTTGTTTCTGGTTACCTCAATACAACACGGACTGGTAGCCGTTAGTGACTATGGCGAGACCAATTTTCATCTATACAACGTCCGTAATCCTGAGGAGCCGTTTCTGATTGATGCAATAACACTACCGGATAATCCGACCGCTATTCTGATGGAAGATGGTTTGATTTATGTGGTCGAAAATTCAGGAATCGAGATACTTCAATACACCGGAGGAGATGCAGTTCAAGAAAGTAAGGTCAATGTCCCAAACACCCTTACGCTCCGCTCTATTTACCCCAATCCGTTCAACGCACAGGTGAATATCACTTTTGAAGTACCGAATGAGACAGAAGTTTCTCTTGAGCTATTTGACCTGAACGGTCGGTTGGTGACAACACTGGTGGAAGACCGATTAAATGCAGGCAGCTACACCACGCATTGGGATGGGGCGGAAATGACATCGGGGATATACCTCGTTCGACTAAAATCGGATGTGCAGACGATAACGCGAAAGATCGTATTGGTTCGGTGAGAATGTGAGAAAGATTACCCACCAAGGCACGAAGACACCAAGAAGAAAAGACTTGTATCAGTTTTCCTGGTGCCTTTGTGTCTTGGTGGTGAGGTGAAAATCAGTTTAATCCGTTCGATCTGTTGTGAATCACTTAATCACAAAATTACTCAATTACCTAATCACATTCATCTGCTGTGCATGAATCTGGTATAAACTTGCCGTTGCTGACACTATTGTATTCTTCCAGCTATCTTACGTATCTTATTAAAAAACCATCATTATTTTTCACTGATCCTATGAAACGAGTCCTCATATTCATCTGTTCAGCAGTTTTTTTTATTGCTACTACAATCTATGCATACACGCCATCCGTCTATGACATCCCTGTTTCACGTGATCTGACTGGTGCTGATCTTCCGACACGAAGCGAGTATCTTGCACAATTCCCCGAGCGTGATATGACCATTTATTCAGTCACACGATCAGAACTGAGACGCGATGAAGAGGGAACCGTCGTGCTGGTGGTAAATCACAGGCTGCTGAGTGAACACGAGGAGGGTTTCCAGCAGTATGCCGATGATCTGTCTGATGAGGGCTATGATGTCGTTTTGCTCGATATTGATGGCGGGACTCCTCAGGAGTTGAAGGATGCTGTGATCGAAGAAGGCGGTGACAATCTGGTCGGTACTGTCATGGCAGGCGAGCTGCCGTTAGCGTGGTTTGAGCAGTTTGAATACTTCGACGATGAGGATGAGCCGGACAATCCGCGCCTGCATGAGTACCCGATTGACCTGTTCTTCATGGACATAGACGGCGAGTGGCAGGACACATCAGGTAACGATATTTACGATGTCCATTCCGGTGATTGGCAGCCTGACATCTGGTTCGGCAGGCTTCCCGGGTATAATCTCAGCCGGATTGATGAAGATGAGCTTATCTCGGATTATCTCGATAAAATCCACAGATATAGAATCGGTGAGATGGATGCTTCGCACTCAGCACTCAGTTTCATAGACGATGATTGGGTTAGTCAGGCTGAAAATTGGGGTAATGATATGAGGCTGGCTTATGGTGGTCTGATTGAGGAGGCTCACCCGGAGACTACATCCGCCACTCGCTGGAGGCACCACCTCAATGATGTAAGCTATAATCTGGCTCAGGTCTGCGTTCACTCAGGCGCGGAAGCTCACATATTCAAGATAGAGAACCGTCGTCGCAACGACTATTTTAGGTTCAGTCATCTTCGTGAAGAAGTTGAACCTAATGTTTTGTTTTACAATCTATACGCCTGTTCGATAATGAACCTCAGCCGCAATCTCTGTATGGGTGCTCTGTATGCACTTGGTAGTGAATTCGGTCTTGGCGCGGTCGGTCCATCCAAAACGGGTGGAATGCTGTACTTTGAGGATTATTACCGTCGTTTGGGTGAAGGGAAGAGTTTTGGTGAAGCATTGCGTCTGTGGATGATTGACCATATCCGTGAAGAGGGTCATGAAAACTGGGCGCGGTCATGGTTTTACTGCATGACTTACTTTGGAGATCCTACCTTAAAGATCAGGCAAGGCTTGAGGATTGCATCGGTTGAGATTGATGATTCGGATGAAGGTGATGATGACGGGAGAGCGGATGCTAGTGAAACTGTGTCTCTTGTGGTTAGCATTGTGAATAGGGGGGAAGTTGATCTATCGAATGTGGAAGTGATCTGCACTACCGATGATCCAAATCTGGATTTGGAAGATGCCGAAGGTTTCATTGAACGGCTTCCAGCAGATGAAGAAATTCAGGTTGAAGTCGGTTCAATGCGAATTGCAGATGATGCGCCGGATAACCACAGTGCGTACATCCATGTGACAATGACCCCTGCGGATGAACAGTCTTGGGAAGAAAGAATAGCGGTTGAAATTCATGCACCGGAGTATGTTCTGAGCTGGTGGGATGAGTTCCCATGGTGCTATCCGGGTAATGAATCTGTTTTACGCCCGATCTTATTTTCGAATTTCGGCGGAGACGATCAAGCTGATAACGCAACATTGCGAATAATATCACTGGATGGTCAGTTAACACCGGATGCTGAAGAGTACAGGTTACAAGGAGATGGAAATGTTTTGGGGCTGGAAGCATTCTATTATATTATGTCTGATGATGCAGATTCCAACAGCGTTGTCTTCGTCCAAACCGAGGTCAGATTGGGTGATGTTGTGCGTGGCGGTACAACTTTCATGCTGCCCACCTTTAACAGATACACTGTGCAGGACGACTTCAGTGAAGAACCGGTCTGGATAAATCACTACCCGGTCAACCGTGGATATGCAGACGTCTGGCGTTGGGGAGACGATGCGGGGGACAGATCGGGGGGTATCGCATTCGGAGCACCCGATTCAGGGCTGTACCCACCCAATGCGGATGCCGTGTTTGAGTTGCCGATGCAGAATGTGTTTACTTATCATTTGGAGTTCAGGCATCGCATGGTTGTCGAAGAGGATTATGACGGTGGTGTGTTGGAAAGAAGAGTCGAGGACGGAGTGTGGGAGCGGGTATTTGACTTTAACGGAGCAAGCGGGTATAACGGTACATCGGTTGACAACGGCTCTTTTGAAGGTGGCGACTGTTGGAACGGCACTTTTGACTGGACGAATGTATCAATAGCACTTGAAGGTGGACCGGATCAACTTCGCTTTAGGTTCGCATCGGACGGCGGTGTCGAGGGTGAGGGCTGGTTTATTGATAATATCCAAATTAACGGCATTCCTCTCGATGTCAATGAGGAGCAGAGCACAACCCCGACCGAATTTACATTGATATCAGCTTACCCCAATCCGTTCAACGGAACTACGACAATCAAGTATGATGTTCCCGCAGCGGGTAGCATCCGTATGGCCATATATGATGTAAACGGACGTTTGGTAAAGACCTTGCATACAGGGAAAGTGCAAGCTGGTCAGCATAAGATCGTATGGGATGGATCGTCTAACAGCAGTGGAATATATCTCGCCGTACTTGAAGCAGATGGAAAGGTATTCACATCTAAGCTCTTGCTGATCAAATAATGTTGGTCCTTTTGTGTAAATGTTGGGGTGGAAGTTTAAGTTCCCACCCCAACACAACTCTTTAATAAAATGCATTTGATATTCATTATTATTCTCTTTGTAGCGACTACAATTTTCGCACAACCGAATGGCGGTATTTCCTTCGTTTCGGAAGCAATGGTGACCGGAAACTACGAGGATGTTAAAGTCGTCGAGGACTTGTTGTATTGCGCAAACCGTTATGGTGTAGTGGTTTATGATCTTGCTGACTGGGATCCGGAAGACCCACCGATCGAAGCCGCTCGTTTTCCCACTGTCGGCACAGCTTATGGATTATTTATTCAGGATTCACTCTGTTTTGTTGCAGACGGTGGGAACGGGCTCGGAATCTATGACATATCCGATTTTCATTCGGTTGAGATGTTAGGATACTGCGAAGATGCTACTCCTGCTGTATCGGTAACTGTGCAGGATGAGATTGTCTACGTGTTGGCTTATCGGACTGGAGTTTATTCAGTTAACGTTAGTGATCCACAAAGACCGCAGGAACTTGGACTTATTGATGCACGTAGTGAAATACGTACGATGATTGTATATGATGATGTATTATGGATTGGGGCATGGGGACAAGAGCATGATACCTATTTGACAGCTATAGACATATCTGAACCTCATCAAATGCGGCTTATTTCCCAATTACTAGATTACTCTACTGCCGACTTTGCAATTGAATCGGAAGTAGCTTTTATCGGTACCGGTACTTTGCGCTCAATTGATATTAGCAATCCGTTAGAAATGCAATTGCTTGATACTTTGGTGTATCGTGACAACCAAGGCTATATTCATGGGATGAGTGGTAGTTTATATAATGACGGCAAGTTATATGGCGATAGAGGTCCTACGTCTATTGCCGATGTTAGTGATCCTAATAACTTACAAAGGTTAGGATTTCTTCAGACAGATGGATTATCAAGAAAGTTATTAGCAATATGGAATGATTATCTTCTCGCTACAGCTTATGAACGCGGTTTAAAAATCGTTGATATCGGAGATCCCCGCGAACCTGAACTAATCCATATAAATAACAATACCGGAATACCACTTGATGTTGTTGTTCAGGGGAATTATCTGTATGTAGCTGACGCATTGCCGTGGATCTTCCCAACGCCTAACGGGTATCAGGGACGTTTTCGTGTTTTCTCCATTGAAGACATTTATAACCCCCAACAAGTAGCTGTTGTTGATTCTTTCTACGTAAGAGGAACGTCAAATGAACATGATCAAGCAGTAGCACTGATAGATACGATCGCATACTTTGGCTGGGGATCACTTAGCGTAATATCGGTTGTCAATCCAAATAATCCAACTGTCATTCACAGGAATATAGAAGCCGCACTGTCTTCAAGTTCAATCTTTCATGGAAATTATACGATTACAGTATACAACCGAGCTATCATCATATGCTCTTTTACCGACCATGTGAATCCTGAATTAGTTGCTATACATGTTAGTGAGGATCACCATCATGCGTTGGGGTGTGTTGCTACGGATACTCTGCTGTACGTTCCAACCAGCTACAACTGGGAGTATTCGGAAGTACTAATGTATGATTGGAGCGATCCAGAAGAATTGCATTCGGTCGGTGAGCCGCTTCGTATTCCGCGTGGACATAAGTGGGAAAAAGGAATAAAATCTGGTGATTATCTGTATTGGATTGCAGGTAGTTGGGATCTTATAGGATTGACTGTTGTATCAGTAGCAGATCCTCTTGAGCCGGAATTAGTGTATTTTACAGAAGAGGTGCGTCATGGACGGGATATCAAACTGTTTAATAATCTGCTGTTCATTGCTGACGGCAATGATGGTGTTAAGGTGTTTACCTTGGATGATCCTGAAGAGCCGGAACTGCTTGCTTCATACGACACACCAGGCGTGGCGCGCAAACTGGACGTTGACGTGGAACGTGGTTACATGACAGTGGCTGATAAGTATGATGTAAGCATATATGATGTCGGACAGATACTGGGTGTATGGCATCTAACTCTATCCGCTACGGAGCACGACTTTGGTGAAATTGCAGTGGATTCTACCATCAACTGGGAGTTGGTGATTACCAATCAAACTCAGCGAGATATTGCAATTGACAGTGTAATAGTGAGTAATGATGTTTTTATTTCTGAGTTAGACAGCGTATTGGTTCTTGCAGCAGGTCAGGATACAGTGCTTAGTATAAGTTTTTCACCTGACACGAGCGATCATTTCTCAGGACAGTTGACAATTTATTCGCAGGAACGGCAATTGGATGTCATACTGTATGGCACTGGCGTTCCTTTGGCAGTATCTGGAAAAGATGATATTCCGTTGGAGTTTGCTTTGCATCCAGCGTTTCCTAACCCATTCAATTCTGTCACGCAAATCGATTATCAATTGGATCGTGATGCGCATGTTACGCTCAAAGTATTCGACCTGTCCGGAAGAGAAGTTGCGAAGCTGGTGAAGGGACGACAATCAGCGGGAGTGCATCAAACTGTTTGGAACTGCTCAAATCTGTCGTCGGGCTTATACATCATTCGATTGCACTCAGGTGAGTCAACTATCAGCCGGAAAGTGCTTTTGATGAAATAGTCGCTAAAAAGAATATCATGTTCAAATAATGAATGTTTATAGACAAGGAAAAATGCGTTTAATAATCTTTACGATTATTTTAGTAACATCCATCCTGCTTGCACAACCGAATGACGGTGTTTCCTTCGTTTCGGAAGCAATGGTGACCGGAAACTACGAGGATGTTAAAGTCGTCGAGGACTTGTTGTATTGCGCAAACCGTTATGGTGTAGTGGTTTATGATCTTGCTGACTGGGATCCGGAAGACCCACCGATCGAAGCCGCTCGTTTTCCCACTGTCGGCACAGCTTATGGATTATTTATTCAGGATTCACTCTGTTTTGTTGCATTTCGGTCAGTTATATGCTATTATGCAATATTATGAATATGCTGTAATTGACCCGTACGCCGCAGCAGTTTTCTTTGTCATGTTCTTTGCGAAGAAGGTGTGAAAAGCATGAATAACTTTACTAAATGGATAAATGAAATTAAATTACTGAATTGAAAAGATAACCGAGGGAATTATGACTGATATTGAGAATCGTGTTGCAAAGTTAGAACGTGAAAATCGTTTGATGAAAATAGGTGGTTTATTCCAATCGCAATTTTTGGAATTGGTTTCCTGATAGCCCAAGTTGTTGCCCCGAAAAAGAAGATTATTGAAGCCCAAGGGTTCGTTGTTAAGGATACGGATGGTAATATAAAAGTTGACATTGGTTATAAAGAAACCGAAAATGAAGAATTTAAGTTATATTCGTATGTACAATTATTTGATTTTACGAATGGTATTGGAATTTCGATAGCATGTATCGATTCAGTAAGTATGGATAATAGAGCTAATTTTGCTAGAATAAACAATTTATTCAATGATTCAATTTATACGATAATATCAGAAGATAGGCGTAAGTCTGCTATTAGACAATACTATGGTCCATACACGCGGACTTCTATTGATGTTTTCGGTGGACATTACCCAAGTCTACATCTCACCGATCACACCAACGCCAGATTACACTTTGTGTAATTGATAACTCTCCAATTGTATTATTAGATAATAAAGATCATTCAACTTCCCTTATATTAACAAATCATGATTTAGAAATAGTTAACATACTTGAGGATTTATCTATCCATCTTGATTTTCAGCACCTATATATCGCAAACAAGGATTTTAGGTCAACGCTATCACCTGTTGATGTAAATCTATTGAAACAGTACTGATGATCTAATGTGGTAACGGTTTGGTGGAGTGGGTGAATGGGCAGAGAACTCTTGCCCCCAAAACATTGGAGTAATAAAAAACAGTCATATGCTCCCCCAAATTTGACAACAAGTCAAGCCTGAATCATTACATCAATATAATCACAAAAACAGATATGGCAAGCGAGTTTGACTATAACTCACCGAATAAGCAGGATTTTTTCTACAGCGATATTCCGTTCCATCGCCATCCTGACAAAATAGACTCCTGACACCAGATCACTACCATCAACACTAACAGAATGCTGTCCTCGTGTTCGATAACCACCAACCAAACTCTCCACCAACCGTCCGTTCACATCAAACAGACTTAATCTAACTTGTGAAGCTGTCGGCAGATAGTACCTAACAGTCGTCGTCGAGTTAAACGGATTGGGCATGGGTGGGTATAGTGTCGGAGTGTCGGGGTGTCGGGGTTCATCGGAATAGATGCTGTTGGGTGTGACATTGATTTCCCAAGTCAGCGAGTCAGATTCTGTGGTGTCAGAGACGTATGCTGTTATATTATACAACCCTTCCGAGTCGAAGTTAACCAACACCCATGAATTATCGCTGATAGAATCACCGTTCAATGTCCACAGAAACTGCAGCGAATCATCATTAGGATCGAACGGGAAGACTTCAAACTCGAATGTTGTATCTACCTCAACCGACAGTTCAAGTTGCTCAGGCATATAGCCCACAATCAGATCATTGATCATCACCTGCCACATCACACTATCGGCAAGCTCGCCTTGCGATGCAATCGCTGTAACGGAGTGCTCCCTGCCACGCTCGAAACGGATGGAGACACTGTCGTTTTCTGCGATTTGTTCGTCGTCAAGCAACCAGCGGTACTCGACCGGGTCGTCCTCGATGGCGCGGGTGGTGACGGAGAAATTAATACTATTGTTGCGGCGGATAGATGGGTTGAGGGAGTCGGGTTGGTGGGAGTTGATATAGAATTCGGTGACATTAACATGCCAGTTTACCGCTGCAGTGATTTCACCGTCAAAAACATGGCACGATATTATCTGTTCTCCAAGTTCATCGAATTCCTGTACAATGGTAGTGTCTGTTGAGATTGTGTCTTCATCTACAATCCAATAATATTCGACGATGTCCTCAATCTCTTCGTGTGCTCGCACAATGAATCGAATTGAATCACCAGACAATACTGAGAGCAGAGTGTCTTCAGGGTTATGGTAGATGACCAGAGCACCGTTGAATTCCGGTTCGAGTTTCATTAACAATCCGTCGTAACCTGTTTCGTCATCACTTAAGACTTTTCCAACCGCAATTATTGAACTGTCATGACCACAAATAACAGCACGAAACCAATTAACACCGGTAGTAAATCTCTCATCCGCAGCTAAATCATAGATCTCTTGCCATCTCAATACCCCTTCATCCGTACTTCTGATTGCCTTGGGCTGAAATCTTCTTCTTTGCTGACTAAAGCTACGTCCAACAAAAACAAAACCGCCATCACTTAACCTATCAACACAATAAGCTTCTTCATTGTAGTTTTGGTGTGCAAATTCTCGTAACCAAACCCTCTCGCCTCCGTGATTGATTTTCATGAGATACATGTGGCTACGCAACCATCCGGAAACAACAAACCCACCCCTTGTAGAGACAATACTATACAACGCATAGCCGTTTATATTTTCATAAAACCGGGACCATACAAGCTCTCCCTCTTCCAGTTCAACTTTGACGATCCACTGCTTTGATAATTGTCTTCTGCCCCAACCTCCTACTACTATACCACCATCAGTCTCACGCATCGTGAAAAACCTACCTGAACCGTTTGGGTTGTAACGATTGTTCCATATAACGTTTCCGTCTTCATTTATCATAACCAAATAACCGGAACCGGAGCTTCTACCGGCAAGCATGAAATTTCCGTCCTTTAGTTCAATAACCGCTCTAGATGCACCATCAGCATAAGTGCGGTTCCAAATCATATCACCTTCATCATCAATCATCATTGCTTGAAAACGGTCGTTTTGTGTCCCACCAATAAGGTAATTTCCGTCATCTGTTTCTATTACTGAATAACTATACTCATTCGGATCATTATTAATGATTCTTATCCATTCCCTTTCCCCGTCACCGGCAACTTTGACAATAAAGCAATCACCGTAATCGGGTCGCATAGTGTCTATCTCTGTGTTGAAAGTGGTACCGCACATGATATAACCACCGTCGTCAGATGCATAAACGTCATAAAGCTCTTCATCGCCTATTCCGTGATATGATCGTATTAATTCTACAGCCGGTTGTGCGAATGCAATGCCAACAAGAAAGAGAATGGAGATCAAACCGCATACAAGAATGTTAAAGTAACTTTTTGTTTTCATTCTCATTCCACATGTTGAGTTATTAATTTATTCATTAAGAGTCTGACCGAATTTAGAATTTAAATTTGACGGGTGAGGATTGTCTCACCCGTCAAGAGTTAACTACGAAGAGTTAGTCTGCACTATGGAACCATGGATCCAGCCAGTTATCATCTCCAAAGTCAACATCATCAGGGTCATTAAGGATGTAGAAATCAAAAGTAGGCTCTGGTTCTCCTCCGGTGTCTAATTCTACTTTCCACGTAGCAGAAAGTGGATCCGGAAGAAAATAAGCTTTCCACACAGAAAATTGACCACCTTCTGACAAGACCATCTCTACTTCATCATAGATTTCTCCTCCTGTCCCATTCATTGTGACTACGGTTAATGTAACCGCTTCATTTTCAACGTCATTTCCCATCCAATCAATTCCAGCAAAGAAATAAACTTGGCAAAATGCTGAGCTGGAACTGAATAGTAGAGCAGTCACAATTACAACAGCAACGATCAGATTCTTACTCATGTAAGCCTCCAAAGATTGAGCCCGGGGAGTTCAATGATTATATTTGAGGTGTCAGGGATGTCCCCGTGTCATCCTCTGTCACCTGCGGGTGCGTCGTATGATTCATTGCTGAGAATCGGCGCACCCGCGCTTTTGACATGTCATTGCGAGCGTAGCGAAGCAATCTCTCGGTTTTTCGTAGGGATTGCCACATCCCGACTAACCGGGATTCGCAATGACTGATTAATTATGGATTCCCATCTGCACGGGAATGGCGCTGCCGTCTGCAGGAGATTCCGGGTCAAGCCCGGAATGACAGAAAGCATCTAACTTAAGGCGGTGAACGGCTCGCTTGTGAGATTGATTGTGTGGATATATTGGGATGATGTGGATTGGCTATGTAACAGAGTACTTGGTCAGGTTCAATTGGAACTGCGTTAAATAGGGGTAAACCGGCGCAGCTCCAGTAGCGGTATGTTGAAGGCGTGATCATTGTTATGTCATTGTTATGTCATTGTTATGTCATTGTTATGTCATTGTTATGT
>CAZVKN010000004.1:0-140358 GCA_964627035.1 uncultured bacterium | reverse complement strand
AAGATAATATAATAAATATTATGCGACTTTACAAGATTGACATGACACTAGAATACGCGAATTTTCGAATGAATCACACTACTTAGACGATCTAAAGATAAAATGGGATATTAATCGTAAAAATCACTTTTTAAATATATATTCAGATAAATCTGAAAATGAATACGCCATATTGCATTGCTCTTTACCTGAAGTAAAAGAAGACAATCCGTTAGGAATGGGCATCTATTATACAAGGAGTAAGATTCTTAAAACGAAAATTAAAACTGCATTTACAGAATTCGGTCAAATAGTCTATTTAGCGGGGAATGATGCCATCAAGTTTTATTCTGCGGTTAAACTATATGACAATTACTCGAAATTAAAACGTCAGTATATTATGACACGTATATTACCTGACCACGACTTGATTTCAAATGAAAACCATTTAACATTTCGCGATATGAACACAGTACAATTAGGATGTTATAGCCCAGTCCTAGGCGAATCAAGACAAAATACTACTCTACTTCCGATTACATGTGGACCACGCAGAAAAGCATATCTAGTTAACCCTACAGGTTTTATCTCACTAAATGGCGATCAAATAAATATAATCCCACATGGTTCGGGAAACAGGATCAATCCTTTTGATGATTTAGATTACAACGAGGATACACATGTTATTACGTTAAAATTTGGTTCAACAATAAGTAATTATGATAGTGTAGAACATATAATGAACGGGTATAACACATCAAATTCTATTAGGAATGAAAACTTTCATAATCTTTATTCAATTCGTCATACACTTCAACCACGATATGAGTTCAAATTGTAGATATATATATAATAATGCAAGCTAAAGACTATTTTAACAACAATGCTGATAGTTATATTAACTTAGCAAATTGGGCATCTGATGAAAATCTTATTGATCTTTCAATTCATATGATTGGTAAACTTGAAAATGAAATTGTAGCTGAATTAGGGGCAGGAGATTGTCAATTAATTAAAAAGATTAATGCAAAAAATAAGTTAGCATTGGATATCGCTATAAATATGCTAAACCGATGTGACGATCATTCTCTCATCAAAATTAATTCTGATATTCTTCTTATGCCGATTAAAGATTACGCACTTGATGTGATAATCTGCAGACAAATTATTCATTATTGCGACTTGGAAAAGTTGTTTTGTGAGATTAGTAGAGTCCTCAATGACCAGGGACTATTACATATAATTCAAATAATAGATTACGACAGTGTACCTGAGTACATCTACGATTATTGGAAGAGATTAAGAGGTATAAAAGGTCGACGGAGAGTAAGTCGAGGTGAGATAAAATGCATTGCAGAAAAGAACAAATTTCAATTGAGTGAAGAGCAGTTCTATTTTTTAGATTGTACGTATTCTTGGACATCATTTTTCCTTAAAAATAATGTTCCATTAATGAAACAAAAAGCAGTTAAAGATTATTTTGCAGACATGGACCCAGATATTAAGAGCAATTTGAGAATGAAATTAGATGGAAATATTATTAAATATACGAGAAAAGTATATCTAGCAAAATTCAATCTATTAGAAGGGAAACATAATGAGAGAGTACTTAAAAACTACAATGATTGATACTTCACATCGTGATAATAAACTTTCATGGAATGATGTAAAAAGTATCGTCAGTTTTAAAACTTTTTATCTTGTTATCATACTCGCTTTGATTGGTACTGTTTTTATCCTGTTGGAGATAATACTAAATCCTTACTTAGCAGACACATCCTGGAAGGGTGTACTCGCAGCCTTCGGGATAACATTTTTAACTTCATCTACAGTATCACTATTATTCGAGATTTATCTTCGGCTTGATATAGTAGATTTCATCTCTGAAAGAGTAATAAAATCACTTCCAATAGAGCAGAATAGTAATTCTGGTTTTATTCGCTTTGATCGAGACCGAACTGCGTTAAATTTTACATCCATATGGAAAGAATCATCTGATTTTCTTAGGATTATTGGTTTTAGTGCTAATGATATCTTATCTCCTTCAAATACTCCTTTGCTTCTTAGAAAACTTACTGATAATCCATCGTTTTTCTTAAAAGTCTTGATAATTAATCCATGGTCCATAATGGCTTCGAGAAGAGCAGAAGCTAGTGCATACAAAACACCAAATGAATTCATCAGACGCGTGTGGTCGATATTCTTAGAAACATTAGATACTTCTAAGCAGCTAAATGCAGAGGGAATTCATAGGTCTAGGTATGAAGTGAGAATCTATGATGACATACCGACTCTTTCGATGATCATTGATAAGAATACTGCAGTTGTCACACCGATTATTTCTACATCACTGGGAGGGGCAAGCCCGTATTATGTTGTGAACGATACTAGGACATCTGATTGCGCTTATAGGGAATACGTCAAGCATTTTGAGTACATATGGTCAAGTGCAGAGGATATTAACGGTATCAATATAAAAGAGCTTTATGACATTACATTAATACGTGAAACTGTTCGGACCGAAGAAATGCCCAAAAATTTAGACGATTGGCTTACAACTAAATTGGGTGGATAAGGAGTGCATAATGATGAAACGTAAAAGCCCGTTCGGTATTTCAACAGTAATAATTGAAACAGATAAATTTTGGATTGAGACACTTGAGATACCGCACATTGATAGATATGACGGCGGTCATATATTAATAACTCCAAAAATAAAATTTTCTTGTAGAACAGATTTACCACCACACTTAGCTATAGAACTGATGAAATTATCAATGATCACAGGTGAAGCGATGATGGACGTTTTGCGTTCTCAGGGGATAGATATTGTTCGAATTAATTTTCAAGAAAATGGCAATTGGGTATTACAGAGAAATGATTCATATCTTCATTTACATTTATATGGAAGAGCACTCTCATCTAAGAATCAAAAACATAGACACTCATTGTATCTGCCTTTACCAGATTCCGGTTTTTATGATAAATTTGACTGTCTAACAAAGGAAGACATACAGATGATCCGGCAGAAAATAGAAGAATTAATGCTATCAAATAAGTACAGAAAATGGTGAAATCAACAATTATTAATACTATTGATTTGAACTTACTACTATACCCCATCAAATTCAGGGACATTGTAGTCCCGTTTCACCTATTTTATATCACTGTGGATGCATCACTGGGGTCTATTTAACTGCATCATTCATTATACTAACTATTCACATCTGAAACGCATCCTTAATATGCTCTATCTTCCACTGTTTCTTGGAAGTTTTGGTCATGAATATTACGTCAAATCTCATTGAGTTGACCTCAATCTTGCTTTTAAAAAGGTACTCCTGAGCTGTAGAGTATAGCTGCTGCTGCTTGCGCTCATCTACCTGATGATGCAGATATGGACTGTCCACAGAACCGCTGCTTTTTACTTCGACAAACACCAAACAACCGCCATCCCGGCAAATAATGTCAATCTCGCCGTTTCTTGTGCGCCAATTGGTCTCGGTGATTTCGTAGCCCTTGCGTGATAAATACGCCGCAGCGACTTTCTCGCCCTCCTGTCCTACACGGTGTGGTTTTGATTTTGTGGTCATTTAGTTTTTACCGCAGATTACACGGATTAATGAAGAGTTACCCCCCTTAGTCCCCCCCTACTTCGCAGAGGGGGAAGATTTTTCCGCTACATTATAGCTTCAACATTGCCTGGCGGACCGGTTTGAAGAGGAATCTGTGATGCCTGGTTGGACCGAGCCGCTCAAGTGCTTCTCTGTGTCGCGCAGTGCCGTAACCCTTGTTAGTGGCAAATCCATAATCCGGATAAATGCTGTCGAGGTTTGTCATTAGCCTGTCACGAGTGACCTTGGCGATTACTGACGCTGCTGCAATTGATCTGCTGGAGTTATCCCCTCCTACAATGGCTTCTGCCGGGATGTCTATATCCGGCGGTATCTGTAATCCATCAATTATCATAAAATCAGGCGGAGGAGCTAACTTTAGCAGTGCTCGCCTCATTGCAAGCAGTGTGGCATTCAGTAAGCCGGTAGAATCAATCTCCTTGACAGAAGCCGCACCGATGCCGATTCTTCTGGAATTCGATCCACATGCTTTGTGGATCAGGTGATATGCCTCTTCCCTACCCTTTGCAGTCATCTGCTTGGAATCTATGACTCCGTGTATGTCACAACCCACGGGCAGAATCACCGCCGCAGCAACTACCGGTCCGGCGTAAGGACCGCGACCAACCTCATCCACACCAGTGACTCTCGTGTAGCCGTCACTCCAAAGCTCACGTTCTCTGAGGAGATAGTCCTTTTTCGCTGACTTGTCCTTCACCTTGAAGAGTGAACTCTATTTGAGCTTTGCGAGGATGTCCTTTGCCTTGTTGACATCTTTCAGATCCTGCTCATCCAGCATCGCCAGACTCACAGCTTCGGTCAGCATTGCCTTTGCCTTCTCTTTGTCACCACTATTATCAAGCAGAAACTCAGCGTAGGTTACTCTTGTTTGTATGAGGTTATTGTCCGCTTCAAGCGTCTTGTCGAAGTAGATTGTCACCGAGTCTTCAGATGCCCATCCACATCCGATTGCCTTACGCACGAATCCGGGTTTCTCGCTTAATTTCATGTGAGTGCGACCGAGCACTGAGTAGGAAACTGCCAGTGTGGGATCGAGCGAGACTGCTATTGAAGCGTGCTTGTACACTTTTTTGGCGAGTCCGATGCTCTTGAAGATTCCCTTGTAAAGCGCAACCCGTCCACATGCTACTGCAAGCGTTTGATGTGCCATTGCGTTGGACGGTTCCATCGTTACCGCTTGCTCGGCTTCGAACATTGCTGTTTCGTAATGGAGCAGTGCGGCTTCACCGTCGAGGTTCTCACCGAGGTCAGTTCTGCTGCGAGCTAACCGCCACAATATATCAGCGTTCTGTTCACCATAACTCTCAAGCACCTTGATAGCTTTGTCATACGACCAGGCTTTGCTGTACGTGTCGGCAGCGATCAGCGGATCGTTGGACGATTTTGCGATGCTGTCTGCTACATTGAAATCGAGAGGTTGAGCGAATGATATTAACGGTATGGAAATGAAAAGTAACAGTAATGAGAAGTGGAATGGGTGAATTTGACCGGCGTGAAAGGACTGATTCATTGTATCGTCTCCATTATTAGATTTGGAAGTATTATACTCCATTCCGCACGATATGGCAACGCTGAAACGGCATGTGTCATACTCAATCGTATTTTAGATCAGGAGTCGAACAGGTAACTCAGCTCATTTTACGCTTGACTCTAAAGGATGTGGACAGTATATTTTGTTGAGGTCAGAAATGACCTGATCTACGGGAATGGATGGGTACTGGTGTGCTCCACGGACTTCAAATCCGCTGGCGGGTATTAGAACTATCCGCGGTGAGTTCGATCCTCACCCGTTCCCGCTAAGGGATTGCGAATTATTCGTGATCCCTATTTTTTTGCTCAATAATTACTGCTTCACACAATTCTTGTCAATTGTCACTGTTGGAATTAGCTGAGCAGTGTTGTATGTTCATGTAACAGAGACAACTGACAGATGGACGCCGCCGCATTTTAACTTTGTCATACCCTTTGCGAAGAAGCTGTGAAAAGTGTGAATGACTTCACTAGATGGCATTACGTGCGATTAAACTAACCAAATCACAAGAGCATCAAATGAAAACCATTACCACTATTGCATTATTAACCCTCCTTTTACTGAATAGTTGTGAAGGCCCTGAAGGACCAATGGGACCGCAAGGTCCAGTTGGACCTCAAGGACCTCCTGGACCAGCCGGACCAGGAGCCAGGTTTACATACATCAATTGGTTTGTTTTAGAAGAAGACTACTGGTATGATGATAACGATGCACTGTTTATTCTAATAGAGCATGAATCAATCAGTGAAACTAAATCTATTGATGTTTATGTCAATCCCGATCCAGATAGATATATGTGGATGAATTACACTAGATTTCACGTTGACTCAGAAATAATGTATGTCGATGATCCCGTTCGGGAGATGTTAGGTTGGAACATTTGGATTATTATTATTGAATAGTCTTTATACCGAGCAGAACTATAATTGTGCTATCGTTCGTCATGGACGCCGCAGCATTTTGACTTTGTCACACTCTTTGCGAAGAGACTGTGAAAAGCATGAATAACCGTACTAAATGATGATACAATATACATTTTCAAAATAATTCAAATAAAATGACAGAAAAAGACATAATCCAGGAAACGAACCGCTATTACCGGGCGAGAGCACCATGGCATGATGACTACATGAGTTACACAAATTATGACGAAATGGTGAAACTACTCGAGCCGTTGGTGAAACCGGTTCAGGAAGCATTTGCAGGTAGAGATGTCCTTGAAATCGCCTGCGGAACAGGAACCTGGACGCAGGTTATTGCACGCGTAGCGAATAGTGTGTTGGCTACCGATGTTGTTGATACGATGATCGACATTGCCAAAGTTAAAACTACCGGAATATCAACCATTAACTATAAAGCGGCGGATGCTTATTCATTGGGTAATATCGATGCTGAATTCAATGCTGCATTTGCAGCCGACTGGTGGTCGCATATTCCCCTCTCTAAAATCAAGCAATTCCTTAATGCCCTGTATTCAAAACTCCAGACAGACTCAGTGGTGATCTTCCTCGACATGCTGCCGGATGAGAGACTTGTTGGGATGACTCCCCATACCGATAATGAAGGCAACCGGATCGGAGTTCGGACGCTACCTGATGGGAATGAGTACGAAGTCATCAAGAATTTTCAGACTAAAGTGGAACTGTGTGATATTCTGGAACCGTTTAGCAAAACCATTGATTATATAGAATATGACGAATTAAAACGGTGGATGATTAAATATACTCTGAAATAGGCTCTGTCAGATATTTTGTGTAAACAGCTTTTCCCTTATTGGCTTGTTCTTCTATTTACCCCTCCGGAGGGGGTAATTTTTGCCGTTTCACAATGGTATCCTGCCTTCGAACTGGATCGAAAACTGATGTATCGCAAGGCTCCAGTTGCGGATCGGCATCGTCCGTTTCTTCATGATATTCTTCAATGCCATGAAAAGCAATTTAACCAGTGCTTCATCGCTGGGAAAGCTGTTCCTCGTTTTGTTACCTTGCGCAATGAATTATTCAGAGATTGAATTGAAGATTGTGAGTTATACCGTGGCACACTCAGCCACAAAAAACAGCAAAAATGTGTCACAGTTTGGGGCATTTCGGGAAAGAGTGGACTTCAAATCTGTCCTCCGGGGATCAATACAGGCATTCCCGTTTCGTCACACTTCGTCACATCTTCGTCACCACCTCAAACGCCTTGCAGCAAAGGGTTTCAACTGATTTTGTGACGAAGTGACCCTAATTATAGCCCCTCCCACTCGTTGATCTGATCCTTCTTTACACCCCTTTGCTACGCATGTGGGAGCGGATTCCCGCCTGCGAGGGAGTGACGGAGAATGTAGCCAAACAGGGCGGCATGACAGCGGGTGCGGTTGGCATGTCCAAAACGAGGAATGACCGCATGGAATCCTTGCGGTCATTTGGCGGGGATGACGAGACTCGAACTCGCGACCCTCGGCGTGACAGGCCGATACTCTAACCAAACTGAGCTACATCCCCATAGGAAGCCTAATATACAATACTGAGAAATCGAAAGCAAGTGGTCAAACTATTATAAACCGATTGCATCGCAATTCCAAACAGAGAAACTGTCATTCGTGACTTGAGCGTAGGATACAGTTTGTTGGAGATTCCTGCTTGCGTAGGAATGATGGTTTAGTTTGCCTGCCAGGCATGGCGACTTGATAACGGAAAATATTGATTTTTCTGGATTCCCGCCTGCGCGGGAATGACGGTTTGTAGTGTGTCTGTCGGGTACGGCGACCCGACAGCGGTGGATTATTCCTTCTCTTCTTCCATCTTGTCATCCTGATCCGATTTGCTTTTTTCTTTGTCCTCATTTACATCCACATTCACTGACCCGAATTCTCGTCTGACCTTGCTAAAATCGTCCTTCAGCTTGTTCACTCCTATGTCCTTTTTGAATTTGTTCACATCCCGGTCAATGTCGTACCAGCCTATCTCGTGCTTAAACTGCTCAAGATGTCTGCGAAGTTGATAGAGTATCCTGCCGGCTTGCCGGGCAATTGTCGGCAGCCGTTTGCCACCGAACAGCAGCAGTGCTACCACAACAATCAGCAGCAGCTCTGAACTACTCATGCTTTGTCCTTCTTTCTAATTGCAATTGTAGCTGCGATCAAGCCGATTTCGTATAGAATCCACAGAGGAACCGCCAATACTATCTGCGTGAAGAAATCCGGCGGGGTGATGAATCCTGATAGTATCAGCAAAACGATTATTACATGGCGACGGTACTTACGAAGCTGAGCTGTTGTCACCACACCGAGTCTCGCCATCGCATAGACAATCAACGGCATCTCAAACACAACCCCAAACGCCACCAACAGACGCAATGAAAAATCGAGGTACTTGCCGAGAGACCAGTTTACACCGATATCGGATGTCGCAAACGACTGGAAATAGTGAACCGCATATGGGATGACCCAATATCCGAACAGCGCCCCGATCATAAATGCGAACGCCGACGCAATAATAGCCGGAATGACCACCTTTTTTTCATTTTTGTACAATCCAGGACTTATGAATCCCCAAACCTGAGCAAACCAAAATGGTGATGTTCCAAACAGCCCCGCTACAAATGCCACCTTCAGTCGAACAACGAAGCCTTCAGTCGGGTATAGCAATGCTAGTCGGTCATTCTCACCAGTCTCAAACGTAGCTGTGATTATGTTTACCAAATACTCAGAAAAGAACAGCGCAACCAATGTGCCGCCAAGCAGTATAAAGACTGCCCACATCAGTCGCTTTCGCAACTCATCGAGATGCTCCAGGAAGGACATTAAATACACTTTGTATTGCGAGATCTGTTCAGACGAATCCTGTGAATCGTTGGACGAGGTGGGCTTGTCTGATGTGACTTCTTTATGTTGGGATGAACTGTCTGTAGCGGTCATTGCATTCGGTAGAGTAAAGCGGATCCTGCCGGATCCGCTATCTAATTACCGCTCAGGTGATTGATCATTGAATGGAACAAACTCAGTCCGTCAGCCTGACCGAGAAGCGAATCACAGCGTCTTTCCGGATGAGGCATCATGCCGAGGATATTACCTCTTTTATTGACGATTCCAGCGATGTTACTATGAGAACCGTTCGGATTTGATTCCGGTGTTACTGCGCCGGTGCTGTCGCAGTATCTGAATACAACCTGTCTGTTTTTCTCTAGTTCATCCAATTGATCAGATGGAATATAGAAATTGCCTTCATTGTGTGCAATCGGAATTTTAATGACCTGATCCTGCTCGTAGTGCGATGTAAAAGCTGTATCGGTACGTTCTACCTTCAGGTACACTTCCTTACACACAAAACGGAGTCCACTGTTTCGCATCAGCACTCCGGGCAGCAGTTCTGCCTCAGTCAGCACCTGAAAGCCGTTGCAGATGCCTATCAGCAGCCCTCCCCGTTCAGCGAAACCGATCAGTTGATCCATGACATTGGCAAATCGAGCTATAGCGCCTCCTCTAAGGTAGTCACCGTAACTGAATCCACCCGGCAAGACAATCGCATCCATATCACCCATACATGTCTCACCGTGCCACACCGGACGAACCGCCTGACCGCAAATCCGATCAAGCGTGTCCAATGCGTCATGATCGCAGTTTGAGCCGGGAAACTCGACCACCCCCCATCTTGTGATGGTGTCGGCGAGACTACTCATTCAAGATCCTGCAATCGTACGATTCCATTAACGGATTGGCAAGCAATTTCCTGCTTAACTCCTCAACACGTGCCTTAGCAGTAACTTCATCGTCGCTGTCCAATTCCAACTCAATCATTTTACCGATTCTGACCGACTTCACTTCATCGAAACCGAGCTGAGTCAGGGCATTTTGAACTGCTTTTCCCTGCGGGTCAAGTATCGCATCTTTTAGACGGACGGAGACACGTGCTTTCATTATCTTCTCCGAAACTTTCTTCTATTTGAAGGTATTGATGACTCCGAAATATCTTCCGCTTCTTCGGTTGGACTTCGGAATCTTTTAATATGAAATATTCCCCACTCTACCGGACCAAGTATGGTGTAGAACAGCATTATTGGGAACAAGGCGAGCGCCGGCTTCCATAACATCCCGATCACAGTCGCCACAAAAAAAAGACGACCTGTAAATGGTTGTTGCAGCATCTTTGGAATCAGCCTGGATGTCTTCCAGTATGGGATCGGTGAGACCATCAGGATGGAGACAATCGGTACCAACCATAACCAGACACGAATATCGCTCTCTGTTCCACGTCCGACATGGATATAGAGATAGAAACCGACGAGAAGCAGAGCTGACACCGGAATCGGCAGACCGATAAACTTGCCTCCTGTCTCCTCCATGCTGACCTGATGGAATCGAGCCAGCCGTAGTGCCCCGAAGATAAGCGGAAAGGAGGCGAGGACTATCCCAAGCAGTCCAAGCGGCTCTAAAACGGCACGATAGATCAAATATGACGGGGCAATACCGAATGATGTAATATCAGAAAGGCTGTCAATCTGTGCACCAAACGGGCTTGAAGTGTGAATCAGTCGGGCGACCGCACCGTCCAGCGTATCCAGAATCGCTGCAATGAAGATCAACCAACACGCCGCCGAAAAATTGCCTTCTCCAGCCTTAATGATAGCCCAGAATCCGAGAAAAAGATTTGCCAATGTTACCAAGTTTGGAAACAGTGCTTTTTTATCCATCGCCTACCTCTCCAAGAATGGTTTCCCCCGCTGCCACGTGATCACCTATATTAACATAAATTGAGCTGTCACCCGGTATAAAAACATCCATGCGGGAACCGAATTTAATCATGCCTACCCTTTCGCCTGCTTCAAGAAAGTCGCCCGGTTGTGGATGAAACACAATGCGTCTAGCTAGAAAACCGGATATCTGCTTGAAGGCTATCTTTCCATATTTTGTTTTCATCACTACTTCAGTTCTCTCATTCACACCGGATGCTTCAGGTTTGAATGCTGAGATGAACTGACCCGGTGTATGCTGCACGGATAGAACCTCGCCTGCCATCGGTGAACGGTTGACATGGACATTCAGCGGTGACATGAAGATGGACACTTTTTTGCCGTCGGTTTCCAACGGATTGTCTTCAGGATCATCTTCAGTTAACATAATCCGTCCATCAGCCGGAGATACAAACTGCCTCTCACCACACAAGGTCACACGCTCCGGATCCCTAAAGAATTGCAGCACCGCAATCATCCATCCACCGGATAGCAGAGTCAACCATCCACATATTTTCCTACCGAAAAGTGATGTCAGGATTATCGAAATGAGGAGCAGTAATCCACTAAATCCCACAATATTGACACCTTCCGGTGCAATACGCATTTTACGCAGACTCATGCGATGCTTATCCGTCCGAGCACCTCCTCGTAAGCCTCTTCAACATCTCCGAGGTCAAACCGGAAGCGGTCTTTATCCAGTTTCTTCTTGGTTTTCTTATCCCAAAAGCGACAAGTGTCAGGTGATATTTCGTCTGCAAGTAACAGATTCCCTTCCTCGTCACGACCGAATTCAAGCTTGAAATCCACAAGAAGCATGTCACGTCTCTCAAAGAATGCCTTCAGGATCGCATTGATCTTTGCGGTCATCCGGAAGATCTCACGGATGTCTTCAGGTTGTGCCAGCCCAAGTGAAAATGCGTGATATTCGTTGATGAGCGGATCGCCAAGATCATCATCTTTAAGATAAAGCTCAAATATCGGATGTTCAAGTTGTAATCCTTCTTTCAGTCCCAGCCGTTTCACCAATGATCCTGCTGCGATGTTTCGCATTACAGCCTCCAAGGGGAGCATAGTCAACCCTTTGATGACCATCTCGGTCGGTGAAAGCCTTCGCAGGAAGTGAGTCGGTACATGATAGCTGCCGAGATACTCGAAGAGAACGCTTGATATGCTGCAGTTCAGCTCACCTTTTTTGACGATAGTTCCTTTTTTCTCACCGTCAAAGGCGGTAGCATCATCTTTGAATTCCTGGATCAGGATAGATTCCTCTTCTGTGCTATACACCCGTTTTGCTTTCCCCTCGTGGAGCAGTTCTTTTTTTGTCAAGTTTTTGACCTCTTTATGTTTATTTTCTCACGCAAAGCTCGCTAAGTACCGCAAAGTACGCAAATAAAAGCAATAAAAAATCTTTACGGCTTTTCGTGAGTTAGTTTTTGTTTTTTTTTCTTAACACGGACGATCAGGATAAGATAAATCCTGCCTTTATCCCAACCCAACACGTTGCAACGGTACATCAGACTGCTTTAACACAGCCTCATCATCAAACAGCTCTTCCAGCTTATCACCGACCGCAGCCATAATCTCTTTGTCGCTGCGGATTAAATCAACAAGGGGCACATTCTCGGTTCGTGCAGCCATGGCATGTTGCTGTATTCGCTTGTAAATGTCCTCATCGTCAATACCTGCATGCTTCAACGCTGTCAGCAACGTACTGGATGCCATTAAGCCGTTGTCATCAGTGACATGTTTTCGCATGTTGTCTACTTCCACCGACCAATTTTCTACTGTCCAGCAACAACGTTCCAGCAAGTAATATACAACTGAAGTTGCGTCAGGAAAAACAATACGCTCCACTGATGAGTGACTGATGTCTCTTTCGTGCCATAAAGGCATGTTTTCGTATGCTGTGCTGACATAAGATCGTAGCAGTCTCGCTAAACCGCTCATATTCTCAGCAATGACCGGGTTCTTTTTATGAGGCATTGCGGACGATCCACGCTGTCCTGAACCGAACGGCTCGTGAATCTCTTCTACTTCGCTATGTTGTAACAAACGGATCTCGATTGCAATACGCTCCACAAGGCCACCGATCAATGCCAATGTAGCTATAAACTCAGCATGCCTGTCTCGGGCGATTACTTGAGTGGAAATCGTATCAGGTCGCAATCCAAGCTTCGCACAGACCCGTCGTTCCTGATCCGGTGTAATAGTCGGATATGTCCCGACCGCACCCGACAGCTTCCCGACACGTATTCCATCCACTGCACTCTTCAGTCGCATGATGTCACGATCAGCTTCGGCAATCCAACCACAAATCTTCCATCCGAATGTTGTCGGTTGTGCATGAACGCCGTGTGTACGACCTGCTATTAATGTATCCTTATGCTCAATCGCCTGCTCAGCAAGGCTCTTCCGCAGTTTCTTTAGTTGCGCCATTATCAGATCACCTGCCTGCGACAGCCCGATAGATAGCGCAGTATCAATGACATCGTATGAAGTCAACCCGAGATGCAGCCACCGCTTGTGTTCACAGAGTGAATCTCCTACACTCTGGAGGAAGGCGATTACATCATGGCGGACAATCGCTTCATATTCGTCAATTTTATCAACGTCAAACTTAGCGCGCTTCCGCATCTGATCAGCGGCGATGATGGGAATGGTGCCGTCTTCAGCCAATATATCAGCGACTGCCAGCTCAACCTGGAGGACGCGTTCCCATTTTGATTGGTCGCTCCATAGGTCTGACATTATTTTTGGGGTGTAGCGAGGGATCATTTTATTCTCGACATTTTTATTATGATAATCAACAGCACAAACCTACTTTCCCCTCTTTTCCAATGTCACCACAACTTCCATCTCATGACCATCCCGAACAATATCCATATTAAGTGTGTCCCCCACACGCAGATCGCTATTGCGTAGGATACTCTGTGCGGAACGACTATCGTTGACCCGTCTACCGTTTATGGCGAGGATCACATCGGGGACTTCCAATCCGGCTGTAGCTGCGGGGCTGCCTTTTTCAATTTCGGTTATCACTACACCACGGATTTCCGGCAGTCTTAGACTGACAGCAATTAACCGATTTACATTCTGAATCTCCAATCCGATCCAAAAATCACGATCAATCCTGCCGCTATTCTTCAGATCATCAACCGTTTCCTGAAGCAGGTTCGACGGGATGGCAAATCCGAGTCCGATTGATCCACCGGACTCGGTGAATATCATCGCATTCATTCCGATCAACTGACCCATAGAATTAACCAACGGACCTCCTGAATTGCCACGATTGATTGAAGCATCGGTCTGAATCATATTTTTGTACAGTCTTCCGTCGTCATTGCGGTCAAAATCACGGTCAACAGCGGACACTACTCCGACAGTAACTGTAGGCTGCGAATTGATCGAAAACAGACCGAATGGATTTCCGATGGCGATTGACCATTCACCGATTATAACCTCATTGCTGTTACCGAATCTCACAAATGGCAGATTCTTACCGTCAATCTTTAACAGCGCAATATCGCTGTCAAAGTCATATCCAACCACCTCAGCATCGTATTCTTTGCCCCCCGTCATTGTCACAATGATTTTAGTGGCTGCGTGTACGACGTGCTGATTGGTCAGAATGTAACCATCATCAGAGATTATGAAGCCGCTGCCAAGGTTCTCAACGGGCTGTCTGTAAACTCGTGGCGGGAAGAGACGACGAAAAAAGGGATCGTTGTGGAACGGATCACGGACACGGTACTCTCTGACGGAAATAACGTTAATCCCAACCACAGCCGGTGACACAACCTCCACTGCACGAGTAATCGCATTCCGACGACCTGCATTTATCTTGTCGTTAATCCGGTTGCCATCGGCAAATTCAGCATCACTAAATCCCGGTTTATCGGCTTGCGTATTCTCAGGCAGCACCCACCACCAGCCACCGACAAACCCGATGCCGATCACCAACCCGATCAGATAGTACAAGATAAATTTACGATTCATTGTTTTAGTGGGGTTCTGATTTTATTTGTAAAATTTTCATCCTGCTTCTCGGGTCACGGGTTACTCGTTACACGTAACTCTTTCCGTAAGGAAACACGGGCAACAAGTGTACACAAGTAGCCCGTGCCACACCGCTGTTGTGGGTTGGGACAGAAGAACAGGCTGAAGCCTGAACTCTGAACAGTACTTACACAATAGCAAGAACCGGAGAAGAGGGCGAACACGAGATTCGCCCGTACGTTATGACTGTAATTTCTGCCCGCCCTTTTTCCAATCTGCGAGGAATTTGTCAAGACCGATGTCCGTGAGCGGGTGCTGCAGCAGCTTGTCAATCACATCGTAAGGCATAGTCACAACATCGGCTCCAGCCAAAGCAGATTCGACCACATGCAGCGGATGCCTTATAGATGCGACCAGCACTTCTGTCGGATACCCGTAGTTGCCATAAATCTCGACAATCTCACGAATCAAGTCCATTCCGAAATGACTAATGTCGTCAAGCCTGCCGACAAACGGGCTCACAAAGCTCGCACCGGCTTTTGCCACCATAAGCGCCTGCATAGATGAAAACACGAGAGTCATATTGACCGGTATTCCATCATTTGACAAATCAACACACGCCTTCACACCGTCGCGGGTGGTCGGAAGTTTGATAACAATGTTATCATCCAATTTCGCCAGATTCCTGCCTTCAACCACCATTGTCTTGTGATCTGTGGCAGTCACTTCAGCAGAAACAGGACCATCAACGATTTTACATATTTCAACCAATAACTCATCGTAAGCTTTTGATTCTTTTACGAGTAAAGAGGGATTGGTTGTTACGCCGTCAACAACACCAAGACTCGCTGCATCTTTGATGTGTTCGATGTTTGCCGTATCAATGAAAAACTTCAATTTTAACCTCAATAGTATTGTGGATTGCACTGTGGGACGGGAATATACAAATTAATTTTGCCTGATTTTCGTCTAATCATGTAAGTTAATATAATCACTTGGTAATGTCAAGAACGTCGGTTGAACCATTTAATGTTGACATCCTACATTGCGAATGCTATATTAGCATAAGTTATTGCACCTTAGAGTTAAGGTTCAGACAGGTTTTACGAGCATTGAGTTCCACTGAAGTTTTAGTTCAGAGTGTTTTTCTAACGCAGGAACAGGCTGAAGCCTGAACTCTGAACAGTATCCATATAAAATAGCGAAGAACTAAGTTTCAACAAGCTTTTGTTTGAGATTCAATGTGACTATATTATTATATTCTTCCCATATTCCTATACTCAGTTCGTTAACTCATTTGATAATAGTGTTTAAATCTATATAGAATCATGTATTTAGACTACTGGAACTTAGAACGTAAACCGTTCGAAAATACCCCTGATTCCGAGTTCTTCTTCTTCTCCTCTGCTCATAAAGATGCGTACATGCGATTTAAGTATGCTCTCTCTGAAAACAAGGGAGCAATCCTGTTAACGGGAGATTACGGGTGTGGTAAGACGACCCTGATCAGACTCCTGATCGCAGAATTGAACTCTGATGATGAGTACGATTTCGTGCTGCTCAATATTCCTCGCGGGGATGGTAAGGATCTGCTGAGTTTTATACTATCTGAGTTGGGTGAAGAGGATATCCCGGAAAGGATCAGCGAAATCGGTTCCGCTCTCGGCGCTCGGTTGATCGAAAGCTTTTCCGGAGGTAAGAACAGTGTTGTGGTAGTTGATGAAGCACAGCTTATAGATAACAAGGATACTCTTGAAGAACTGCGGTTGTTGCTCAATTTCCAGCTCAATGACAGATTCCTAATAAATCTGTTTCTGGTCGGTCAACCTGAATTGAGTCAATCTATGAAGGACATGCCTCAACTTGAGCAGAGATTTTTCACCAGATATCACCTCGGACCTCTGAAGCAAAGTGATATTGAACCGTACATCGTTCACCGTCTTCAGGTTGCAGGAAATGAGAACACAATTTTTGATGAGAAGGCTATTGAGCTGATTTGGGAACATAGCAACGGTGTACCTCGCCTCATTAACAATCTGTGTGACCTGTCTATGTTGTTTGGAGCACTGTCGCAGGTAAAAACAATCAGCGAAGGCATTATAGAGCAAGCAACCACCGGATAACATTGATAGTGGGAAAAGGCTATAAACATACTGATCTGCTCACAGCAGGGATCAAACTAAAGCCGAAAGCTAAGAAGAAACAAGTCGTTCGGAAACCAGTCGCCAAAGCTCCTGCACCTGTCGCAACTCCTTCCAAGCGACCGACTTTGCTCCAGTCAGCGGCTCCCAGGAAAACAGTTCCGGCACCACCTCAGATTTCAATGCCAAAACCGCAAACTCCACCACCTCCGGCTCCTGAATTGAGCACTGTTTCACTTGACGATCAAGAGGTGATGTTTTACAATGTGCCTATCCAGTGGATGTCGCTCTTAATCGGGAAAAGTGTTGAACTTGGTTATTCTTCATCAGTAATCTCAAAGAATGAAGAGGTGCTACAGCATGTTTTGAGTGAACGTCCTGTTATGTTGATGATTACTGCCGGACATCCACCGGAGAAGAGCATTAACCTGATTGCTCAGATAAATAAAATAGCCAAGCCGAACCGTGTGAAGGTGTTGTTGGTTGGAGGAACAGACCCCAACAGCGGTCTTGACTCAGGTTTTGATAAATTGCAATTGGAGTGGGTTTCGCTTAGCATTCAACCGGAAGATCTGAAAAACCGATTTCTTTCCCTGATTAAAAGATCGTTCGAATCCTATAATTCGGCAGGCAAAGGAAATGAACCGGTTGCTGCCACTTTAGCACCACCACCTCAGCAGCAAAAGCCGTTATCATTTGAAGGTTTGTTAAAATCCGCAACTAAAGCAGATCCTGTTACTTTCCCAAATGCAAGAACTTCTGCTAACGTTACCGGCGAGCGGCAACCTCCTCAACCTGCAAATAAATCAGTCGAAGAGTTGCTAAATGATTTTTTGGATAAGCCTCAGGCAAGTCCACCTTCAGTCACGCAGACAGAGAAGCCTGAACCACCGCCACAGCCTGTTGTCCGGACGGTTGAACCTGCTCCACAGGTACAGTCGGTAAGCATGCCACAGACAGAAAGAAAGATCAGTACACCACCACCTGCACCGACACCACCTCAATCGAAGAAACCGATTTCGACAGCAAAGCCTACTGCACCATCAAAACATGCAAAGAGCACCATTTATGATCGTGCGGTTAAAGTTGTAGCCAAACAGTTCTCCAAGCTTCATATTGAAGAGACGATTAATGTAGATGCAATATTTAATATCTCAAAGGTCTTAATCGAAGAAGTCGGCAATAACAGCGATCTGGAACTGCGTTCGCTGAACAAACGGGAATACAATTCGCTGCCGAACAGGATGGTGAACACAGCAATATTTGCTTTGAAAATTAGTAAGCATCTTCAGTATTCTCCATCAAAACTGATGAAAATTGCAGTTGGAGCCCTGACTCATGATTTTGGAATGACAATTGTCTCACCTGATATTCTTAGCAAGAAAGATGCCCTTACATCGGAAGAAATCAAAATATTGCGAAGTCATCCGGATCATTCAAGCAAAATATTGAGAGAAGGATTCAACAATTCTCATCATCAACTTGATTCCGAATTGATTGAAATTGTATTTCAAATTCACGAGCGTGTTAACGGTAAGGGTTATCCGCAGGGGCTTCACGGTAACCAAATCAACCCGATTGCACGCATCATTGCCACTGCAGATGTGTTTGAAGCGTTCAGTCATCCTCGACATTACCGACGTACATTTGTCGCACACGAAGCTGTACAGGAGGTAGCAAGACTTAGCGGAATTGAACTGGATCCAGAGGCGGTAAAAACACTTGTTAAGGAACTTTCGCTTTTCCCGATTGACAGTTATGTGATGCTGAACAACGATGAGATCGGGCGTGTGGTAACTATAAACAGGAGTCATCCTCTCCGACCTGTTGTTGACATTATCTTTAACAGCAATAAGCGGAGGTTGGCAAGACCGAGACGCGAGGATCTAAAATTATCTCCTTTCTTGTATATATCAAGAACGCTCATGGAAAGAGATTTGCCGGAAAAAATGTAGTATTGCATAAATATTCTGCAATATTAACCCAAAACTTAGAATAATCTCATTGAATAACCTGAAATAACGATTTAACACTTGCTTTTCACGATATTTTTTGTTATATATATGAAGTAGATATTAACCGGTAACTGACGATGTCGAAGTTAAAAATACTATTAGTTGATGACGAGCCTGAAATTCTTCAGGTGTTGAAGATTCATCTGTCAACCTTCGATTATGACATATCAACTGCGGAAGACGGCACATCAGCGCTGAACGCAGTGAATGAAAATCCACCGGATATTGCATTTTTAGATTACAGCTTACCCCAATTAAACGGTAAGACCCTGTTAAAATTCATTAAACGACGGTCACCTGCAACTTATGTGGTGATGGTTTCAGGTAGAGCATCTATGGACATCGCCCGTGAGTGTTTGGAGTTTGGTGCGTTTGATTACATTCAGAAACCGTTCAATCTCGACAGGGTCACTGAAGTGCTTCGTGCAATTGCTTTGGTGCGGGGTATGGAAGAGGATTGATTAAGCTTTAATTGATGCCACGGAAGAAGACATGCTTAACAGTCTGTCCGATAATAGGTATCTCCGCTGTCAACCCGCCGCGGTTGACAGCTTTACTTGTTTAATATCCATCGGATGGCTGTCAGGTGCGGCGACCTGACAGCGGTTTATTTGCATCATCGGACAGACTCTGAAGCGTGAACTCGAACTGCTATTTTTTACCCTCCCCCGGATGGAACAAAATTGATTCCAGATAGTTTTTGAGTTATATTGACCTTTGTATTAGATCCTAATTTGGATCGCAATTCACACCTCAAACAGAAATAAAACCGGACTTATTATGAAATTCATCTATGCGATAGCAATCCTGCTTCTGCTCTCATTCTCAATCTCGACTGCTGAAATAGCTATTACCGTTTACAACGACAATCTAGGCTTGGTACGCGAAAGCCGTGAATTTGACTTTCCCAAAGGAATCGGTGAAATCCGGTTCGTTGACGTTGCGGCTCAGATCATCCCGACATCTGTACACTTCAACTCCGATAGAGCAATTCTGCTTGAACAGAATTACGAGTATGATCTGGTGGATCCCTACAAACTGATGGCAAAATACATTGACCACAAAATTGAACTGATCACCGAAGACGGGATGTTCACCGGAACGCTGCTGTCTGCTGATGGTGGCGCGGTATTGCGTGAGGCTGACGGTACAATCAGGTCAATCGGTAAGGACAGGATTGCCAATGTTCATTTCTCACAACTGCCGGAAGGTTTGATTACTCGACCAACGTTGGTCTGGATGACAGAATCACGTAAAGGTGGCAAGGGTAACGCTGAAATCTCATACTTGACCAAAGGCATGAGTTGGGAAGCGGAGTATGTTGCTGTTACCGATAAGAATGACAAGAACCTCGATCTTGCCGGATGGGTCAATATCAACAATCACTCCGGTGCAACTTATAAGGATGCGCAGATTAAATTGATGGCAGGTGATGTTAAGATTGAGAAGAAACGGAAAGGACGTTCATTTGCTGATATTGAAGGTATGACTGTTCTATCTGGAAGAGACCAATTTAAAGAGCAAGAATTCTATGAGTATCACCTCTACACTCTTCAACGAGAATCCACACTTCGCGACAATCAAATGAAGCAGATTTCCCTGTTTCCGACTGCAGAAACTCCAATTGAAAAGGAGTATCGCTATGAACCGCATCAGGGCAAAAAGGTCAAGGTGTATTTAGAGTTTAAGAATGAGAAGAAAGCCGGTCTCGGAATGCCGCTACCCAAAGGTTTGGTTCGAGTGTATAAGGAAGGTCCTGATGGTGGATTGGAGTTTGTTGGTGAAGATAGGATTGACCACACTCCAAGAGGTGAGACGGTACGAATTTCGACAGGTAATGCTTTTGATGTTGTCGGTGAGAGGACACGAATTGACAAGAAGCAGCGCGATAATGATAGGGAGTTAGAATATCTGGTTAAGATCCGTAATCGCAAACGGAGAGATGCAGTTACAGTAACAGTTGCTGATAATTTCTGGGGTGATTGGGAGCTGTTAAGCGGTACTACTGATGGCTGGGAGAAGAAATCAGCGTCTTTGGTTGAATGGAAAGTCCGGGTTAAACCGGGTGAAGAGAGAGAGATCAAGTATAGAGTGTTGGTTAGACATTAGTCTATTGTCATTCCTGCAAAAGCAGGAATCCCCTATTAGAATCGTATTTTTTGGAGATTCCTGCTTTCGCAGGAATGACGGAAATAATGAATCTTAAATGGAATGATCCGTTAAAAAAAATTCGAGGACTCGGTCCGAAACGGAGCGATTATATCTATTCAAAGGGGTTCGCAACTGTCGGAGATCTGTTGCTGCGAGCCCCTTTGCGTTTTATAGACCGCAGGCAATCCCCACCATTTAAGGAGTTACTTGACCACGTCAATGAAACTGTCACCGCAATCGGGCGAATTGAATCGGTAGGCGAGAGAGGTTACGGTCGCAAGAAACGGTTGATCACCATCATCGGAGACGGGACGGGATTTTTAAGCGGTGTGTGGTTCCAGCAGAGGTTCTATCGTCATTTGCAACCCAAGCTGAAACCCGACAAGCTGGTCGCCTTCAGTGGCAAGATCGGCTTCTTTGACGGTCCTCAGATCACGCATCCACAGGTGACCTTTCTGAATGATGAATCGGAAATCTCAGACGGTGATACTTTAACGCCCATTTACCCAAGTGGTAAAGGGTGGGACAGGATAGGATTGTCCAACCGAAGCTGGTCTCCGTTTCTTCGTCAACTGTTAGATGATTGGGACGGCTCCGGACCTTATTTGCCGGATTCTGTGCGAAAGGAACAAAATCTACTCTCTTTTCAGGAGTCAATAGAAGGAATCCATTTTCCTGATACTCCGCAACTGTTTGATCATGCTATTACATCGCTCAAGTTTGCTGAGCTGTTTCATCATCAACTACTTATGGCCGCACTGCGAAGGAGACGAAGCAGCGGTGATGGGATAACGATGACAGTTGGGGATATTCAGTCATTGAAAATTATCTCCGGGCTCCCGTTTGAGTTGACCGACAGCCAGTCAAAAGCTCTCAACAGCTTCATATATGACTTCAAATCCGGCATTCCAATGTATCGTTTGCTTCAGGGTGAAGTCGGCTCAGGAAAGACAGTTGTTGCTTTGACAGCCGCCGCTATTGCTGCAGAGAGCAGATACCAGACAGCATTGATGGCTCCTACTGAACTGTTGGCAAGACAGCATTACAAAACAGCATTAGATTGGTGCGGATCGAGCGGAATGAAGGTTGTGCTTGTAACCGGCAGCCGAAACAGCGATGAGATTCGGAGAGCACTATATGAAGCTTCAACCGGACATGCCGACCTGATCATCGGGACACATGCAATTTTTCAGGACAGAGTTCAATTCCCCAAGCTCGGTCTGGTCGTTATTGACGAGCAGCAGCGGTTTGGAGTCAGGCAGAGATCCCGATTGGTGGCAAAAGGAAAAGAGAGACCGCATGTGCTGCTAATGACCGCAACACCGATACCTCGCACGTTGGCATTGACTCATTATGGTGATCTGGATCTCTCTTTCCTCGATCCGCTGCCTAACCAAACGCGTAATGTAAAGACAAGAGTTACTCATGACAGCAATCGTGACAAAGTATTCACCTGGTTAAAAGAGCAAATAAGCAAGGGTGAGCGTGCATATCTGATTTTCCCGGTGATTGATGAGGGTCCGGCAGGATTGGAAGCCGCTGAAGCGAGGTTTGAACCTTATCGCAACATAGATTTCAGAGGAATTCCGATGGCACTGGCTCACGGTCGTCTGCCGATTGAACTGCGTCAGAAGGCGTTAGATGCGTTCAGAACAGGAGATGTGAAGATACTGGTTGCGACTTCTGTGGTTGAAGTGGGAGTTGATGTACCTGACGCTAATCTGATGGTGATTGAAAACAGCGAGCGATTTGGATTGTCACAACTTCATCAGCTAAGAGGGCGTATAGGGCGATCCGGAATGCGTGGAGTCTGCGTGCTCATAACGCCTGAATCTGAGGGAGAGATAGGATTTGAGAGATTAAAGGTACTGGAACAGTGTGAAGACGGTTTGGAATTGGCTGAGCAGGACTTGAAATTCCGTGGATCCGGTGATCCGCTTGGTGCGCGCCAAAGTGGGATAGTTAAATTCAGGATCGCTGATTTGTCAACTGATCTCGATCTTCTGAAACGAGCGCACAAAGCTGCAGAACGCTTGCTGGATGATTATCCAGACCTTGTTCCATTTCCCGAGCTACGGAAAAAGCTGAGGAAGGATTATCATGCGCGTCCGAGGACTATTATGGCTGGATAGTGATTTTGTGATTGAGTAATTGAGTATTGGGTGATTGGATCCTCTTTAAGAGCGAACTTTCAGTCCACTCTTCATAAAAACAATTTACCTTTACAGAGAGTGCCGACATTACTGAACTGAATTGATTGATTTATTCATATTTCCGTCATTCCCGCGAAAGCGGGAATCCAGTAAACTGTTGTTATCACTGGATTCCAGATCAAGTCCGGAATGACAAGATGAGGGATTTATTGTCATACGTACTCGTGGTTGAGACAACTACAACCTCGGGACCTTACGATAGCGGAACAGGCTGAAGCCTGAACTCTGAACAATATCAGTACTTGCCGGACAACTTCTTGTCCAAGACATACATAACTATCAGCTTTGCACCGTCCTCATTGTAATCAAATTTCTCAATGAGATTGGTGAACAGTTGCACAACATCACGTTTTAATTTGCTATCATAGGCGTTGAAGTTATCCGTCCCAAAATCACCTACTGCACGGCGGAAATTGTCGTTTGATTCATAGGGGATTAGCGAATTTTCTTTCAGATTTCGTGTATATTTCCTGATGAGTTTCCTGTACTGTTCGGTTTCAGTTATCTCTAATTCATCCAGATGCATCTCCTGCGATACGGTCTTGGTTATATACTCCTTTTGAGCTTCCTTTCTGAATGTCTCGCGAGATTTCACAGTACTCTTCGCACCAAGCAACAACTTTTCAAATTCGTCAAAATACTCTTTGGTTATCTCTATCTCATTTCCGGTAAAGTCGTTACTCTTTGTGGTTCCTGGTTCAAAGTTTATGCTGAACAGATAGTCAATTATCTGATTGGACACCTGCTCTTTATTGTAGAACCAGATAGCTTCCTTAACTTCCTGCAAAGCATAGTAATCGTACATTTCGATGAGTGAATTGATGAATCCAACCGGAATACCGACACTCTGGCAATCGCTATCTTCCTTGAAAAACTCTTTCAGAGTGTCCATAGTAATCGGACCACCGTTATCTGCATATTTTGACATCAGACGGTTAAACACAATCAACGACCTTCTGCCGGATATCCCCTTATACCCCTGCGCAGTTGTTTCGTCAATAACCTGCCTTCTCGTATTACGATCAAACTTTTTGATATGGTCCTCGCTCAACCATTCAGGAACTTTTCCGGTGTAAAGATCCATCCTTAGGAGCATGAAGTCACTATCTACAAACTTCTTGTACTCAGTAGTTTTTCCAATCCATTTGTCAACAGCTTTGGAAGTTTTGTCCAAACGTGTGGAAACAACAATCTTGGCAAAATTCTTCAGCACTCTCGGCAGAAACTTCTTCCGGATCTTTCTGCCAAACTTGTTCTTGTAAACGGCGATTTCTGTGTTGTAATCGAGGATGTATGGGATCTTAACCGGAATTATGCGATCCTGAAATGATGGGATATCCTTATAATGCAGTTGATCCGACGGATTGACCAATCCGAGAAACAGTGTACTAATTGTTTCTTCAGCGAGATCAATCTTGTGGACTCCATCGCTGATTATCCCGTGATAATTCTGCAAACGTTTTACATTGTTCTCTTTCAAATCCATCAAAGCCAGCACCCCGTTATTGGTCTTTGCAAGATAAGAATATCTGAAACGGACGTCTTCATGTTTGAATAGATCGTTGAGCTGTTCCTGAAGCGTGCTATTCACGATGATGTCTTTCAGCCCGACATCGCCCGGATTAAACACGCTAACCCCCTCTCCCAACTGTCTGCTGAACAGATTTTTGCGAGCATAAATCATGCTGAATAGTATTCTCGGATCACTGACTTCGTCCAATAATGAATTATAAAGCGAAGTGCAGATGTTGCAGGGAACGTCCTTTGTCACCCACTCATACTGTTTCTCGTTGAATAGTCTGTACTTAAAATCTTTATCCGGTATCATCTTATCGAGGAATTCCTTGCGGTAGCTCTTTGGAATGATCAGGATCGGATGGTCATGGCTCGGGCATGAAAACTCGACACTTCCACCGTTTTGGTCAATCACGCTGTCAGGGCTGTAAGTAGCTTCATCGAGCAATCCCAGCTCACCCAATTCCTCCTCAAACAGAGTTCTTTTTCTCTTAAACCTTCTCGATCTTGAGATTGCTTTTACATCAAGTTTCCAATACAGCTTGTAGGTTGCCCCTGCTTCGGTTCTCGCATAATCCTCCAGTTTTTGAACAAGATTATTCAGAAACGTGCTTTTACCGCTTCCGGGAGGACCGTCAAACAAAAAGATGTTGTTACGCTGAGTCCCCTGTCGAAATGCTTCTGAGAGATGCATCAGACGATTTGTAAACAATCTGTCGGCAAAATATGGATTGTCACATTCATTTATGAAGAGATCGCTTGAATCGTAAGTCAGGAATCCGATTGATTCTTCCGACGGGACGTAGTCATCCCTTCCTTCTGAGACATAGTGGTGCAGCATGTCATGGAAAAATTGAAATACATCTCTGAAGACATGTTCCGGTTCTTCACCTGCAGTGCAGACGAATTGTGCAAACGGAATCGGAAGCCGCCTCTCTTTGCGGCGCATTTTTTCCGTCAGTTTGATCAGAGAATCGAGTTTCTTCACGTACTCCTGTGAATCACACGGAATATCTGACTTACTATTTCTGTTTTCTGACACGTGTCTATAGATATTTTTTGAAGATTTTGCGATTCTTCATGGTGTATAGAACCTTACGATACTCTTTTTTCGGTTTTTTATCGTCAGACCCACTCTTCTTTTCCACTATTTCAGTTGTTTCCAGCCTCACCTGACCACCCCACATATACTCGATTCCGAGCAGTGTCCCAGCTATGTAATCACGATAGAGCTGCTTTCCCTCAAATTGATGAGTTAGATATAGATTGGTATCGTCGGTTAAATTAACTTCGACTTCAATTTTCGGGGGGTGGTAGAGCGAATCTATCAGCATCTGCTTATAGTCTTCACCGTTGCGACTCTTGATATAGTATATGTATTTATTTCGCTGCGGGTCAAATCTTCTACCGGACACAAACAGATCATGCTCATCAACAAAGGATTGATCCACAAATGAATTGATCAGTGTAAAATCGGAGAATTTCCTCCTCAGCTCAAAGATGGCATCGTTTCCATCACCTGTAGCTTTGTCATAGTCATGGCGCATTTCACTATCAGCAATTTTCTGAAACTGAAAATCCAGTTTTCCCCTGTCAGCCAGCTCTTCGACATAGTGGATGAGCCTCAATCCTATCGCATACGGATTCAGACCTATCCTGTCAACCGAGGTTACGCCCGCATTGATCTTGGCGTAGGCTACTTCGTGTCCTTTAATCCTGTCATCGAGACAAAACAGCTTGTCATGCCAGTAACTCGCCCACCCTTCATTAATTATCTTTGTTCGGATTTGCGGTTCAAAGTACAATCCCGTGGTTCTGACAGTTTCCATCACAGTTTTAATCCATCCATTCTTATCCTGCCGAAGGAATGGTGAATTGTCCCGAATGAACTCCACTATACTTACGTTACCGTTACGTTCCTCTGTTAGATATTTCTCATAATGAGCAATGAATTCGGGATATTTGGCTTTGACACTTGAGAAGAACAGTGATTCGTCAACATCATTTCCATCATCCCTACTATTGTTGTAACGCTCAACCTCACTAAAAAGTTCATGAGAGGATAGTTTTTCAACTTTCTGAAGAAACTCATCAAAGTAATAAGCAAATTGCGGGGAAATGTCTCGATCAACAGGCGTAAAATGAGGCGTTAGATCATTATAATACCCAACCAGATTATCAATACTGCGCGAGAATTCAAGAGCATAATCGAGCCATCTGCCATGTTCACTGCGCAGTGAGGCGATATGTCTTTTATCCGCCAAAGCCTGCCCCACAAAGTCATCATTCCAGGTTTTCTCAAACATAACGTTATTCTGGAAGAAATCAATGTGCCCGAGCACATGGTAGAAGATCATTATGTTCATCCAGTCAGGATTATTATCATTGTAATATGATATTGCCGGACGAGAATTAATCACCGTTTCATAGGGATTGGACGGATAGAGCTTATACTTGCCGTGACCTTTCAACACCTCGACATCATTGACCCAGTAATCATAAAGCGTTGGAATCATAACCTTGGGAGATAACTCGATCAGATCTTTGTTGGTGACGATATATTCCAGAGTTTCATCATCGAAAGTAAGTCCGGCATCTCGGGCGCGAACCTTACACTCCTCCATGATCTTCTTTGTATGTTGGTCTATCAGTTCCATCGGTTACTCGGTCAGTTTCCTGATTCCCTCTATGATACGCTCTTCACCTGCATCGCTCGCCTGCAGTGAGTCCATCCTGATTAACATCTTTTTCTCTTTCAGAAGATTGGACTTCGCCAGATATTTCTCGACTGTGGTTAGATTGGCACCAGACCACGAATTCCGGGCAATCGTTATTCCGAATCGGTTGGCACTTAGCAGCATCTGCTTAACAGCGGCAATAGCTTTCTCACCATCCTCATCCCAATCATCCCCATCTGTACCGTGAAACACATAGATATTGTTGTCACGTGCCAACTGCTCTTCCCGGATAATCTTGTTCACCAGCTCATAAGCGGGAAAAACATTCGTCCCTCCGGCTACCTGTGAATTGTGATATGTGTGGAAGTCGGGCACCTCTTTTGCTTCGGTGTCGTGCAGGATGAAGCGTGATTCAACATTATTTTTATACTGGTACATAAGCCAGCTATAGATAAACAGATGCTGAGTTGCAACCACGTCTGTCGGTGCACCCTGCATAGATCCTGAATAATCCCGAAGAAAGAATACTACAGCCTGCGTTTCAAAGTCCTTTTCACGGGACATTATTCGATAGATTCGATCCTTGGGATTTATCAGCAGTTCGTCCGGTGAAAATAGATGTTCAGGTGAGATATTGCCGAGCAGGATGTTGGTCTTTATCACCTGCCGCAAGGTCTCTTTTTTATCGAGAATCTGTCCGGTTTCACGGTTTCTATCGGTCAGGTCATAAGTAAATTTTGTGAATGATCGTTTCTTACCCTTCATCTTCAGGTTCGGTAAAGAGAACTTCTCGGTCAATACTTTTCCAAGATCGAACGCATCTGAGCTGATGTCATGCTCGCCGCCTTTACCGGATCCGGCACCTTCACCTTCTCCCTCACCCTCTTGTGGTTCTGCCTCCTGCTCACCGATGACTTCTCCCTCTTCACCTTCACCTGAGCCACCGGTCGTCTGTTCTTCTTCCTGTGATGTGGAATTATCGTGGTAAAATTTCGGCTCGGTTGTTGTGGGAACGACTACGATTTTATCCTTGTTATCCTTGCTGGGACGGATAATGCGACCGATTCTGATTCGACGCGGAAATCCATCCTTCTCCCGCTGAGAATCCCTCTCCAACAGATCTTCAATAGTTTGTAGAGAAGAGACAGGATTCCGCTCAGGAAGGCTTAAATGCGCTAAGAACTGAAGGTCATACCTGTCATACAATCCGATTGGAGGATTGTCTTCAGGTTTCTTTTCAGTATGGTCCTGAGGACCTTCTTTTTCAAGCTTGACAGGATCAAGCTGCGATATGTCGCTGTCACTCATTATTCAGCTAACTCGCATCGTCCTGAGTGCAGAAGTATTCGATGGTTTTCTTGGCGCAGGTGTTACAGTAGTCCAACTTATTGACCATCGTGTCAATCATTCGGTTGTACAGTTTCAGGTTATCTTCATTTGTGCGATTTGACAGTGCTCCGACCAAGCTTCCAGCTCCGGCAACATCGGATTTCAAACGGACATCCGTCACTGCTTTGACCAGCTCGTTGTTATCCATAAAGTTGTAGTTGGGATCCTGAATCATCTTCTGACCGTAGATCTTCGAGATGGTCGTACGGAAACTCTGCTTCTGTTCATCATTTTTTAGTCCGAGTCTCGATTCGACGCTGTTGATGAATGATTCATCAATTTTGATCGGTATAATTTTACCGGTCTGCGGATCTTTGTATGTCCAAATCTTTTCCGGTCCCAGATTTTTTGCGTCAATGCCGATGATCATATTTACGTAGTTCATGACATCTTTTTGCACTGCCTTCGGTTCATCCATGTATGCATTGAAAATCGTCGTCATCACATTTTCGCGGTACAACCCGCGCGCAATTTTCAGGTCGTTAAAGTATTTTGTCCGGTCATTCGGTTCCTGAACATAATCGAGAATCACCGATTCAAGTGACTTAAAAATGTCCCCGGCATACATGCATTCCCCTTCCTGAGTCTCAGAACGTTCGAGGAGAATCTGTATTGCTCTGCCAAGGTTTCGATGCCCAAGTCCCTTCTGACCAAACCGCCGGGTTATATCGGGATCACTGTTAAGATCTGCTATAACTTCTGCGAGGGTTTTGATGCTCTTTTCACCCGCAACCTCACCTGCTGACAGTTTCATCATCTCAATAGGGGTCAGCTTCTCGGATGATGGCATTCTTGACAGGATTACCGACACTGACAGTGAATAGTTCAGATTCGGATCAATGTGGAGCTTCGCATTGGAATAGGTAGTCTTATCAGTGCTGCCGATGGCAAAACCGGTCAGTTCATCCTGTAGTCGGTAGTTCGTATTGTGAGCCATGTATGAAAGCCTGCAACGGTCAACAATCGGTGCCTGCTCCTTCTCTTCGAGGAACCTGGCAAACTCGGAATTGTTGCTCGTGGCTATTACCAATGTGTCAAGGGGCCATTTAAATCCTTCGATCTCGATTGTTCTGTTCTGGATGACACCGAGATATACCTGAACGAGGTCGCGCTTGTTCTTGAAGATCTCATCAGCGAAATGAATTCCACCTCCGGCTACGCGGGCTAAAGCTCCCCGCCGCAGATCGAATCTGTAGGGATTGCTCGTATCGGTGATGTGCAGTAAGCGGGTGATTGATTCGTCACCGAGTAGATCAACTGCTGAAGAGGTTATCTTGTCCTTGGCAGCATATTTCCCGGTCAGAGTCCCGCGTGATTCACTGATCGGCAGCGGTATGATCTCGATGAACTCTTTCATTTTCTTCAGATCACCGTCACAATGCTCTCTGATCTCGCTCCAGATGTAGTCAGAACATGCGCCCATCGGACGGTAGTCCTCAAAGATTGTCTCTATTTGATCGTGCGAAGCACCCGCTTTGGCGATGAGTTCCTTGTTTTTATTGCAGTCTTCATTCAGGTTCATCATCAGCACCATCGGGTCTTCAAATGTCTGAGATTCGATGGTGGTGATCTTACCGTAACCGGATAACTGATTAAGTTTTTTGAACTTGAAGGTATATCTGCGGTTCTCCTCCAGTGAGATAAAATTTCGGTAGATCATGTTCAGGTAATCAACGAAGAAGGTCTTACCGTTTCCCGGTTCGCCGATCAATACAAATGCCATCTCTTTGGAAGATCCTCCCTCGGATGCGTCCTTAACAAACGAGACAAAACTATTGATCTCATCGAACATCCCGATGATATGCTTTTTATGCTCGCGGAATACCAGAAAGTCATGCGTGTTCCGACCGTTTACAACGGTCTTCTTAATCTTATCAGGATCACCAAGAATCATGCGTGATATGGACTGAAAAGCGTTTTCAAAGCGTCTTTCGCCTGACAGCACGCATTTCAGATGATAATCGAGAGAATTATCTATGGACTGATTGCTAATGTTACCCATTGTCGCCTCCGGGTGATTGGAAATTGTGATTGAGAGTCTATGTCAACAATCAGAATGATATATAAACATCATTCTGTTTGTAGTATCAAATGTTTAGATCTGAATTGAAAGAATAAACGATTAGCGTGCCAACAAACCTACATTAAGCTGGATGAACTCTGTCGGAGTATCTGCACTGAAAACATAATTATAGCGAATTCTCGGTTTAATTCGATCAAAAAATTCCATTGAGATACCAAAATATACTCCTGCAGCGAGTTCAGATCCCCCGGGGAAATATGCTTCATAAACAATTACACCTGCACCATCCTCATCTTCATACGTTACAGACCCCCGTAAGGTTGCCTCAAACCAGCGGAGGTAGTGAAGAGCTGCACCTCCATCAAACATCAACCAATTCAGATTATCAGGCGTATATTGAATCAATGCAGACATAGAACCTATACTCTTTGAACCACTACTTATCTCAACGCGCAGATCGTCGGATTCCGCTCCAAGTAATTGTTCTGCATTTGGTTTCCACCTGTCATAAGACATGTTCAGCCCCCAGTTCCATGACTGCTTAAATGGAATATAAAAGCTTAGCCCCAAATGGTACCCGGTACTCCAGACATCCCCGGCTTCACCTATCGGATGCGAGGTGCCTGCTTCAACTGCAAAATCATTTATCCGCAATTGTGCATTAGCATTTGGAAGCATTACTGCTATCATCAATGCTGTCAATATAATTTTATTCAATTCAATGTCTCCGATTGTATTCTGTTTACATAGAAGTAACTAATTAGTCTGCTCAAACGTCAAGCAGTACATGCCACATAAAACACTGGATTCCCGCCTTCGCGGGAATGACGTCGGTAGTGGGAATGAAGTCCGCTCACTTTATCAGCACTATCTTCCGCGTGTTACTATGTCCATCAGACTCCATCCGAATGAAATAAATTCCTGCTGACAGACCTTTCACATGCCATAACAGTGTGTGATTACCTGCTGACTGCACACCATCATACAACGTGCTTATCAACTGTCCCGATGAGTTGTACACATTCAGTGACAGTTGAGACGCAACCGGTAGCGAATAGGTCAGTCGGGTCTGTGCATTGAATGGGTTAGGGTGAATGGACCGTAGTGCGAATTGAACTGGAAGATTTTCGTCTGAACCTACCGATCCGCTTGGTTCGGGAAATATTGCAAAATGGTTTTCGCTTTCGGTACTATCTGATCCGGAAACAGCATACACGAACCATTCAAACGGTAAGTAGTTATCTCCTCCATCCATTACACCGACATCGGTAAAGACAAGATCAAAGGAATTTGTATCAACTTCAAAAACATGGGCCTCTATTACCTCAACTCCTTCGTGATCCAAACCATTTACAACAAGAAAATAAATTACTTCATCATCCGGATTGGGATCATTCGACGCTTCCCAGGTGAAAGTCGTTGTGTCAATACAGACAACAGCCGCTCCATCCTCCGGCAACAGCAGATCAAACTGTTCAGGTGGAAAATTCTGATGAAAGTAGTACGCTCCCATATCGGCACGAGTTCCATCCGGATCTTCCGGTAAATCGGGATCACCTGTGTCTATGCACGGAGAGTCTTCGGTTAAATGATAATCAGCCTCGTCAGCATTGACAAACTCAGGATCATCAGAGATTGACCCGTCATCTGCCTGAACATTACTGTAGTTGCCACCTTGATTGTCCCAAACATCGTTGAATGTGAGGGTGTATTCCTCAGCGTTCCATCCGGCGATTCCTGACCCTTCGTTTGAAACAACTATATTGTTAGTGATCTGCATACCTCTTGTGAACGGTATGTTTATTCCACCACCACCTTGACCTGCACTGTTACCGACAATCGTATTGTTTAACACAATGCCACCACACTCGTAGAACGAAAGCCCACCACCTCCGCCATCGGTACCGTTGTCGTAGAACAGATTATGGGTAATGACAGGTTCGCAACCTTCAGCCGATGCAGACAGCCCTCCTCCTCCCTGATCCGCACTGTTTCCGGTGATGATGTTGTAGGAAATCGTCGGAGATGAATGTTCTATTAGAATCCCACCACCGTAACCGTCTCCCGTAGCATCGCCGTTTGTCAGCGTGAATCCGATTAATTGACTTTCATTGCCTTCATCGCTTGCGAACAGAACACAAGGTCCGTTATCATCACCGTCAATAACGACTTCACCCGGATCGTCAGGATTGCCGATTACAGCTATAGCTTTACCGTCAAAGTTGATGTTCTCGACATATTCACCCGGATCAACCAACACCGTATCGCCGTCCTCTGCAGTATCAATAGCTTCCTGAATGGTCTCATACTCATCCGGCACGTGGAGGATTCCATCATCGTCAGGATCGCGCCGCTGATCGAAGTAGTACGCACCCATATCCGCGCGGGTCCCGTCAGGATCTTCCGGTGAATCGGGATCACCTGTGTCTATGCACGGAGAGTCCTCGGTCAGGTGAAAGTTCCCTTCTTCAGGATCAGCAAACAGAGGATCATCATTTATAATGCCCTCACCCCAGATAAGGTCGTCCTCATCTCTTTGGTTCAATTCGTCTTCATCAACATCAAGATCAGAATAGCTGATGGTTATGCTGTTTGCTTCACCATTTTCAGAGAAATAGATCTCATGCGGCAGGTTGTCCCAGAAAATGGAGTTGATTACTTCCGGTTCAGATTGATTGGTCAGATAAATGCCATCCCCGAATCCTTCATTATCATCAGCGCTGTTTCCACTTGCAGTAACATTCACCAACATCGGATTAGATTGATTGCAGTAAACTGCACCGCCATGTGCTCCGGTTTCATTGCCTATAACGGCTGTGTTCACCAAAACAGGTTCAGATCTGATGCATGTGATGCCACCACCGGACAGCACGCCGGCGTTGTCTCGAATTTCGACTTCCGTGAGAGTCGGATTGGAAGAGGAGCAGTAAATTCCGCCACCGTATCCACTGCTGATATTATCACTGATAATAACATTCAGTAGCTCCGGGTTTGAATTGCCATAGCATGACATTCCACCCCCGTGACCTCTACCAAGGTTGTCTCGTATCAATACCTGAAAGAGTTGTGGATTGGAATTGGTGTAACAGGAGATACCTCCGCCGCTGACGTCCGCTCGATTGGCATGCACAATCAGATTCAGTAAAATCGGACTTGAGTTTATACACTTAACACCTCCACCGTGTTCATCAGTCCGGCCGTTTCGGAGTGTGAAACCATTGAGTATTGATCGTTGATCTTCTCTGCGTGTAAATGACACAACACTACCTCTACGCCCCCCGTCAATTACAACTTCTTCAGGATGTTCGGGATCACCGATGATTGAGATTGCCTTTCCTAAGAAACTGATAGTTTCGCGATACACTCCCGACTCCACAGCCACGACATCGCCGTCATCGGCTCTGGAAATTCCTTCTTGAATGGTCTCATAGTCGTCAGGGATATTGATGACCTCAGCGTATGTTGTAAGTGCAAAGATCAAGACTAATAGTATCGTTAACGTTTTCATGATAATCTCCTTAGCTATTCACAACGAATTTAACGGATTAAGCAGATTGTTTAATCCTGTCACCCTGAACGTAGTGAAGGGTCTCGCCGAGAGATTCTTCACTGCGTTCAGAATGACAATTACATCAGAATGACGATTACATCACTTCAACAACATTACTTTTCGCAACTTTGATTGACCGGGTGAACTGACCTGCAAGATGTATAGCCCGTTGGATAGATGTCCGGCATATATTGACAACTCATGGACACCAGCTTCCATTTCACCGTAAGACCTGTTGAAAACCTGTCGTCCTGTAATATCAAAAAGCCTTGTTTCTATCAACTCTGCTTCAGGCAGACTTGCTCTGACAGTTACTCTACTGTTAAACGGATTCGGATAAGGCGAACTCAACGTAAAATTCAAGGGAATTATCGGTTCGGAACTGACAGATGGTGGGGCATTGCCTGATACCGTCAGCCGCACATCATCTATATACACTCCATCGGTGGTAACGGACAGATCGCTTTTAATGCGGAACCGGAAATGGAACTGTTCGGATTGCGGACCACACCAGTCGTCCAATGGAATCAGTACCCGCTCCCATGGATGATACTGTTGATAGTTTATGGGAGGTGCGTTCCACTCGCGGATTGGTACATCTTCAAGAATACGCTGTCTCTGATGAGCCGTTTCAATCTGCATCCAGCCTGAGTCCGGAACCCATACTTCAACCCACATGGAGTCGAAACCTGGCTCCAGTGCCTGATTCAGCCAGTATGTCAGAGATGCGGTACCGGCTGAGGACAGATCAAACGACTGTTCACGGCTGTTGTACGGCGAGCACCAACCATCTTCCTGGGGCAGCACGTTGCCCAGCCGAGTATCGGTCAGACACCTTGGAGGTGAATGAAAGATGTCATCGGTAACTTCCCACCTTTTGAGCGAATCGCCACCGTTACCGTTGAAGTTCTTGGAATTATCGGAAGTGTAAACAACTCTGTTACCGTCAAACGGTTGATCCAGCAATACGGCTGCAAAGCTGAGCCCAATGGTTTGTATTCCTGAGGAATCCACGCTAAGCTCTACCTGACGTGACACATAGTTTTGGGCAAACAGGCTCAGCCGATAGCTGCCCTCAGGAACGAACATGTCGTGCTGACCACCATTAATGGTCGTTGACCAGGATGTATCACGATGAGAGACGGTCATCTCAATGGGTTCGGTGACAGTCATCCCGTTCAGATCGGTTATATTAAGTTGAACGTCATACCAATCGAGCGGTTCCAGCGCAACACGCCTGCGCACCGGATTGGCTCCGACATTGACCTGCCTGACCTGCGGTTCATAGCCGAATTTATTGATGTAAAGCGAGTCACTGTAGCCGCTGTATGACAGCCAGTAATACCTGCCTGTGATCGGATTTGTGGTGCGATGCGGAATCGTCGGCGTGATCCAGTTTTTTAGTGCGACCCTTGCCTCAAGAGGACTCCCGTCCGGATCAATTACATGAATATCAATCCTGCTCCAGTTAATTTCACCTTTCTCATCCTCTTCGATCTCCGCTCCGGCACTGTTCAGCAAGTATTCAAAACCGAGACGTGTCTGACCGATTACTTTATGAATTCCAGCAGAATCAGGCTGCATTGCTTCACCCTGGTCACCGATTTCAATCCTCATGCTAAACGCACCAAATCTGTAATACATGTATGTATCCAAATCTCCACGTGGATGTCCGACCCGGATAACGGGATAGAATACACCGGGCGATCCGTACTTCTCACAGCGATTGGCAACCTGCCTTGCCAGTTCATCATAGACATCAATGTCAGGAGAAAACTTTATGTCAGCTCCCTCACCATAAGCCCAGGGATAAATCACCTGTTCAGCGACATTCCCGGTTCTTGAGCTGTGAATTGTCATCCCATAAAAAGGGCGAATCTTATCATAGAACCTTATCAGCGCTTGAGTTTCAGACTCACTCGCCGGTGCCGGACCCCTATAGTAATCGTAAAGTTCCTGAGAACCCTTCACGAGTAATTTGTCACCTTTCGCCCAATTCAGAGGGAAGTTGCGGTTTATGTCAACACCGGATGTATCCGATCCCCATCCCGGGAACCATCTGAAGAAACTGTCACCGATATTGTCCCGCTTGTTTTTTCGATATGAGTAATCTGTCTCATAAACTACGTTTAATCCTTCCGGATTTGCTGTCGGGATTATATAGGTGTCAACTTCATCACGCCATTTTCGCGGAAGAAACTCCTGAGTGACCATCTTTTGCATCAACCACATGCAGAACTCGACTCCAAGCACCTCCTCTGCATGTACCTGACCGATGAAAACTACGGGTGGCTTGTCCCCGGGAGGTTCATGCACGTCATACGTTATCCTTACCGCATAAATCGGCAGACCTTCCTCCTGGCTGTGACCTATGGAGTCCACCCTCAACCACTGAGGGAATTCTTCCTGCAAGGCAAATATTTCTTCCCAAATCTCATCAAGCTGGTGGTATTCAGGATCATCAATAAATGCGTACAGCGATCCTGCACTAAGCAGTAGAATTGCAATCAGGAAGGTCAGATTGATAGATAGATTTATGCGTTTCATCAAGGTCTCCAGCTAAGTTAGTAAGAAGATAAACCACCAAGACACAAAGACACCAAGAAGAGAAGAGGAAGATTCAATTTTGTTTTCTTGGTGGCTTGGTGGTAGAGCAATTACAAATTAAATATACACTCTCTGCACACGTGCTGTCAATCCGCACATCAATTCATACGGGATTGTGTCCAACTGTTTTGACAGTTCCCACAGATCTACACGATTCTCACCGTGTCCACCGAATAGGATCGCCTCATCACCGAGATATGCTTCCGGTCCGGCGTCAATTGTAATCATGTCCATTGATACCCGCCCTACAATCGGGCAGGGTCTGCCGTTCATCATCACCCAGGCTCGATTCCCGGCACGGCGTGGATAGCCGTCACCATATCCTATCGGTAGTGTCGCTATCCAATTGTCCCCATTAGCGAGATATGTTGCACCGTAACCGATGGTTGATCCTTTCGGTGGTTTCTTGACGTACACAACTCGGGATTTCAGAGTCATCACAGGCTTCAGATTGGTCAATCCGGGTGAATAGCCGTAGAGCATTAGTCCAGGTCTGATCATATTGAAGTGGGATTGTTCACCAAGTTGAATTAATCCGCCGCTATTTGCAATATGAATTGACGGTGGATCAAGCCCAATCTTCCGAGCGGTCTCAATAATCTCATTGAAGCGATCCAATTGGACACGTGCGAACTTTAAGTCCTCATCCGCTGTAGCCAAATGGCTGTATATACCTTTAACACTCAAATGTTTCAAACGTGCAATTTCACTCAGAAACTGATCTGCCGTCTGCCAGCTCTGTCCGATCCGCCCCATTCCGGTGTCGAATTTCAGCTGAACTTTAGCCTTGACCCTCCGTGAAGCTGCTACCTGATCAACGTGAGTGGCTTTCCAAACAGATGATACGGTAATTTCCAGATTATAATCGAGGTATCGCTCAATCTGTTCATCCACCAATCCACCCATCACAAGGATTGGAGCGTTTACTCCAGCCTCACGCAGTTCAATTCCTTCCTCAAGAAAACTGACTCCGAGATAGTCAACTCCCATCTCAACAAATGCACGAGAAATCGGGATCAAACCGTGACCGTAAGCCTCAGCCTTGACCAACGCCATCATCTTTGTATCGTCGGATAACTGCCTGGCAATTAAATAGTTGTGGTGGAGTGCGGACAAATCAATTTCAGCACGTGTAGGGCGATCAGTGGTCATGTTTTTTGTTCTCACGCAAAGCTCGCAAAGCCGCAAAGAAGAGGGGAAGAAGATTTTTCTTTTTCTTCTTTGCGGCTTTGCGTGAGATTCTTACAGTTTATCATTCAGATAGTTATCAATCTGGTCTTTATTGATCCGCTCTTGTTGGAGAGTATCCCGCCACCGGACGGTAACAGTGTTATCCTCTTTGGTCTGATGGTCAATTGTGAAGGCGAACGGTGTACCGATTTCATCCATTCTACGGTAACGTTTACCTATGGATCCGGTGATGTCGAGGAAGACTCTCCATTTCCCACGAAGATCATCTCTGATCTGAGTCGCAATATCCGCTAACCCATCCTTCTTAACAAGTGGTAGAATCGCTGCTTTGATAGGTGCAATCTTCGGATCAAGCTTCAGATAGATCCGTTTCTCCCCAGCCTGCTCATCTTCGTGATATGCATCCCACAAAACCATCAGCATTGTCCGGTTCAGTCCGGCGGATGTTTCTACAATATGTGGGATGTATCGTTTGTTCTCCGGCTGATCGAAGTAGGTCATGTCCTTGCCGGATGCTTCCTGGTGAGCGGTCAAGTCGAAGTCACCGCGATCATGAACACCTTCAATTTCAGACCAGCCGAACGGGAATAGATACTCAATGTCCCACGCCTCCTGAGCGTAGTGAGCCAGTTTATCCTCTGGATGTTCATACCAGCGGAGGTTTTCCTTCTTAACACCAAGAGACAGATACCAGTTCATCCGTTGTTCGCGCCAGTAATCCATCCACTGACTCGTATCACCCGGTTTGACGAAGAATTCCATCTCCATCTGCTCAAACTCTCGGGTGCGGAAAATGAAGTTACCCGGTGTGATTTCGTTGCGGAATGCCTTACCGATCTGAGCTATGCCGAAGGGGATCTTTAATCTGGCAGATTCTTGTGTCAGTTTCCAATTAAGATAGATGCCTTGAGCGGTTTCAGGGCGGAAATATGTTGTTGAATTTTCATCAGCCACAGGTCCCATATTGGTCTTGAACATAAGATCAAATTGACGTGGTGGTGTAAATGAGTTTTTTGAGCCACATGTTGGGCAACTTGTTTCAATAATTTTATATTGAGTAGGTTCCTTGCATGTATCACACGCGGGCGCAGGATCTCGGAAAGAAGTCACCACTTCCTCAAATCCAAAAACTGATACGGCATCAATAAACGCTTCATTGATTACAGGAGATACTTTCAATTTAAATTGATTACAACCTTGGCACTCTATCGTACGCTGTATCAACTCAGGACGAAATCTGTGTTTACATTCCTTACATTCCACCATCGGGTCATTAAACCCACCGACATGCCCCGACGCTCTCCATACTTCTGGATGCTGAATAATCGCAGAATCAATTCCGACTATATTATCGTGTTTCATTGTCATCTCATCCCACCACAGTTTGGAGATGTTGTTTTTGATCTCCACGCCGTAAGGTCCGTAATCATACGTTGATCCGATCCCGCCGTAGATTTCGGATGACGGGAAAACAATTCCTCTCCGTTTACACAGCGAAACTAACGGCTGCAGTGGATCAATATTCTTTTTATTCTTTGCCAAATGTATTTATCCTTATAATTTGTCTTATTTTAGGTAAATTGACAGCCCTAACTCGGCTGAGTATGCTTCTATAAGGAATGCTGATGATGAGTAAGTTCTATAAGACCTTTCTGTGATCGAATGAGTTGATCTGTTCTGCTCATATCCGATTATGACTTCATATTCAGCAATGAAGCTTACATTATCAGTTATGAAGTATTCCATTCCGAGATTGCTAATAAAATCGAACCTCATACTTCGAGTTGCATTATTCTGTTTAGTTATTCCGCTGTTGCTTGAGTTGTTGAATTCTTGTGAGGAGTATCTCATCCCTCCACGCAGACCAATAGCATAATACATTTGAACCGATGCATCCAAGTCGAAATATTCTATTTTTTGAAATTGAATATAAGCTTTATAGATTTGATATTTGTTATACCTATTATTGTTAGAAGCATCACGCTCATCATAAATGTTATCGGTTGAAACATACAGATCATCCAAACCAAACCTGTATGCTCTTCTCGGTGAAATATGACGTTTTACTAAGATATCAACTCCACTGATTGTTCCTAATGTCAATCCTTCATCTACACCAAGCTGAAACGCCCAAGCTCCTTTCTGAAGTGCTTGATCTTTGTAGCTCGTTTTCGAATCATCGGCTGATTCAGCAAATAGATTGGAAGTGAAAGCAAACACACAAATGAGTGATAGTATTAAACAGCGATAAAAAATGTATCGCATAATTGACTCCTCAATGTTATGCACAACGGATTAAACAGATTAAGCGAATTGGTTCAGAGTTCAACCTTCAGGTTGCTATGAAGACACGCTGAAGCGTGTACTCTGAACTCTCAGATTGCAATCTGTTTAATCCGTTGAATCTGTTGTGAATCTATTGTCCCGGCTCAAATTCCAGAAACTCAACTTCACCGGTTTCAAGGTAGTAAATCGCAGCTTCCAACTTTAACCGACCGTTATCTACACGATTACGGATTAGATCACTGCTTCCGTATAGCTCTCCTGCTGAATTTATTGCATTTGCTTTTATTGATTCCAGCAGTAAAACATTATCATCCCAATCAGGATGGTCGGTTTTCAACGATTCGATAATTGGATGAATTTTATCTATTATCTTGCCGATGCTTCCGTTTGCACTTTCATCTGACATAGCGATCTTTATGGCTCCACAATGCGTGTGCCCCATGCAGACGATAACGGGAGTACCGAATTCTTCCACACATATTTCCAGTGAACCGATGATACTGTCATCACAGACGTTTCCGGCATTCCTGACCGAAAACAGCTCACCAATTCCTAAGTCGAAAATCACCTCAGCCGGAACCCGTGAGTCAGCACAGCTTAAAATTGCTGCATACGGTGCTTGACCGTAGTTCAGGGTAGCCAGTCGTTGAGCCTCATCCCTCGACGGATGCAGCAGATCACCGCTGACAAACCGCTCATTCCCCCGAGTCAGTTTGTAGAAACTATCTTTTATTCTATTCATTTTGTAAGTTTAGTACTTTGTAATTCTATAAGAGGTGTCAGCAGCGGCGTGCTGACACCGGATACTATTCGTTCAGATCAATCCTTTGTACAGATCAGTTCGCCTGTCGTTCAGCAGATGGTTCTTCGCTGTCATCATCTTATCATCTGCATCTGATGGTCGGATCTCAGTCGTGATAACCTGCTCTTGATCGCTTGAAGCCTGTGCCAGCATTGCGCCTCTATTCCCAAGTATCTGACTCGATCCGGTGAATGTAAGCTCTTCGTCAGTCCTCGACTCACTGCCGATTCGGTTGCATGTCATTGAAAACATGCCGTTCTCGATAGATCTGGCAAACATCGCTCGCTGGCAGTATTGCAACACCAGATTAGCTGTATGAACAAGGATTTGTGCTCCCTGCATAGCCAATACGCGTGCAACCTCAGGAAAAATCCAATCAAAGCAGACCATCATTCCAAGTCTGCCAATTGTAGTATTGATCACTTCGGGTGGTCTGTCACCGGGATCGAAGACATCTTTTTCCTTATAAAATAAATGAATCTTTCGATAGATGTGGACATTGCCAGACGGTTCAATCAATGCAATACTGTTAAATAACTTATCGGCTGCATGTTCGGGAATTCCGATTGCAATGAATCTATTAAAATCGCCAGCGAGTTCCTTTAATCTTGTAAACTCACTGCCTTTGTTCAGATCAAGTGACAGATCACTCAGTTCCTCGCGACTGCGGAATTGGTATCCACTGGTCACCAATTCGGGGAATAGGATCAAGTCAGCCTCTGTCTCCTGAGTCATCCTGATTACTTTTTGTAGATTACCCTCAGTGTCTCCGAACTCGGGCTTCAACTGAGCACATGCTGCAATTATTGTATCTTTACTCATTTTCTGTTTCTAATTGGATTAGTAATTCGCTTATTGCCGTTTCAAGCTGTTTATCGTCACCCGATGCCATTTGCCCCGGTTTAAGTGGGACAATGATATCCGGTACTGCTCCATTGCCCTCCATATTTCGAGTGGAATCTTTGTCCAAACCAGTTCCGGTGTACCATCCTCTTAGTGGTATTCTGAAACCACTGTCGTCAACAAGCCGATTCCCTCCTGTGCTGATCACACCACCCGGAGTCGGCACTCCAACCAAAGTTCCTCGTCCCAAAGTCTTTATTGCATGGCTGAATATCTCAGCATTTGAGAACGAATGTTCATTGCACAACACAATTATCGGCTTCGTCCAGCTATATAACGGTAACCTCCCTTGTGGATAGCCGGGACCTCCATCACGGGGGTACGTCACGCCATGCCGTTTTACCTGAAGCATAGCGAGAAGTTGGTCGGTAATCCAGCCACCACCGTTATACCGAACATCAATTACCAGCCCTTCTTTACCGTTGGCAACCGAGAATAGTTGCGCTTCAAAGCGTGCAAGACTCGGATCACCCATACCGCGAACATGCAAGTACCCGAGCTTTCTGTCGGACATCTCTTCAACCATAGCGCGACGACCTTTAACCCATCTGTCGTAACTGAGCCATCCGTGACGGTAGCTTCCCATCGGTTTGACGATTACCCGTCGCTCTTTTTTACCTTTGCGGTCAGCGACAAGAAGTTCAACAGGCTGGTTTTCCTGATTGTCTAACAGTTGATGCAGATTAGCGGTTTCATCAAGGAGTATCCCGTTGATTGATAACAGCCTCTCCCCTATTTCGATTTTGCTTTCCTCAAGAGCACATGGGCTGTATAGCAGCACATCAATTACGAGAAATCCTTTGCCATCAAAGCCATTATCAAATGTTAGCCCGAGTCTTCCGACTTTATGACTCTTTCCATACGGAATCGGTCGGTAACCCATGTGAGACGCATTCAGCTCACCGAACATCATATTGACGATGTCACCGAAATCAACTTCACAGGATGCTTTGTCAATCATATGTCTATACTTATGATAGAGTTGATTCCAATCCTGACCATGAAAGTCGCCGTCATAGAACTGATCGTTAAGCGTGCGCCAAAGTTCGTCAAACTTTTGCTCTCGCTCAGCAAGAACATCCACTTTCACGTATGCATCAAACGGATGCGACTTCGCTTTACTACCCTTTAGGGGTTTAGACTTGACACGACCGTTATTCGTCAAATAGCGAATCCGCTTGCCTTTGGGATCAAAACTGATACTTCTCGGATTAATTCCACCTTCAGTAAGTCTCTTCAGGTCTTTGCCGTTCCACTTGATAGAGTACAGATCACGTTTCTGCTCATGGTCTGAGGTAAAGACGAAAGTCTCACCGTCCGGTGAAATTGTAAAACTTCCCTCCTCACCTGAAAGGTGTGTGACTGTTCTGATACGACGATAAATGTCAGTTGTGTCAATGGTTACTATGACAAGTTCAGGCTCTTTCTTCTTCTTTTTCTTGTCTTTCTTATCATCTTTGTCACTTTTATCATCCTTACCACGCTGCTCTTCAGCCCAATCCGCTTCTTTCTTTTGATGATCAGTAAGGCTCAGATAAACGTAATATATATCCCAGTTGTTCTGGCGTCGTCGTGAGCGGAACCCAAGTTTTTTACCGTCCGGTGACCATACAGGATGGTCATCCTCGTCTGGATGACGGCTGACATTAATGGATTTACCTCCATCGGAAGGAATGATAAATACATCGCTGTTGTAGTCGTCATCCTCACGTGCATAAGCAATCCACTTTCCATCAGGTGACCATTGATATTGAAGCATTGACCAACCGGAAAGTAAGAGTTTCTCTTTCTTATCTTTCAGACTAATTATGTAAATATCACCCTTTCCGCGAATAAATGCAATTCGATCACCATCCGGTGACCACTGCGGATTGTGGTCATCATCCTCGCTTGATGTCAGTCGCTCCAGCTTGATGTGGAATGATTTGGAAAGCTCTGTGGTCTCGGAGTCATCGGAATATGCAAGATACAGATCTTTGCTTCCATCTCGATCAGAGACAAAGATGATGCTGTCACCGCCCGGTGAAACTGTGAAGTCGTGGTCTCGTGCGGGATCGTTACCGGAGATTGAATTGGCACGCCCTCGGGCTGCTTTGTCATCATCGCCTACGATACGACTGGCAAACAGTTCACCCCGTACATCGAAAAATATCTGCTTTTCATCTGTGCTGAACTCGACTTTGCCAGCTTTGTCGTTGAAATGAACGGTTTTAATCTGCAAATTTGGGTCGTCCAGAGGTGCTATAATGTTAAGCTTTCGTGGCTCTTCTCCATTGTCAATGATAAAAATGTCAAGTCCCTGCTCATAGGCGATGACAAGACCGTCTTTTGAAATTGAAGGGAACCGGATTCCGTCATCTACATAATGAGTGATTTGAGTCCAACTGTCGAGTTTCTTTTTCCAAAGATTGAATGTGCCATCGCTATCACTAACAACATAAATTGCTCTATTGCTCCCCCATAGTGCCCACATTGATGAGGCAGTCCGGAAGTCATCACCAAGCATGTAGTTTGCCGTGTCGGTAATGGCAATATGGCTATCCTTATCCATGTTGTACAGCCAAATTTCCGCTTTACCGCTGCCACGATAATGTTTGCGCCACCAGTGCATTCCTTTCCGTGTATAGAGGATCTGTTTGCCGTCATTTGAAACGGTTGCAGAATGACCAAAAGGTTCTATAAATGGTGTTGGCGTGCCTCCATCAATTGGCACAGTGTAGAGCATTGCATAATCGGGATAACGATCATCACGGCGTGAGGAGAAGATGATTGAACTGTTATCATGCCTCCAATCGCAGACTTTGTCATCACTGTTAAAAAAGGTTAAGCGTCGTGCCTGACCACCATCTGAGGGAATGACATAAACATCATCATCACCATCGCGATTGCCGGAGAATGCGATCCAGTTGCCATCCGGTGACCATCGCGGTGTGTGCTCGTAGCCTTCATGGACGGTGAGCCGATATGCACGACCGCCTGCTATTGGTACTGTCCAGATGTCACCTGCATAGCCGAATGCAATGTGTTCTCCATCTGGTGAAACAGCAGGATAGCGGGGAAAGGTTGCTTCCTGTGCCGTGAGTGGAATCACGGACAGTATTAAAATCAGCAATGTCAGGGAAATAATGCTGTAAGTCTTTTCCCCCCTTCTATTGAAGGGGGGAATAAAGGGAAGGTTATCTCCGTTCAATGTCAAAGCTCTCACTTAAGAAGGACAAATTTTTGTGTCAGAGTTGCTGTGGATGAGTTAAGCCGCACAAAGTACACACCGGACGGCAATCCATCGAGAGTTACTGTATGTTGATGTTGACCGACTGATAAGGATCCCTCAATCAAAGTATCAATCAAACGACCGGACTGGTCATACAGGTTTAGAGTTACATCGCTCGTAGCCGGAAGCTCAAAGTTGAACCTGCAGATTGAGTTTGCAGGATTTGGGTACACTGGGGCTAGCGTGTAAGTGGACGGAGTTTCAAAATCACTCTCAACCGAATTCCAAGGAAGTATTATTCTAACCGGTATCCTGATCTCATCACCGAGACCGTTGTGTGTGATTACAATGTCAGCAGAATACACCACTTCAGATAACCCCTCAACATCAAACGTAACAACCATATCATTATCTCTATCGGGTTGGATAACTCCTTCAGCAGGCGAAACATCGAGCCAAGAAAGATTTGCACCTGCATTGTACAACTGAATCTTATCACCCTCTCGGTTCTGTATTACCGCAGTAAATGTCCAGTGCTCTGAATCCCAATGCTTAGTAAATTCACACCCACCGGGGAAGTCACCATTTTGTGACTCCAGTTCTGTTACCGGATATATTTCCCCGGTTGAAGTATCCATCTTGCTGATTGCAAGGTTTGTTTCACCGTCTGCTGAAAAAATATAAAGTGGATAACCGTCAATGTCATCAGGATGCCATGCTAATCCATACGGTCTAAGCCGGTGCTGATACCTACGCAAAATGTTACCGTCATGGTCAAGTCTATGAATAGGACTATTCTCGTTAACAACCCAGAAGAAAGGATCTTGAAACTCTTCATTACACTCAATTGCTAAACCTCGCGGAGGAATTATCGGTGAAGGTATTGTTCCTATAAGATCGCCATCTCTCTCAATCTCATAAATCAAGTCATTACACCCACCGAAGAGGTTATCTCTATCGTAATCCCAGCCAAGATCATGCAATCCCCACATTCCTTCACACGGTTGCTCAAACGGAGGATCAATTAAGTTCCCATCATCATCAAATCGATATAGATAATTAGTATCTTCACCATTGTTTCCACCACTAACAAGGAATTGACTGTTGACTTCATGAGTATAGAGAACCCCAAGTATACGATTGTCGTCGGTTATCTCCGATGCATTCCAGGTTTTAAGCGTATCCCAAAGTGTGTCGTCATGTCCAGCAGGTGCAGTATCTATCTCATATATCAGGGTTCCAGTTCCTTGATTACTAATCATGTATACAAACTCAACCTCATCCTCAAGGACAATATTAATGCTGTCAGTATTAACCACAATATCCGGTCTTGTCAATCTCAGTGTTATCGGATCTGTAGAGTCACCTACAGCCACTTCAAATTCATCTTCACTCTCACCATCATTGTAACCTTCGGCAGTTGCGATAATCTGAAACGGCAGCTCAGCGAGAATTGACGGAATCCTGAAAGATCCCCCATTATCAGTGGCCGTCCAGCCACCGATGGATGACCTGACTGTCGCACCATCAATCGGATTGTCTTCGTCATCAAGAATTAAACCTCGAGCGATGCCGTATTGATGCTCAGATGCAGTTGAGAATCTAACCGCCATCTGTGACCGCACCGGCGTAGCACCGTCTGCAAACCGATTCCAGAACCCATATTGCAAGCCACCGCTATCGTTTGTGTTTCCAATTCCTACCGTCGCATAAGGCGTTCCGTGCCAGTCAACACGCGCTTCGGGTGTGACATTCAGGTATTGGAAAATTATATCACCGTCACCGGTGTAGGTTGGATACCATTCGGGATCAAGCAGGATGATTTCAAACGTCTGCTCTGCTCCGGGACCTGCAGGACCGACATAACGCTTCATTTTGTACCATTCGATTATGAAGCGATGTCTTATTTCATCATAGAAGGTAAATATCTCACCGTCAATATTCGGCTGGTAAAGGTCGTCCCACCAAGGGCAGAGCTGTGCTCGCGGTCCTTGTGGTGATCCTATCGGCAAATTACGGAAGTCCACATACGCATCCTGCGCTCCGAAAGCTGCCCAGCCGTTGCTGCATATTGTTATTTGTCTATAATCTTCACCATAATAATTGAACCGAAATGGGAGATTAATCACCATACTTTCATCGTCATCCTCACCTCTGTCAAGGATGTCAACTCTATCACCGGATCCTCCCCGGTCAGGATTCAGTTCAGCCCACTGGAATATCGGTGAGATGTTGTACATCCCATCCTGATCGTCGAGAGCATAATAGCCGTATTCATCGGGTCCTGTTAAGGGCGTCGGCTGTGGAGCAGGCAGCCACAGCGAGAACTCAGCGACGCCCTCTAAAACAGGCTCATCCTCAGGCTCACAAATCAATTGAAGTGGCAACTCCGCTCCTTCCGGAGCAAATTCAGCTATGGCAATCTCAAATGTGGGATCGTCAAGAATCTGCATTCGTCCGGCACGGAGCGTGTCATAGACAGCATCCCCCTGAAACACCTGAACTAATTCTGACAGACTTTCCAGTATTACAGTTGTCCTACCGACATCCATCTGCCCCATGTTTGCCAGAATCAGGTCAAATCTGACAAATTCGCCCGCACGGATGTCATCCTCCGTTATAATATCAACTACTTCAAACCTTGGGGCTGCACCGTCGGTAACGTTGAACTCAAATGACCATTCCTGCTGTTCGTCAACCGTTGAAATATCCATTGTGAACGGAACCGGCTCACGATCAGGAAAATTTGGTTCAAGACGAATTAAAAATTCAACAGTGAATTGCTCCTGAGGAAAGATAGCTCTTTCAAACAATCTGTTATTCTGAAAAATCATAACAACATCAGCATCACTCGATAACGTGTAGCGAGTGTTGACAAAGAGAGCTTCACGCCCGTAATTCTTCATGTTCACCACCAATCCAATGACTTCGTTGGGATTGGGAATTTGATCACCGTTCCCGACATACTGGTCTCCCATCATCTCGCTGTCAATAATGAAGTATTCATCCGCATACGAAATGTAGTTGGCTGGCGCTTCAAGCTCGATTTCGATTGTCTGCGGAACCACCTGTGTGCCTGAGATGGTAATAAAACCGGTACCTCCTGACATATTGCGTGGTTCAAATGAAATTTGAGCCGAACCCTCATCGTCCGTGTATGCTGCCACTGAGTGATCATCCTGACCTTGTTCACCCGGTTTGTAAAATCCTATCCGTACGTTTTCTATCGGTTGTTCATTCTCTTCGGAAAGCACTTGAATGACAATCTCACCCTCAGTGATGTCCAGTTGGTCAGGTGCTTCAATTGTCGCAGTTTGAGGTATCTCAGTCCAGATAACCGTTCCGGGATCCCCCATCAGGTTAGTCCAATAGCAGTGATTGGCAGCCATTTCCTCAGCAAACTGACCGTACAGCGACAGCATCTCCAGCTTTGCCCGATTGATCATCCAGCCGAGCCTAACAGGTTCACCGTCAAAAACACCACGATAGAATCCTGCGAGTAGAGCGTTATTGAAATTGACACGTCCCTGTGAACCGCTGCTCGCCAATGCACCAATTGCACCACCATCCGCCCTAAGAAGTGCTTCTGAAAAGCTGAAATCACCGTTGGAATAGTCGCCGCTGTTGCAGGCTAACAGAAGTGCTACAGGAAGATCATCGTTTCTTAATCTTACGGCTTCCATCGGAGACCAATTCTCCAAACCTGTCCATCCGCGGTAATTCACAAATGCTACCCCACGCTCAAATGATCTCCGCATGTGATTCGCCACCGACCCCCCCATATTCCACCAGAACGTGTCCACCGAAGTAAAGCCTCGATCCAACATCAAATCCTTCACCCACCGGCTCACCAGAATTGTAGATCTGCCGCTGATACGATTACCTGCAGCCACTGATCCTCGCAGCATCCATTCAGGCTCATCAAACTCCATCTCTAATTCATAAGTTAGAATTTTGTTAACGAGGTGCTCCAATTGTGCCAGGCTTTCATAGGAAAGCCTGCCCACCGCAGCCTCAGGATATGGGTCATTACCGTCAAGTTGACCGTAGGGATAGTCGCTTGAGCCTCTTAACAGGGTTGGAACCGAGAACTGACCACCTGCATCACCCACCAGACATACATACTCAACCGGTGGACCGACTCTGTGCCAGGTTTGAATCTCGTCCCGGATGTCTCTGCCATCTTCATTCATCACGATCAGTTCTCTGACTTGATATCCCTGCTTCTTTCTAAGTTCAAAAAGTGGTTCCATCAATTCGCTCACGCGACGATCATCCGGCACAACATAGATATAGCTCGCTGGACCGTGCTCAGGCAGATCCCGAGCCGGATCACGTCTTAGATCACTGTTGTTCAGTATGAAATCGTCCCACATCTGCCACTGTGCTCTGCTCATATTCCGAAAATCAGGTGCGGACGAATTGATTGCCAATTCATATACGTGGGTAGTAACATTCTCATCAAGACCGGAGGGATCGAAACTGACCGGAACCAGCTTGACGCCATCCAATTCAATTGGCTCACCGATGGTTAGCTCATCAACCTCACCATTAGAACTGTAGATAGACCCGGATGGATCTAAAGCAACCCAGCGAGTTATGACAGCAGGTTGGTTTTCATCTTCAATGTTATTGAAATAGCTTTCCTGAACATGATAAGACAGGGTGAGCTTATCAGAATTGACCTCACTGTGGACGGTCACACCGGCATCTAAGAAGCCGTCAATTGCGGAAAAAGCTGCTGACAAAGATACCAGCATGCATAACAGAGTACTTAACATTAACCTTTCCATAATCCACCTCATTGATTCAAACCGATTTGATAAGATATGTCCTAATGAAGATTTTCCTGATGATGATTTATTACAATCTGCCAACAGTGATCACCGAATAGTAAAATCCTAAGTAACAAGGTAAACATGCTACTCTCATAAATCAATAGTCAGAGAGTATAAGATGGCAGCTAATTGACCTGTGATAGCAGACTTTCTCAGAGTAATTCAATAAACCTACTCAAGATATTTTAGTATCGCCATGACAATAAACAGACTGAACCAAACCGTCCAGACAGCCTCCAACAGACCGATGACCTTAAATGAGGGGATTCGAGCCGCTGCAATGATCCGCTGTCCCCATAGCTGTCTAACCCATAACGGCAGAAAAGCGAGAAAAATTAGAATAGTAACCGGACTGTCCGCATACTGCGATGTGGCAGCCACCGCTATTAGAAGAAAGAGATGGTAGAGAATTGAGGTTCTGCAGATATCTAAAGGGCAACGCAGTTGATTTATTCCCTTTCTTGTTTTTCCTTTAATCAGCATGTTAACGAAAACAACACCACTGAGAAAGAATAAAATGTGAACAATCCAGACCATTGCTGTACGGAAATCAAGCTCATTTCCGGTCACAACCCACATGGCTGGTGCCGTCAAGGTCAGAGCGACAACAGCAAGCCCTCCACCGGTGACATTGCGGAGTGCCGTCTGGCTCGATTTTATCACTCTGACTGCGAGGAAAGCGGTTAGCGCTATGCCGAACATGCTCACATACCAAAGTCCGGAAAACCGTGACACGATTAGATACGAAAAACTTCCAGCACCAAGTAAGCCGTAAATTACCATCCAGAGAATAAATCGCTCCCTGTGTTGTGATCGCAGAGATAAAACAAAGCTGTTCCACAGTAAAAAGATAAAGCATGCACACAACAGAAGGACAAAAGGGAAAAGGATGTTATTCGCTTTTGATGCTGCAAAAGTCGTAAACAGCGGTGTCAGAAAGATTATCCAGGCACCGTGTTCCGGTGGAATCGGCGGCTTCAGTAGGTTTTGGTTTTGAACGGACAATGATTTATTAGAAGGATATTATTTTGAGTATTGTCAAGCATTAGTTGATATTACAATTCATCTCATTAAATGTCAGCAAATTGTCAAATTGTAGTCGGGTTTGTCTCAAACCCGACGTAGTCGCGGTTGAGGACAACCACGACTACGCTCATCAACTTTTGCCTGACAACAGCAAAAAACGGAGTAGCAGAGAAACTTTTTCACAATATACGAGTCTATAGTATTAACAACCGAGTTCAGATGTTCAGTTCTTACGATATTTCAAAACAACCAACAGAACATATCGAGAGCTGCGAAAGGGCATTCTGAATTATCAGAAACTTACAACCAAAACGGAGGAGAAATGAGTAGTATACTCAATTTGAAAACAGCACAGCTTTTTGTGCTCATGACCGCACTGCTGTTCAGCACAATCGGATGCAGCGACTCATCTACAACCGCACCGACAGTTCCCGATGAGGATGGAGTGCCGAACCCGCCTTCAGCGCTGAATGCTGAAGCGTACCGAGGCAACAGTGACATGCAATCAGCTACTTCAATTGTCATTCTGAAATGGTCGGACAATTCTCAAAGCGAAACCGGGTTTCATATCCAGCGTAAAACTGCCGGATCTGGCTGGATTCAGCTCAAAACAGTGGATGCAAATGTGAACTACTACCGCGATACCGGAATTCAGACCAACCTGATCTACTACTACCGGGTTTGCGCCTTTAATGAATATGGACGATCTGGATATTCAAACGAGATTTCAGTACAATTGCTGGACATCGTGGACCAGCCGAGGAAGTAGCAATGGGATCAGGCTAAATTTATGGGAATTTATGGGAAATTGATCCTTCGCTATTTCTTGTGATTAGCAGTTCAGAGTTCATACTTCATGCCGGAACAGGCTAAAGCCTGAACTCTGAACTTGATAGCGAGGGAACTGACATAGCCACCGAAAACTGTAGCCGTGGTTGAGACAACCACGACTTTTTAACCTTCAGGATACTCCCACACATCCAAAATCGTCTCACCATAAATCTTTTGTCGGCACAATTCAAATGGACTATGGTTTATCGGTTTATTATGCCTCGAGTATTCCAGACAAATCACACCGTCATCGGTTAGAACAGATGATGCATGTACTTCCTTAAGCAATCGTTCCGGCTCAGCGATTTTGTAGGGAGGGGAGATGAATATCACTTCATACCTCTCGCTCCTATCTTCATAACTCCTCAGAAACTTGAAAACATCCCAGCGATGACACCGAATCTGTGGTGTGAACCCCAAAGTCCTTGCATTACTCTCGACCGTTTCAATAACTCTACCGGAAAGATCAACGAATTCAGCTCGCGTCGCACCTCTGGAAATCGATTCAAAACCCAATGCCCCCGAGCCGCAGTAGAGATCTAATATGGAAGCTTGAGGAAGTAATCCGGAGATATAATCAAACAGTGACTGCTTGACCCGAGCAGTTGCCGGTCTGACATCCCCCGGTGGCAGAGCAATCACTCTGCCTTTTGCGGTTCCTCCGATAATTCTCGGCATCTTTCACTGAACGGTTATGTTCCATTGCCTGCCATAATCGGCAAGGTAGATTTTCTGAACACCCTGCGGATCATTCCATAGCTTATCTACAAATGCCAACGCTGCGTCATAGCTTCCACGAGCTGATCTCTTCCTGACTTTTAATCCTGCTGCTGTAGCTTTCGTTTCCCAATCTGTCCGACTAAACTGTGACTTCGTTCCCTTCCAAACCGACTTTGTGGAGCGAACTACTATCACTTCTCTGTTTTTCGCTTTGTAGCTTCCGACAACCTTAACATCTGACAGCACGGATTTGCTTTTCACAGCTGCAAGCAGGCTCTCAATATCAGATACTCCGATCATTTCTGCAATGAGGTTGACCTGTGATATCGTAAGCAGTCTGATCTGCACACCTGTAGGCATCGCTTCCATGAACTGCTTGACCGGTGAGGTTCCTTTAGCCTCGAAAGTGAATGTTGGAAGCGTGTCAATGTTAATTGGAGGCAGAGTGTCAAGATCAATGATTTCGGCAATCTGCTCTTCCCTACCCGATTTATTGCCGTTGGTTTGAGAAGTGACCATAATAAAAAGGATCACGCATATCACCAATACCAGCACAGAACCGGCAATCCACAGCGACCATTTGCTGTCTTTGATTGAAGATTTTGAAAGAGATAATTTCTTTCGGACTGCTTTCGATTCAGCGGATGGTTTGAATGAATTTCTGAAGTTATCCGTTTGAGTAAAGGAGTACGCCTCATTTGGGGCAGGTTCACCGGCGGATCCGCCTATTTTCAAGCGTATCTTTTGTGCTGAACCGATAATTGCATCTGCAATATCCTTTTTTACAGCGCGAACTTCAAGGTAGGGCTCGGAAAGATCAAATGGCAGCAGTATCTGATACTCAGATGTTTCGCCGTGAAGCCGTTGTCCTGCTTCCCATATCAGAAATGATTGAATTTTCGCTTCGGTTTGCAGGTTCGGATTGTCAACATGAAACTGTCTGACCCAATCATTTGGGAATAGAAACCAGAGCGGAAGATCGGATGCAGGGATTGCTGAAAGGAGTTTTTTCAGACTATCACAAAGTCGGGTGAGTATATAGTTTTCCTTGAGTGTGCTTGCACGAAGTGGACGTTTCAAGCTCACAGAACTGAGTTCCGGCAGATCCTTCGACCAAATTCCTACATTGGTGATCTGCCGGAGCACAATTCTTTTCTCTTCCCAAGTGATTGCAAGAAGCTCACTCATATCGGATTACACTCAGATATTTGAGGATCAGCGCCTTTCGCTCCATGAAAGGTCACCGTTGACAACAGAGCCATGATTGCTCTCGCCACGTACAGCAAACAGTTTATCGAGGAAGGATCTCTCATCGCTGATATAGCTGCCCTCAATCGGTGAGGCTATCGTTATACCGACAGAATCAACTTCAGGGACAACATACGATTCAGTAAAGCTGAACCTGTTAAGAAGGGCGGCTACATCTTCACGGTTGAGGTAGCTTTGCGTAATCCTATCCTTTTTTTCCTTAAAGAGATAGTCCTTAATTCTTGTTGTATCAGCGTAATGTTCAATTGAATCGGACACTGTGGTCACTGTTCCGGTCTCGAGTAAGCCAAGCTTTCCTTTATCTTCAGCTTTCTTCAGTTCAGACAGGAAGTTTGCTGCAGCCAATATCTCTTTTCGTGCGTTGATAATGCTGTCGCGAGTGGTCTGGAACTCTTCACTCTCCTTTAGGTTGTTCATAAAAGTATAGCTTGAATCACGAATTGCTTCCCAACTGTCAATATCAGCCTGTTCTGTCACATCCGGATGGATTAACAACGAATCATAAATTGCCTCGGCAAGCGCTCCTTTGCCCTGATCGTTCAGATGTTGAGCAATTCCTGATAAGTATTCCTTGTTGCGGGTTGTTAGTATGGAATCTTCGATAGTCTCCAAAACCTTGTTTCCGACCTGAGTCCGATTCGCATTAGCGTCAGCTTGTTTGAGCAGACGATAAACCACCAGACTTGACAGAAGCGGTGAAGATGAGAGTGCATTTTCCGGTTCTCCCCGCTCAAGGGTGGCTTTCATCTCTGCTCTCATCGCTACTTTTACGTTAACGCTTAAATCATAGGGTTTATCCGTTGAGGGGCAGACCCCGATATTATCATCTTTGGTAGAATATATATAATCAGCCGCACGAACACGGACAGCTTCACCAAGAATTTGATGCCCTCTAAGTCTGCCTTGAGCACCGACGAATGTCATCACACCCTGATCCCCGCGGAACTCGGTTTTGATATTGATAGGCACATCTGATGCAAAGCAGTATTTGGTCTCCGGAGCGAATTTATATTTGGGCAGCGACTCAATAGTCAGCACCACCGAATCTTTTTCAGGTGTTGCAAATTCCACCTTCAAAGTATCCTTAAAATGTCGAAAGAGCTGGTAAGGATCGTAATACTCAACTACAAACGAATCAATCCCGCTGTCTTCTCTCGTGAGTCTGTCCATCTTGAACCCTGGAGGATGGACGGTTAGTGATTCCGACTCGGCAAAGCTGATGATGCTGTTAATATCATCAGTGTACTGTTTGGTTACCTTATGGTAAAACTTAGCTGCAAAATGGAGATTCTCCATTCGCTGCCGTGAGAGCTGTTCTCTCATATCCTGATCATTCCACAGCTTCTTTGGGTACAGGATTGCAAGAAGCAACACAACGATCAGCAGCGCTATCAACAGTTCAAGGATGATCGAGCCTGGTGACCGGGAAACTTTTTCTTTCGCCATTGAAATTCTCGATAGTTTGGTTTCTATAATTAAAACCGATTCATTGTAATGTGATTAAGTCTAAGATGTTGTGTAATTATCATTCTGAACGAAGTGAAGAATGATATAAAATTAAAACACAATCTCATTAAATTTCGTCAGAAATATATTGTAAGCACTGTCATCAAACAAGACAAAACTGACCACTTTCGGCAGCGAATTCCCGCGTAGAAATCTCTTCGCTGCGTTCAGCATAATCTCAGCAGAGAGACTCATTGAAAAACCACCAATTCCAGTGCCCAATGCGGGAAAGCTGACAGATTCAAGTTTATACTCCGCAGCAAGTATCAAAGAGTTAAACGTTGAATTTTCTATTGATTCTTGTGTAGGGCTTCCACCGAGATGCATCACCGCCGCATGAATCACATGCTTTGCAGGCAATTCTCCCGCTGTAGTCAGAGCAGCCTGCCCTAATTCAATCGGAGACTGTCTGTCGCACTCTGTTTGTATCAGATCGCCGCCTTTGACCCGAATAGCTCCTGCAACTCCTCCACCGAGTATAAGATCGCTGTTGGCTGCATTTACTATCGCATCCACTTTCTGTTCGGTCAGATCCCCTTTCACTACCTCTATTCGATCCGAAATCATGCTTTCAAGTTAATCATTAATCACTTTGCGCAGGTCATCATAAGTAGATTGCAACCCCTGAGAGATGACCTTCGTCCCACCGAGCACCGGCATTGAATTCGTGTCCCCATTCCAGCGCGGGACAATGTGAATGTGCAAATGATCCGGCAGTCCAGCACCGGCAACCCTGCCGATGTTAATCCCTATATTGAATCCATGCGGTTGAATCGCCGCTTTCAGCCAATTCACCGCTTTACGTACATGGTCAAACAGACCGGTCATCTCATCAACGGTCAATTCGTCCATCTCTCCGATATGCCTGATTGGAGCAACCAGCAGATGCCCGTTATTGTAAGGATAAAGGTTCAGAATAACAAAAGTCAAATCGCCACGATGAAGGAGCAGTCGTTCTCTGTCATTTCCGTGTGAAAGAGCTTCACAGAGAAAACATTCCGATTTCGGAGCAGCGACCGTTTCCTCGATGTACTGCATCCTCCACGGAGCCCACAACCGATCAAGCTTATCGCTCAACTGGTCCCTTCCGCACGCTTCTCTTCATACACCTTTATCAACTTAGCCTGTATCTCAATCGGCACATCTTCATAGTGGGACAGCTCGCGGGTATGCAATCCTCTGCCACCCGTCAACGAACGGAGGATGCTTGAATACTTGTATAGCTCGGCAAGCGGGACCTGAGCCTTGATAACCTGAAAACGACCTTCGGCATCCATTCCCATTATCTTGCCACGACGGGATGATATATCTCCCATAACATCACCCATATACTCCTCAGGTACACGCACTTCAACATTATAGATCGGCTCGAGAATCACAGGCTTTGCCTTGGCGAATCCGGCTCTAAAACCCTTGGAACCGGCCATTTTGAACGCATTTTCCGACGAATCCACCGTGTGATGACTTCCGTCGTAACATGTGACTTTCACGTCAACCACAGGAAAACCTGCCACTACACCGTCTGCCATTGCGCCAATAACTCCCTTCTCAACCGCCGGAACAAATTTGCCCGGAATTACTCCTCCGACAATTGCATTAACAAACTCGAAATCTCCACCACGTGGTTGTTTCTCAATACGCAGCCAACAATCTCCATATTGCCCCCGACCACCACTCTGTTTCTTGTGTTTGCCCTGAGTTTCCGAGCTGCCTTTTATTGTCTCACGGTACGGAATTCGTGGCTCTTCCTGTTCGACTTCAACACCGAACCTCTCTTTCAGCCTTTCAAGAAGGATAATCAACTGCAATTCACCCTGCCCCGATACAATCAGTTGTGCAAGCTCCGGATCATAGTCAAAGTGGAATGACGGATCCTCCTCAGCGAGGATATGAAGACCGTTGGAAATTTTCTCCTCATCCCCTTGGGTCTTTGCGACAACGGCGGTTCGTATAACAGGTGTCGGGAAATCTATTCCTTCGAGAATCAATTCGGCTTTTGATGTTGATAAAGTATCACCTGTATGAGTATTCTTGAGTTTTACCAAAGCACCCATATCACCGGCAGCCACAGCATCAACATTCTTCCGTTTGTTTCCGCTGACGGTGAATATCTGCCCGATCTTCTCTACCTGGCTGCGCGAAGTGTTGCGAACATCAGCTCCACTGCTCAGTGTGCCTGAAAAGACTCTGAAGAATGCAAGATCACCGACATGCTTGTCACTAATAGTCTTAAAAACTATCGCACCAAGATCCCCCTCAGGGTCACATTTCAATTCAGTGTCATCATCACTCGATTCAGTTTTAGCGATAGATGGCGGCATGTCTTCCGGTGACGGTGCCACGTTGACAAGGAAATCAAGTAAAAGCGAAGTACCCACCTCTTTACTAGCAGCACCACATAGAATCGGATACAGCATACCGTTTCTGATACCGTTGCGAAGTCCGGTCATCAATTGATCTTCAGTCAGCTCATCATTCTCGAAATACAACTCCATCAGATCGTCATCGCTCTCAGCGATTGCATCAATCAATTTTTGTTTCGCCTCATTTGCTTTATCAATGATGCCACCGGGAATGTCGCTCTTAGATTTTATCCCACCATCAGGATTCCAGGTAACGACTTTCATTGAAAGCAGGTCAACTATCTGATTAAACTGCTCGGAACCGGGATTGACAGGAAACTGGATAGGAATTGCCGAACCGTATGACTCTTCAAGAGTCCCGACGACGGAATCAAAATCTACGTTTTCACGATCAAGCTGGTTTATAAACAGAAATCGAGGCAAAGAAAGCTCATCCGCAAACCCCCAGACCAACTCTGTACCCACTTCGACACCGGATGCTGCCTGAATCAGAACCCCGACCACATCAGCTACTCGCACCGAGGTCTTTACCTCACCCATGAAATCTGTAAAACCCGGAGTATCAATCAAATTGATCTTCACGCCATTGTGCTCGCCAACTACCAGCGTAGTCGAGATTGACATTTGACGATCTATTTCATCTGCGCGATAATCGCTTGCAGTGTTTCCATCTTCTATTGAGCCCATACGGGTAAGGACACCCATACGATGCAGCATTGATTCGGTTAAGGTTGTTTTACCCGATCCCTGATGAGCTACCAGGGCCACATTTCTAACCCTGCTCGGTTGAGCCTCTTTCACTTCCAGACCTCTCTGACTATTGTTATTAGTTATATAATTAGCAACTTTATATTATGCTGTTTTTTTTCGCTCAAGTCAATAACTGAACGCTGATACTTATCGATTCTACCTAACTCAAGAAGCATATTACAGGAAATAAATGGTCACCGGCATGAAACCGTACAATCATTTTTTCCGTTTTTTTGTGTTAATTGATACAAGTTTAGGACTGACCCTTCGACTCTTATAAAGTGACTTTATCACCTTTCGCGGCATTGACTCCTTTTTCCGCGACTTGGGTTTTATGGATACTTTGCCATGTTCGTCTTCGTATTGACCTACCGTTTCCGCAAGATCGTGTGCCATCCTCTTCGCAACAGAAGGTGTCAGAACAACCACACCATCCCCAAATCTTAAATACACCTCAGCATACGTGTGACCGACACTAATTTTATCTACAGTGTAACCGGATTTGCCGCGTGGGCTCTTGTTTTTATCCCTTTCGCAGGTCATAGTATCACAATCCCTGTCCCTCTACTTCTGCCAATGATCTCACTTGAACATTACTCCCACTTCATCAACAACGGCGTAAACGAATGAACCAAATCGGGATGATCTGACCGAACTCGTACTGCAAAACCTTGGCGTCCTCCGGTCACACACGGAATCTCACCGCTGAATATTCCGTTACCGTCCTGTTTGTTTTCACAGGTCAGCGTCATTATCTTACCGTCAATGATCTCACCGTCAGCATCCAGCGAACCGTACAGCAGTTCAACCGCAATATCACTACACCGCAACCCATTCAATCCGACTTTAACCCTCGCAGGCAGCTTATCGCCAGTTTTAATCTCACTCTCTTCACCGGATTGTTCCGACCATATTTGAACCTGCCCCCATTTGTCCTTTATTCCATCGCGCCAGGCAGCGACATCACGAGCTTTGGCTGCATTGTCAGATTGCATCTTCTTGCCGGCATTGTGTGCCGGGATGTAAAATTTGTTGCAGTAATCCATCACCATCCGATGTGTGTTAAAAAATCCACCCAACTTTTTCATGGAATGCTTCATCATTGATAACCACTGGCGGGGTACTTCTGTTCTATCCATATTGAAATATGTCGGTATGATTTCCTTCTCCAACAGGTTGTACAGCGCTTCCGCTTCAATCCGATCCAAATCATCAGGATTGCCGTTAGTCTCCCCAGAACCGACTGCCCAACCGACAGAAGGATCATAAGACTCCGCCCACCAACCGTCCAACGTACTGACATTGATCGCACCGTTAGCAACCGCCTTCATACCGCTCGTACCTGACGCTTCTAACGGAACACGTGGAGTTGACAACCATATATCTACACCCTGAACCATGTAACGAGCTATATTGATGTCGTAATCCTCAATAAATACGAAATGACGACGGATCACAGGATCTTTCGTAAAATGAATCAATTGACGGATTAACTCCTTACCCTGATTGTCCGCAGGATGAGCCTTACCCGCAAATATGAACTGAACCGGACGCGATGTGCTTGATATAATCTTTTTGAATCTCTCAGGATCAGACAATATCAACAATGCACGCTTATATGTCGCAAATCGACGCGCAAATCCAATGGTTAGCGCCTCTGAATTCAATATCTCTTCAGCACCTTTAATCTCGGTAACGGATGCCCCATGTTGTTCCAGCTGCTTTTTTAACCTTTTACGAGAGAAAAATATCAATCGCTCTTTCCGAATCTGGTGAACCCGCCATAACTCCAGGTCAGGTATCCGATCAACACGATCCCACAGTTTCTGATTGTGAGGGTCTTCAATAAATTGAGGTCCGATGTAACGCAACATCAGGTTATCCATGTCGTTGCTGAGCCAGCTACGAGTGTGGATGCCATTGGTGATGTGACGGATAGGCACCTCGTTTTCTAACAGTCCGTGCCACAAATCCTTCCACATTCCACGCGAAACAACACCATGCAATTCACTGACACCGTTACAGTGCGCCGCCATTTTCAGTGCCAAAATTGTCAATGAAAAGGTGTCACCATTTGATTTTGATTGACCGATATTATAGAATTGCTCCCAAGTTAGCCCCAACTGTTCGGCAAAATTGACAAAATAATGCTTCATTACATCGTGAGAAAACGCTTCATTGCCTGCCGGAACCGGTGTGTGGGTCGTGAACACGGTTGACGACCAGACAATCTCGCGCGCTTCATTGAAGGAAAGCCCCTGTTGTTGGATTAACCGGCGTGCTCGTTCAAGTGACAAAAACGCACTATGACCTTCGTTCATATGAAATACACTCGGTTTAATACCAAGCGCATCTAACGCCCTTACTCCACCGATGCCGAGCAGTATCTCTTGACGAATACGATTATCGCTATCACCACCGTACAGTTGCGCCGTAATTTTCCGCAAATGTTCAGGATTATCAGGTATGTTCGTATCCAACAGATATAACGATATACGCCCGACAATAACCTTCCATATATGAGCCGCTAATTGCTCACCAGCGAGATCAACATGAATCGTCAGCGGATTCCCGTTGTCATCATTTTGTCTCGTGACCGGCATATTGTACCAATCATTGGTCTCGTATCGTTCCATCTGCCAGCCGTCGGAATTAAGATACTGCTGGAAATAACCCTGCTGATACAGCAGACCGACACCAACGAGCGGAATGCCGAGATCACTGGCGGATTTGAGATGATCTCCGGCAAGGATTCCCAAACCTCCCGAATAAATCGGTAGTCCGACATCAATACCGAACTCCATAGAGAAATATGCGGCTCGCATATCGGCATTATCGGTCTGTTTTTCAGAGAACCAGGTTTTCATCTTGAGATATACTTTTAATGCTAACCAAACGCGGTCGAGGTTAGCGGTAAAACTGTCATCTTCAGCGGCTTCTTCAAGGATGTCCTGCGGAAGTTGTCCCAATGTCTTCACCAGATTTTGACGACACTTCTCCCAAGTCTCAGCATCCAACCGAATAAATAGCTGTGCCGCTATCCAGTTCCAAGATGACCAAAGATTCATTGAAATTTCATGAAGTTGCCTGATGTTCTCCGGTAGATTCGGTACGACATGATAGGGTCTGATTTTCATTCGGTCATCCTTTTGTGAGTATTAACTTGTAGTGATATTCACCGGTCGTGGTTGAGGACAACCACGACTACATTCCTCGAGGTGTCCAGTGTCCTTTTGCGCCTCTCACCCAGCTAATCAATCCAAGATAACAGGCAAGATTCATCATCATAAAATGATATACCGCAGTAGCTAGCCAAATCTTCACACCGAATCTATCAAGGATACCACCGATGAGAGACAATAAGATTCCGGCTATAAAGATAATTGCTGTGGTCTCGAATATTGGATGAATGGAGGATAGAAAGATGGAGGATAAAAAGAACAGCGTAAAGAGAAATGGGCTCAACCAGCGGATTACTTTGTAAGAGAGCGCAACAAGAAATGCCACGACACCTGCTTTTAACGAGAGGGAGATTGTTCTACTTAGACTGTTCAGATTATATGCGGTCATGCGGGCTCTTCTTCTGAATTCCTCAACAATAGTGGAAGTCGTTTCTTCTTCAGCAATTGCATTCTCAGCAAAATTAACCCGGTAACCTTTTTGTAAAATTTCCAAAGGCATGATGACATCGTCATGACATGGGTGACCGGTTACCTGAATTGGCTCAAAAAGCTCCCGTCTGAAAGAATATAAACCGCCGTAGATTCCAACAACTTTACCAAACCGACCCATCAGCTTCTTCAAACCGATTTCATACCGTCTGTAACTCGCTTCAAGATCCACATTTTTAGCACTTTTAGGTGGTTTGAGTTTTAGATTTCCACCAACAGCGCCAACCTCAGGATTATGAAACTGTATACCGAGATTCTTTAAGGCATGCTTATCACAAATGACATTAGCATCAGTTATTGTGATGATGTCACTTTTTAGTGTGGATGTAACTGTATCAATAATCCCAAGCTTGCCTTGGCGGCGTGACATCTCTATTGTCCTGACATTCTGGTCACTAAACCTATCTGCAATCGCAACAGTATTGTCTGTTGACATGTCAGAAACTACAACAATTTCTAACAGATCATTTGGGTAATCCTGCTTCAGGAGATTTAGAATCCGTGCCTCTATTACTGCTTCTTCATTATACGCCGGGATTAGAACGGTCATAGATGGCAGTCGCGTACCCGAATCAGGTTCACCACTTTCTTGACGAAAGCGAGGTCTGAAAATCATTAGTGACAGATAAATTCCTGCATACGTCTGGAACAGCAGAAGCACACAGATCCACCATACTACAACCGCAAGCAGCTCTAAGATTGTCAATATAGATCCTTCAACATACTATCTGCGAGTACACCCCACTTGCCTTCACCGTGGTCTTGCTTGATTGATTTAAGGATTCGTTCAGCTTCGGATCTATTGCCTCGTCCAATCTCAATCTTTGCTACTTCAATTTGTGATTCCGCCACAAGATTTGGATAAGAACCAAACAGGTACTTCACTCTTAAATAGCTTTCCACAGCTTCATCAGTTTTATCTTGAAGGAATAGAATCCGACTCGTTTCAAGCTGAGCTTCGCCTCCTGTCTCGTCAGAACGGCTGTTAGCTACCTGTTTCGCTAAAGAGAATGCCTCACTGTAGCTTTTCAATTGGATTAGCGATTGTACTATAACCACAGCGGCTTGATCTGAGAGTAAATCAGATGGTTCCACGCTCGATAGCGGTCCAAGAAGCTTGATGGCTTCCGCAGCCTTGCCCTGAGATCCAAGAATTTTTCCCTCAATTACGGTTGCCTCACGAGCGGCATCCGAATTCTGATAGTTTTTACGCAATTTTCTGAATGACGCTAATGCAGACAAACTGTCCTTTTGGGCAAGTTGAATTTGCCCTGTAAGCAGCATGCTCTGAACCGTTAACTCACTCTGCTTATGCTGCCTGGCAAGCTTTGCCCAAACATCAAGTGCAGTTGTAGTATCACCGTTCATTAACAGTGCTTTCCCCTGCCAGAACATGGCAGTCGGAGCATGTTCACTCAAAGGATGGTCTGTTGAGAGCTTTCCATAGTGCTTAGCTGCACGGTCGTATTCGTTGGAATTGTACAGCAGATCTGCGACTCGTAGCCCAAGATCGTCAATTAGTGGACTTTCGGAATGATCTTTTGTAAACTTTTCAGATACTTCAATAGCTCGGTCAATCTGCCCGAGTTGAATAGCACACCACTGTAAACCGCTTATGGCTTCTCCAACAATAGGAGCTTCAGGGTACAGGTTCAGCACCTGTTCATAAGCATTCGCAGCCTTTTCAAACTGCTTCAAATTGTAATATGCGTCTGCGAGACCATAAGCAGCTTGAGGTGCATAAGATGATTTTGGGAAATCAGTTAAGAATTGACCATAAAAAGATCCCGCCTCATCGAATTTGTTATTTCTGAAATATGACCATCCTGTCAGATATGCTGCATCATCATTAAGTTCAGAGTGGGGAAATAGTTTCCTGTGCTGATCAAATATCCGTCCGGCTTCTTCATATCTATCCTGCTTCAAACGTGAGATTGCCAGACGATAATGTGCGCGTTCACCTTCTGGTGTATTTGGGTACAAAGTATAGAATCGCTCGTAATCATCACCAGCTTGACCATACTCCTTTGCGCTGAACCAGCTGTCAGCAATCCTCATCTGAGCATCGAGGCTGAATTCATGCTGAGGGTGCATCTTGACAAACAGCCTGAAAGCTTTTGCAGCACCGGTAAAATCATTTGATTTGTATAACGACCAAGCCCTGTTGTATCTTGCCTGTGGGACAAGTTGACCGTTGGGATATTGCTGTATTAAAGTCCGGTACGATTCTTCTGCACGTATAAACCTACCGGCACGGTAGCAGGCTTCACCGAGCCAAAACCAACCTACAGATGTTCGCTCGCCATCAGCAAACTCCTGTACAAAAAATTCCAGGTCTGTTACAGCTTGGTCCAACTGACCTAATCTATACGACAGATACCCGGCATTAAATAGCAGTTCTTCACGATCTTCGTCATTAGGTTCAGAAGATAACCCATTTCGACATGCGTTCAAAGCTTTTTCTTCATCGCCATGATTCTGATAAAGTGATCCCAGGAGTCTGTATGTTACAACCTGGTCATCTTTTGATAAAGAGGATTTTAACGCCTCATTTAATGCTGCTTCCGCCTCGTCGAAGTTGCCATTGTCAGTGTAGATCCTTCCAATGCCGATCAATGCCCGACCGGCTGTCGTCTCTCCGGACTGAGATGCTGCGACACTATTCCAAGCCTCCAGTGCTTCGTCGGTTAGCCCTGCATTCTTAAAAGCGCTTCCGGCTTCATATTGGGCGTTCGCCTGTAAAGACTTATCGGTAGTAATCCGGGCTGCTTCCATGAACAGGTCAGCAGCTTCCTCCCAATGTTTCTGTTCATATTTTATCCAGCCAATCGCAAATAGAGCTTGTGGACCGGGTTCAGCGGTGCTGTCTTCTTTAATCACATTGCCGTAATGCTCAATTGCTCGCTGAAACAATTCTTCAGTGTAATAAATCTCACCCAACAGAAAATTTGTGTGCCGGTAGGTGTCGTCAGAGATTTCCTGTTTCAGCACATCAGAGAGAAGTTCTTTTGCTTCAGCTAACTTTCCGTCCTGAAATAGTATGGTTCCGGAGCGATACAAAGCCTTTGCAGCAGGTTCAGAATCCGGATAATTTTCCCATACCAGCTTGTAAGAAACAACAGCGGCGGATAGCTCATTTTGCTGCTCCTTGATGAATCCGATGGAATAGGCTGCCCAAGGGGCAAACTTATGCTGTGGATAGGATTCTGTTAGTTGTAGGTAGTGTTGAAGTGCAGAAACGCTGTCCGCTGATGCCAAAGCAGATTCTGCCGTCCAATAGATGGCATCCGGTTGAAGCGATCCACCAGGATACTTCCCAACAATAGCGCAGAATGTGGAAAATGCAGCTTTTGAATCACCAGATTCCAGAAGCACTTGTCCCAGACGGACATGAGCAGCTTCAGCAAGCTTGTCTGACGGGAATCGTGCCAGCAGCCGTTCAAATGCACTCTGAGCAGAGGTATAATCTTCTAATTGGAAGGAGCACTCACCCAGGAGATAGATTGCCTGTGGTATGTGAGTTCCGCCTGGATGGTTGGTCAGATAACCGCTGAATTGTGTAACAGCTTTCTGATAGATTCCGTCTCGATATAATCCAACAGCTACTACAAGATCTCTTTCCTCCTCAGTCAATGGTTTGCTACAATGACCAATTTGAATAATCGAAGTAATGCTGATCCAGACAGCGACAATTAGAGAAATGTATTTCAGATTTTGTTTCAAACTAATTACAAATATTGTTTACAATTTTTGGTTTGAAAATGCACCTTAAAATATAGCCAAACCACATTAAGCGGTCAACTGTTCCGGTTTATTATTTATCGGGATCATAATTAGCATCACCCGTGATATTATTGTACATTCATTGTACCGATTGACAGTTTCTTCGTTCCCGTCCGATAAGAAATGCACAGGTGAAATGACAGATAGATTTAGATTAGCTATATTTGGTGTACTCTCGGTTGTGGTTGCTGCGGTATGGCTTCCTGATGCAGTTAACTCAGGATCTGATGATAGATGCCGGCAAACCATAAAAGAATGCTACCGATACATTGACGCTATCCAGCTATGGTATGTTCGTCCTGAATACCAGAACGGCAACGGCAGACAGAATTTCGCTCACTTCGATGCACAACTGTTAGGATTTAGTGAAGCAGCCGACACTCAGGAATGGGAGAAAGATAGTGTAGAGTACAGAATGATTAATGCCCGCTTTACTGCCTTCGATTTTATTGCGATATGTGAGGACGGTAGTCAGATTGAATTCCGAAACATAAGATTTGACAGCCGACCGGAATACGAAATCAATATAGAATAGAAATTTTAACAAGGATAGACAAGATGTGCAGTATTCTTTTCCTGGCCATCCTGAAGTTCTTTGATTTATTCAATCGAGCATCCCATTTGTCATTTCGTATCTCGCAATGACTGTATTATCGGACAGACTCCTGCGCGGGAATGACGGAAACAGGGCGGATTGATGAATATTTCAAGGTCTCGTTCCTGTCCGTCCTGCAGTGACAGGAATGTTACTGCTCCACTTTTAACTGTCAGCCACGGCGGATAACATGAAGTCTCAATATTAAGAGTGAGATATTCAGAATTCTTATCCTGATCATCCTGTCTATCCCTGTTGAAATGTGTTCTCAGTAGTTCTTGCCAAATACAGCCTACAACACTTGATAAATGGTCGTTCGGTAGATAGATTATTACATTACAAAAATTGTCCTATCCTATCGAGATTGATCCAATACAAGGAGAAGTTCAGGTGCTCAAGTATTTCACCTTTTCCCTTCTAATTCTGTTGATATCCATACCCGTATCCGCTCAACGGTTGGCGCCCTTAGTGACATACGGACCTAAAGCTCACATATCGTCTGGTGATGATGATCAACAGCAGATAATATTCTTCTCAGTTCCTGTATCATCCAGGGACAGCCTCTATGTTCGGCTGTACGACCCGGACTGTGGTGGTGCACGTGATGAAAGGATTGGAATCTGGGATAGTGAGACCCGATTCCGCTTGTTTGGTGGAGCCGGAGCTTTCAGCTCTCCCACTCTCTCACATCTAAAACCCTCAGCAAAAGATTTGACCGCAGGCAGGTTGATCGCTGATCAAAAATATGGTGAATCAACATTCCTTGATGAAAAGTGGATCACATTTACGAAATTTGCACCTGTTTCCGGTGAAAAGATCGGTTCAAACTATGTTTTTAAGCTACTTATAGAGACAATTTCCGGAAACGAGGGCAACCTATACAATGTGACTGTCAGCAGTTCATTTTTGAGGAATGCCGAGCCAGTCGGATTTGAGATGTTCTCCTACATGCCTACCCTACGTTTACCGGACAAGAACGTGCATACCGAAGTAAGGTTTTCAACGCCGAAAGACGTCACAACAGTTCAGGTACACAATTTTGATGCAGCTTCCGCTGCCGTCAATGTCGAAACAAAATTCAGATCAAATCTTTCCGTTAGCTCATCAAAACAGGGCAAGTGGGAGAAATCAACTGTCGAATTGACCCGGGAAGAATCAAATCTCGAAAACGCAATTACTCTCAGCGGTGGTACAGAATTGCCGAACGATATAACACTTAGATTGACGGATAAAAATGGAAAGCCGATTCCCCTGAAGCTGCCGATCAGACTGCATCGTCCGAACAGTCGTCCTGTACCATCTGTGTCCTGGACAGAGTTGCCGGGCTGCAGAACAATCATGTTCAATGCTTCCCGTTCATGGGACAAGGATAATGATCCTCTCGATTTTTTCTGGGATTTTGGTGACGGCAGCACAGGAAACGGTGAACGTATTGTCCATGAATTTAAATCTGCCGGAAAGTACAAGGTTGAACTGATTGTTACTGATAAATCAGGGCAGTTAGGAAACAGCAGTCGTAAGATTTCCAAAGTAATCGTTAATCAACCACCCGATGCAGTTGCCGGACAAGATCAAAAAGGGATGCCTGGGCAAAAACTCAGTTTCGACGGATCACAGTCAAGCGATAAGGACGGTCGCATCGTCCGGTATCGCTGGCAGATGGAAGACGGCACAATTTTGGAAGGTCAAAAAGTTACTCATGCTTTTACTGAACCAGGCTATTATATGGTCACGCTGCAGGTGATTGATAATTCCACCACACCGAGACCGTGTAACAGTGGTGAGGACAGCCTGTTTGTGTGGATCAATGCTCCACCGGAATTAGAGATCGGAGAGGATTTGATAGCCGCTATCGGTGAGAAAGTTTCGCTCAGTGGATCAAACAGCTTTGACAGCGACGGTAACATCATCGGTTTCAAGTGGGAGCTTGGTGACGGTGCAAAGAAAACCGGAATGAACATCTCACATTCCTATGCCAATGCCGGCAGCTACCGTGTTAAATTAACGGTCGAAGATAACTCGGGTGTGGGCAACAGATACGAATCTGATTACCTGACTGTGGTGGTCAACGATCCTCCTATTGCAAAGGCAAACAGCCACAGAACTGTCGTTTCAGTCGGTGATAAAGTAAAATTTGACGGTGTTAAGTCGAAGGACAATGACGGAAAAATCATTAACTACGACTGGGACTATGGTGACGGAACCAAGGGTAACGGACTCCGCACAACTCATTCTTATGCGACCCCCGGTGTTTATATTGCAAAACTGACTATCAGGGATAATTCAAGATCAAAATCTGATCTTGACAGCGATACTGTAGCCATCATGGTAAACTATATCCCTAAAGCAAGAGCGGGTGAAGACCAGATGGTGTCAGGCAGTGAAGTTCAATTCGACGGCAAAGCATCCACTGATCGGGACGGCAAAATCATTAAATACCATTGGGATTTTAATGACGGTACAACAAGCAGAGAAGCTGCACCGATGCACGTCTATGCACACTCCGGCACATACAAAGTAAAACTGACTGTAACCGATAACTCGAAAACTTCAACTGACAAGCATAGCGATTATGTCACGATCATCGTAAACGAGCATCCGATAGCGGATGCCGGACCTGATCGAACAGTTGCGCCGGGTGAAACGGTTTCGTTCAACGCTTCATCCTCAATTGATCCCGACGGCAGCATAGCGAAACAGATATGGAACTTCGGCGACGGCACGTCAGCGAAAGGGAATAAGGTCGAGCACGTTTACAGCAAATCCGGCATATACAATGTTCATCTCACTGTTCATGACAACAGCGGTCATTCAATAGCTGTCGGTTTTGACGACGCGGTTGTCACCGTCAACCGGTCACCCATCGCTGTTGCGAGTCACGATCAGACTGCAGCTCCCGGACAGTGGATAACGTTAAACGGTTCAAACTCGCAGGATATTGATGGAAAAATCAGTGCATATCGCTGGGATGTCGCAGGAGTCGGCAAGATTTCAAACAAAAGCAAGCAGAGACACAAGTTTGCCAAACCGGGGATCTACAACATCACTCTGACAGTCGTGGATAACAGCGGTGCGAGCAACTCAACCGGACAGGATATGCTCACTGTTTTCGTGAACAACAGACCACACGCCCACGCTGGAGACGACATATCCGCCTGTGAGTTAACCGCAACACTAAACGGCTCTCGCTCAACAGACGCTGACGGTGATCAATTGGCATATAGCTGGGATTTCGGTGATGGTACCAACTCTGTGGAGGGGATGATGGTAAACCACACTTACGGTAGTCCCGGTGTTTATCCGGTGATTCTCACGGTTGACGATGGAAACGGCTTGGTAAACTCCACTCACTCAAGTTCTATCACAGTCAGTATCAATATGGCACCCAATGCAATCGCCGGGGAGGACAAGACCGTCTGTGCCGGTGACGTAGTTCTCTTTGACGGTGGAGGATCTGTTGATCCGGAGGGAGGATTACTGAAGTACAGATGGGATTTCGGAGATGGGACAACTGCTGAAGGAATTAACCCTACCAAGACTTTCACAGATGGAGGCGTTTACTCCGTCTCCCTGAATGTTGAAGACGATTCCGGTTTGCCGTGCAACTCGGATGTTGACCGCCTTGTAATCAGGGTTGCTGAATCACCTGTGGCGGATGCGGGTGAAGATCAGATAGTTTGTGCCGGAACACGAGTTTCCTTTAACGGTGCCGGGTCTAAGGATTTTGACGGTTTGGTAAACAGTTTTCACTGGGATTTCGGTGACGGTTCAACCGGTGGTGGTGCTACTCCAAGCCATGTGTTCACAGACCCCGGTGTGTATCTAATCACACTGAGAATAACCGGGGACCCGGTCGGTGACTGTGACAACACAGACACGGATGATTTGACAATTACAGTTCACGAAGCTCCAATCGCACTTTTTACAAGTGTAAAACAGGCACCCGTAAACACAAAAGTCGAGTTTGACGCTTCTTCATCAAGTAGTGGGAAGTCGAAGATCACCTCCTATAAATGGGACTTCGGAGATAGCAGCTATGCAGAGGGTGCTAAGACCAGCCACACTTACAAGCATGCCGGTAAATATTTTGTCTCAATGACCGTAGAAACAGACGCAGAGACCAGTTGCAACTCTACGACTGTAAAAAATCTAATTGTGATAAACGAACCACCGGTTGCAGAAGCAGGTGCTGACCAATTTCTTGGAGTGAACGAAATCACTGTCTTTGACGCATCTAAATCAGTTGATCCGGATGGAAAGATCACAAGATACGAGTGGGATTTTGGAGATGAGAACTCTTCAAACGGCATTCAGGTCAGACATCGCTACATATCATCTGGCAAGTACAAAGTGAAACTTCGTGTAGTTGATGATACACAGATGCCAAACAACAGTGCTTTGGACTCACTGAATGTGGTCGTAAACGCCACTCCGGTTCCAGTTATTGACTGCAGGAAAATCGCCTGTGCGGAAGAACCTGTAGCTTTCAGTGGATTGAAATCGTCAGATGCAGATGGAAAGGTCGTCGGCTACAGGTGGAATTTTGGAGATGGCAGCAACGCTGAAGGTGCAAAAGTATCTCATGGGTACAAGCAGCCCGGTACTTATTCTGTCACACTGACGGTAAATGACGGAAAGAAGGTGAACAACAGCATGATTGATACGACGATTCAGATTATAGTTAACCATCCTCCGATTTCAGATGCTGGAGTAGATCAGATCGTATGCCCGAATTCACCGGTCAGTTTCAGCGGTACAGGATCGTATGATATTGACGGTAAGATAACAGCCTGGAACTGGGATTTTGGCGACGGATCGAAAGGTAAGGGAGCCAAAGTCAATCATACTTTTTCAAAGTCAGGTAGATTCAAGGTTAAATTGTCTGTCACTGACGATTCCGGTTCAAAGTGCCCGAGTTCCATTGATGAATGTATCATCACTGTGAATACACCACCCATTGCTGTGGCAGGTCAGGATCAGCAGACTTATTACGGTGGGGTTCACGATAATGTGTATTTCGACGCTTCAGCATCCTCTGATCCTGACAAGAATCCGTTGACATATCGCTGGAGTTTTGGTGACGGCAGTTATGCCAAAGGACCAAGAGTTTCGCATAAATACTCAAAGCCTGGACGGTTTGTTGTCAAGCTAACTGTGGACGACGGTACGGGCACGCTATGTTCAAAGAACAGTGACGAATTGATCGTGGATGTTGTCAAGCGAAGATAAGTTTTAAAATCCGGTAAAAGTCCGGTTAATAATTGACGAACGAGGCTGTCCCATAAGGTTGTATAAGCTTTGTCATTGCGAACGCAGTAAAGCAATCCCAGCGTTATCAAAGTGTTAGAAGATTGCTTTGTCTCTTCGTTTCTCGCAAAGACAGAATTGTCAAACAGACTCGAAATCCAGAATCCAGTATAGTATTGTTATCTCTGGATTCTGGATCAAGTCCAGAATGACAAAATAAACCAGAATGACAGACAATCATGTATGAACAATCCCAATCAACATTAAAATCCGGAGGATAAATGGAAATCGTAACACTCTCAATTAGCCGCATCCTGAATGGGATGCCTCATTTTGCACTGCTGCTCATCGGTCTGTTTTTGGCAAAGCTCTTTTTTAAGATGACATCTTCATTCGACTTTGACAATGAATTGACCGAGAAGGATAATCCGGCATTTGGAGTTTATCTGTCCGGATATTTATTGGGAGCGGGATTTGCTTTAACAGGTGCGCTGTTCAACAGTGGGCTATCATTTATTGCTGACATGCAAAACGCAGCATTTGGGATTATCGCCACTATCCTGTTGATGCGGTTCAGTCTTTTCATTAATCACAAGATTATCCTGAGCAAATTCAGTGTTTCTAAAGAAATATCAACTGACAAAAACAGCGGTACAGGTTTCGTGGTTGCGGGCGGCGCTATTGCTACCGGACTGATGCTGAATGGGATGTTGAGTGGATCAAGCGATTCATGGTGGCTGGCATTTAGGGATGTAGCGGTTTACTACTGTATCGGGCAAATTCTGCTAATCATAGGTGGGGTGCTGTTTCAATGGATGACCACCTATGACGTACATGAGATCATTGAGCATGACGACAACTTACCCGCTGGAATCAGCTTTGGTGGATTCTTAATCGCTATCGGAATCATTGTGCGCAACAGTCTGATCGGTGCTGGTAGTAACCTCGGTGAGGAGTTGGTTATCACGGTTATCTTTGCGATTGTAGGTATGTTACTCCTGATTCCAACGCACGTGATAGTTGATAAGATACTGCTCCCAGCTTCACCGCTTCCAAAGGAGATTAAGGAAGACAAGAATCCGGCAGCGGGTGCGATAGCAGCCGGAAGTTTTATCATTGTGGCTTTGATCTATGCCGCCGCGGTGAATTTGCATTAGGAAAGTTAAACAAGGATATGATAAACAGGATTGTTTTTCATCCTGTATATCCTGTGAATTGTTGTTAATCAGTTCAGAGTTCAACCTTCAGGTTGTTCTTTGAAATCCTACGCTGAAGCGTGAACTCTGAACTATAAAGCAATCCGCAGTGAATGAGCGTCTCTTATGCTTTCGTTTTCGCCATCAAAGCTGCCAATTCACCGTCAACATCGCTGTTGCTACCACCGTACTTTTCTTCAAGTGAAGCATCTGATTTAACGTCCATATTCATGTCTTCCCATGCTTCAGCCTCAGATTCCTTCTCATTCACAGATTTTTCCAGATCGTCCAATGCAGCCATAGGATTGTTACCTGCGTTGAACTCTGAGGAAGCCTTCGCCAGCTCGGTGCGGATTTTTGCACCCTCATGACGTGCTTCGAGGTTGACTACATTGCGTTTGGCGCTGGCAACTTTTGCGCGGGCTTTCGACAACTGAGAGCGTAGATTGGCAATCAGTTGGTCACTGCGAGCTATCTCGCTCTTCAGTGTGTCAACACGCTTTTGTGCTTCGCTCTTCATTTCCAGTGAACGACGGGCGTCATCAATGTTCTCGCTGGACGCAGCCTTTTCCGCAAAGCCCTGATACTTCTTGACTTCAGCCTTCGCTTCGGTCAGCTCACGTTGTAGTCGTTTGCTCTGTGCAATTAGCTTTGCGATCTTCGATGTAAATTCTGCAATCATCTTCTCACTGTCCTGTATAGCCAGTTTTCCGTCACGAACCGGATCTGCCATAGTTTTTGCCAGCTCCTGACTCTTTCCCCTGATCAGGTTGCTGAACGATTTGAATAAACTTGCCATGATATATCTCCTTTTTTGGGTTATAGTCCTAACTTAATTGCTTCACCACTCGCTTCGAGTGCCACAAGCAGGCTGTCCATCGCTGCAATCAGCTCCTCTGAGCTGAGATCAACCAGCGGCATGCTGTCTATCAGCACGATTGGATAATCTTCTGCTTTGTCAATCTCCGGATCGTCCGCTGCTGTTACGATGCCAAATGCGAATGGACGAATCTGCGTGTTCAGATCCAACAGACTGAATTGCACTTCCGGCAGTGCACTCTCTTTAAGATCGCCCAGCCGGGCAACCTGACAGGTGATGACCAATTCCTGCTGATTTTTAATGGTCAGTACAGCCACAAACGGGCTCCGCATTCCACCTACGACCGTGTAGATCGCATCTTCGTGGAATTTTACCTCGTAGCCCTGATCCTGCAAAACTTCGGATACTTCTTCTAACTTCACGATACTCCTCATTATGTTACTCCAGGTTATTTGGTTACTTTTTTAATAATCTTGCTCCATAAGGGAGGCTTTTTGTCCTTTGCAGGAGGCTCCTGAAGCAGGTTCAACACCTCGATTTCACTGAAACCGATTTCGATTCCAAACATTGCAGTAATGAATCCACCCCGATTTCCGGTCTCACCACCCATTTCCAATATTAACAGCTCAGGATTTTTTTTATCATCTTTGGTTGTGTATTCCACCACTGCGGTCATCGCCCCTTCCAGCCCCTCCATCTTCGGTCTATGCGTACTCAATCCGTACAGCACACGCTGTCCTTTCATCCTGTACGCAACATCATGGTCAACAGTATCTATTTCAATAGTCCATACAATCTCATTTGTGTAGTTCAACTCATCGGGGAAGAAATCATCCGGATTATCCGGTTCATCAAACAGCCAGTAGTCACCTCGATTCAGTAGATCTTTACGGTCTCCCGGATGAAACTCCTCAGGCTCATAATAGACGAGCAACTTGACATGCTGATCTACAATCTTCGCCATCAACCACAGCTCCTGATCCGGATTATCCAGCTTAAACATTAACCATTGGGCAAAATTTTCATCCTGATGGATATCCCTTATTCTTTCAATAACATAATCCCGCCCCTTGACTCCTTCATCACGCTCCATTGAGTCTTCTATCGCAAGCCTGTCGGTCAGAGAGATGCTGCTGCCCGGTCTGATGCTGCGCCAGAATTCGGGTTTATCTACTGCTGTCATTGGGTTATTCAACTCCAAGCTGGTTTATTCTTTCGCAGTCGTGGTTGTCCTCAACCACGACCTGTTCAGGCTTAAGTCAAGCCAAAATACAAATTCAAAACTCTCACATTATATCTTTAGCGCACTACATTCGTGTAAAGACTCGGGCTAAAAATATGATTGCCATGATGATGAATACTCCTCGCAGGAGACTGAAAATCCCTCCGATGAAACCTGCCATCATACTACGACCACCTCCTCCTTCACCGGGTGCAGCTCCGTAATAGTAACTGTGGTGGTTCATCAACAGGCTCATCATCGCTACATCACGGACGACACTGTACATCATCCACCCACCTCCGGGAGCATAGTAACCGTATCCACCGCGCGCGCTATTGTAGGTCACATTTGTAGTTCTGCCATCCACTTTGGTTGTTTTCGGGATGTGACTCGGTCGTTGACTCGGTTTTGTGGAGTATTTAGACGGATATCTGGAAGCATACTTTGACTGGAATGAGCTCTGCGCTTGCTTCCGGTTCTTGAAAGTCGTACCGTTAGCCTTTGCCTTCTGATAGAGTGCTTTATCAGCTTTACTGCCTCTTCCGGTGGATGACCTCGCCATTTTGGATGATGTCCCACGAGAACTTGACCGCCTCGGTTTTGAACCCCATGCGGACTTTGCTTTTGATCGGTTTCCCCATGAGGAAGCACTCCTTGACCGGCTGCTTCTGAATCCACCGCCTCTGAATCCTCCCCGACGAGAGAAACCCTCTTCAGGGATAGCAAGAGACAGAATAAGAGCAACCACGAGTGAATGGATAAACAGTGAAAGTTTATTGTGAATAAAAGGCATAGTTACTCCTGTTTTTTATCAGTGAATTACGAAAGATAGCAGGTGCCAGCCCGCCGTGGTTGACACCATTATCCTTTTTATCTGGGAGCGTGGACAGGAATGTCCATGCTCCATGTGTACAGATGTGATTATTCAACCACCTCATAGCTGGCATCTTCCACTTCGCCTTCGTCCTTGCTGCCACCGGCACCGGAAGGTCCAGCTTGCGGTTCTGCATCACCCTGAGGCTGTCCCTGCGCTTCTGCAGCCTGTGCTTTCTCATACATTTTCGACGCTGCTTCGTGCCAGATCTTCTCCAGATCATCGGATGAAGCTTTAATCTCATCAATGCCGGTGCTCTTAAGAGCTTCCCTCAAGCGCTCCAGACCGGCTTCCAGTTTGGCTTTGGTATCAGCATCCAACGATTCAGCCTGTTCCTCGATCTGCTTTTCAGTCTGCCACACCTGCTGATCCGCTTTGTTGCGAATTCCGACTTCTTCGCGACGCTTCTCATCTTCCTCGCGGTTCGCTTCAGCATCAGTTTTCATTCTTTCAATTTCTTCATCAGTCAATCCGGATGATGCCTGAATCTTAATGTTCTGCTCACGTCCGGTCGCTTTATCGGTTGCCGACACGGACAGTATGCCGTTGGCGTCAATGTCAAATGCCACCTGAATTTGCGGTATCCCGCGTGGTGAAGGTGGTATCCGATCCAATTGGAACCTGCCGATTGTTTTGTTATCAATCGCACTGGCACGTTCGCCCTGCAGCACATGCACATCCACCGAAGTCTGGCTGTCAGCGGCGGTGGTGAAAATTTCTTCCTTCTTGGTCGGTATTGTCGTGTTCGCCGGAATAAGTGTGGTCATCACCCCACCGAGTGTCTCAATTCCGAGAGACAGCGGAGTCACATCGAGAAGAACAATATCTTCCACGTCACCGGCGAGAACACCACCCTGAATTGCGGCACCCATAGCCACCACTTCATCCGGATTCACCGATTTATTAGGCTCTTTGCTGAAGAAATTTCGCACTGCGTCAATGACTGCGGGAATTCTGGTGGAACCGCCTACGAGGATCACTTCATCAATATCATGGTCGCTCAACTTGGCATCCTTAAGGGCAACCCGGCACGGCTCGATGCTACGCTTGACCAGGTCTTCCGCCATGCGGTCAAATTGAGTCCGTGTGATCTCCATATCAAGATGCTTCGGACCGGATTGATCTGCGGTAATGAACGGCAGATTGATGTTCGTCTGAGCAGCACTGGAAAGCTCGATTTTTGCTTTCTCACACGCTTCACGAACTCGCTGCAAGGCAATCGGATCATTCCGTAAGTCTATTCCTTCTCGCTTGCCAAACTCTGCGGCAACATGATCAATCAGTTTCTGATCGAAATCGTCACCACCAAGATGGGTGTCGCCGCTGGTAGCCAACACTTCAAACACACCGTCACCAATTTCGAGGATGGAGATATCAAAAGTTCCACCACCGAGGTCATAGATCGCAACTTTCTGATCAATCTTCTTGTCCAGTCCATAAGCCAGCGATGCAGCCGTCGGTTCGTTGATGATTCGTTCAACTTTCAATCCGGCGATCTGCCCGGCATCCTTGGTAGCCTGTCTCTGCGAATCGTTAAAATATGCCGGTACGGTTACCACCGCTTTTTCAACCTTCTCACCGAGATAATCTTCCGCAGCCTGCTTCATTTTTTGCAGGATCATTGCGGAAATTTCCGGCGGTGTATATTCCTTATCTCCGACGTTCACCTTTGCCAACCCGCCATCACCTTGTGAGACTTGATACGGAACCTGCGAACGCTCGGTTTTTACCTCGCCGTATGCCCGCCCCATAAAACGTTTGATTGAGAAAATGGTCTTCTTAGGGTTGGTAATTCCCTGTCTTTTCGCCGGACCTCCGACCAATCTCTCATCGTTTTTTGCGAATCCGACCACTGAAGGGGTAGTCCGGTGCCCCTCACTGTTTGGAATAACAGTGGATTGACCTCCTTCCATAACAGCAACACAACTGTTCGTGGTTCCGAGGTCTATTCCTATTACTTTATTGCTGCTCATAATGTGTACCTAATCTATCTTTTATTTGTTTTTGTTTTTAATTTGTTAGTTTAGTATTGAGCTGAGGTATTATCCTCTTCGCTCAACAGCCTCCGTTCACCTTCAAGTTTCTGGATCCCGGATACGTCCTGAGTCACTTCGATAGTACCGAGATAGTTACCGCTGTTGTCCCGGACCGGGAAGTAGCGGATATAAACATAGCGCGGACCGAATTGAATCCAAAATTCTGCGGTGTCACGTTTGCCTGCTTTGAAATCTTTCAAAATCTGCTCTACGAGATGCAGACTTTTCGGAGGATGACAGTTTCGGACATTTGTTCCGATTGCAGCAACTGTCCTGACAAAAATCGGATTTTCGGTCTCACTGAAGTATCTGACCTCATCCTTGGCATCAACAAATGTAATGTCAACGGGCAGCTTGTTCAGGATCGCATTCAGCTCAGTCGGTGACATTTTTCCGGTCGGAAGCTCGATCATATCGTCTGAAATTGTTGACTCACCTCCGTCACTTTTTGATTTGACTCCTTCCGGCACCACTTCCCAGTACCCGATCTCGTCAAACTCAGCTCTTGTCGCTTCCCACTCTTCAGGTGTGAAATGCTGATACGCCATGTTGAACAGGATCTGATTTTCTTTTGCAAAGTGAGAATCAAGAATGTAAGACAGTTCTCTCGCTTTCATACCCAATTTTTCAATCAGGGTAGCACTGTCCATTTCATTCACTAATTCAAACAGACCTCTGACAGCCTTTTTAATCTCACGAATCTGCTCATGCTCCGCCCACATAACAGTTGTCGGTCCCTGGATTCCATGTTTCTCTATAGTAGGAAACAGGACGTTCTCCTCACGGAGGTAATGGCTTTCAGATTCTTTTATGTGCTCAAAAACATCCTTCAGTTCATCAATGTTTATATCGTCATTGTTCTGCTTTGCGCTCTCAAGTTTTGACTTGAAATCTGCTGCATATCTCAAAATCGTATCATGTTCGGTTAAAAGTATGTGGAGAGGATGTCCCTCCTGCAACTGTGATTGATGCATTTATTATCCTATTAATGGTTATTTTGGTTTAACTGCGGTGATGTATGAAGATACGAAAATGTCCGCCAATGCGTCACCCTGTGCCCACTCTTTTACCAACTGTTTTGAAGATTCATCTATCTCAATCTTCACATCCTCAAATCCTTCCTTTTCCAGCAGCTCACGCAGCAGATCAATTTCCATTGCGCCGGAGGCACACGCTGACCATTTTAGCATATCCTGTCTGATTTCCTGTGACACTTCCTCTGTGGCAACCACATCCGCAATTGCCAACCGACCTCCCGGTTTCAACACGCGGAATGTTTCCCGATAGACCTGCTGCTTGTCCGGTGACAGGTTGATCACACAGTTTGACATTATGATGTCAACTGATGAATCACTCGTCGGAATGTGCTCAATCTCGCCCAACCTGAATTCGACATTTTTGTATCCACCGATTTCAGCATTCTTCCTCGATTTGGTGATCATCTCCGGTGTCATGTCAACTCCAATAACGAGACCGTTGTCGCCAACTTGCCTCGCCGCCAAGAATACATCAAATCCACCGCCACTGCCGAGATCGAGGACTGTTTCTCCTTCTTTCAAGGATGCTACAGCCTGCGGATTACCACAACCTAAGCCCATATTGGCACCTTCGGGTACAATAGATATATCTTTGTCCGAATATCCCATAATCTGGGATTGTTCGTTGCTGTCATACGTAGGAGCGCAACAAGATGATTCACTCGTGCCGCATCCGCAGCCTGATTCCGGAGTGTTTACAGCAATATCGGCATAATAGTCCCGCACAGTGTCACGAATTTCATCTCCACTCTTTCCGTTCTTTTCACTCATAATTATCCCCATATTTTATTTTCGTTGTCTGTATTTAACCTGTATGAAGCAAACACCGTACCATCAAGAAAACATGGCAGAATCGGTGATTATTGGGGACAAAAAGCGTCAGACAGGCACATTACCTGCCATTATGGCAGAGCCGTTTGGTCAATGCTGAATTAATAATGGATGTAGCAGGTTGAAGATTCAGCGATGGGAGCGTATCTGATACTGCTTTCAGGACTGTGTCAAAGTGATTTTCATTCGCACCCAATCTGATTGCTCCGAGTGAATGGCTCATCAATTGGCGGGGACGATTTTTTGCAATCAGAATTGAGACCACACACAACTCTCTGAACATGGTATCCATCTCACTGCGTGCGAGAACTTTGCCATAACCTTCCACAATCATGCTGTACCGGAGCTCCGGAGCGATCTCTGCAACTCGCGCCATTAACGGCTCATACTGAGGTCCGTATATTCGATTGCACAGCTTCTCCCCCCTACTCTGCCATAATTTGATATTAACCGAGCTGTATTTGTGGTTGGAATGTTTTCCGGTTGAAGACCCGACCACATCCGAAAGCAATCTGAAGCCTTCGAGTGCGGTCGGATAACCGTCAAACAGGTAGGTAGTAAGGATAACCTCACGCAGTTCAATTGCAGTGACTCTGCCTTTTAATGCTTGCCGGAAACAGTCCAGAATGGTTGACTCATCGCTGACGCAAAGTGCGACTGAAAGCCTGCTGAGGTGTGAAAGTTTGCTGTCGGTTATTGGATTTCACCCTTGACTTTCTTGATGTAATATTCTGCAAGTTTGCGCCATTGGCTGCCACCTTCCTTTGACTTTTCAAATGCGGCAATCGCCTCTTTCTTCCTGCCCTTATTCATCAATGCAATCCCCTTTTCATTCCAGGCAGGATAGTAGTTTTTCTTTATAGAAAGACATTTTTCAGCAGATTCCAACGCCTTGCTGTACGACTTAATTTTGTTGTAAACGGATGACAGATGATAATAGCCGTTGTACAGCCGAGAATCTTTTTTGACACCTTTCTGTAAAGCCTCAATTGCGGCAGTTGACTTGCCGGGTTGTTCGGACAGAGCTCTTCCCAATGCCACCCAAGCGGCAGCATAGTCATCTTTTATCTCAACAGCCTTGCCATAATGGTTTTCTGCTTCCTTCCATCTTCTCGATTTTAAGTGGATATTTCCGATCCCATACCAGGCTTTGTACTGCATTGAATCGAGTGCGATTGCCTGACTGAAATGATCGAGAGCTTTTGCGTTATCCCTCTGTTTTGCGGCAATATTCCCGAGCGCTGAGTGAGCATCTGCGTAATTGGCATTGTAATCCAACGCTTTCTGGAAAGCCTTAGATGCATCTGCAGGATTACGCAGCCTGAGGTAGGCAAATCCCATATTATAATAGGCTTGTGCATTTTGGGGATCTATTTCAAGTGATTCGTTGTACTTGTTAATCGCATCCTGATACCGACCGGCTTTGAGGTTTTTTGTACCATCATTGTAGAGCATTACAGCTTTTGCAGCTTGATTTTTTTCCGCAACTTCAGCTTTTATCAAATCTCCGAGCTTTGTGATTGATGCACCAAGCTGTTCGAGCTTGCTGTTCAGGGAGTTATACCCCTCATGGTCACCGTCATCGGATGCTTTCTGCATCTGAGCCACGATTTCGTCACGCTCCTTAAGCAGTTTCTCTCGTTCCGCTCTGATATCATCCTGAGCTATCAGTGCTCCCGATGACATAACAGATAACATGATGCCAATGGTCAGTAGTATTAGAATTCTCATATTGTGTACCTGTTTTTACAGGAAATTTGTTTAGATCGTTTACATTTACGAATTTGTAGTCGTGGTTGTCCTCAACCGCGACTCCGTCGGGTTTGAGACAAACCCGACTACAATTAGACAACTAATTGATATTTGATGAATTAAGCTGTAGCATCAACTATTGCCTGACACTACCCAATCACTTAATTACTATAAATTTTCGTGCAAGCAAGCCAGCTTCAGATTCAGCAGAAAGTACGTATTCACCGGTCGGCAGATTGGTTGCATCAATCGTGAAACCGTGACTGCCGGTTGACAATGATCCGTCCCACAACTCCATGACCAGCCTGCCGTTGATGTCCCATACTCGAAGCTTTGTTTGCCCTATAGCATTCAAATAAAATCGTCCTGTTGAATTGAACGGATTTGGATAGACACTCGATAGAGTAAACTCATTCGGTTGAAATTCGTTCCAGAGAGGAGCATCCATGTTAAACTCCCAGGTGTGACTGCTCACACCCATGAAGAAACGGTCATCCACATCAACTCTTACCACATAAGCCCCCTCAGTGTCAAATCTATATGAAAACTCCGGTTCGACTAGTTGCTGTCGCAATGTTCCGTTGACATACCACTTGTAAACCAGTGGATGATCGTTGCTGTCAACAGCCGTAACGGAAAATTGAACAACCTGTGCGCCGTCAACAAGCTCAAGATCTCTCGGTTCCCAATCTGTGATCGTCGGTGGTATATTCTGATTGTAAAACAGAGCACCAATGTCATTTCTGGTTCCGTCCGGATCAATCGGTGATCGCGGATCGCCGGCATCAATCATCTCAGAATTTGCCGTTGGGAAATAGTTCTGATCCAGCATTGGATTTACGGACATGTCATCATTCCCGACATTCAGACCGTTGTAATTTCCATCACTGTTGTTCCAGACATCGTTGTAAATCAAGATAGGATTGCTGGCTTGTACTGTGATACCAAAGCGCCTATTTGATGCAATGATGTTGTTGGTCAATATGACAGAATTACTCGAGAACAGGAATACGCCTGATCCAGTTCCGTTCACCAAAGTGTTGTCAATCAACACAACACCGTTTGAACGGAAAACCTCAATCACATAAGGTCCGCGAGCACCGTCAATAATGTTGCGTCTTACGTTTGATCCATTTGCATTCTGAATATTCATACCGCGTTCACTGCAGTTCATCAGATAGTTGTCTTCGATTGTACTTCCGGGTGATTGAATATTCAAGCCGTTATTAACACCTGTAATGTGATTTCCGGTGATCGTCGGTCGTGCCTGGCTGCCTGAAGAAATACCGTTTCCTGTACAATTTGAAATGTCGCAGTTTGTAACCTGTGGCAGACTTCTGCCGTTGACAACAATCCCTGTACCTCCGGTATTATTGATCGTGCAGTCTTCAACTCTCGCATTGGAACCGTCAATATCTACACCATAAGACTCCGTAATGCGGATCGTTGAGTGAAAAAGTAATGCAGCGGAACTGTTTTCAAATTCAACCCCTCTATAGGCATACAGTATTTCACAGAAACCCATCTGACTGCCGCTGGAATTTCGACCGCTGAATTTTATTCCGCGCCACGCACCGGCATTAGCACTGTTTGAGCGGAACAGGATATGCTCATCATCAGTCCCGTTCGCAAGCAATGTACCGTAGATAGTGAATGAGAAATTGTCTGTAAAGCGGACTTCAACCCCCGACTCAATAATCAACGTATCGCCCGCTGAGATGTGGATGTTACCAACCACAATTTGATTCCCCGGACCGTTTCGCCATATGCCGGAGACTTCTCCATCCCACGGCTGCCCGTACCCGGCTGTTACTGACAATCCCAGCACGATAGTCAGCAGACAAACCAATAATTTTACTTGCTTAACCATAATAACTCCTGTTTCTAATGCAAATGAAACAGCTGTAATGCAAATTGTGACACGTCAATAGTGCATCCCAGAAGACTTTGCCCGGATGTCCGGATCAAATTCGACTTCATTTTGCTTTAACTGTTTCAATATCTGATCTACAAGATTTACAATTCTCGATAGTTTATAATAATTCAGCTTGTCGGGTGTATCATTCACGCTGCTGTAGTCAGAATGATAGCCGCTGAACAGATGTACAGTCGGCACTTCAATGTCATGAAACGATCCTGCGTCACTAAACGGGAAGCTGTTTATCCCTTTCAGGTCAACTGACAGAGAAACATCGCTGTTCGACCTGTTTATTAACTCCTCGAGTTCCGGTGATTGAGCCGAGTAGAACACTCCGACATAGTTTGTATCAACCACTGCATCCGGATTGTGCACATCTCTGTAACCGCAAAATCCGTTCCGACCGATCATGTCCATGTTAATCATAGCATTAATCCTATCACTGTTGGATGCCCTACTCATCGTTGAATACTTGGATCCCAACATCCCATCCTCTTCAGCAGTAAATGCCGCAGCAATCAATGAACGACCATCCGGTGGTCTTTCAACCCACATTCGGCTCAGCTCCAACAGCCCTGCTACACCACTGGCGTTGTCATCGGCGCCGGGGTAGTATTCGACAGATCCGGGGACTTCACCCAAATGATCATAGTGCGCACCGATTATAACAAATCCCGGTTCCGTCCCATCAATCCTACCAAGAACATTGTAACCGTGTCTATCAACATAGTCAGTGAATTGAACCGATAGATGCAGATCAATGTTATCAGTTAAATCGAGTGATTCATCACCTGTATATAAATATATAACCGGAAAATCGAGATCGCTGTTAGGTAGATCAACCAATCTGAATTTGTTATCTTTCAGATCTTTCAGTTTGCGACTAACTTCTTTCAAGCTGTCCGAACATATAACGACCAGTGCTCTGACACCTGCACGTTTTGCAGCGGCTGCTGCAAACGCTGCCGGACGACCTGTAGCTTGGATAATAGCAGCTTTGTCTTGTGCCTTACTGTAATCTCCACCTTCGCACCATACAGCGATTAAATTAAGGTCAACGGGTGATATTCGCTTTGGAAATGTATAGAAGCCGTTCCCCCAACCAAATTTCACTCCGTTAATCACAATAACTGTGTTCAGTGTGTCCAATCGTGCTTCTACGATAGGCACCTCAAAGCGATATCCGAAGCCTGTCCGACCTTTAACAGGTTTCAGCCCTATCTCTTTGAACTGCTGTTCTATCCAGAAAGCAGTTTGGTCTCCGGTCTCACCTGGAACATCTCTACCCTTCAATTCGGGTGAACAGAGGAAATTGACATCCGCCTTTATCCTGTCAATCGCTGTCTCAGACTGACACGAAGATAGCAATACAGATGCAATTATCACAAATAAAAGAAGATTTTTAGACAATACTCATCTCCATTTCCATACCGATAGCTTTTAGGAACACCTCTTCCAAATCTGTGGCGCTGAAACTGTCGAAAAGCTCCTCTTTCGTGCCTACAGCAACCAGCTGTCCATTGTGTATAATACCGATTCGGTCGCACATCCGCTCAGCTTCGCCCATATCGTGAGTTGACAGGATGATGCATTTCCCGTCATCATGAGCTTTACGAATAAAGGTTACAATATTTCGTGAAGCAAGTACATCGAGACCTGATGTCGGTTCATCGAGGATCAGGACAGGTGGATCGTGTACGATAGTTCTGGCAATTGATACTTTCTGCTTCTGACCTGTAGATAGTTTACCACACCGTCCCTCGAAAAAGTCATCCATATCAAGATAATTCTTAGTTACTTCAACTCTCTGCTCCAGTTCGTCTCCTTCGAGACCGTACAACTGCCCGAAGTATGCAATCATCTCCTTCGCCGAGAGTCGCGCATATAGTCCGGTATCACCGCTCATGAATCCGAGAGAGCGACGAACATTATCAGGATCGTTCACAACGTCATATCCGGCTAAAGTAGCGGTACCTGCCGACGGTTTAAGAATGGTTGCCAGAATTCTAAGTGTTGTTGTTTTACCCGCTCCATTAGGTCCGAGTAGTCCAAAAATCTCTCCGGCACGCGCTTCAAAGGATATTCCCTTTACGGCTTCAACAACACCTCGTTTTTTGTCCTTGTATGTCTTAGATAAGTTAAATGTTTGAACCAGTATTTGATCGGACATTATGATCCTGAATTGTTTTAGTTTAGAGTACACGCTTCAGCGTGAAGAACAACCTGAAGGTTGTACTCTAAACCGGTTAAGTTCTGCCAATTCTTGCACCGGAATATCGTTGTATCAACCCTTTCAACTGCATGGAAGTTATCATTTGATTTAATTTTACAGTATTGATCCCACTCTGTCTTACAATTTCATCAACCAATCTGGGACCATCTTCCAGTAGCTCATAAATCTTCTTCTCAATCTCATCCAGTTTTGGCAGAGTCAAAGTAGCTGAAACATTTAAGACGGGGGCAAGTTGGGAATGCAGATGTTCAATTACCTCCTCACCGCTTTCGACCATCTGTGCAGTGCCGTCTTTCATCAGCATGTTAACCCCTGCGCTGCGAGAAAGCCCTGCCGCTCCTGGTACTGCGAACAGTTCACGACCCTGTTCTATGGCGGTACGGGCGGTAATCAATGCGCCGCTTTTCTTGCCTCCCTCGATGACCACCAATCCTAAACTTAACCCGCTGATGATCCGGTTACGCTTGGGAAAATGATGCGGGTCAGGTTTTGTTCCTGGTGGATACTCTGAAATGACCACACCCTGTCCGGTAATTCTTTCAAACAGCTTACGGTTGGAAGGTGGATAAATAACGTCCAAACCACTGCCGATAACCGCAATTGTCCTGCCACCTGACCTGAGTGCACCTTCATGCGCCAACGAATCCACTCCCAGAGCCATTCCACTTACTACAGTGACTCCTACAGCAGCCAGCTCACCGGCAATTTTTGGAGTAATCATCTTGGCATGATCACTTAGCGAGCGCGTTCCTACTACTCCAACAGCATAATCATATAACGGTGACGGCTCACCCATAAAGTACAACACAACCGGTGGATCCGGAATAGTTTTTAATCGAACCGGATACTCCGAATCCCAAAAGGTAACAATCCGCGCACCGATTTGATCTATCTTATTAACAACTTTTTCAGCTTTTTCAAGATTCCGACCGGATTGCACGATGCTCCGACTGACCTTGAGAGGCACCTTGATAGCGGCAGATATTTCACCCGCAGGCGCAGAGAACACTTCTGTTACTGATCCGAACAGTCTGACCAATTCAATAGCCCGTGTATTGCCGATGCCTTCAGCGGATAGCAATCCGATCAAGGCAATCTTTTCGGAGCGGTTAGGGTTATCTGTCACTTCGTGCTCGCAACTGTTTCGGTCCCCAGTTCAATAATATCTGTCTGATAATCAGGAAACAACCTCCTCCAAGAATATATCCTCCCAACACATCCAACGGATAGTGCAGCCCGTCATAGATGCGCGAATACCCGATCAGTAACGCTATACCGATAAACCAATACTTGCCTTTCGGATACGCCCAACTCCACCAGAATGCCTGCCCACCGATGTTGGAAGCATGCGATGATGGAAATGCGAGAGATCCCTTCAATGTCTGAATAGCCGGATCGGCAACTGTTATCCAAGCCCCTTCCCACCAGACATTAAGCCCGGGCAGCACGTTGCACGGTCTGATGCGCCCGAACAACGGCTTAAAAACTCTTGCTGACAACGGATCAGTCAACGCCAGTACTAACAACGCTCCCAAACCGATCCACCTATCTTTCGCTTTTCCGAATATCATCACCAAACCCCACCCCAATAACAACGGAATCCGCCACGCTTCGTCATAATCAAATATCGGCATGACCCAGTTGAAAATTGGATTGCGGAGGGTGTCGTTTAGGAAGTACATTAGCCAGATGTCAATACTGGCAATCAAATCTGTCACGGTTGCAACCGATGCATCATCCTCGGAAACGGAATCGTTTCACGAATATGTTTCAGCCCGCAAATCCAACCGATAGTGCGCTCCAATCCGAGCCCGAATCCGGCGTGTGGAACGGAGCCGTAACGCCTGAGGTCGAGATACCATTCAAAATACTTTTGAGGAAGGTTATGCTCGGCAATCCTTTTTTTAAGTTCTTCGAGGTCATCCTCACGCTGACCGCCACCGATAATCTCACCATAACCTTCCGGTGCGAGTAGATCAACGCCCATAGCTTTGGAGTTATCGTTTGGATCACGCTTCATATAAAATGCTTTCACGGCGTGAGGCCATCTATGAACGAACAGAGGACGGTCATGTTGCTCGGCGAGTACAGTCTCATCCTTAGCTCCGAGGTCTGAACCGTATTCAAAGTCCGTGCCTTGCTCTTTGAGAATGTTGGCTGCTTCATCATACGTCAATCGTGGGAACGGCTTTTGGACTTGCTCAAGGGTAGTAGTATCACGCTCAAGGATTTTCAACTCTTCTTTACGCTCTTCAATCACTCGCCCGACAACCTCCTCCATGAAATCTTCCTCAAGGTCCATCAATCCGTCTAAGTCCAGATATGCCACTTCCGGTTCAATCATCCAGAATTCGGTCAGATGACGACGAGTCTTGGACTTCTCAGCACGGAACGTCGGTCCAAAATTATACACTTTACCGAATGCCATACATCCGGCTTCCATGTAGAGTTGACCCGACTGCGCCAGATATGCTTTGCTACCGAAGTATTCGGTTTCAAACAGATCGGTAGTACCTTCGACAGCGTTCGGCGTGAACATCGGTGAATCCAACAGCACAAATCCGCGAGTATCAAAATAATCACGAATTGCTCGGATCACCGAATGACGCACTTTCATAATAGCGTGCTGTTTCTTGGATCTTAACCACAGATGCCTGCGGTCAAGCAGGAACTCAATACCGTGTTCCTTCGGCGTGATCGGATAGTCAACCGATTTGCCGACTAACTCAACATCGGTTACTTGAAGTTCATATCCACCAACAGATCGAGGCTCTTCGGTAACTGTTCCGGTGACGATAATAGAGCTCTCTTGTGTCAATTTATCGGCTGTAGCGAAGGTTGTTTCACTGACGGCTTGTTTGAACACGACAGCTTGCATAAGTCCGGTTCCGTCGCGTAGGATCAGGAAACGTAACTTCTTCCCCGCTGATCGCATGTTGTATAACCAGCCGGCGATTTGGACTTCTTTGCCGATATGATGTTGGGCTTGGTCTATATAGATTCGCATTGATAGAAATCAAATTTAACTTTGAATTGGTGTACACATATTAATCAAGCATAATCTAACATCTCCCCTCCCTACACGCAAGCCATCAGGATAAACGAACCGCCTCACTTGACACTTGCAGTAAATTTAGGTAATTTGAAATTTAATGAGAAATGCGCTAAATATGTATGAATAAAGCCGGACAGATAAAAGAAGAAGCGATAGTCCTCAAGTCCATCAGACATGGGGAAACATCACGGATTATCACTCTGTTCGGTAAGATTCTCGGTAAGTTCGCAGTAATTGCAAAAGGAGTTCGTCGTAGTAAGTCAAGCTCATCCAGCAGCGGATTGGAGCCACCGGCTCGTGTGGAAGCTATCATATACTACAAACCGAGCAGATCAGTACAGAACATCGGACAGACGACCATTATTCAGGGCTATAACTCACTGAAAACAGATCTGACTCTGACAGGGTATGCAGCGGTGATCCTTGAACAGGTAAATCGCCTGTTCATTGACAGTGAACCGAACAGTGAGGCGTTCAGTGCAACCTGCGACGCACTCAACAAGCTTGACAGTGGTAACCCTCGTATCACATTGTGGAAGTTCCAACTGACTATATTAAGAGTGATCGGCTTTGCTCTCGACCCCTTTCCGTGCCCGGTTTGTGACGCTCCAATTGCCGAAATCAGCAGGCACAATTCACTGCTTGTGGAACACGGTGCTATCTGTTGCAGCTCCTGCTCAGCTGATGCGATGTCTATGACTGATAGTGATAACCGCTTTATGCTTTCCGGTGAATCCGTGAGTCTGTTGCGAAGACTCAGCAACGGCAGTGGGAATTCACTTAGCAGACTCAAACCGAGTTCAAACGCAAATAAAGAGTTATCTCGTGCTTTGGAACTGTTTTTGCGTTTTCATCATCCAAATGTCGGTAAGCTGCCTGCTATGCGAATGTTGGAACAATTGGAGTAAGACGCTTTTTACACCATATCGAATGAATTAATCCTGAAATGGAAGCCCAAACCACTGAAATCTTTTCACCTAACTGAGGAGTGGCAAATGCCATCATCGTTCAAAGTTTTAACATCATTGTGCATCATCATCTTACTGCTTGGGGTGAACTCCTCATTTGGCGTAGAAGTCAGGGGAGAAGTCATTGGCGAGTGGACGGTTGATGATAGTCCCTATATTGTAATCGGCCATCTTACAGTGCCGGACAGTCAGGAACTGGTCATTGAACCGGGAGTGGAAGTGCTGTTCAGAGCTGCATACCGCTTCACAGTATATGGCAGGCTTGCGGCAGTAGGCACAGAAGAAGACTCAATTCTATTTGGGCCTCAGGAGGGAGTTGCGACCGGTTGGGGTGGATTAAGATTTCTCGATTCAGACAGCCTGACACACCTGAAATACTGTATTCTGCGACGTGGAAGAGCGACGGGCAATAATCAAGTCCCTGATTCGGTCAAAAGTGGTGCCAATGCATTCATCTGGCAGGGCGATGTGCTAATCGAGGATTCCCGTATATTTGACGGCATTGCCAGCTATGCGGGTGGCGGAATTGCAGTCTGGAACAGCTCTCCGATAATTCGTAACTGCGTGCTCCATGAAAATTTTTCATATCTCTACGCCGGGGGAATCTCCATCTTCCGCGAATCCGAACCGACTATAATCGGATGCGAACTCATCCTAAACCGATCCGGTCAAGGCGACAACAGTGGCTGGGGCGGTGGCATGATGGTCAGCTCAAATTCAACCCCCGACATCGTGGATTGCATTTTCGACGATAATTCTGCTCGAGGTGGTGAGGAGAATAGCGGTCTGGGTGGAGCTGTTCACATCAGAAACGGTGCGGATCCAACCTTCATACGTACCAAATTTATAAATAACACAGCGTTTGCCGGTGGAGGCGTATATTCCTTTGGGGAGGGCACTAACCCAATTTTCGAATGGTGTGATTTCATCGGTAATGCTGCCAATGAGAGAGATCGAGTAGGTGGGGGATTATATATACGAGGCAGCTCCGGGTTAACTGCAACTTACTGCCGTTTTGAGCAAAACGCTTCCGATAGGGGTGGAGCAATTTACCTTAAAGAACCTCCTCATGCACACATCAGTCATTGTTTGTTTCTTGAAAATGGTGCAACCCGTGGTGGTGGAGCAATTTCCACTTCAAACGATCTTGGGGATGAACCGATTCGCATTAATAACTGTACATTCATTGACAACCGAGCAACAGGGCTTAATGATTTGGGACCACACGGAGTATGGGCACGAGGATGGCGTGAACAAAATTCGCTGATCCGTCTGTCAAGTTGCATTGTAACCGGACCACTGCCTCAAGTCGGTGACAATGATCGCCTGACTGCCGTTTACAGCCTCATCGAAGGTGGATTTGAAGGTGAAGGCAATATTGATGAAGACCCCTGCTTCTATGGAAATGACACGACCTGGTATCTTCTGCAAGGCAACTCCCCATGCATTGACAGCGGTGAGCAGGAACTCGGTGGTGACCCAGATGAAACACGCACAGATCGCGGTTGGCTGCACTTTCCACAAGACGTCTGGGACGAGGTGGCTGATGATACAATTCGGTTTGAGACTCGCAACACCGACAGAGATATAATGACCGTCGCGTTTGAGAACAGAACCCCTGTGCCGATTTACGCTACTCCGGTTGACTGGTGGGAGATGAAAGAACCCGATATATTTGAAGATGTAAGCAATATCACAGATGATTATGACATCTACGGTGTTGTCTGGACAACTGAAGGGCTATTTCTTGCAGGTGGAAATGGCGAAGAAACTCCGAAAATTTATCAGCTTGATATGGAATTTAATGTTGTAAATCAATTCGTTCAACCTGGAAATCCAGATGGAGACGGATTCTTTGATATTTCAAGTGACGGTGAGTTTTTCTTGTATGGTGGTGACGGTAGTAGAATTATTGAATTCACTGCTGATGGGGAGTTTGGTCAGGAATATCAGGGACCTGATGGATTTGAAAGATACAGTGCAATCGGAACAGATTTTTGGAATGCTCACGGTTTCGTTGATTACTATGTCGGTGGTGCTGAGGGAACAATCGTCCGAAGTGATGATGAAATGTGGGAGCGACAACGGTTTGAAATTGGTGATCCGGTAGTTTCTATCGGCATCAAAAAGAATATCCGCGAGCTGTATGTCATTACCGAGCCGGATTCAGCAGTCTATGAATTATCTCTATTCAGTCCTGACGATTCATCTTTAATACCTCTCTACACCATCCATCCACCGGAAGGACATACAATGGGTGGATTTGACATTGCTCACAACAGAGATCATTGGGGTGGAATGGCGCACATGATCGGAATCTGGCAGGGAAATAATGATGGTGAAGAGCCTGTTGGAGATAAGCTGTTCTCAACCGAGCTATACACTAACTGGATGGCGATCCGTCCCGAACCGAAACTGCTGCTGCCCGAAGAGTCCGCCGAGTGGAACATTGTGATAGCAGGTGATGTAGTTCCATACGACCTCTTTCAGGATCAGGAGAACATCATGCTCGACTCCTACTTTCAGTTTGCTGTCAACGGCTATGGAGATGATAATCGTGTAATTGTTGAACTGGATGTCGAGGAAAACGCAGTCAATTCAGATCCAGTCAATATTCCGACTACAAGTCATCTGACATCAACTTATCCCAATCCGTTCAACTCGTTCATGAGATTCAGCTATCACCTCGCTAAGGCTTCGGAGTACAAGATAACCCTCACGGACATGGCTGGTCGTGAGGTCAAAGTCATCCATTCCGGCATCGGTCGTGCAGGTAATCATATCGGTTGGATCAATGGGGATCAACTCCCATCCGGCAGTTATATGCTGAAATTATGGACACCTGGTAGGGTTGATGTGAGGAAAGTTGTGTTGGTGAAATAGAGTTCAGAGTTCAGGCTTTAGCCTGTAAGAAACACGCTGAAGAGTCTGTCCAATAATAGGTGTACCCGCTGTCAACCCGCCGCGGTTGACAGCTTAACTAGTTGAATATCAATCTGATGTCTGTCAGGTGCGGCGACCTGACAGCGGTATATTTGTGTTACCGGACAGACTCTGAAGCGTGTACTCTAAACTGCAGACAAATATGAATATAGAGGTAAATTATGAACGAGAAATTGATTTTTGTAATTGCGTTGCTTATCACCGGTAGTTTGGTTCTGTTCGGAGGTTGCGAAGGCACGGTAGGTATAGTAGATTTACCACCACCTGATACTACCGCTCAAGACACCACTGGGGACAATGATACAACCGAAGTCCCCGATAGCCTGAAACGTGAAATTGAAGATATTGTCATGGTTCCTGCAGGAACTTTTTGGCGAGGAAGTTCTTACGGTTTCTTTGAGCAGGACGAAACTCCTCAGAAGGAAATTCGAGTTGATTCCTTCTACATAATGAAGTATGAAGTAACCAACGAACAATATGCTCAGTTCCTTTCGGAGACAGACAATCCTGCATTGCATTTTCACGGAGACATGCTGATCGGCAGAATGTCAGACAGCTATTTTGCTATCGGTGACTATGCTAATTATCCGATTTCTTATGCGAGTTGGCACGACGCACAAGCGTTTGCGGAGTGGTATGGCGGACGGCTGCCGACTGAAGCTGAATGGGAGAAGGCTGCGCGCGGAGATCGGGACAGACGGATTTATCCTTGGGGAGATCAGATTACGGGCAGGCTCGCTAACTTTTCAAATCAGCATGGCGGGCTTTGGCCCGTGGGCTATGCAGAAGGAACATCTCCTTACGGCTGTTATGACATGGTAGGTAATGTGTGGGAGTGGACGTCAGATTGGTACAGCTCGACATACTATTCACGAGGAACCACTCACAATCCGCAAGGACCCGAATCCGGCAGATACAAGACAATTCGCGGAGGTGGATTTGGCAACGATGAAACGATAGTTCGCTGTTCCAAGCGATTTGCGGTAGAACCGTATATACATTTTCTTGAGCTTGGATTCAGGGTGGTTTTCAATCCTGATTCGGTTAAACCTGCTGAATGAAATTTGTTGCTGACGGCAATCTGAGTAGATTAGCAAAACGATTACGTATCCTTGGATTTGACTGTTATTATGATGGCGGAATGTCGCTTATTGATGCGATCAATCTTGCTGCAGAGGAACAGCGGATACTGTTGACAACCAAACCTATTGCGGATACATTGAAGGTTAAGTCTGTCAAGATTGAATCGTATGATGTTGATGAGCAGATGAGACAGTTGAGCAAACTTTTTTCGTTAGCTGATGGTGCGGATCCGTTTAGTCGTTGTTTGGTGTGCAATGTTCTTATTGTGGAGGAGAGTGATCCCGATCCAGAGGAAGTGCCTGAATCTGTGGTAGAACGAGGGTTGGAACTGTATCGGTGCCCGGAATGTAGGAGGGTGTATTGGCATGGAAGTCATGTGGAACGGATGAAGGGTCAAATAGCTAATTCGATTATCAACATATTACATTAAACAAATAACTCTTTATATAATTATAGCAATAATATAACAGGTTTCCAAATGAGCCCAATAGTAGAATGCGTCCCCAACTTCAGCGAAGGACGCGACCGTACGGTCATTGACACAATTACCGCTGAAATTACCAAAATTACCGGAGCTAATCTGCTGGACGTGGATCCGGGTGAAGCTACCAATCGTACAGTTGTAACCATCGCCGGTGATCCTGAACCTGTGATTGAAGCGGCGTTCCAAGCTATTAAGAAAGCGTCTGAGTTGATTGATATGTCAAAACATTCAGGTGCGCATCCACGGTTTGGAGCTACCGATGTATGTCCGTTTGTACCTGTATCCGGGATGACGATGGATGATTGCATTGATCTGGCGAAACGACTCGGCAAACGTGTCGGTGAAGAGCTGAGTATTCCAATATACCTGTATGAATACGCCGCACGACGCCCCGAACGGGAAAACCTCGCTAATTGCCGCGCCGGCGAGTATGAAGGGCTCGCCGCACGTCCCGGTAATCCCAAATGGACACCGGACTTCGGACCGGATATTTTCAATGCGAAGTCAGGTGCAACTGCTATCAGCGCTCGTGACTTCCTGATTGCGTGGAATATCAACCTCAATTCGGTTGATACCAAGATAGCTTCCCGAATTGCCAATCGTATCCGTGAAAAGGGATACGCTAAAATGGACGGTAAGAAATACATCCGCGATGAGAACGGCAAAGTTGTATTCAACTCCGGCAAGTTCAAAGGCACAAAAGCGGTCGGATGGTTCATTGACGAATATCAACGGGCACAGATTTCTATCAACATCACCAATCACCACATCTCCCCTATCCACGAGATATTTGACTTTGCATGTGAACTGTCATCTCAATTTGGTGTGCGTATCACCGGAAGCGAGCTGGTCGGATTGGTTCCGTTGGATGCGATGGTTGACGCCGGACGATACTATCTCAATAAACAGAAGCGGATAACCGGTGTCAGTGAGGATGAACTCGTCAGGATTGCGATTATGTCAATGGGGCTGAGTGAGGTGGCACTGTTCGATCCTCAAGATAAGATCATAGAGTACCGGATCCGCAGACCGGGAACATTGACATCCATGAAGCTCAACGATTTTATTGATGAGGTTGCATCGGATTCTCCTGCTCCCGGTGGAGGTAGTATTGCAGCGTTAGTCGGAGGAATTTCGGCTGCGTTAGCATCTATGGTGGCAAACTTGACTTTCGGGAAAAAAGGCTACTCAAAGCACAACGATATTATGGACAGTATTGCAGTTAAGGCACAAGAGCTAAAGTATAAGTTGATTGACCTTGTTGATCGTGACTCGGCTTCGTTTGATGCGGTTATGGATGCGATGAGACTGCCGAAAAAGACTGATGAACAAAAAGCGACACGCAATGCAACAATCCTGAAAGCGAGTCAAGGTGCATCATTAGTACCGTTTGAAACGCTCAGTTTAATTCCTGAAATTGTTGAATTGGTGAAGGTGGTTGCTGAGCATGGTAATCGTAACCTTACACCTGATGCCGGAGTTGCAGGATTGTCGGCAGGATTAGCGGCGCGAGGAGCCGCTTACAATGTTCGAGTTAATCTTCAGGGGTTACCGGATGACGAGTTCTCACAAAAACTTCGCTCAGATACGGATCGTATATTATTACAGGTGGATGATGGAGTTGCAGAAATCAAGGAGATGATTGAAGCGAGGCTTTGGGAATAAGCCGGGTTAATTCATTTGTGCATTAGCAGGATATTAATTTGAAAATAGAATTCCAACACTTTCAGGGCTGCCCGAACGGTCCCGTATTGCTGAAGAGAGTTAAAGAGGCGGTAGATAGAAGCAGTTACAACATTGAGCTGGTGGAAGTTATTGTTGATAGTCCGGAAAAGGCAGTAGAATCCAAATTTCGTGGCAGCCCGACGGTTCTGATAGACGATGTAGATTTTGAAGGAGTTGCACAGCCTGACAACCCGAGGCTATCATGTAGAGTTTACTCGTATGGATTGCCGACCGTTGATGAGATAGCAACTTTTATCAAGAAACAACATAGCGAAAAAGCTTCCGAACGACAACTATGACTTCATTATTGACACTTTTCGGTGTCAAAGCTTGATATTACTCGATTTTTACGTTATTATAGGTTGTTAAGCGATCTTAATTTGCGAGCTTAAGTTATCTACACCTACTTAAATCTATTATCCCGGGAACGAGGAGATTTGTCAGTGAGAGCATTCATTCTGTTTATCATACTTGCAGTTACAGTTACATCTGCCACGCCGTCTTTTGCTGAGGATAAAGAGAGTCCCAGCATGCGCAACTCGAGGCATGTCATCATGCCGTTCGTCGGTTACCAGATGATGAACGGGGAGCAGGTTGGATATGATTATGAGTCTTATTTGATCTTTCCTGACACAACCATTTCAGAATCCCGCAGGGTTGACCGGGACAGTCAATATCCGGTGGTCGGTGCTGCATACCGATACAATTTCAAGCCTCCGTTTTTCGCAGAACTGTCACTCGGTGTAATTCTTAATGGTGAGACCATAACTCATGCCGGTTCATACACGATTTGGACATTTCCCGTTCGATTTAATATAGCAACATCACGTTCAAACACATACATCGCGGCAATTTCCGGTGCAGGTTCATTTAATCTCCCTGTAAAATGGTTGACTGCTGATGTGCATGCAGGTGTCGGCTACGCATGGCGGGATATCAACGTCAATCCTTCATTAGAGTTTATGAAACCGGATATCAAGATTGTTGACACAGAGCAAATGCTTCAGGTAAATGGCGGTTTCAGCCTGAATTTATGGCGTAATGATCTTATCTCGCTTAAAGGCGGTCTTCATTACACTCAATATCTGCCTCTCGACAGTGACATTGACCCGTTCGGTGGAATCGGGTGGCAGTTCAGTCTTTTCCCGGTATGGAGCAATCTGTGATATGGGTCAAAGAACCCATCAACAATTGATATAAACTCTATTACAATCGTATTCAAACGATCTTTACTTGATCCCGGATTAAAAGAATCCAACTCCGAGTTCTTACAATCAAGCAAAAAAATTCAAAGATTATCTTACAATTTGACAATAGACTATTTTTTCCATAACTTAACGTAAAACCTTGTGTGTATCGCTGACGCATTCCGAACAGCACCTGTCATCCAATAAACTGACGAATCTACTACGAAATATTAACCAAATTAGAACATTGAAAGAAAAATCCGATCCCCGTCCGGAGGAGCAAAGTAAAAATGCTCAGGGCGAAGAGCGTAAACCGGCTCGTCGTGTCCGACGAGTCCGAATCCCACGCGATGTACCGGCTTACACGCCGGGACGAACCCGCATAGTCATGCCTCCAAAACTGGCAGAAAATCATATCGAAGACCAAAACAATGTTGATGATGACATCGGCAACAAGCGGGACATCATTCCGACACACGAGAACGATCTTGACTTCACTCAGCTAAAGGAGATGGACATCTCTGACCTGAATGAAAAAGCACGAGAGCTTCAAATTCCAGACTACAGCGCTATTCCGCGTCAGGATTTGGTATTCCGAATCCTTGAAAAGCAGTCCGTAACTCTCGGATATGCATTCGGAAGCGGTGTGCTGGAAGTGTTACCGGACGGCTATGGATTCCTGAGGTCTCCCAATTCAAACTTCCTGCCCGGTCCGGATGACATCTATGTGTCGCCTTCCCAGATCAAACGGTTTGGATTGCGTAAGGGACATATTGTAACCGGTCAAATTCGTCCGCCAAAAGATGCTGAGAGATTTTTTGCACTCCTTCGGATAGAAGCGGTAAATTTTGAAGATCCTGAAACGACTCGTGACAAGATTCTGTTCGACAATCTGACCCCGCTTTTCCCTCAGGAAAAATTCAAACTTGAGACAAAGAGAGCCAACTCATCCACGAGGATAATGGACTTGTTTACGCCGCTTGGGATGGGACAGCGCGGTTTAATTGTAGCTCCACCTCGTACCGGTAAAACCATGCTGCTTCAGAAGATTGCCAATTCTATCGCTGAGAATCATCCAGATGCATACCTGATAGTACTTCTGATTGATGAACGCCCGGAGGAAGTAACCGACATGCAGCGAACCGTCAACGGGGAGGTGATCAGTTCCACGTTCGATGAGAAACCTGAGAGACACATCCAGGTTTCTACTATGGTGCTGCATAAGGCAAAACGACTCGTCGAATACGGCAAGGATGTCGTAATCCTGCTCGACTCAATAACCAGATTAGCGCGCGCACATAATACTGTTGCACCGCATTCAGGTAGGATATTGTCCGGTGGTGTTGATGCCTCTGCACTCTATGAACCAAAGCGTTTTTTCGGAGCTGCCCGAAACATTGAGCATGGTGGATCCCTGAGCATCATCGCTACCGCCCTAATCGAAACCGGAAGCCGAATGGATGACGTGATCTTCGAGGAGTTTAAGGGAACCGGCAACATGGAACTCATTCTTGACAGGAAACTGAGTGATCTCAGAATATTCCCGGCTATGAACATCAACCGCTCTGGAACAAGAAAGGAAGAACTTCTTTTGGACACAAACACTCTTGTCAGGATGCATGCCCTGAGGAAGATACTGTCAGATTACAATACAATCGAAACGATGAAGTTTGTCATGGAACGAATCAAGGCAACAAGATCGAATGAAGACTTTTTCAAATCAATGAATCAATAAGGATTCTTATTAATAATTCGGATATTGTTGCTCAACCAATGTTTTAACAGATCTGATAAGCAAATGATGAAATTTTGTACCGGTCAGATAACTGTAGTCGGGTTTGTTTCAAGCCGTCCCGATTCATCGGGATGAGACAACCACCACTACAAAACCATTATTAATGTAGAAACCATAATTCATTGTTAAGAGATTATTACATAATGTCTTAAATAAAGGATCTCCGCACAGGAGATCCTTTATTTTTGTATAATCGGACATAGCTCCCATGCAATCATCGCTCTCATGCAAAATTATTACAAAAAAAACGCTTTGCAACTTGATGTTTTTCGGTTAGCTTCGTAACTTATTTTAGGGAAATAGTAAACCAAACAGCATTCGATGAGCTTTCCTCACTTTCATTTGTGATGGAGGTGAACGCACATGCTTATTTAATCCAGCTTACCAGTGGAGGTTCTTTATGTGGAAGCATTTGACAGTTTGGTCGCTTGTTATTACGACCGCTCTAATACCCACATTCATTTTTGCTTCAACCGGGCTTCTGAATTTTGAAGAAGGCATACCCGTTGAAATTTCTATCTTACAAGACGATAACCTTGCGATTAGACTAAATATTGACGCAGCCCCGTCACTCAGCGTTGAACGTGTTGATTTTGGAGGTATCGGCTATGACCGGGTTTCCGCCTATCTGGAGCCGACCACCAGCATGGCAGGATGGCCCGAGCTGCCGATGATCAGTAAAATGGTGCTGCTCCCCCCTACTGAAGATGTGGAATTGGTCATCCATTCAGTTGAATCACGGACTGAAGAGAGTTTTGATCCGTTCATTTTACCTCTTCAGGACGGCACAGTATCCCCGGATCTGCCGGGAACTCCTACCGTTGCATTCCAGCAGCATGACGGTTTTTGGCCCCCCGATGTCGTTGTAGTCGGTGAACCTGCGATCATCCGTGGACACCGCATTGCAACCGTCACCACCTTTCCGGTTCAATACAACCCGACGACAGGACAGGTCAGGTTCAATGACAAAATAGATTTTGAGCTTGTTTACAGCGGAGAAGGTGATAATCAGGTACCGGACGACCGCGAGCGCCATCGGCTGACTACAGGTTTTCGAGAGATCGTCAACGATTTGGTGGAAAATCCGCTGCCACGCCGTGATGGTCCGTTTGAGCAGAAAAACGGCTCATACATCATCATTTACCCTGATGTCAACAATGTCGAAGAAGCTATCCAGCCGTTGATTGAGTGGCGCGCACGACAAGGTTGGGAAGTACACGCAATTGAAGTCGGTCGCAACGCTAATAACAACTCAATCAAAGATGAGATTGAGGAAGCTTATGATGATTGGGAAAATCCACCGGAGATGGTTACACTCGTCGGTGATGCAGACGGTTCTATCAGAATACCTGTTTGGGGAAACTTCACTGATCTGGACTATGTTCTGCTTGACGGAAACGACCGCCTGGCAGATGCTCACATTGGACGACTTTCGGTGTCTAATATAAACCAGTTACGGACGGTTGTGTCCAAACTTGTCAACTATGAAGCTGACCCGTATATGGGTGAAGACGGTGATGACACCGACTGGTATTTGCGGGGAATGGCATGTGCCGGTTTCAGACGATCCGGTCTGTCCACAATTATGATGAATCATTGGATCAAGTATCAGTTGCTCAGCCTTGGTTACATTGAAGTAGCAGAATATGACTACAACGATGGAAACGACGTTCCCGGATTCTTTCGCGACCAGTTTGAAGAGGGTGTCTCATTTGCCCACTATCGCGGTTGGATCGGAATGGAGGGAACCAGTTATGGTGTCATCATGAATTTCAGACGTCACAGGAAGTATCCGACTGCAATTATTCCAACTTGCGCATCCGGTCATTTTATCGGTCAAGACCAACAAACCGAAGGAATGCTCCGCTCCGAGGGAGGTGCAAACGGCGCAGTCGGTTTCTGCACATCTCAAACCCATACTAAGTACAATAATGCTGTAGCATCCGGTGTCTGGCAAGCCTTTCTCAAGCATGGACATTACCATTGGGGTGCAGCAACCAACTATGGACGATATGAGATTTATCGTCAATATAACGGATTTGACGGCTTCTATGCCAACTTCATGAACTGGCTCAATCTGATGGGTGATGCTGCAACACACATATTTACCGGAGTGCCACAACTGATCGAAGTTGATCATGACGAGACTATGGCAATCGGTGAGAGTCATTTCACTTTGAATGTCTTTGATCCTGATGAAGAAGTAGCGATGCCGAAAGCCTTGGTCTGCCTGTATAAGGAAGATGATGACTTTCAGATGACTCAAATGACAGACGAAAACGGTGATGTCTCTTTCACCATTCCCACCGATGCCTTGAGTGAAGGTGAGATGATGGTGACCGTCACCAAGCACAACACAAAGCCGTATCTTGGAACTGTTGACGTTGAAGAAGCCGAGATGTACCTTGGAGCGGAGAGCTGGAATGTGGATGATGAAGAAAACGGTGACGGTGACAGATCACCAAACCCGGGTGAATCACTCGACATAGTCATTGACCTGACCAATTTTGGCAGTGAAACTCCTGAAGGTGAGGTCACGATCACCGCTTCTCCACTCACCGATTGGATAGAGGTTGTCGGTGATCCGGTAGTGATTGATGAAGCGCCGGATGTCGGTGAATCCACTCCGGTCACATTTTCAGTGAACATAAATCCCGCCGCACCAGATGAATCTATCGGTCTGCTTGCGATTGACAGTGAAGTCGGTGATGTTACTTATCATTCCGTAGCTGCACTCGATATAGAATCACCTAAACTGATCATTAACCGGGCGTTTTTTGAGGGTGGGGATTTGGAGCGGGGCGACATTAAAACAGTTGATTTTCAGGTTGAGAATGTCGGCCGCAAGCTCATCGGAGACTTCACCGCAACCTTAGTGTCAGAATCCGATTTCGTGTCCACAATGGAGAATAACGGCACTTATGACGAGTTGAGACCGAACGAAGATGGTCGCCTGAACGGTGATCTATTCCGAGTCCGTGCACATCCGTTTGCGGTACCGGGAGCAGTTGTCACATTGACACTTGAGTTTGAAACAGAGGCGGGATTCACCGACCAGGCGAGTATTGACATAACTTTAGGTGAAACAGGCAACGGTGAACCGTTCGGTCCGGATGAGTATGGTTATATTTGCTTTGACTCAGGCGATGAAGATTGGGAGATGGCTCCGGTTTACGACTGGATTGAAATAGATCCTCAGGAAGATGATAATGACTTTAACGGGACAGATACCGATCTTCAGGACACCAATGATGAGGCTGATGAAAGTGTAGTGGTTGACCTGCCGTTTGTCTTCCAATACTATGGCGAACGTTTTGTCCAGCTAACTATCTGTACCAACGGCTGGGCTGCATTTGGTGATTGGGAGGAATTAGCCCAATTCCGTAACCGAAGAATAGCTTCAGGGAACGGACCTGACGCTCAATTGTGTGTGTTTTGGGACAATCTTTACACCGGCAAAGTGCTATATCATCACGATGAAGAAAACGGTCTGTTCATAGTTGAGTGGAATGACATGCGTCGTCAATGGCAGACCAATCTTCATCAGACATTTGAGTTGATCCTCTATGATCCTGAGTTCCATCCGACGTTTTCAGGTGATGGACTGATCGCTTTCCAGTACAAAGAGTTCAACAATGGCGGGACACCTGGACCGACAGACACACCTTACGCAACCATCGGTATCGGCAATCTCGATGACACTGATGGATTGGAGTACACATACTGGAATCGGTTTACAAATGGAGCAACCCGACTTGATGATGAGATGGCTATCAAATTCACGACCGCTGTGGAATTCATTACAGGCTCAATCACCGGCACAGTTCGTGACCTGCAAACAGGTGAACCGATTGAGGGTGCTTGGATTCACACCAGTCGTGGTTTCGCTGATGATACTGACGAAAACGGCGTTTATGTGATTCCCGATGTGCTGATAGGCGATAACTATATGATTACCGCCTCAGCTCCCGGATACAACGACTCCACAAAAACCGGAGAAGATGGTGAGGGTTATAGCATTTTTGAGGACGAAGAGCTAACTGTTGACTTCGATCTGCTGCATCCAGAGTTTAGCACAGATGTAATTGACAATGAATTCGATTTTACCATGATGGCTGATTCCGCCGTTGAAGCTGAATTCGTCCTGACAAACAGCGGAAACGGCAGGCTCGAGTTCAACAGCAGGTTCTCATACATCATTGATGGCGAGGAATCACCCGGAAATGGCGGACCTTTAGATCGGGATGACCCGGACGATGCCTGGGATCTGCTTCATTCCTGGACAGCTTCCGATTCAGTTGACGATACACGTATTCACGGCGTGGTGTTTACCGGTGAATATTGGCTTGTTTCAGGACGTGGTGACCGTTTAGAACCGCAGCGGTGGTTTTACAGATTCACTAAAATGGGACAGTATGTGGATAGAATTGAGCAGCCTATCCAAAGTAGGTTTGGAATTAGAGGAATGGAGTTTTATGACGGGTCTATCTACGCAGTTGCTCGTGATATTGATGCCGTCTTTAAGATTGATCCCGAAACCGGTGAATTGGAACAGAGATGGGAATTACCGGATGGTTTCATTGATCCTCAAGCCATCACAATTGATCCGGATACTGAGCAGTTCTGGGTTACCGGTGTTGTAAATCAAGTTTATCAGATGGAGTTAATAGACGATTCTCTCGAAGTCATTGACCTGTTTGACATAAATGATCCCCGCAATGGCGGTAGAGTTAATCGCTACGGTCTGGCATGGTTCCGCGATGATCCTGATGGCTATCCTCTTTATATAATGTCTAACTCAGACATTAACGACGATGATGAAGCACCTGATATGTCACTGTTTAAGATGAATCCTGAAACAGATGAACTACTGTTTGTGACCGGCTTTCCCAATCTACATCCGCGTAGTGAAGGAAAAGGTGGTATCGTCATCACACCGAAGTGGAACAATCTTGTATGGGTTCTTGCAGCTATGATAGACAACCCGGATGAAGGAGATTACGTCGGTCTGTTTGAAGTCGCTCCAAACAGCAGTTGGATTGACTATTCACCGAGATCCGGTCGTCTTGAAGCGGATGAGACTCAGGACATTACCCTTGAAATCAACACAGCAGACCTGGACACAGGGAGTTATGGAGTAGTTCTGGAATTTGAGCACAACGCAATGGAGGAAATCACGCAAATACCTGTTGAACTGCAGGTGGTGCTTGAAATCATTCCATCAGTTGCGAATAACGGTGAGTTGCCGTTTGAATATGCTCTGCATCAGAACTGGCCCAATCCGTTTAATCCATCTACAGAGCTGGCTTACAGCCTTAGGGATGCAGGGTTCACTCAACTGAGGGTCTTTGATGTAATTGGACGTGAAATAGTCTCACTCGTTGAAAAGCATCAGCCTGCCGGTAATTATCGGATTTCATTTGATGGAAGCAATATACCTGCAGGAATCTATTTCTACAGATTGGAGTCAGGAAGTTTCAAGTCTGTGCATAAGATGGTGCTAGTGAAATGAGCCCTCGGTATTGTCGTCTGGCTTGAGACAATCACGACTACAAAAACACTGTTTAGAAAAGAAATCCATCCGACTCACCCAAATAACACAATTCAGGACTTGACATTTAATCGTTAAGTCCTAAATTGTGTTTACTTTTTGTCACTAATTACAGGCGAATGAAAACACTAAATGAGTGTAAAATTCGCATACAATCTTAACTGAATAGGAACAGTAATGGTACTACACGATGTAGCAGATTTCGGGCTTGCCGAAGAAGGTAGAAGACGAATCCTGTGGGCTGACGGCGACATGCCGGTATTGACCACAATCCGCAAACGATTTGAGAAAGAGAAACCGTTGGAAGGCGTGAAGATCGCAGGCTGCCTCCATGTAACTGCTGAAACCGCTAATTTAATGAGAACGCTCGCCGCCGGTGGAGCTGAGGTTCGTTTATGTGCTTCCAATCCGTTATCAACTCAAGATGATGTTGCGGCGGGATTAGTCAAATACTTTGACGTTCCGGTATTTGCGATTTATGGTGAAGATAACGAGACTTACTACAAGCACATCCACCAATCCATTGACAACGAACCGACCATCACCATTGATGACGGTTGCGATCTGGTCACCACCATCACCAAAGAACTCCCCGAACTCGCAAAAACCATCAAAGCAGGTCTGGAAGAGACAACTACAGGTGTAATCCGGTTGCGCGCCATGCACGCTGACGGAGCTTTGCTGTATCCTGTGATAGCCGTCAATGACGCTCAAACCAAGCATCTGTTCGACAATCGTTACGGTACGGGTCAATCTACCGTTGATGGGATCATCCGTGCTACGGACGTTCTGCTCGCCGGTCGTAAGGTTGTAGTAGCGGGATACGGTTGGTGTGGACGTGGGTTCGCAATGCGTGCACGTGGAATGGGCGCATTGGTAACCATAACCGAGGTTGATCCTGTCAAAGCGTTAGAAGCCGCAATGGACGGATTCAATGTTACAACAATGGCGAATGCAGTAACTTGGGCCGACCTGTTTTGTACATTGACGGGCGATCTGCACGTCATCCGCAAAGAGCATTTCCAAAACATGAACGACAACGCTATCGTTGCCAATTCCGGTCATTTCAATGTTGAATTGGACTTGGAAGGACTCGCTGAAATAGCAGTTGAAAAACGTGAAGGCGTTCGCAACAACGTTGACCAGTTTATCCTCGAAGATGGCAAACGTATCAATATTCTCGGTGAAGGTCGTTTGATCAACCTCGCTGCTGCCGAAGGTCATCCGGCATCGGTCATGGATATGTCGTTTGCAGTTCAAGCATTGTCATCGGAGTATGCGCTGAACAACGACCTTGAACTTGGTGTTCATACCGCTCCGGCTGATATTGATGACACCGTTTCCAGACTGAAACTCGCATCACTCGGTATTGAGATTGATACTCTTACTGCTGAGCAAGTCGAATATCTCAGCAGCTGGGAAATGGGAACGTAGAAGTTAGAAAGTGCACAAGTTGACAAGTTCGCAAGTATCTTCCTTGCGAACTTGTCAACTTGAAAACTTGTAAACTTTTCCCTCATGAACTTACCTTATCTTGGTGAAATTCTCGCCTCCATCACAGCACTTACCTGGGCAACTGCCGTAATCCTGTTCAAAAAGAGCGGTGAGACAGTACATCCGTTGGCTCTGAATCTGTTCAAGAATGTGTTAGGGCTGGTACTTTTCTTTCCTACTGTCTGGATTGTCGGTGAAACATTGTTCCGTCATGCGCCTCCATCTGAGTATGGACTTCTGTTACTCAGTGGGGCGTTGGGGATTGGGATTGCAGATTCACTGTTCTTCAAGAGCCTGAACCTGCTCGGAGCGAGTCTGTCCGCTATTGTGGACTGTATGTACAGTCCGTTTGTGATTATACTGTCGGTAATTTGGCTTGGTGATGTGCTGACTGTTTGGCAGATAATCGGTGTGGTTATGATCCTTGCGGCGGTGTTAGCAGTCACTAAAAGAGGTGCAGTAACCATAAGCCGTCATGATCTGATATGGGGAATTGTGCTTGCAGCAATTGCTCTGTTTCTAATGGCTGTTGGGATCGTGATTGTCAAGCCGCTGCTAGATCGTTCACCGTTGATGTGGGTGGTTACAGTACGGATGATCGGTGGAGTGGGGGTGTTGGGGGTAATTATGCTGTTTCACTCCAAAAAGCGTGAAATACTCGGCACACTAAAGAAACGACGTGGGTGGGGTTACTTATGGTCAAGTTCGTTTATAGGAGCTTATGTAGCGATGATAATTTGGGTTGCAGGAATGAAATTCACTCAAACATCAATTGCTGCTGCACTCAATCAGACCAGCAATGTGTTTGTGTTCCTGCTTGCCGTATTAATCCTCAAAGAACCACTCACGCCGCAGAAAATTGTAGGGCTTGTGATTGCGGTGATGGGAGCGTTTTTAGTAACGTTTGGGTAGGAAGAAGGACTAACCACCAAGTCACCAAGACACCAAGATAACGAAGAAAAATCATTTTCTTTTCTTCTTGGTGTCTTTGTGGCTTGGTGGTACAAAGTATCTAAGCCACCGTAATCTCTTCCGCCAAATAAACATCCTGAATAGTATTGAGCAGTTCCACACCTTCGTCAGTAGGCTTCTGGAACGCTTTACGACCGCTGATCAGTCCCATACCTCCGCCACGCTTGTTGAGAACGGCAGTCATAGCCGCTTGAGCGAGATCGTTCTCCCCGGATGATCCACCTGAGTTAATCAATCCCGCACGTCCCATGTAGTTGTTAGCCACTTGGTATCGAACCAGATCAATCGGGTTATCTGTCATCAGATCACTGTACATCTTGTCGTGATACTTGCCAAAGCTACCATTTTTATTCATTGCGATGTATCCTTGCACAGCATTCGGCAGTTTTTGCTTGATGATGTCAGCTTGGATGGTAACGCCGAGATGATTTGCCTGACTCGTCATATCTGCTGATGCGTGGCAATCTACAGTGTCAACCTTGAATGCTGAATTGCGCAGATAACACCACAAAATCGTTACCATTCCGAGTTCGTGAGCATATTCAAACGCTTCAGCAACCTCCTGGATTTGGCGATTGGACTCTTGCGAACCGTAATAGATGGTCGCACCAACCGCTACGGCACCCATATCAAACGAATTCTTGATAGACCCAAACATGATCTGATCGTAACCGTTCGGATATGAGAGCAGTTCATTATGATTGATCTTAACAATGAACGGTACTTTATGCGCCCATTTACGAGAAACCGCTCCCAATACGCCAAACGTTGACGCACAAGCGTTACATCCGCCTTCGTAAGCGAGTTCAACGATTTTATCAGGATCGAACAGTTTCGGATTAGGTGCGAAGGTAGCTCCTCCTGAGTGTTCGATACCCTGATCCACAGGCAGGATGGACAGATAGCCTGTACCTGCCAACCTACCGTGATCGTAAATTGTTTGTAGGTTGCGCATTACAACAGGTGATCGGTTAGTTTGCGATACAATGCGATCTACAAAGTCCGGTCCGGGGACGTTGATCTGTTCTTTCGGGATACAGGTTGCTTTATACTGTAAAATACTGTCTACATCATCGCCGAGCAGCTCGACGATGCGATCTATGGGGCTTGACATAGGAACTCCATAATTTTTTGCGAGTAATTGTGACAGAGATGCGGTCATTCTGAACGAAGTGAAGAATCACTCTTAAACTGCTGTAAGGTGATGAGATTCTTCACTTAGTTCAGGATGACTCAACTACATCACTATAAAGTTAGTCCTTCCTCTATTAAAACCATTCTGAAAATGGTCTTTGGTAATATAGCAATGATCCGATCTGAATGCAATATCCTTTACTATGCTGCCACCGACCCTTGCAGTCAAATTACAATTAGTTATATTAAACTATGAAAACAGATGCGGTAAAGTGAGGTAAGTAATTGGCAAAAAAATCAAAAAATCCCGACATTGAACATCCACAGGGCACAGGGTTTGCCCGCAGGACTGACTTCAGATGGTTGTCTGTCGGAGTGATCGTATTCATATTGCTCGCAGTTTTCCTTCCGACTCCTGACTCTATGTTCACCAAAGCAGAGTCTATGTACGGACAGATGTCGTCTGCTGCACAAGCCAAAACGTCCGTTGAGACAATGGCGTATAATATCAAGGTTACTATGGCACTGCTGGCGATGTGTGTTGTGTTCTTTGCGACCGAGGCGGTTCCACTCCCGGCTGTTGCCCTCGCCATCGGTCTGGTACAACTGTTGTTTGGATTGACACCCCCCATGAGAATTGTCGCGTCCTATGCGCATGATGCGGTGTGGTTCATAGCGGGATCGCTTGCTCTCGGTGCAACACTTATCAAGTATGGTCTTGACAAGCGCATCGGCATAATCGTAATCAATCTTGCCGGGACAAATATCAGATGGATTGTCGTCGGTCTGCTGCTTGGTACTTCGATTCCGGCAGCATTTATCGGTGAACATGCAGTAGCGGGGATGTACTTGCCAATTGCGGTGGCTCTTTATACCCTGACAAACAAGAACACACCGTGTCCTAATCTTGGGAAATTGCTGGCGATGACGATTGCATTCGGATGTATGATTGGCGGTCCTATGTCTCCGACCGGTGGCGCCCGCAATGCGATCATGATCGGATTCCTGTCTGAATTTGGATATGATGTTTCCTTTGTCCAGTGGCTCGGCATGGGAGTCGCCTATACATTGGTGATGGCTGTTGCGCTGTCATTCATACTGCCTTTGATCTTTAAGCCGGAGGTTAATGACTTATCCCATGCGGTTTCTATATTGAAAAACGACCTTGAGAAGCACGGCAAGATGACAAGAGAGCAGTGGATTATAACAGCAATCATGGGTTTGGTCATATTCATGTGGATTACCGATAAAAGTTTAGTTCGTTATATCTTTGGGTTCTCGCTCGGTCTGGGAGGCATTGCAATCACCGGAACGGTAATCTACATGTTGTTTGGATTTACCACCTGGAAAGATTATGAAGAGGGTGTCAGTTGGGGTGTCGTAATCCTGTATGCCGGGGCTATCTCGCTTGGTTTACTGTTTAAATCTACCGGAGCAGCCGTCTGGCTTGCGGACAGCATCATTGTGATTGTCAAACCTCTTGGAATTACATCGGGAATTCCGATGGTATTGCTTGCGGTTGGGGTGGGTGCCGCACTCACGAACTTGATGAGTGCTGGTGCAACAGTTGCCGTGATCGGTCCGGTGATACTCGGAATGGCTGAAAGTTCGGGTACAAATCCACTAATGGTCGGCATAGCTCTGGCAATAGCCACATCAGCGGCGTTCTGGCTGGTAATAGGTACACCCGCAAGCTCAATCGTATATAGCAGTGGATTGGTAACAGCAAAGGATTTCATTCGGGGAGGCAGTCTCGCTTGGCCCATAGCGATTGTCGTTTTGATCGGGATGATACTTCTCTATTGGATTCCAGTCCTGCAAATTCCGGTTAAAATGTGATGAACAAGGAGTTACAAAAATGGAAATAGCAGTACCTGTTGTGATTGGGTTGATTATTTTGGTCGTCATTGCTGTTCGTCGAAAAGAGCATCTTGAAGAGGTTCATTCGCACGTATCAAAGATAAAAGAAGAGAAACAGCAGTGGGATGAGCAGAAGATTGTATCCGCAAAGGATGTGGATCAGGTCAAATCTGCACTCATTCAGGACATCGAAGCTAAATTTGTAGATGAGGGAGAAAAACATCTTCTTCTGGACATTGTCACAGAGTGGGCAAAGCTTAAAGTGAACTCATTTGAAAACAGACGATCTTGGGTTAGAAACCCAGACAGTTAATGCGGATTATCCGCTGTCGGGTACCGTACCCGACAGTCAAAAAGGGAGCAGTGACATTCCTGTCACTGCAGGACGGACAGGAATGTCCGTCCTCCCTGAATCGCGGTTGTCAACCGCGGCGGTTGAACCGCATCATGCGGGTTGACAGCGGAATTCACCAACTCTAAACAGTAAATTATAATTAAATAATGAAAACCAAGAAACCGAAACCCAGACTTTATAAAGGTTTCCGTGATACATTTACAACTGATGTCATCGCTCGTAATGATATGATTGATAAAGTGCGGACGGTTTACGAACGATACGGTTTCTCTCCGCTGGAAACCCCAATGGTCGAATACGTCGAGATGCTCGGGAAGTTTCTACCGGAATCGGATCAACCTGATGGTGGAATCTTTTCATTCAGAAGCGAGGATGATGAGTGGTTAGCTCTGCGATATGACTTGACCGCACCCCTATCCCGTGTTGTAGCACAGTACAAGGAGCTTAAACGACCGTACAAACGGTATCAGGTCGGTCCTGTGTATCGTTTTGAGAAACCGGGACCGGGAAGATTCCGCGAATTCTATCAGTTCGATTTTGATACGGTGGGCAGTTCATCCATATCCTCAGATGTTGAAGTTTGCTGCATCATGTGCGACACACTCGAAGCCGTCGGAATCGAACGCGGTCAGTATCTAATAAAGGTTAACAATCGCAAGATTCTCAATGGTGTTCTGGAAACTCTCAATCTCAACACATTAAAGAAAACCATATCGGGAAAAGACCCAAACGGCAAGAGTTACAAAAGAGAAGTCAGTTGGTCCGATATTTTCCGTTCAGTTGATAAGCTTGAAAAAATCGGTGTAAACGGTGTACGAGATTTACTCACAAAAGGAAGAATGGACGACTCCGGAGCATTTACTCCGGGGTTGGAACTCGCTGATTCTGAAGTAGAGACAATCGAAAGATACTTGAATTGTAAAGGAAAATCTCGAACGGAAACTTGCGATTTGTTGAAAGATCTTGTCGGTGAATCATCAATTGGGAATAGTGGTATAAATGATTTGCTCGAAATTGACAAACAGTTGTCAAATCTCGGCTATAACAATGACCGAGTAATATTCGATCCTATGATTGTCCGTGGATTAAGCTACTACACCGGACCGGTTTTTGAGGGAGAGCTTACCTTTGAAGTCAAGGATAAGAAGGGAAAATCAAAATCATTCGGAAGTGTTTTCGGTGGCGGTAGATACGATGATCTTGTCGAACGGTTTACCGGTCAAAAGGTACCTGCTACCGGTGCCAGCATTGGCGTTGACCGACTTCTCGCAGCATTGAAGCATCTTGGCAGGATTAAAGAAGTAACATCAACAGCCAAGGTATTGGTAACCGTAATGGATAAAAGCTATCTACAGAAGTATCAATTGATCGCTCAGGAACTCCGTCAATCAGGAATAAATGTTGACCTGTTCACAGGAAACGGCAACATCGGCAAGCAGTTGAAGTACGCCGATGCTTTAAATATCCCTGTCGTAATAATAGCCGGTGAAGATGAATTCAATTCCGATCAATTGCAGATAAAAGATCTTGCACTCGGAAGTAAACTATCTGAAGAAGTACTAGAGCGAGAGCAGTGGCGTAAGGAACGACCAGCCCAATTCGCCGTTAAACGAGGAGATATTGTGGATGAAATCAGTTCTCTTCTTCGCAAAATCAATTCTGATTAATAAGCCATAGCCACTAATTCTTACATATCGCCCGGCTCCTCCGAAGCCGGGTTTACTGTTTTCACTATTGCAAACCAGCTTAACCGGTAGTAAATTGCACGATTATCAAACATAAACAGGAATCTAATGCGACGTTCACGAATATTTGTCCCCACAATGAAAGAAAATCCGGCTGAAGTGGTAGCACTATCGCACCAATTGATGCTACGTGCCGGTCTGATCAGAATGCTCTCCGCCGGAGTGTACACTTACCTCCCACTCGGTTGGAAAGCAGCTACAAAAGCGATGCATATCATTCGTAATGAAATGGAACAGATAGATGCGCAGGAGTTGTACTTACCGGCTTTGAATCCGATTGACATTTGGGATGAAACCGGGCGCAGCACTGACTTTGGCGAGGAGATGTTTCGACTGAAAGACCGCAAAGGTCAGGATTACTGCCTTGCGCCGACTCACGAAGAGATCATCTGCTGGCTGGCACGAAGTCACATCAGAAGCTGGCGCGATATGCCTCAATCGTGGTTCCAAATTCAGCTCAAATTCCGCGATGAACCGAGACCGCGCGGTGGTGTTTTACGCATCAGACATTTTCTTATGAAAGACTCATACAGCCTTGACAGGGACGAAGCAGGATTGGATCGCAGCTATGAGCTACATAAAGAAGCATACAAGAATATCTTCCAACGGTGTGGTTTGGATTATTTCATCGTTAATGCTTCATCCGGTCTGATGGGGAGTGGTCAATCACAGGAGTTTATGGTTGAATCGGAAGCGGGTGAAGACGAAGTGGCGCGCTGTGACAAATGTGGATATGCAGCTAATCTGGAGGTAGCAGCCGCTGATATTGACAGAGTTGCAGACGGTGAACGGATGACTCCAAAAGATGTATCTACGCCTAATCAAAAAACAGTTGAAGCGGTATCCAAATTTCTAAACATCCCGACAAGCCGATTGATCAAAACCCTGATCTATATGAGTCCGAGAGGTCTTGTAATGGCTCTAATCTCCGGTGAGGACGACCTCAGTGAGGCAAAATTATCAACCGCTGTAGGTGGTCAGGTTAGACCGGCTCATCCTGAAGAGGTTCGGGAGCGCATCGGTGCGGATGTCGGCTTCCTCGGTCCACACGGTGATCACGGGCTGCCGATATATGCTGATTTACGCTTTGAGGATGTCAAAGGGTTGGCTTCGGGTGCAAACAAGAATGATTATCACGTAATCGGACTTGAGTTTGGTAGAGATATTCATCCGGACGAATACGTTGATCTAAGAGTTGTTAAGGAAGAAGATGCCTGTCCGGTATGCGGTCATAGCATGAGACTGGTTCGCGTGGTTGAGTTAGGTCATATCTTCAAGCTGGGCACCAAATATTCTAAGGCGATGGGTGCTGTCTTTCTCGATGAAAAGGGCAAAGAGCACCCGATTGTGATGGGCAGCTACGGTATCGGTGTTGAGCGGATTCTTGCTGCTGCAATTGAGGGTGGCGCTGATGAACACGGCATTCGCTGGAACAGTGCGCTGACACCGGTTGATGCCATTGTGATCCCCCTGAACACAGCAGACGAGCAAGTTGTCCGGCAAGCTGATCAGTTCCATAATTCGCTGAAAGCAGCCGGTTACGAAACGATTCTGGATGACCGCAATGCACGTGCCGGTGTTAAGCTGAAGGATGCCGATTTAATCGGTGCTCCTGCTCAGGTTATTGTTTCACCGCGCAACATCGAAGCAGGAAAGGTTGAAATTAAAAGGCGCTGGGATAACGAACGAACTCTCGTTAATCCTCACGATGTTGTTGAGAAGGTCGGTGATATCGTTGACGAAGCGTGGCCTGATTAATAACTTGGTTAAGTGTGACACTGGATTCCCAAAGCGTGTAAATTGACGTCGGGCTTGTCCCAAGCCCGACGTCGTGGTTGAAACAGCCACGAGTTCTTTTAAGTTTTCACTATTTTGTCATTCCTGCGGAAGTGTCTGTCCGATAATAGGGAAAACCGCTGTCAACCCGCCGCGCTTGACAGCATAACTTATTGAATATCCATCAGATGACTGTCAGGTTCGGCGACCTGACAGCGGATAATTCGATTCTCGGACAGACTGTCAAGTCCAGAATGACAGATTACACCGTATTTCGGAGGATTAGATGAGAATTCGAGATCGTGCAACCGCCTTTACCGCAGCCGACGAAGTCCGCTCGATGGGGCTCTATCCATATTTCCGTCCGATTGACTCCGATCAGGATACAGAAGTGATCATGAACGGTCAGAAAGTTCTGATGATGGGCTCAAACAACTACCTCGGACTGACCAATAACCACGAAGTTAAAGAAGCTGCGAGAAATGCAATAAGTGAGTATGGCACGGGATGTGCCGGATCTCGCTTTCTCAATGGCACACTACGAATTCATCTGGAGCTTGAGAAGGAGTTAGCCGATTTTGTCGGAAAAGAGGAATGCCTCCTCTTCTCCACCGGTTTTCAAGTCAATCAAGGTGTCATCTCTACCCTTGTAGGTCCAAAAGAGTATGTCATCATTGACAAATCCGATCATGCCAGCATCATTGACGGTACGAGATTGGCATTCGGAAAGTGCCTCAAGTTTGAGCATAATGATTGTGAAGATCTAGAGCGAGTCCTCAAAAACCTTGGCGGTAAAACAGGTTTGATCGTAGTGGACGGTGTCTTCTCAATGGAGGGCGACATCGCACCACTCCCTGATATAATCCAACTCGCTAAAAAACATGATTGCGATGTTATGGTTGACGACGCTCATTCGATTGGGATACTGGGCGAGAACGGAAAAGGAACCGCAGCATATTTTGGAGTAGATGACGAAATTGACCTGATAATGGGAACATTCTCCAAGTCTCTCGCATCAATCGGAGGATTTATAGCCGGTGATCATTCGGTGATAGACTACCTGAAACATTTCTCCCGTTCAATGATCTTCTCTGCCTCTCCCCCACCCGCTTCAGTCGCAGCTGCTCGTGCGGCTCTGCGAGTCATGCAAGCTGAGCCTGATCGCATTACCAAACTGTGGGCGAATACCCATCGGCTTTGGAGGGGATTGGAAACGATTGGTGTCGGCAGACATAATTCACAGACTCCGATTGTACCGGTATTAATCGGCGATGACCTCAACACATTCCGTGTGTGCCGCAGATTGCAGGAAGAAGGTGTTTTCGTCAATCCTGTGGTATCACCTGCAGTTCCTCAAGGGGGTTCACTGATCAGGTTGTCAGTAATGTCAACCCATTCATTCGAGCAGATTGACCGCGCAATTGAAACGATTGATCGAATCCTGAACGAATGCAATATAAAAAGGGAGTTGAACCGATGACAGTTTCTCAACTTCTGCAGAAGCAATACAGATTTGCCGATATGGCTCTAAGGCTGAATGTCAAGGGTATTTCAAACGACGAGAGCATCATCCAGCCTGAACCTGCAGGAAGCTGCATCAATTGGATTGCAGGACACCTGCTTGCCACTCGTGAGGACATCTTTGAGATTCTCAGTATCGAACCGATGCAATCCGATGAAGATACCGAACCTTATCGCCGAAATAGTGACAGCTCAAATACTGACAGGTTTACTGAGTTCCTCGAACTGCTTACAAGATTTAAGAAATCACAAAAATTGATACTCAGTAGGTTGGAATCACTGAATGATGAACAATTCGCACAACCTATGCCAAACGACAACCCGGATGCGGATTCTGCTATCCTGTCAGGTAGGCTCCTCTTTTACCATTTTCACGAAGCTTATCATATCGGTCAGATCGGTGTTGTCAGGCGATTGATTGGGAAGGATGGTGCGATATAACTGTTTCCGCTGTCAACCCGCTATGACTTTCAGCTAACTTATATAGTGTCAAACAGATGACTGCCAGGTGCAGCGACGTGACAGTCGTTTGTTTATTCTATCCTGAACACTGCTTCTCTTTCTGTGTTGAAGAAATCTCTTGAGGAATATGTCGCTCTGAATTGTGCCCGAACTCGATACTCTCCGAGTGGCAGTGGATTGCCCAATTCGTATCCCGATGGTGGTTGTGGACTGTTGTCAGGCAGAGATTTAGGCAGCTTCACCCCCCACCATGTATATTGCTGCTCTCCTGCGTGAAATCGCCTTCTTGACCGTGTCAGACGGGTGACAAACCGACCCACATCGTCAACAACGTCAAAAGTGCAATATGCCGGTTCCGTCAGATAAAAGTTGAGATCGAGATGATACAGGACTGAATCTATTACCGTTGCGGTGTCTATATGGACAGTAGTTTCAAACTTCGGCACATCCACTGCAACCCACAAGTATTGCGCACCTTTCCGTTCAGACACAATTATCTGACCGAAACGGCGGTAAACCGCAATCCCGCGAGGCTGATCAAATCTGTAGTCCCCTTTCTTTCCCGATCTCCCAAATCTGGTCAGGTAGTTAAGTTTTCGATCAAGCTTGTGGATGCAGCCGTTGTTTCTATCCGTGACCAACAACTGGTTGTGATAATCCAGAGTAACAAAGGATAAATCTGCCTTATTAACACTCCAATCTGATGCATGAGTTTCAGCGAGCAAAACCCCGTCATGCGACAGTTTTCTGATTCTTTGATTGGCTGAGTCTATCACAACTACAAACGGCAACTCAAGTTTAGCCGAATCTGTTACTGCAACGCCTTCCTTAGTCCATCTGTAATAGTTCCATCGCTCGCTTCTTCCGACTGCAGCAATGCCGTCAGGAGCATCAAATCCTTCCCATACATCCTTCAACTGCCCATCATCATCAAACACTGATACTCTTCCCAGTCCCACATCAGTCACATACAGGTTCCCATCACCGTCCAAAGCAACACCGCGCGGGTCAACAAACTGTCCCGGCTCAGTTCCAGGACCCCCTATCTCACCCTTATATTTCAGATCTTCCTTTGGATTGAACAACCTGACCACACGCGCATTTCCTCTATCAGCTACATACACATTTCCTTTAGAGTCTGCGGCGATCCCCCAGGGGTGCTTGAACTTCGTATGTTTACGATCAAGTCCATAGACACCGAGAGCGTACATGGAGCGATTGTAAATAATGCAGTTATCTCCAGAATTCACACCATAAGCGGTAATCTCGTCATCATCTCCTGTGCGCTCCGGATCATCCCATGAGTCCATACGTGCAACTGCAATCCCCTGAGGATCGTTGAATCGCGTTTTATTTCCAACGAACATCCGCAGCTTGAACGGAGTCGCCTTCACAACACCCCAAGTATGCTTCCACGGTGGGTAGATGAAAGCCGTATTTTTCTCTGATACAGCTATCATCGGGGTAGATAATAGACCTATCAGAATCCATGTAATAAAATACTTCATATAACTAAAATACGAGATTGCTACCTTAGTAATGGTTTCGTAGTCGTGGTTGTCTTAACCACGACGTCAGGCTTGGGACAAGCCCGACTACAGTTAATAATGTTGTTACTCATTTAATTTGTTTTTAACCGATTCCGCAAGCTTTTGGTTCATCCCTCTTATCTTTGCGATTTCGGAAGCCTCCGCAGCCGCTATTCGCTTGAGTGATCCGAATTTTCTGAGAAGTGCCTGTTTCTTCACCGGACCGATACCAGTTATTCCGTCTAATTTTGATCTGATTTGCCGTTTTCCGCGCAGGTTTCGGTGTTGTGTGACCGCAAAACGGTGCGCCTCATCCCGGATCTGCTGCAACAACCGCAGTGATGATGATCGCTTCGGTAGTGTCATCGGATCCGAATGTCCGGGGAAATATATCTCCTCCAGCCGTTTCGCCAATCCAATCACCGGAATATCAGAAAGATTCAGCTCATCCATAGCTCGCTTAGCACTCGACAACTGCCCTTTGCCACCGTCTATCAAGATCAAATCAGGGAAAGTGAATTTCTCTGATTCATCATCCTTATCCTTAGCGATATCTTTCTTTAATCTGCTATAACGGCGACTGACAGCTTCACCGATTGATGCAAAATCATCTATCCCTTCAACGCTCTTAATCTTGAAGATCCGATACCCGCTCTTCCACGGCTTTCCTTTGCGGAACGAGACCAGTGATGCCACCGAATCGCTTCCGTGCAGATTGGAAATGTCAAATGCCTCAATTAGCAGCGGAGATGTCGGCAATCTGAGGTCTTCCTGCATTGATTTGACAGCACGCGGAGTAAAGTCTCTTTTTTCAGCCATTATACGCTGCTCCAGCAGCATCTGTTCCGCATTGACAATCGCAAGGTCAATAAATTTCCTCTTCTCCCCCCGCTGTGGAACAAGCAGTTGAACCCTCTTTTGTGCCTGCCGATGAATGTATATCGCCAGACTCTCGATGTCCGTCGGAGCAACAGGGAGACAGATCTCAGACGGAATCTCATCTATAAGATCATAGTGTCGTACAATAAACGCCTCAATCAGATCACCGTCACTCATGCCTGACGTTCGATCCATGTAAAACGGACTCTGACCGACAATCCTACCGTTTCTCACTCTAATCACGGAGAATGCTGCATAATGATCCTCCCGCGCAATACCGATTATGTCTCGGTTGATCGGCTTCTCCCCTATCCTCCTCTGCCTATCACTAAACTGTTTTGATGCCCGCAGCTTATCTCGGATAACAGCAGCCTCTTCGAATTTTAGCTCAGAGGACAGTTCCAACATCTCCAGCTCAAGCTGTTCCAGAATCTCTTCGTGGTGTCCTTTCAGAAAGAGTACAAACCTGTCCAAACCCTTCCTATACTGTTCTCTGTCAACAAAGCCCACACATGGACCTTCACAACGATTGATATGATAGTCGAGACAGAGATTGAACTTTTCCTCCTTGATCTTTTGTGGAGTCAATGGCAGTTTGCAGGTTCGGATGTGAAGTATTCCTGTGAGTGTTCTGAGCAGGTGGCGTGTAGCTCTGACATCGGTAAAAGGACCGTAGCAGTCGGCTCGTTTTTTATCCGGTTTACGGGTCAGGAAAACACGCGGAAACGTTTCCCGTGTGATCTGCAGGAACGGAAAGGTTCTGTCATCACGCAGATCAACATTATATCGAGGACGGTATAACCTGATCAGGTTGGCTTCTGTGGTTAAGGCTTCTACTTCATCTCTGGTAAGAATTATTTCAAAATCATCTATTGCCGCTACCAACTGTTGATATTGCGCTCTCCCGTCATCACCGGAAGAAAAATAGCTGAGAACCCGATGCCGAAGACTCTTAGCTTTACCCACATAAATAATCTGCTTCTTCTTGTTCTTAAAGAGATAGACACCGGGAAGGTTTGGCAGCGCAGACAGTCTCTCCCGCAGTTTTTCCTTAACTTTATCAGATACAGACATTCAAGTTACAGTAGATCCTTAATCTCGGGAATTATCTTTCGCACTTGATATCTGACATTACCGAGATTCGTGTTCATGTCCGAAATAACTGCGAGAAATGCTTCTGATCCCAACATTGTAATCATCATTATCCCACTCTCATATTCCACTAAGCTCTGCGTGACCGCGCCAAGCCCAAGTTCACGCCCTATTGACTCCGAATTACCTAAACTGGTTGACACCACGGCACCGATTGCTTCAGCGTCAATTCCTTCATGGCTGTTGCCTTCAATAATAAACCCATCCTTGCTGACCACTACTGCGGACTGGATTCCATCTATATGGACTACATTTGTGAGAACTGTTTTTAGGTCTGACATTGGGCTTACTCCCTGTATTGGAACTGAGAATTTACTAATAATAGTTGGTTCAACTATTTAAGATCGCAAAAGAACCAATTGTGTAGTGATAGAAGCGTTGAACATTCTGATCGTGGGTTGTCCGATCAGCATCATTCTGAACGAAGTGAAGAATCTCTCTTCTAACCGATAATTGGGAGAGATTCTTCACTTCGTTCAGAATGATATGGCACCGTCCGTTCACCACAAATTAACACCTTCAAATTATTTGCGAAACTATTTTTTTCACACTTAGTGAGACGCTGCCGAGTGAATATCTATTTGAAGCAACTATCAACAACCATCGTCTTTCCCCGACTGAGGATAATGTAACAATTCCCTCCTCATCCTGCATTATCACTCGATCCAAATCACCGCCTGAACCAATCTGAGCGGTAATCAGGGCGGATACGGATGTCCGGATCCGGTTGTATATCTCATCATCCGCTGCATTCTTCTTGTATGCCGCTTCTAATCTGATCTCTTCAGACATCTGTTCCAAGCCGAGTATGCAGATGTAATTGACGAATCTGTGCTGATCTGCAATAATCTTCAACCTATGAGGTAGATCACCGCTGTCAGTATTTCTCTTTGACCGCTCCCCCTTGGTGGACAGTGGCTGACTGCTGTTTTTCTGACAGGAAGGCTTTGATTTGACGACTTTCGTGTCGGTTTTCTGTGACTTTTCAGCATGAGAAGATGTGATTGGCTGAGCCTTCACCGTTGCAGGTTCGTTAACAATAGGTTGGGATTCAACCTGATCCTGCATCTTCTTCTGTGCAAACCTCCGTTCATCTCGCGCTTTCAGCGCCTTCATCACCAATTGGTGCAGATCCAATTGAATGGTTTCTTTCTCCGGTGATTTGTCCGGGATGAATTCAAAATCACCCTTTTCCAATCCCAGGATATCAACCATAGCTTCAAATCCGATAGAATCACCGATCTCTGCATGAACTGCCTTACCATCAAAGTAGAATATTGAAGCTCGATCATGACCGTTCTCAATGGTCATCTGTCCGGTTTTTCTTCCGGTATATGGAAACTGAATCAATTCTACGATGTTCAGATCATTTAGAGTGCCTTTCAGCCCCATTTATTAAATCCTTCAAATCTGAAATTGACGGATGACATTTTTGCTCAATATCCGAATGGTCTCCAATACCCCTGTTCCTCGTATCGCAACAGCCTCCGTAACAGGAATCTCTTCAAGATCCAACTGCTTCTCAAAAGTCCCCACTGGGGTCGGACTGATACAGTCACGCTTATTGTACTGGAAAACGATTGGAAACTCCCTCCATTGAATTTTGTAGGAGGCTAAATTGTCACACATTAGCCTGAAGCTATCAACATTGTCGTCTATTCTGTCGTTCTGGGAATCCGCAACAAATATCACTCCGTCAGCTCCGTCAAGAATTAATTTCCGACTCGCCTCATAGTATATTTGTCCCGGTACAGTATAAAGATTGAAGCGAACTGCATACCCCTCAATCTGACCCAGATCCATTGGAAAGAAGTCAAAAAACAGAGTCCGCTCCTGAGCGGTGGATAAGGTCAGCAGTTCACCCCGAACATCTTCATTCAGCTTATTGAATACTTTGACAAGATTAGTAGTCTTCCCACTCAGAGCAGGTCCGTAGTAAACAATTTTGAAGGCTATCTCTTTATCAAGATAATTTATGTGCGGCAATCGAGTATCTCCGGATTAATCATCAGACTCAAAAATTTGGTCAATCAAGTTCAGAGCATACTCCTTAAAAGTCGGTATCGCGATTTCTTCTTTCTTTTCAACCTGCGAACGTTGCACCGGTTTATCCAGATATGCTAAAGACTCAGCGAGGAAGATTGAGACCTTCTTTGCGTAGTGCCTGATCATTCCAACTTTAGAAAAACCTTCAAAAACAATTAATAGCAGAACAGAACCTGTCACCAAAGAGATATGGATATGTCTTTTCTCGCCTTGTTGGAGCATGACGGAAAATTGCGGTTCACCCACAATGCGAGCTACCTCCTGAGTGGCTGAAAACATACCAGCTGTCAGGGCAGCCATCGTTGCGCTGTTGAGGTAGCTGATGTCACCTGCTTCGGCGAGCAGATGACCTTCTTTGGATACCAACATTGCGGTCAATGAGCCGGTTGATACGACAAGATCACCGAGTATTTCCTTTGGGAGTTTTTCAGTTCCGGACATTTTCTCCTCTGCTCATCAGGACAGATCTCATTCTGATGTGTGTTTGCCTTCTTCTGAATGATAATAGAGATAATTTAATTAGATAAAGTAATGCATTATAGTGAAATTAGCAATAAATAAATCACATTTCAGAATAGAACGGATCCGTTGATCTGATTAACCGGATGTTATCGCTTGACCTGAACTAAAAGAGTTCATAACTTACGGTATCTGAACATACTTATAGGATAATTGTGCCCACACCTGCAAAAGTTCTCGTCGTTGACGATAACAAGGAGATCACCGATCTGCTGTCCCGCTATTTTCTGGAATATAAGGATGAGTTCACCACTATCTCAACTAATCACCCAGAAAATGCTATCAACATCATGCGGGAGCAGAAAAACATCCAGCTTGTGATCAGCGATTTTAAGATGGGGGCTATAACCGGATTGGAGCTGTTGATTCAGGTCAAGGAAGAGTTTCCTTCGGTTCGATTCATCATTATGACCGGATACGGCACACCTGAACTGCAGCGGGAAGCAGAGGAACAGGGTGCAGTCCGTTTCCTTGAGAAGCCGTTTCAGATACATGAACTCGTTAACATTATCCGTACAACCCTTAGTGAGCCCGTAAAGCCTAGTGGGTTTGTCGGGTTTGTGGACTCGCTCCAGCTTGCAGACATCATTCAGTTCCTCGGTGTAAGTGGCGGTGATGCAGAGCTGATAATCGAAGCAGATCAGAAGAAGGGTTCTATCTACTTTGAAGGTGGCAATATCACTCATGCGGAATGCGGAGACCTTGTCGGCAGCGAAGCATTCTTCAACATGTTCACATGGCGTGGAGGCAATTTTGTAGTAGCTGATCTTACGAATAAAGTTGAGCAAACCATCAACCAGTCGTGGCAGGGCTTGCTCATGGATGCAGCACAGGTTGAAGAAGAAATTACTGCTACCCCTACTGTTGAAGTTGACGATGATGTCGTTGTAGAGCCTGAACCACAGATTCAGGACGACAGTGATGCTCTCGCAGCATTCGGAATCACAGATGACAGTAAAACTGAATCTGCTGAAATTGAACCGAATCCGGAACTGGTCCACCGCCAAAATCTGAACATTCTCAGCTTTAAGCGTATAGAGAATGCGCTTGATTCCAGCATTGATCATTACATGCAGTTCTTCCCGGATTCAAAAGACCCGGTGCCGGTCAACAGACTCTCACTATCAAAACTGCCCCCGGTTCTGAAACGACATCTCATCTTTAACATTCACCATGTATCCACCTCCGTAATTCGCACTGATAACGTCCCTTTCGATTTCACCAAGCCTCCCGTAGCAAAAGCTGCTATCACGTTGTTGGAAGTGCTCCTTGAATCGTGGACTATCTCTCCTGATGACTTCCGCCAGATGATTGGTGAAGCTATCAGTTTTCATATAGCACGTTCCATCTATCCGATTATCACCGTTGCAAATTTTCTTGAGACACATGCTGATAATGACCTTGAGAAGATGAAATCAGTACTCTCCTCTCTGCTCATTAAGAATGTGATTGAGAATGATTATTCAACACTTCTCGATTCGTTCGACGAGCATTCAGAACCTAAAGTGACAAATTCCAATGTAATCAATTACTTACAAGAGATGTGGGAACAGCGTTCTGCGTTGGCAAATTATGAAATTCTAAAAGGAAGTATCGAAAGATTGTTTGAACTGTTTTTGATGGATGGCGATGAGAATAGTATGGCGATTGAGCAGGAATTACTCGTGACAATGCTTGAAGAGACTTCTCTTCAGAATCTTGCTGAACATCTGATGAATTGGATTCCCGACCCTCGTTATCCTGTAACAGTCAAAGAGATTCACTCAGAATTGTATCCGATTATTGCTGAATAAGCCAACCTGACTATTCATCATCTGTAGTCTGGTTGTCTCAACCACTGATTGCATGCTGCTTGTCTGATATTCTGGCAGGAGAGTGTTAACTTTCGTGGTGATATATTGATAGTTTGTCATTCTGAACGAAGTGGAAGACCGGTTATTGCTGGATTCCGGATCAAGTCAGAATGACAAATGGTGGATTTTTTTGCTTTCAGACAAGCCCGACTACAAGAAACACAAGTACCCCCTACTGCCTACCCTTTATGCAGCTTCAATCGAAAGACCGTTCCGCTACCGGAATTTGATTCGACTATGCCTATCTCACCTTCGTGCATCTCCTCGATGATTCTGCGGGAGAGTGACAAACCCAATCCCCACCCTCGTTTTTTGGTTGTGTAACCGGGACGGAATATATCCTGCCAATGTCGTCTCGGGATTCCCGGACCGCTGTCGGTAATGTCAAGATATACCATATCATTTCTACAGTGTGCTCTAACTGAAACAGTGCCAGCTTCACCCCTGAATGCTTCGACAGCATTTTTAAACAGATTCTCCAACACCCAACCGAACAGTATGGTGTTGGCGTTAACTCTTATCTCTTCAGGTATGTCTATCCCGACTTTGATTTCCTTGCCTCCCATCTGCGGTACACGCCTGCGGATGTATCCTGCAGCTTCCCTCACAATTTGGAACAGAGGCTGTGACTTCAGTGACGGTTTAGATCCAATCTTGCTAAAGCGGTCGGCTACCGTGCTCAATCGTTTGAGATCCCGCTTCATCTCCTGCTTTATTTCTGAATCAGCCGAATCATCGAGTAACTCAACCCATCCCATCAGTGATGTTAACGGAGTTCCAAGCTGATGAGCCGATTCTTTTGCCATCCCAACCCAGACTGATCTCTCCTCACTCTTCCTGATGGTGGAAAACCCGAAATAGCCGATCCAGATCAATCCACCTACCAGCAGCACTTCTATCCACGGCAATAGTCTTAACCTCTGGATCATATCGGAGTCACCGTAATAGAAGTAGTATGTCAAATTGAATTCGGGTATCTCAAATGGTAGGGGAAGGTTACCAGCTTTTACCCATTCCTGTTGATACTTGATCGCCTTTGCCTTGGCAGGTTCGGTAGGCATGTCGTCCAATTGCGGTAATCCTGACCATGAGATCGGCACACCGCTGGAATCTGAAAAGATTACGGGAAAGTCTTTGGATGCCATCTCATGTAAGTAAGCATCGAGCGCACCAGCATCATCCTGCATAAACAACACACGAAAACGCTCAACCTGTAGAGTAAGATGCTGGCGAGAGCTGATGCGAAGGTTGTCAATAATGCTGTTGGTGTATATTACCACACCAAAAACGATAATCAGAGCCAGAACAAACAACAGCCCCTTGAAATTCGCCAGCATTCGGTATGGCAGCCACACAGCTATTCTTCCTTCGCACGTTCAGCGATAACCATAAGTGATCCCCCTTGAGGATGATCCAGGAATGACAAATCCCACCACATCATAAGGAGAGCAATCGGGGAAATACACAGGAGATATAGAAAAGTCGGAATTAACATTACCGTCTTGAACCTGCCGAGCAAGGTCATCGGTACTCGCTGCAACAGCGTCCATGCTATTTGACCCGGAAAGCCATATCCGTGTACCAATTCCACCTTGTCAAATCCAGCTTTTCTTAACCGCTCGGTCGCTTCCGAGTCGCGGTAACCGTCTCGAACATGCTCCCCAACCTCCCAATGGTCATGATCCTCCGCCTCTTCAGGAGCATCACTCTGAATCCGCGGAGTGTGCATCACAAAAACACCACCCGGTTTAAGCACTCGATGAAACTCACCGAAGGTAGCTTGGTCATCCTCAACATGCTCCATAACATCCACAGACAGAATCAGATCAAAGGAATTATCCATTAGAGGAAGAATCTGAACATCACCAAGGGTAATAGATGTTGACTCGCTGACCTTTCTGAAATAATGCTCGCTTCCATACAGATGAGCACTATCAATCTCCAATCCGGTCAATCTACCGACGTTAAACAGTTCGAGCATCTTATCGCTATACTGCCCAAATCCCATACCGGCATCGAGGATGGATACTCTATTGTGAAAGCGACCGGCAAGTTTCTTCAGTTCTCTATGAACATACCATGTGCGGAGGAACAGCAGGTCAAGCAGTATAAAAAATAGTTTGCGAAGTTGGTGATTTCGTCCCAGATACTTTGTTAGCCGAAGCTTTACCGGATCATATTCCAATCAATTAACCTCTTGGTTATATAGGTGGTACAGGATTGCAGGTGTAGTTCCAATTCCTGATTTCATAATTAAAGTATCTCCGAGTAGTTTTACGCAGCCGTACATTTCGATTGTCTCTACCATCTTGCTTAAGTCTTCATCGAATTCAGAGAATTGCAATTCGCTTTCATCAGAATTTAGTCTTATCAAATGGTCACTGACTAAATTAGGTATTTTGCCTTCTCTATCAATAACAGCCTCGATTGCCCTTACCCACACGAGATCCTTCCATATCTGGAACTTACCGCCGTCGGAAAGGTACGCAACTCCTGTCTCACCAGACCAACTCCATCTTTCTACGAACGGTCGTTCCCGGTAGTCGAGATTGAGTCGTCGTAACAGCTTTATATTCCTGTTTACGATGCCGAAGCCCGATAAAAGTTCACCTGTCGAATCTATAGTTGACGAACCACCCGATTCCAACTGCATCAATCTAACACGACAATCCTGCCAAACTGATTCATTAGATTCAATCTCAAAAGCAACTGCCCGAATAGGCTGAGTGACTGAGATTCTTCCGTACCATGCCAACAAGTTAGAACCGTGCCAAACCTTATTCCAGCCAATTCGACATCCGGCTGATATTGCCTTCTTCTTAATAAAATGGAAACAGGAGTCCATTTGTCCGGATTCTATGCATCCAAGTGCATACTCTCTCCCATCATCAGATAAAATCCCGTCCTGGAAAGAATTGTGGCAGATCATCTTAGCAACGGATTGGGTTCTCACCGTTTCACTTCCGTTCTTTGAGAGCAACCACCAAAGCCACAGCCATTCCGGAATCATGTGACAAACTTACACTGATTGAAGTCCACCCTTGCTCTCTGATCAGCAGTTCAGCATTGCCGTGTAACTTGAGTGACGGCTGATTCAGATCCCCCTTGACAAGCTCAATGTCTCTCCAGCCAAACCCGCGCAATCCTCGACCGGTTGCCTTGGCAAATGCCTCCTTTACGGCAAAATTCGCAGCAATAGATTCAATTGATCCACTGCTCAGTCGTAACTCTGCGGATGTAAAACAGCGGTTGAGAAATCTATTGCTCCATCTGTCAACCATTTCACCTATGCGGTCTATACTGACAAGATCAACACCGGAAACAATCCCTATGTTCAGTTTACTCATGATACTTCAGGACAGTTCCAGTCAAGACACCGGCAGGATGTTTTTTTTTTGCCGTTGCTGTCATGATGATAGCCTCGTCGTCGCTGTTGTTCAAGTTGAAATCCCAACCATCACGGTATAGAACCTGATTGAGACTTGATCTGAAATTGATTGTTTGATTCAGGTCATTAGGATAACGACCAAACTCGTCATAATATTTTTCAATAATCGTCATTATCCGGCTCATTTGAAGAATCGTCTCATCCATCTCTATGTATCGCTTTGCAAGCTGCGGACGACGACCTCGCAGTCGCTTTATAATCTGCTTGTCAAAAGTTGATGCCCACTTCAGCAGCCAATAGCCTGCTTCAGTCGGCACATCAAGATATTCCATTCCACGTGTCCATGCGACTTCAACAGCGATGTCCTGAAGCTTCAGATCCATAACGATACAGCTATCCAGCAACTGAATAACTTCACGGTATCGCTGTTTCTCTCTAACAATAATAGTTGCAGCACGATAACAAATTTCAGCATTTTCAGCTCGATCATTGACTGCGGATAGCATAGCTTTATCGAGCGTTACCCAGCCTTCGACGCTTTGACTTTCCACAAACTGAACCAATGCTTTTAGAGGCAGTGCATCATTACTAAATGAAACTGAATCATCAAACAGTTTGAGCGCATCACGATAGCTGTTCTGTGCAATAAGCTCTTCAACGTGACGCAAAGCATTGCTTTTACATCCATATAGAACCAGTAACAATGAAAAAACTATCGTTAACCTGATCATAATTGTATCAAACCAATCCGAGACACCACATCATCAACGACTTTTGCCCATGCAGCCTGTTTTCAGCCTGATCAAACACGACCGACTGCTCACCTTCCATCACTTCATCTGTTATCTCACGTCCCCGCTCGGCTGGCAAACAGTGCATGACAATTGCATCCTTCTTTGCATGAGACAGCAGTTTACTATCTAATCGGAACTTCTCCAGTGATTGTTCACGCTCTGCTGCCTGATCCTTCTCTCCCATAGATGCCCAAACATCAGTGTACAGAACATCAGCATTCTTTGTTGCTTCAATCGGGTCATCGGTTATCGTCACACTTCCGTGAGCATTTTCCATAGCTTTAGCAACAAACTGCTCACCCGGATGAGTATCCTTTGAGGTTGCAATCCACAGGTCAATCCCGAGCATGTTTGCAGTGTTTATCCACGAGCGAGCCATATTGTTTCCGTCACCGTAGTAAACAACCTTCAGATCCTCAATTCGACCGAATTTCTCTTTGACTGTCAGGACATCACTAAACAGTTGACAGGGATGCAGCAGGTCTGTCAGTGCGTTTATAATCGGTATGTCGGAGTGTTGTGCCAGTTCCGCGATGTCAGTCTGGTTGAATGTACGGATCACAATCAGATCAAGGTACCTGGAGAGCACTTGTGCAACGTCTTCAATGGTCTCTCTGACACCTAACTGAATCTCTTTGTCTGTGATAAACATTGCACCACCTCCGAGCTGATGCACACCGACTTCAAATGAAATTCGGGTTCTCAGTGAAGGTTTGTGAAATATCAATCCAGCCATTTTCCCTGCCAATGGTGACGGACAGGCTCCGGATTTGGTCATATCTTTCAAATTTACGGCGTGATCCACAAGGCTAATCAGCGTATCACGCCCGAGATCAGTCAAGGCTAACAAATCTTTTTTCATTATGCGGGACTCCTAATATTTGCGGTTTATATGGTGCAGAGCTCGATATCTCTGCTATTTGATAGTAAAGTGATTGTTATTGTGGTCGTGTATTCCATTCAATCTTTGTGAGCAGTTCAACAACACTGTCCTTAGATTCTATCTTCGCATCTTTATCAACAGCTTTCATTTCTTTGGAACTGCCTGATTTGAGGCGCGACTTCAGATCGTCCAGCAACTCATCGTAATTATCCTGGCTCCACAGTTGCACTTCCGGTGTTGTCTGACCCGACTGCCCTGCTGTTTCTATCTTGAGGGTTGCCAATTGCCGTTTACGCTGCCAGGGACCTTGAATCGTATTGAAGTTGGTTATACGATTGAAGGGCACAACGACCCTCTTCTGCCACCAGATACCGCTGTAAACTATCAGCTCCTGATCGTCGTAAGTCACACGAAAACGCTTATGATAACCCTTCATATACAGATGCGAGATAACGAATATGAGCAGAATTCCCACTTCTACGTAAACTACAGCTATCCATTCTACCGATCCAAGCAAGAGTGTGAGCAACACGCAAATCGGATACCACGACCACAGGATAGATACCCACAGGTCTAATGCTTTTGCAGATAGTTTTTTCTCAATCATCTCTCATCTCCTATATAATTCAAGGTGAATATATGACGTTAGTCGCTCTTTTCCAAATTAAAAATGATCGTTACTGTTGTTGTTCTGTTCAATCTCTTCATTAAGTTCGACAAGCTCCAGCATCAACTCGCGGGTCGGTTTGCCTGATTGCGCTGCACGATTCAACTGAACCTCGATCTCTGATTTTCTCTGTTTTATATGCCGTAGATTTAACAGTTTCAGGCAGTCAGCCATCTGTTGCTGTGCCGCTTCAAGGCTTATCCACTCGACTGATAGAACAGCCTCAGTTATGAATGCCCTGATAGCTGGATCGTCGAATCTGTCAGGCAATTGCGTCAGATCCACTTCGTTATCGTGTAAAAAAGACTGCTCAAGCACGCGGTAAACCTGTCGAAGTGAATCGGTTCGGAAATCGCTCAGGCTCAGCCTCTCCACCGCCTGATCCATTAATTCGGGAAATGCTATCACTGCCTGAATGAGATCGCGCTCGGCTACATTTTCCGGCAATATCTGAAGAACTTCCTTCTCAATCGCATCCTCGGATATTCTACTACGTCGCTGCAACGACAACTCTCTGTCCAAAGTGAGCTGGCTAAGTCCGATGAGGTTTGACAGTTCGTCGCGAAGCAGCTCTTTTTGAAGAGGGTCATTAATTTCTTTTATCATTCCCTGAATGTGCCTGGCGACTTTCAATTTCTCAGATTGTCCGGAGGCTGAAGAGATATTCGCATTTTCAATACTGAATCTAATGTACGAAACGAAACTCTGTAAAAGGATTGTCAGACCCTTTTCCCCTTCCTTCCTCAACAGTGTATCAGGATCGTCTCCTGCAGGAAGCCTTACAATATCTGCCTCCAATCCACCAACAGTCATCATTTCCGCTGCTCTGATAGCGGCTTCAGCTCCGGCGGTATCGGAATCATAAACGATGCGCACCTTTGAGCAAAATCGGCTTATCAACGAAACCTGTTGAGGTGTCAGGGCTGTACCAAGCGAGGCAACAACGTTTTCTACTCCTGCTTGAACCAAAGCTAGCAGATCCGTGTATCCCTCAACCAGATAGGCAAGATTCTCTTTCCGGATAGTGTCACGGGAGGTGAACAGACCGTATAGGTTATCACCCTTTTTATAGATAGGTGTTTCCGGGCTGTTTACATACTTGGCAACATCTTCATCGGGAGTGATCCCGTCAATTCGACGACCTCCAAAGGCTATCGGTTTCCCTGACAGATTCAGGATAGGAAAGACAACTCGGGCACGGAATCTATCCACATAACCCGACCCATCCTTACGTCTGTTGGCAAGACCTGCTTGCTGTAAAATAGCCCCGCTTATCTTTTGTTTTGCGGCTGCTTTACACAATAAATCCCAACCGGACTCAGCCCACCCCATCCAATAGGCTTTGATAAGATCTTCATTGATGCCTCGATCATGAAGATATTTCACCACTTTTTCAGCTTCGGATGATTTGTTTGCTGTAGTCAGTCGCTTGTGAAACCAGTTGAAGGCAAACTGATTTGCCTGAAACAGTTTGTCCTTTTCAGAGCGAACTTTTTTGGCAGCTTCACTATTGATCTGCTGCGGGAGAGTGATATTGGCACGCTCAGCCAAGTGACTGACAGCTTCAGGAAATGAGATCCCTTCAGTTTCCATTAAGAAATTAAAAATCGTTCCACCTTTCCCACAGCCGAAGCAGTAGTACATCCCACGATCCGGCTGGACGGTGAAACTCGGTGTTTTCTCTTTATGAAAGGGACAGAGACCTTTCAGCCTGCCGGAGCCTGCCGATTTCAGCATGACAAAACCGCTGATTATTTCTACGATGTTGTTCGCAGATCGCACATGGTCAAGGAATGCATCGTCGTAGAATGAAGCCATTTATGGTCTAAGAAGTGTTTGAATATGGGAAAGAAATAGAAGGGTATTAATTGTTTTTATCAAAGCGCCACCCCGTCTATCTTTCTTTGAAAATCTGATGCGCTATCTTAAGTTTGTCCCAGCGCGATAGCTCAACACGCTTTGTAAAGCTGTTTAGTTCCAATATGCGCTCCAGGATCCTTTGATAGATTGCCTTCATTATCCGTGCCACTACCAATGGCGATCTATTGTTATCATCAAGTTCATTGTCAGCCTTGTCAAAAAACTGCTGTGCCCGCTTGGCTTCAAACCTGACCAAATCCTTCAACTTGCTCGTTTTTTCCTCATTGAACAAATCGTCATCATCAAATCCGAATTCAGTTAGATCATCCTGCGGTAGATAGATTCTGTCTCGATCCAGATCTTCTCGAAGATCTCGCAGGATATTTGTTATCTGCATTCCGATGCCAAGATACTCCGCAAATCTTCGGGACTCATCCGAGTCGCATTCAAAGACATTCAGGCACAAGAGCCCTACTGTGGAGGCTACCCGGTAACAATACAACTCCAGTTCTTCAAAACTCTTGTACCTGTTTACATGAAGATCAGATTCCAATCCTTTGAGCAGGTCGGTAAAATGATCCTTCTTCAGCTTAAACCTCTCAATAGCATTGCAGAGCGCTAACGTTCGGTCATCTGAATAGAATCCGTCATAGCAAAGATCGAGTTTTCTCTTAAGGTCGGCAAATATATCAATCTGTTCAGTTCCACCATCCTTCTCATTCAGCTCAATGTCATCATCAGCCAGATCATCACCTGCACGACAAAAAGCGTACAGTGCCTCAATTCCCTGCCTTTTTTGCTGCGGGAGGAAAATAAACGCATAGTAAAAATTACCGGCGTTTTCATGTGCTATGCGAGCACAACTGTCCCAGGCCTGTTTGAGTTCATCCTCGGTGGCATCCGATAAGGGACGCAGTGAATTGTCTGAGGCAGTCATATAATTTGGTTAATCAGCCTGTACAGTAATACTTGTGTAGCGATTTTGATCCTCGCCCAATTGCCCACCCGGGCGGTATGGTTGAGGACATCATAGTTGATACTTTCAATTGAGTCGAGGGCTGCCATGCCTCCGTGCCAGTATAGCAACAGTTGCGAATTCAGCGGTTTCCCTACGAGCTGAATCAGTTTCTTTCCCGCATCAAACAGGTCTCGTGCTCTTTTAACCTCAAATGTCATCAGTCGCCTGAAATTCTGTGTTGCGTCTCTATTTCCGATTTCATTCTCACTGACCCTAAACCGCTCCAAATCACTCTGCGGAATGTAACATCTCCCCCGCCCCCAGTCCTCCCAAACATCCTGCCAATGATTCGCAAGCTGCAGTGCGGTGCAGATATTATCTGATAGGGTGAACAGCTTGTCATCACAATGTCCAAATAACTCCAAGACGATCCTTCCCACCGGATCTGCCGAGAGCCTGGTGTAATCTCTCAGATCATCCCAGTCCTGCCACCGCTTCTTAGTCAGATCAAGCCTGAAAGCCTTCAACAGATCCATAAACGGTTCCAGACTCAATTGATTGTTGCGGATTGTGCCACTCAGTGCCTTGAACAGGCTTGGGACATCCTCATCACCGGTGGCTGCAGATTCAAGATAGGATTCCCATTGATCCAACATTCCAAGTGCATCACCTTCCACAGTCTCATCGGCAAAATCATCCGCTATCCTGCAAAATGCATAGATATTGTAGAGATCCTGCCGTTTACTCTTCGGAATGAAGAAGGAAGCGATTGAGAAATTCTCGTAGTGAGTCTGTGCTAACCTTCTGTTGTCGGTTTCGCCATTATTGCCGATTTTATTATCTAACCTTTCTCACTCCTTGAATTTATTAACGCCTTGTTAAATCATAGTTTGTATTACCGGTTTCAACAGGGTCGTTTCCAACCGATATTGATTCGATTTTTTGTGCGCCTGTTTGATTTGCCTGACGACAAGTTGAGATGAAGCATTGCCAATGGTAATGTCCCTTCATTCCCGCCTGACGACTGAAATATCTGTTCTCGCCCGATTTAATCTCTTTCGAGCAATGTTTGCATAGAATCTTTTCTTCATTCATAGTTGAGTCCTTAATATAATTTTCATTATTAAAGAGTTAACTGTTTATGTTAGTGGTGATAAAACTCACATATTACAATTACGCAAGATTCGTACCTAAAACTTACCTTCACTGTCCTAACTGATTGATTTAATAACCTGATTCAGAACAATTTGCACTTCGTCCTGAATTTCTTTCAATCTTTCCGGAGAATCAGCCTCAAACCTCATCACCACAACAGGTTGTGTGTTCGATGACCTTAGCAGACCCCAGCCACCGTCCATAATGACCCGCATGCCGTCAACATCAATGACTTCATACTTGTCGCGAAACTGATCCCTCACCTTCTCAACAACCTCGAACTTAATCTCATCCGGGCAGTCACTGCGGATTTCAGGTGTGTTGTACTGAGTTTGCCAATCTTCCAGCAGCCTACTGACAGGTTTGTCGCTCTTGGCTACGATTTCGAGGAAGCGTCCGGTAACGTAGGTTGCATCGTCAAATCCGTAGTAGCGGTGATGAAAGAAAATATGTCCACTCATCTCACCGGCTAACTGAGCACCGGTTTCCTGCATCTTCTTCTTCAGAAGTGAATGACCTACTTTCCACATGATCGGATTTCCGCCGTGCTTCTTAATGTCATCAAACAGAAGTTGTGAGCACTTTACCTCACCGATGATCGTCGCATCTGGTACGTCTTTCAGAAGATCCCTGGCAAGAATTGCAAGGATTTGATCACCCCACAGAACGTTGCCGTTCTCATCAACCACTCCTATTCTGTCACCGTCGCCGTCATAAGCAATTCCGCATTCCAGATGCTTCTCCCTGACAACCTTCTTCAGATCCTCAAGGTTCTTTTCCACAGTTGGATCAGGATGATGGTTCGGAAACGTGCCATCTACTTCGTCGAACATCATCTTCGGGCGACAGCCGAGCTTTTCGAGTACAGGTCCTGCGGTGAGTGTTCCAACTCCGTTGCCGCAATCCACAGCGAGAGAAACAGGACGCGCTAAACTGAGCCTACCCGCGAGGTCATCAATGTATTCAGGTAGTATATCGTACTCCTCAACCAGTCCGCTGCCTGCGTTAAACTCCTCTGACTGGATAATCTTCAATATCTCCTGGATATCCTGTCCAAATATCGCTCTATTTTTCAACGTGATCTTAAATCCGTTGTAATCGGGCGGGTTGTGGCTTCCGGTGATCATAACAGTCGCAACTACATCTATGACATGGCTTGAGTAGTAAGACACCGGTGTAGGAATAACACCGAGATCAACGCCGTCCATACCAACCGAAGTTAGACCCTCGAACAGGTAATCACGCATATCAGGTGAACTGAGACGACCGTCACGACCGACAGACACGCGCTTCGCACCGTTTTGAAGCAGATAGGTTCCGATTCCTTTGCCAAGTTGAACGACCACTTCCTCGTTAAGGTCGTCCCCGACAATTCCACGAATGTCATATTCGCGAAAAATATGTGGATTCATTGTGAATCTCCGTTTAGTAATTGTTAACGTTCCCGGTTGCTGAACGATACAGCGATTCGTAAGCGTCCAGTGCTTGTTCAAACCCAAATTTATTAAATGCTCTCTCTCGACCTACTCTACCCATCTCAACTCTCTTTTCATCATCAAGCAGCAGCTCAACAGCATATTCAGTTGCGGCTTCAACATCTCCCAATGACACGAGATAACCCGACACGCCATGCTCAATTACTTCAGGAAGACCACCGACATCTGTCGTAATACACGGAACCTGACATGCCATTGCCTCAAGTGCGGCTAAGCCAAAGCTTTCAGTTTCGCTAAGTAGCAACATTAAATCTGATGCGGCGATCACTTCTTCAACTCTCTCCTGATTGCCAAGCAGGATGAGATCATTGCCCGCTTTTCGTTCTACAGCAATCTTTTCAACCTTCGACAACTCAGGTCCGGCTCCGAGCAGTATCAATTTGGCAGGCATCCGTTCTCGCACTTGTAAGAACACCTCAAGGACATCACGAACTCGCTTCACAGATCTGTAGTTTGATACATGCACCAGCAGTTTCTCGCCGTTTGGCGAGAATGCTTCATGTAAACGTTCAGAGTCAATGTTTGTGCAGGAACGAGGGTCAATGAAGTTGTAGATCATCTCCACGTCTTTACTGCACGTAAAAGTACGACAGATCTCATTTTTCAGGAAGTTTGAAACGGCACTCACTGCATCGGACCGCTCGATTGCATGTTTTGTCATTCGCAGGAAGGACGGGTCTCTACCAACGAGTGTAATGTCTGTCCCATGTAGTGTCGTGATCACTTTCAAACTGCCGTTTCCGACCATGTCACGTGCTAAGAGAGCACTGACTGCATGAGGGATCGCGTAATGAGCATGTATCAGGTGTAGGTTTTCACCGATTGCCACTTCCGCCATCTTTGAAGCCAGCGCCAAAGAATACGGCGCATACTCAAACAGAGGGTAATCCGGCACTGACACTTTATGATAATATATTCCTGAGCGAAACTTGTCCAATCTACCCGGGACTGCATAAGAAATGAAATGCACCTCATGTCCCCGTTCGGCAAGTCCCATGCCGAGTTCCGAGGCAACAACACCGCTGCCACCGAATGTGGGCCAGCATGATATTCCTATTTTCATAAGGTCGGCTCCATTCTCAACCTACCACACCCTGAGAATCTGCCCATAAAACCACATCGTCAATCCGATTCATCTCTCTGCTATGGAAAGGCTCGCCATACTCTACACCGATCAGCGAACCGTTATAGCGGGCTCTATTTATGACCTTTTCCAGAAACTCAGGTCTGCTGATAAATGTCACGGGATCCTCACTCGGACGGGCAAAGAATTGAGACTGATATGCTCGGATCGCTTTAAGCTTCCTATCAAAGGATGCAGAAATATCAACGACAAAAGAAGCAGGACCTTCCCAATGCAAAAAGTAGTAAATAATCCTGTGCGGACGGTGTGGTGGCAGTAATTCGCCATCCGATTCACTCTGCCCATACTTAGCGATACCAGACCAGAAACATGCTGCCTGAATCAATTTCGACGAGTCAACATGATCGGGATGTCGGTCATCCCAATAAGGTGCCAGTACGACCTGTGGACGTGCCTCTCTTATGATTTTTACTATCGGCAAGATGTTTTTTGTATTTGACTTTAATAATCCTTCGCTCATTCCCAGACGGAATCTTTTGCCAATCCCCATTATTTCAGCCGCATTATCCGCTTCCTGGCGACGCTGATCCACATTGCCTCTTGTGGATAGTCGTGCATCGGTCAAATCTACGATTCCAACCCGATATCCCTGATCTGCCAGGGTTATCAATGTTCCCCCGCATGACAACTCAACATCGTCAGGGTGTGGACCGATTGCAAGTATGTCATAAGTCATGGTTCAACCTCTAAATCAACAGCTTTGTGCTGCGGCTTAAACGGATCGGCAACTTTTGCAATCATTCCAGTCAATTGCGGACCGTACAGAGACAGATAATATAGTGCATTGTCATGCCTTTCCTGTAAAATAGAGTTTGGCATCAGCCGATTTAACAGCCTATCGGCATGATTCAGGCGAACTTTATCCTTCTGTTCTATTTTTCGCAGAGTTGTCTGTCTAAGCTTATCCCACTGAAACGACATCTTCCGCCCTGCTCTTTCCAGCTCTTCATCAATAGTTACACCTGCATCGCTTACGACTCTCCTTATCCGGCTCTGCCATCCGTTTAGATGAGCTAATCCACTGTCAAACAGTTCGATGATTTTATCGGTTTTCCCTCCTTCCCGCAGCAATAACTGTCGTCCACCAAAAACATTGAGGACACTCCAGTTATGCCTGTGAAGACTTCTGCGGCTCGCACGATCAACGAACGTCAAACTGATTCGTGGCGCTATCAACGGTCGTGGGATATTTAGATACTCGTAAGCATCCCCAATCTGAGCATGGTAGGCGATCTCGGAGGGACCACCGACATAAATCCAGGTAGGAAGAAGCCAATCCTGCAATAGAGGTCGCAGAAGTACGCTGGGGCTTAGTTTTGAAGGGAATTCCACCCCTAATCTATGCAGTTCACCCGGACTTTCGGTGGTTCCATTTTGCCCGACACTCCAACCGTTTTCTTTTTTGAATATCCGGTTGCGGAATCCATCGTTATCAATAAAGAATATTGGCAAGGTGTCTTCACGCAGCTTGGATTGAAGCGGCAATCTTCTCGCCAACACACGATCTGCACCAACTTCAAAGGGATGATTCAGTTGTTCAGGATGACTCAAACAACTTTCCCAAAACTGACAGGTTCTACCACTTATTGCCTGATCCATCGGATCAAGCAACACCAACCCCCGATCACCGAACATGCCGGTCATTAGTTCACGAAATGCATCCGCCATCGGTCTGCCGCTCTGATAAGCAGACTCAATTAGGCGGATAAACTGACGACTGTGAGGAAGTTTCTTGATCCAGCTCACAACCTGCGAGCGAACTTGGTTGATATCATCGGTCAGCAGATGGTAGCTGACCGGTTTTCCGGCTACTAAATCGTTCGGAGCATAAACAGTTTCGCGAAGTTCACCGTTATCCGCCGGAAAGCGAACTTGATTGACTTCTGTGAAATCTGCGTCACCGGTTTCCATCCAGAATACCGGAACCACCGCTCCTGATGATTCCTTCTGCAAAGATTCCGCAAGTAAAATCGTGGTGAAAGCCTTGTAGAATGTATAAAGTGGACCCCCGAATATTCCGACCTGTTGTCCAGTAACAATAGTTAGTGTATCCGACCTGTCGAGAGCAGTTAGATTCTGTTCAACTTTCGGAGGGATGGTGAGGCTATTGTACCCTTCACGGATAGCCGAACCTAATCCTGGCTTTGTTGCGGCAGCCAATCTCTGTTTTTTTACCCGCGCACGATCTATTTCCGAACGATAATCTCCGCCAAGCAAGGACACGAAATTATCACTCCGTGAAATAAATCCGCTTGTGATCCATGGAATTGACGGAAGTGCTTCCCACTCAATCGTCTCAATCATCTCGTTCACCGAAGTAAATCATACGGTCGGAAGCGTCATTCAGTTGTGTTCCGTCATATCCACCCCACATCGGGGTGATCTCTCTTAATCCTGCCCTTGTGGTCATCTTATAAATTTCAGTTTTTGAGAAAAGCCGTACTGATTCATAGTATTCGTCAGTTTTGTTGTTTTCTTTTATCGTGATACGCTTATTCACACGCAAAGGACAATTCACTATCGCTCTTTCTTCTACAATTTCTAAATTCGCTGATGTCCGAAAACTGGCAGGTTCGGATTTTACCCTGTTCAAAACCGATTTCGGATTTGGAACATCCAACACAAAGCACCCACCTTGTCTTAGTAGAGTAGCTACACTTCTTAGGACTGACAAATGCTCTGAATCACTTTCAAAGTAGCCGAAACTTGTAAACAGACAAACGATTAGATTGAATTGGGTGTTGAAGGGAATTGCTCGCATGTCGCTCTGGACAAAGGCGACATCCGAATCACGATTTTCCTGCACAGCTCTTCGCAGCAATAGCATTGACAGATCTAATCCATAGGTGATAAAACCCTTTTGAGCTATCAGATGTGCATATCTACCGGATCCACAGCCGATATCAAGTGCTTTTCCTCCACAGTTCAGCCTGTCCTGAATTAGCAGATTATTCATAAATAGCTCGGCTTCAGCACTATTACGGTGCTGATAAACCTGAAGATACAGTTCATTAAACCAGCTTTTGAACCATTCTTCCTTAGTATGTTCTTCTCTGCTCATCATTCGGCTGAATCATACATCATCATTTCCGAAAAGTCAAGATATCATCCAGTTCTAATCGCAGGTTATAAATTTTCTAAGACATTCTGACATTACAGTTCTGCTCAAATATTAAGAATATACTATTATCCATTTTCGAGCATAATATTTGCATTTTGTACTTGATAATTAGTTTAGCAGTAATTATATTAACTACGTAATAATTAACATCAATATATTTGATAATGTAACAACAGGAAGGCAGATGATTATCGAGCACACTGACGGTCAACCTATCAATAGAGAACAGCTTATAAGATTGATCTCGCATTACACAGTCATTGCCGGTGAGTTGTCGAGCAAAGCCGGAGATCAGATAATTTTCAAACAGTTCGGACTGAATACCACACGCTATGCACTTCTGCACATGCTGATCGAACGTAATGACCAACCAAAAATCAATGAATTGAAAGACTATATAATGAAAAGCCAATCAAATATGACTCAAGTCATTGATTCATTGGAGAAAGGTGGATTGGTGGAGCGAGTCCTTGATCCTGATGATAGACGAGCCTACCGAATTAAAATCACCGATGAAGGAAGGAAACTGATGACTGAAGTTGAAACATTCTTCCTTGAGAACATGAAAGGTCACCTTAGTGATTGGAAGATTGAAGATATCCAAACTGGTTATCAGTTTCTGTTACGGTTCATCCGTGATACAGGAAAAGTGTTGGAAATGAATTATTCAAACTGTATTCCGGAAGAAAAGTATTGATCACAGATTGTTTGACGTCAGAACGTATTGGACAAAATTGTACAATAAGTTAAGGACT